>JAEZCC010000030.1 GCA_023412715.1 Bacillota bacterium
AAGGGTTAGCCGGTATTCAGTCCACTACGGCTTGAACCAAGTGAAAGCCAGCGTCATTTAGGCGCTGGTAGTTTTATGCCCTTTTAGGGCTCGGTCAAGCCACCCGTTTTACGGGTGGTCATGACTATCGGTCTGGATTCCGTCAACGGCCCTGTGTTTGGGCAGACGCATCGCGGCTGTTAACTGGCCCCGGCGCTGCCGCCGCCAGCGGCGGAGGAAGGCAGTGCCGGGGCAGGAAGAAACAAGGGATCGTTGGCTCCAGCGGAATCTTGACAAGTTTCGCGGCGGTTCAAAACTCCTCTATCATTTGCAAATAAGGCAGATCCTCAAATCCAAGCTTCCTGTAAAGCGAGATTGCCCTTGTATTGCTGCTCTCCACTTCAAGCCGGATGCGTTTTACGCCGCGGCACAGGTTGTTTTTCAGATACAGAAAAAATTCATGCCCCAGACCGCGGCCGCGGTCATCCGGCATGACGTAAAGCTCCTCAATCCACAGAACCATGCCGCCGGCCTCTTGGGAAAAGGTTTTGGCCAGGAGCGCGTAACCGGCCGTTTTATTCCCGCACTCCAAAATATATGCGTCGGCGTAACAGTCGGAGCGCATGAGCTCCTGAAACGTCTCAGAAAAATAGCTTTCAGGCAGGCTGTGATCCACCGCCTCCGAGGAATAGAATTCTTTCGCCATCTTCAGATAGGACGCGCGGTCTTCTTTGACGATTTTCCTTACCACGATAAGACCCCTCTCACCGGTTGACCGACCGCACCATGCGGCGGTACGTGTGACGCACGCCCTTGATGGCGATCGAATATGCCGTGATATTTTCCGGAAGCGCCATCCCGATATAGCCGGAGTCCCCGATATGGTGGATATCGGTGCCGGTCATTTTGCACATCAGCGCAATTCTGCGGATGGTATCCCGGTCCGCCCCCTCCTGCGAAGTGCCGATTGCCGTCAGCGTCTGCGCGCCAAGGCTGTGGGCGTATTCCACCAGGCCGCGGATATATTCCATCGTGATTCCCGGAACGGTTCCCGGCGCGGGCAGAAGGATAATATCGGCGCCGGCCTTTACAAATTCGCAGATGTCTTCGCGCGTGATGAGGTTTTCGCCGGCCTCCGACAGAATGCCGGAGGCGTGCATCTTCCCCGCGGCCAGGATCATGCGGTCCCCCAGCTCCTGCGATATGGCCCGGAGCGATTCCGTGATGGCGCGGTTCTGCACCCCGATGCCCGGATTACCCGTGAGCACAATCATATCCGCGCCCATTTCGCACAGGGTGCGCGCGTTCTGCACGGTCGCCCGGCGGCCTTCGGTCAGGGCCCATACGTTGTCTTCCGCCGCGGCGGAAAATTTCGGATCGGCAGGCTCGAGGTTCACCGCGACGATGCGCCCCGTCAGCCGTTTCAGCTCATGGATGGTCTCTTTCTTTTCAACGGGCGGCAGGCCGTAGATCTTGGGGCTGTTTACGTCGAACATATTGAGAATCAGCATATCTGCCCCCATCCCGCAGGCAAACTCCGCATTGGTCACGCTTTCCAGATAAGGAGGGACGGCGCCTATCGTTTCGCATGCAAGCACGCGGCCTTCGCTCAGCGCGATGGATTTCAGCAGATCGGCCTTTCCCATTTTCGCAATGTCTCCGGCCGTGCAGTCAATCAGACGTTTCACCATTTTTCAGTCACCCTTCTGAATGATTTTCTGTTTTTCTAGACAGCATACCTTTATCATAAGAGCATTTCCGAAAAATAGCAAGGCGGTTTGCGGAAAGCCCTCCTGTTTCTGCGTGTTTCCCGTAACACAGAGCCGGTAAAAATCCATACGGTACGGACCCGTTCGGTCTGACCTGCCTGAAGCTGTTCAAAGTAAATGATCATGCGTCTTCGGAAAACTTCAGCAGCGGAGGAAAATGATTTTTTTAAGTATTTTATAAATTTTGGTTGACTTTTTTTTACTTTATAGATATAATTGACGATAGAAGGTCACTGGTCCGACACACTACTGCAAATTGAATATTTGGGCTGTCACTGGTAATGCAGGCAAAACCAAATTTTACGGGTCACATTCATTATGCTCCGTTAAAATTTGGCTTTTTTTATAGCCTAAAAGAGTTGAAATTATGAAAATTTTCAAACCGATTAACAATAATATTGTTACGGCGTTGGATGACGAAGGCCTTGAGGTTATCGTCGTCGGCAAGGGAATCGGTTTTCGCGCAAAAGAGGGGATGGAGATTGCTCCCGCCGCGATTCAAAAAGTATACCGCATGGAGAATCAGAAGGACACCGACCGGCTGAAAGATCTGTTTTCTTCTTTGCCGCCCCAATATATCGAGCTGACCGACGAAATTTTCGGCTACGCCAAGCGGGTCCTGAATAAACGCTTGAATGAGCGCGCGTATATTACGCTTGCCGATCACATACATTTTGCAGCGGAACGCCACAAGGACGGGCTCGACTTTACCAACGCGCTTTTGAACGAGGTCCGCCGTTTCTACTCGGTAGAGTATCAGATTGGGCTGTATGCCCTCGAAATCATCAAGAAACGCCTCGGCATCACATTCCCCTGCGATGAGGCCGCCTCCATAGCCATCCATATTCTCGACGCAGAGTACGATATCTCGGTGAAAGGCACTTTCGACGCCACCAACCTGATGAACGGGATTCTGGACATTGTCGAGAACCAGGAGCATTACAAGATCCGTGACGGGGATTATTACCACGACCGGTTTCTGACGCATCTGAAATTTCTGACGCAGCGCATCGTAAAGAACGATCCTCTTCCGGATGCCGACGACGGCCTGTATTCTCTTCTCTGCGAAAAATTCCAGAAAGAAATCCATTGCGGGAACGCAATCGCGGATTATCTGCGGAAAACCTGCCAGGTGGAACTGCCCCGCCAGGAGATCGCCTGCATCGCCATTCATCTGTGCAGGATGAAGCAGAGTCCATAAATTTTGACATTCATCTTAATTCAAGCTATGAAATAAAAGAGGTTGAAAACTATGCTTTTCGGTATAGGAAAAAAGAAAGAAATTGTTATTTCGGCGCCGGTCTCCGGCAAAATCAAGCCGGTGTCGTCGCTGCCGGATGAAACGTTCAGCTCCGGCGTCCTGGGCCCCGGCATCGCAATCGTCCCCGAGGGTGGGCATGTGTCCGCTCCTGCGGACGGGACGCTCGACCAGATGTTCGACACGGGCCATGCTTTCAGCATGACGACGGAGAGCGGCGTGGAGCTGCTGGTCCACGTCGGGCTGGATACCGTACGCCTGAAGGGCAAGCATTTTACGAGAATCAAAAGGACCGGCGATTCCGTCCGCGCGGGGGATTCCCTCATTGACTTTGACGAGAGCGCCGTGCGCGGGGAAGGCTACGACACGACCATCGTGGTGGTCGTGCTGAATCAGGACAAATTCAGCAATATCCGCTTTACCGGCGAAGGTTCCGTCCGGGCGGGCGATCCTCTCGTCCAGCTCGAAGCCAAGCGATAACGCAGAAAGGAATTCGGGTCAGGATGGACGTTTTCACAGGAAAAGGCGTTTCGGGCGGCATTGCGTTCGGAACGGCCGTCGTGCTGCAGGGCGAGGATGCTTCGGTCGATGAAAGTCGGGCCGAAAACCCGGAAAAGGAATGGGACTCGTTCCTTGCGGCAAAAAAATCTGCAGACGAAGAGCTGTCGCAGCTCTTTGAAAAAACCCGCCGTGAAATCGGCGAAAAAGAAGCCATGATCATCGACGTTCAGCGCATGATGCTGGACGACGGAGATTTCAACGACGCCGTGTCCGACGCGATTCACAAGGATCGCTGCCGGGCCGCCGCCGCCGCGGCGAGAGCCGGGAAGCAGTTCTCCGAGTTCTTTACCGGGCTGGACGACCCTTATATGCAGGCCCGTTCCGCGGATGTGGCCGACGTTGCAAAGCGGCTGGTGCGCATCCTTACCGGGCGCAGGGCCCGGGACCGCCGTCCGCAGGAGCCGTATGTCCTGCTGGCGGAGGACCTCAGCCCAAGCGAAACCCTGCAGCTTGACAAAAAGATTTTACAGGCTATTGTCACGAAGGGCGGCGCCGCCAATTCCCATACCGCTATTCTGGCGAGGGCGCTGAACATCCCGTGCGTCGTCAAAGCCGACCTGGCGGAGCTGGCGCCGTACGACGGCCTGTCCGCCGCCGTTGACGGCGGGGAAGGCAAGCTGTATCTGGAGCCGGACAGCGGTACGCTCAGCCGTCTGCGCGCCGCGCAGGAGGAGTACCAGGCCTCCAGGCAGCGGCTTGAAACGCTGCGGGGACTGCCTTCCGTTACCAAAGATGGCAGAAAAATCAGGCTTTTTGCCAACATAGCAGGCCCGGACGACCTTGGAAAGGTGCTGGAGAACGACGCCGAGGGAATCGGGCTTTTCCGCAGCGAATTCCTCTACCTCGGCCGGGACTCCTACCCCGGGGAAGAGGAGCAGTTCGAAGCGTACCGCAAGGTGGCGCAGGGCATGCAGGGACGTACGGTCGTAATCCGCACGGCGGATATCGGCGCCGACAAGACGGCGCCCTACCTCCAGCTCCCGCACGAAGAGAACCCGGCACTTGGCCTGAGAGGCGTCCGCCTCTGCTTCGCAAGGCCTGAGATTTTTAAAATACAGCTCCGCGCGATTTACCGCGCGGCGGCGTTCGGCTCGGTGGCCGTTATGTTCCCCATGATTATCTCCCACTGGGAGCTCCGGCGCTGCCGTCAGATGGCGGAAGAAGCGCGGGCGGAGCTTGAGCGGGAAGGGAAGACGATTGGGCCGCTCCGGTTCGGCGCCATGATTGAAACGCCGGCGGCCGCCCTGACGGCGGCGGAGCTTGCCCGCGAGGTGGACTTTTTCAGCGTGGGGACCAACGACCTGACGCAGTACACGCTGGCGGTGGACCGTCAGAGCTCCGCCGATCTGAGCCGGTACTGGGAGCCGCACCACCCCGCTTTGCTTCGGCTGCTGCAGATGGTGGCGGAAGAAGCCCATGCGGCGGGAATCTGGGCCGGAATCTGCGGAGAACTTGCCGCCGACCCGAATCTGACAAAAACTTTTTTACAAATGGGGTATGATGAACTGTCGGTTGCTCCCGGATATCTTTTAGGACTTCGGCAGAGTATAAGGAATATGGATCTTTCAAAAGAATCAGCAATGGAATAAGCAGCAGATCAGGGGGTATTTCGAAAAATGAAAACACTGCGCTATCAAATCACCGACGAGCTTGGGCTTCACGCCAGGCCGGCAGGGCAGCTTGTGAAAGCGGCGACGGCATTTACCTGCAAAATCATGATGGGAACTCCGAAAAAGATGGTTGATGCAAAACGCATTATCGGCGTTATGGGCCTTGCTTTAAAGCAGGGCGACGAGATTGATTTTACCTTCGACGGCGCCGATGAAGCGGAGGCGGCCAAAACGCTTGAGGCGTTCCTGAAAGAGAATCTTTAAAGATTTTTGTAGCGCATTGAGCAGCAGGGCAGGTGCTCGCACCGGCCCGACTGCTACAGCATAAAATTTTCAGGAGGCATGGAATTATGATGAAGACAATGCAAAGACTCGGCAAATCCCTGATGCTTCCGGTTGCCTGCTTGCCCGTGGCGGCACTTTTCTTGGGCATAGGCTACTGGATTGACCCCACCGGGTGGGGCGCAAACAATGTGGTTGCGGCATTCCTGATCACGGCGGGCGGCGCGCTGATCAACAACATCGCGATCCTGTTCGCCATCGGCATTTCGATCGGCATGTCAAGGGAGAGCGACGGCACGGCGGCACTGGCCGGCCTCGTATCCTGGCTGATGACGCAGGCCCTGCTTGCGCCGGCCTCCGTTTCAATGCTCAGGCATATCAAGGTTGAGCAGGTCGACGCGGCTTTCGGCAAAACCAACAACGTGTTCATCGGCATCATCTGCGGCCTGATCGGTGCCTGGTGCTACAACAAGTTCCATGATTCGAAGCTGCCGGACGCGTTGGCTTTCTTCAGCGGCAAGCGCAGCGTGGCGATTATGGCAGGCGCCATCTCCATCCTCACTTCCGCAGTCCTGTTCTTTGTATGGCCGGTCGTGTACGAAGCGCTGGTTTCGTTCGGCAAAGCAATCCTCAGCCTGGGCGCCTGGGGCGCCGCGCTTTACGGCTTCTTCAACCGCCTGCTCATTCCGTTCGGTCTGCACCATGCTCTGAACGCCGTGTTCTGGTTTGATACCGCCGGTGTGAACGACCTCGGCAACTTCTGGTCCGGCAAAGGTACATACGGCGTCACCGGACAGTATATGACCGGTTTCTTCCCGATTATGATGTTCGGCCTTCCCGGCGCTGCTCTTGCCATGTACCATACGGCCAAAACGGAAAAGAAAAAGATTGCCTACGGCCTTCTTTTCTCCGCCGCCCTTACCGCTTTTATCACGGGCGTGACGGAGCCGATCGAATTCTCGTTTATGTTCCTCGCTCCCGGACTGTACGTTGTGCATGCGGCTCTGACGGCTGTTTCCATGGGCGTCATGACCCTGCTGCCGATCCGTGCGGGCTTTAACTTCAGCGGCGGCATGATCGACCTGATCCTGGGCGCCAAGGCTCCTATGGCGGAGAATCCGTGGCTGATTATTCCTATCGGCCTGATTTTCTTCTTCCTCTATTATGTCATATTCCGCTTTATCATCGTTAAGTTCAATCTTAAGACGCCCGGCCGTGAAGACGACGACTATGAGACAGTGGACAAGGACGTTACGCTCAGCAGCAGCGATTACGCGGGCGTAGCGGCCAGAGTTCTGGAAGGTCTCGGCGGCAAGGACAATATCAAAGATTTTGACAGCTGCATTACCCGTCTGCGCGTTGAAATCAAGGATTATACGGCCGTCAACGAGAAGGTCATCAAATCTGCCGGAGTCGCCGGCGTGATCCGTCCCGGCAAGACGAGTGTCCAGGTCGTCGTAGGGACGCAGGTACAGCACGTTGCCGACGAGATGAAGAAACTTCTGTGACACGGCGTGAAACCTGACAATAAGAGATTATCTCCCTTTTGATTTCCCCAGTACGGATTTCTGAGAAGAGGGGGGGGGGGGGGGGAGACAGGGCGCCGCGGGGGTGAGGGG
>JAEZCC010000033.1 GCA_023412715.1 Bacillota bacterium
GTTGAGTTGGGCGATTCGCTAAAAATTCAAAAAAAGAGACCGCCGCCCGGTCTAACCGGGCGGCGTTCTTTTGCATCAATTTCACACGAGAGGGATGGAGCTGTTAAAATTCTGCTTTCCAGAGGCCGTGCAGGTTGCAGTATTCGTAGACGGTGCCGTGTTCGGCGCCGCAGAAGACCGCCTTCGGCTCTTCGCCGGGTTTCAGGTAAGCGAAACGGAGCCTGCCTTCCGTTTCCAGAGCGATCCACTGGATGTAATGCTCCGGGGTCATGGGGTGCGCCACGGAGCCGACCTTTACGACAATCTTGCCGTCTTCTTTCGTCACGACCGGTACGTGTTTTTCTTGCGCCGCGTCGGTGGAGTTTGCCGTGAGTTTGGTCATTTCCTGCCCGCAGCAGGAAAGAGTGCCGCCGCCCTTCCGAATCAGTGCGACAATGTTCCCGCACCGTTCACAACGATAAAAAGCCAGATCTGACATTTTGTACTCCTTCTTTCTCCAAATTGTTTTTATTTTCAGCCTGATGAGCAGGTAGCTTGCTTATAAAACGCGGCGTCCCGCCGCGGTTCACTGGTAGATCTTCACGCGGTCCGAGATGGGGAGGAATGTCTTGGCGTCCGGCGCGGCCAGCGGCTTGCCGAACGGCATTTGGCCGAGCAGCTTCCAGGTCTTCGGAACGTTCCAGGCTTTTTCGACCTTTTCGTCGATCAGGGGGTTGTAGTGCTGAAGGCTGGCCCCGAATCCGGCCGCCTCGAGAGCGACCCACACGAGGTACTGCAGCATCCCCGAAGACTGGAGCGACCAGACCGGGAAATTGTCGCCGTACAGCGGGAACTGATTCTGCAGGCCCTGCACCGTGGGCTGGTCTTCAAAGAACAGAACGGTCCCGTACCCGCCGCGGAACGCTTTCATTTTCTGCTCCGTCGACGCGAAATTTTCCGCCGGAACAATGGAGCGCAGCGTTTCGGTCGTCAGGTCCCAGAGCCTGTCGTGTTCTTTGCCGAGCAGAACGACGGCCCGGCTTCCCTGCGAGTTGAAAGCGCTCGGCGCCTGCTTCACGGCGTTTTCTACCAGCTTTATGATTTCTTCATTGGAAAGAACGGGTTCTTTTCCAATTGCGTAAAAACTTCTGCGGCCGTTCACGGCCTCCCAAAAATCTTTTTGCAAGATGTCTGCCGCCTTCCAGAAATGATACGAATGATACGGTATTCCCTTTCAACGGCCGGAAGGCTTCTGCCGCACCGGCCGGCTTCTTTTTCCTTTTCCAGTATATCGCATCGGCCTTTGAAAATCCAGCATAAAAAAGCAGATATTTTCGCCCGAAAAATTAGCTTTTTTATGCAATATTAATAATAATAATTATTATTGATATTATTGCAAAACGAATGCCGCAGCGCTTTCCGTACGCATGGAACGCTGCGGAGAGGGAGCTTTTCAGACACGTTCACATCCATTGCACCAGGGTCTGCCGGGGGGCGTCGGCCTCGGCGGCCTTCTCCCCGCCCGCCGGCCGGGCGCAGGGCTGATGTTCCGTTTCTTCCAGCCACAGGCAGCTGTCTCCTCTGATCTGCTTGCTTTTCTTTTTCAGCTTGGCGAGCTCTTCCGTAAGCTCCACCATATTCCGAAACCGGCGGCAGCCGTTCAGCACCCCCGCGACGGAAAGAGAGACGAAAGGGAATTCCTCCGGCTCTCCGCGGCGGTTTTCCGCTGTAATGTAGCCGCGCTCCAGGTCTTCGCCGCGGTAGAACTGCAGCTTTCCCTGGCCGAATTCCGCAATGACGGATTTGCAGAACGAAACCGGGTCCCCGCGCTGCAGGACCGCGACGAAATCGTCACCGCCGACGTGACCGACGAACTGCTCCGGCGGCAGGTGGGCCGTCAGGGAGCTGGCGAGCAGCCTGATAATCTTGTCGCCGTTTTCAAACCCGTAAACGTCGTTGTAGGCTTTGAAATTGTCGATGTCAAAATACATGATGCTGTACGCCTCGCCGCTCGAGATGCAGCGGCTGATCTGCTGGTCGATGATGACGTTGCCGGGCAGCCCCGTCAGCGGGCTCTGGAATTTTGCGTTCGCCACCTCGACCTCCGTTGTTTTCTGCAGCAGGTCCTTGACCGTGACGGTCCCGAGGTAACGGCCGTTTTTCACCACGACGATGAAGTCGTACAGCTTGTCCGGCGGGCGCGACATGGCGGCGGTCGAGACGGCGTCTATCGGGGTGCGGCAGTCCACCATCAGGAACTGCTGGTCCATGAGCGAAGAGATGGTACGGTGCTGGTTCAGGCTGAACCCGTACCTGCCGCTGAGCTGAAGCAGAAGGTTGGCCTTGGTTATGATCCCGAGGACGTTCCCGTCCACCACGACGCACAGGCCGTACGTGTTCGGGCTTCCCTTCATCTTTTCGAATACTTTTTCCACATTCATGCCGGGGGGAATGGTCTCGGTTTTCGTGCAGATATTCTGGATATAGATGTTGCTGACAAGGTTGCCGACCATATGGTTTTTTCTGCGGTTCTGCTCGACGATAAAGTCCCTGACGTCTCTGTCGATATCGCCGATGTCGTCTTCCGGGCGCTTCAGAAAATACCCCTGCGCGTACTGCACGCCGAGGTCGATCAGTGTGGAAAGCTCCTCCCGCGTCTCCACGCCCTCCGCAATCAGGCGGATGTTCGCCGTTTTTGAAAGCTCCGCCATGCTTTTTACCAGCGCGTATTTCGTGCTGTCGTTGTTGATGCCGTGGATCAGGTTGTTGTCCAGCTTGATGTAGTGCGGGTGGATGTCGCTGATGAGGTTCAGGCCGGAAAATCCGGCCCCGACGTCGTCGATTGCAATGCGGTAGTGCTGATGCTTGTAATGCGCGACGGTGCCCTGAAAGCCTTTGATGTCGGAGATTGCGTGCCGCTCCGTGATCTCGAAGATGATATTTTCCGGCTCGATGCCGTACTGGGTCAGGTATTCCTTGGTGAAGCCGTTGCGGAATTTTTCGTCGTGCATGACGTTCGGGTTGACGTTCAGGAAGATTTTTTTTGTCTTGTGGGCGCGTTTCACAAGGAATGCCGTCTGCAGCGCGGTCGTCCGGCACAGCAGCTCAAGGTCCCAGATGCGGTCCTGCTGCCCGGCGATGCGGAAGAGCTGCTCGGGGCCTTCGATCGACGTCTTGCAGGTGATGCGGCTCAGGGCCTCGTGGCCCAGCACGTTTCCGTCGCGGAGCGAAACGACGGGCTGAAAAACGGTGCGTATCTGTTTTTCTCTGATGATTTTATCTAATTCTTCTCTTTTTTTCTCATCCATTGCCACGATTTCTCCTCTCGGGGTGCCTCCCGGTTTCCACAGCAAAATTATAAGGGCAGCGGCCTCAGCTCCCGTTAAATTCCGGTTAATTCGAACTTAAATTTCCAGATTCCGGCAGTTTTCGCGGGACTTATTTCTCCCCGGAAATCCTGCTGCGGACTGAAGAAAAAAGAGGCCGGCTGGACCGGCGAAAGGGGGCTTCTCCCGCGCCATGCGGAAGAAGCCCCCTTTGCGGGATCCCCCGGCTGTGCCGGCGGACGGCCGTCATTCCCGCCTGACCGACGTGCGGGAAAAACAGGCGAGGTAATTTTTTTCCGCAACGGCGAAATTCAGGATGTGGAAAAAAGCGTCGATGTAGTCGGCCCTGCGGTTTTCATACTGCAAATAGTAGGCGTGCTCCCATACGTCGAGCGGGATGATGGGGCACAGGTCGCACGAGAGGGGGGTATCCTGGTTCGGCGTGTTGATGATCCTCAGCCTTCCTCTCCGGTCCGCGGTGAGCCATCCCCAGCCGGAACCGAACTGCGAAAGGGAGCATTCCTTCAGCTTGGCGAAGAACTCCTCTTCCGAGCCGAAGGCGGAAATCACGGCCTCGTAAAGCCTGCTTCCGACGGACTGGTTTTCCGCGGTCGGCGCGATGATGTCGAAATACATGGCGTGGTTGAACACGCCGCCGGCGTTCTGCCAGACCGCCGCCTGAATCTGAAAGGGAAGGCGGCAGTTGTCGCGTATCAGGCGTTCGAGCGTCCAGCTGTGGTAAGCGGGGTAATCCTCCAGCGCGCGGTTCAGCCCGTCGACGTAGTTCTTGAAGTGCCTGTCGTGGTGCAGCTGCAGGATCCGGGCGTACAGATACGGCTCCAGCGCGTCGTAGGCGTAGGGGAGCGCAGGCAGTTCGAACGGATAATGATTGTTCATGGCAATCTGCCTTTCGTTGTGTTTTTGTTCCATTTATATTCCCCCTTCCGGCGGATTAGTCCGCGGGACATTCCGTGCCCGCCGGGATGGAAGAAATTGTGCGTTGAACTCGATATCTGCCGGTGTTACAATGAAGTCACGCAAAAGTTACAAAAATGTAATAATTTACAGGAATGAATTACATATTTGTAACGAAATAAATCTTTTGGACATAAGGAGATTGCCTATGAAAAGCAAAGTCATCGCGCTTGTCACCACACTGCTTGTCTGCGGAAGCGTCGGGGCTTATGCGGCGGGCGGCAATACGTATTTTTCCGGTCAGCCGGCTCAGGCTGTGCGTTCCGCCGTGTCGTCGAAATCCTGTCCGACTTCCATTTCAAACGCCCTTAACCAGGTGCTGGCTTCGAAGGAGTCAAGCTCCTGCCCGACTTCCGGCAGCGTGAACGCTTCGGCAGTACAGGCAGCCGTTCAGGCTGCGAAAAACAAGTCCGCCTGCCCGTCTTCCTCCAGCGCGGTCCAGCCGTCCGCTTCCTCGGCGGTGTCGCCGGCGTCGTCTGCAGCGAGCAGCGCGAAGAGCGGCACGTCTTCTTCCTGCAAGACCAACGGATGCTCGACGAAAGCGTATTGCCAGGCTAATTTCTGCACGAACGGGACAAACTGCACCAACGGCAGCTGCACCGTCAATTCCAACTGCGCCGGCAACGTCTATACCTATGTCGTTTCCCCGTCCGGCGGCTCTTACAGCGACTGGATCAACAGCATCCTGAACAGCCTCTGCAAGAATTCCTCCGGCTCGAACGCATCGGCCGGGACGACCTCCTCCAAGGTCACATCTTCCGCTCCCAAGCCCGCGTCCTCCGCTCCGGCAGCTTCTTCGAAGCCGGCGTCTTCCTCGCCCGCTTCGGGCTCCGGCTATTCCGCCTTCCAGAATGAAGTCGTCAGCCTGGTCAATCAGGAACGCACTTCCCGCGGGCTCGGCGCCCTTTCCGTCGATTCCGCTCTGACCAAGACGGCAACCCTCAAATCCCAGGATATGGCCAAAAACAATTATTTCAACCACACGTCGCCTACCTACGGCTCGCCGTTCGATATGATGAAGCAGTTCGGCATTACCTACCGCACCGCGGGCGAAAATATCGCCATGGGCCAGACAAGCCCGGCGCAGGTCATGAACGGGTGGATGAATTCGGAAGGCCACAGGGCCAACATCCTCAACTCTTCCTTTACGAAGATCGGCGTAGGCGTCGCGCAGAACGCGAACGGCTACTATTACTGGACGCAGCAGTTCATCGGGTAACAGAATTTCCACAGGCGCAGTCAGCCGCAGGGAACCGCCATTCGGCGGGGTCCTGCGGCTTTTTCTGCGTCCGCCGGCGCGCGCAGGGCCTTCGAGGACTCCGGGCCCGGTCCTTTGCGGAGGGGGGGTGCCCCTTGAATTTTTTTTGCATTGGAATATCATAGAAAATATGGTACAATCAGAAAGCGGAATGAGGTGGTAGCCATGACGGAACTGGAACGTCTTCAGCAGATGGTCGACGAAAGCAGACGAATCGTGTTTTTCGGCGGAGCGGGGGTCTCCACGGAGAGCGGGATCCCGGACTTTCGAAGCGAGGACGGTCTTTACCGGCAGAAATACAAATATCCGCCGGAAGAGATTTTAAGCCACACTTTCTTTCAGACGCACTGCGACGAGTTTTTTGATTTTTACCGCAATAAGATGCTCTTTCTGCAGGCGGAGCCGAACGCGGCTCACAAAAAGCTGGCGGAGCTGGAACGCGCCGGCAGGCTGTCTGCCGTCGTCACACAGAACATAGACGGCCTGCACCAGAAGGCCGGGAGCAAAAACGTCTACGAGCTGCACGGGTCGGTCCTGCGGAATTACTGCCAGCGGTGCCATAAGTCTTTTACCGCCCAGTATATGCGCGACAGCGCCGGCATCCCCCGCTGCGGCTGCGGCGGCGTCATCAAGCCGGACGTGGTGCTGTACGAGGAGTCCCTGGACGCGGACGTGCTTACCGGCGCGCTGCAGGCGATTTCGGAGGCGGACATGCTCATTGTGGGCGGCACCTCGCTTTCCGTTTATCCCGCGGCGGGGCTGGTCGATTATTACCGCGGCAGCCGGCTCGTGCTGATCAATAAATCGGCGACGCAGCTCGACTCGAGAGCGGATCTTGCCATCTGCGGAAGCATCGGGCAGATCCTTCAGCAGATAGCGGTCAGGCCGTCGGCAGGCGCGTGAGCGCCGTCCGGGGCAGGGCCTTGTTGCTTTAAAAACCGCGCGTTTGGAAATGCGTTCAGGAAGCGGAAAATCCTTCCGCCCATCGCAGCTTTCACGGGACCGCGCGGGGAACTATCAGGAGGGGAAATAGATTGAAAAAATTTGTTGCCGTACTGCTCACGGCGGCTTTGCTGCTCCTTCCCGCGCCGCTTTCTTGGCCGGCATCGGCCGCGGGCAGCGACGGTATCGTCGACATGCGGGGGACCAGAACATATGTCGGTCTTGCGTCGGACTGGTCCAAAACGTGGGACGCTTCCCATTTTAAAGACGTGACCGGCAGCAGCGCTTCATGGGACGGCAATCTCACCGTGAAGGCGGGCGTGATCGGCAGCCTGAGCGCCTACGGCAGCCTGACCGTCGCCGGCGGCACGGTCGGCGGCGCGAACGTGTCCGGCAACCTGACCGTTACCGGCGGCACGGTCGGCGACACCGTCTGCACCGGCAGCGCCATCATCTCCGGCGGGATCCTGAAATCCGTCGCCGCCGGCGGCAATATCGGCATGACCGGCGGCACCGTCAGGCAGGGGGTGACCTCCAACGGAGGCAGCGTCACCCTGAATGGGAAATTCCCAATCGGCGGCTCCGTCACGGCCCTTTCGCAGGTGCTTTTCGGCGGCGGCTCGACGACGGTTTCCGGTTCCGTCAGCGCGGCCGACGTTACGCTTAATGCCTCGGCTTCCGTGAGCATTTCCGGTACGGTTTCCGTCACCGGGAAGCTTTTGCTGCATGCGGGGACGCTCACGGCTCAGAAAATTGACGGACACGGCAGCGCCGTGGTCGAGGCGGACGGTTTTGCCAACCGGATGCCGCCGCTCAGCGGCATCAATGTTCTTCATGTGGATGAGAATAAAAAGGCCGTTCTGGACCAGTCCCTTTCGCTGGACACGATTTCTCTGGAAAAAGGCTCCGAACTCGTTCATTACGGCTCCCTTGACGTCAACTGCATCAGCGGCTCCGGCACGCTGTGCGTCGATTCCGGCAAGCTTACCATCCACCAGTACGTGACCGGGTCGCCGTTCCTTCTGTTCAACGACCCGGTGGGGTCGGGGACCGTCGCGTTCCGCTCGGAGGGCGGTGCGGTCTGGGAAGGCAGCCTGCAGACTTACGGCTACTATTTCGAGCGGATGGACGCCGGCAGCTACAGCCTTTTCCGCCTTACGCCCTCCGGCACGCAGGGCGTTTCCCTCGGCCTGCATTCGCTGGCGGTCAAGGCGGGTTCTTCCTCCTCTGTGAGCGTTCTGGTAAGCCCGGATCTCTCCCAGTACGCCGACGGCACGCAGATTATCTGGCGGCTTGACGGGGATTCTTCCGCTTTCTCCATCTCTCCCGGTTCCAAAAACGCGGGCTGCACGGTGTCGGCGACTTCCTCTGTTTCCGGCAGCCACAGGGCCGTTCTGACCGCTTATCTTGCCGACAGGAACAAGGATATCTTATCCGGCTATAAATCGGATACCTGCGTCCTTACGACCGGCAGCGAGGATTCTTCCGTAACGCTGGACACGTCCTATGTCTCCGTGCTTGTGGGGAACAAATACGGCGTCCTTGCCAAAACGAACGCTTCTACAGCGCCGGCCGCGGTTTCACGCGATCCCTCCGTTGTGGAGGTGACCGGCACCAAAGCGGTCAAGGACAAAGACGGGAATCCCGCATGGCTTTATACCGTGACCGGGAAGGGAAACGGATCCACGGCCGTGGAGATCGGCGGCAGCCAGATGGCCGTTACGGTAAACAGCGGGATCCTGATGGACACCATGTCTTACACCATGGCGCCGAACGCGTTCTACTGCGCGGGGGTGCTGGCGCGCGGCGTCGATGAAAAGAGCATCGGCGTAAGTTCTTCTTCCTCCAGCGCCCGGGTGGCTTTCTATAAAAAAGGCTCCGACGGGGTGATCCTTTACCGGGTCACGGGCGTGCAGGCGGGCAGCGCGGACATCCTGTTCGCCGTGGCGGGGGGCCAGTCGGTCAAAATGTCCGTGACCGTGAAGCCCGGCGCCGCGTCCTTCGGCAAAAGCGCGAGGCTCGTCGCTTTAAAACAGTAACTCTGATGGTGAAAAACGGGGTGCGCTGCCGGCTTTACCCGGCGGCGGGCCCCGCTTTCTGCGCGGGACGTCCCGCTTTGGGCCCGGCGCGGAACCTTTTTGACTAAAAAAGTCGAAAAAGGGTAGAAAACCCAGTTAAAATATTGTATAATTACAAAAGCTTATTTTGTCTTTATCTTCCAATCCCATTTTGCTTGGGGAGGAACTTTGGAGGCGCAGTCGATGGATGCTGCAGGAAATAGCCAGGACGGCAGGTTTGCCCACATGGTCAGGCGGATCTGGAACGGACCTGAAGAAGCGGAGGAAGATTCGCAGATGAAATCGGAAAGAACCATGGAGACAGGCGCGGCACAGCCAAATTATATTCCGCGGGCCGAGTCGTACGGGCAGAACAACAGCGCGCGTCCCGCTCAGCCTGAATTTTCGGACCGGGGGAATTTCAGCCCCGGTTACGGTGAAAACGCGAAAAACACCACCGTGATTTCGCGGGGCACCGTTATTGTCGGCGACATCAAGTCCGACAGCGATATCGAAATGCTCGGCACGGTCACGGGCAGCGTCAGCACGAGCGGCAACGTGAAAATCAACGGCAAGCAGAACGGGGACGTGCAGGGCTCCGGCGTGTCGCTTTCTTCCTGCACGGTGCGGGGAAACGTCAGCGCTGCGGAAGACATTACGGTCGACAGCGATTCCGTCATTGTGGGCGACATCAAATGCGGGAACCTCACGTTTGACGGAAAGCTGAAGGGGAATGTCCACGTCATGGGCAACGTCAACTGCCAGGGAAACGCCATCATCATCGGCGACATTGCCTCCACCACCATTACGGTGGACAGCGGCGCCAAGCTGCAGGGCAAGGTTCAGGTTTCTGACGGGACGATTGAGCAGGTCGACCTCCCCGAAGATTTTGCGGAGCCGAAGGACCCGAAGCCGGCTCAGTGATCGGCGCAAAACGGCAATAAGGCATAAACTCCGGCGCGGAAACGTTCGCTGTTTCCGCGCTATTTCTTTGCGGAGGCTTCTTCCTTCCGCTGCAGGGCAAGCAGCAGGTCGACCATCCTGCCGTAGCTTTGGACCCCGTCGCTCTGACGGTTTGCTTTCAGGTAGCTGTTGTTCACCGAGTCCGAAATTTTTGCAACCGGCCCCTCGAACTGTTTCCAGTAAGCGGAATTGTACGCAAGGTCTTTTTTTACGCCTTCGCTCAGGCTGCTCCATACTCTGGCGTCCGCTTTTTCGTCCGCCGCGAGCAGGGCGTTCGAGGCGTAGGTGAAGGCGAGCATGGTGCCGGAATACTTGAAATCGGCGCTTTCGCTTTTTTCACATGCCAGGTATCCGATGAAATTGGCCTCGTCTTCCCGCATGAATCCCCGCAGGTGCGAAAGCTCGTGGCACATTGTGACGGGGATGGTATACTCCGGCGCATCGGTGTTTACGTTCGCCTCGAACGTAAAGGGAAAGAACATCCCCGTGAGGTTGCAGCGGGACATCAGCCGGGAACCGAGAACGGGCTTCGGCGCGCTGTAGCCCGACGGGAGAAGGGGGTAGTCGGCGCTCAGCAGGTCGAACGACTGCCTGGCCTGCTGGGCCGTGCGGGCGAAATCCCGCGTGCTCAGCTTCATGACGCCCTCGCCGTCCGTTGCGACACGGGCGCGCTGCGCGTCGGCGTCGTCGGCGAGATTCCCGCACAGGCGCGTCAGCTCCGCGGCGGAAGACGGTTTTACCGGCAGGCCGCAGGTCTGCGCGAACGTGCTGCGGTAGTAGTTGATGCCGCAGTTCACGGTGAAAACAAGATACACGACGCCCCCAAAGCACAGAAGATTGACGAAAAACTTCAGGACGGTTTCCGCCCGGCGGCCCTTCCCGCGGACGGCCCCGGCGATCGTCCGGACCAGAAGCGCCATCAAGCACGCCGCGAGCAGATACACGAGGATTTCCCCGATAGAAAACGGCGCGAGGCCGGTCAGAAAATTTCCGGCGCGCGCGAGCGCGGCATACGGGCCGCGCGCGTACCGTTCCGCCGCCGCCTCGTGAGAGGAAGCGTACAGGGTCGCCGCAAAAGCGGCCGGGTATGCCAGCAGCAGCCACAGCCGGCGGAGCTTTAAAATTTTTATCATGGCGCAGCCTCTTTCCGGTACGGATTTTTTCTATGCGATCCATTATACCACCGCGCCGCCGTTCGTTGAAGCGGCAAAACCCGGCCGTGAAGCCGCGGCGGGCTTATTTTTGGTTTTTTTGTTGCCGCCGGCGGCCAAAAATGATATGATAGAAAAGAATCGGGATGCTAGAGAGGATGAGTGGGAAGTGCGGCTTTATTTGCAGCAGGCCGGCGGGCCGGAAAGGCTGTTCACCGTATTGGATTCCTGCGGAAACCCTCTTTATGATCTGCAGGGCGAGTACACCCCTCTGGGGTGCCGGTACCGGCTGTGCGGGAAGGACGGCGTGTCCCTTGCCCGCGTGACCGGCGTGTTTCTTCCCACCTCGTTCCAGTACTCCGTTTCAGCCGGGGGAAGACGCATGCGGCTTACCGTGAAGCCCCGCGCCGTGCACCGCCCCGTTCGGATCAAAGGTGTTCCGTGGCGCTTCCGCGGCAGCATCCTCACAAGGTCGTTCGACCTTGTGGAAGGCCGGGAAGAGCACGGCAGGCCGCGCGTCGTCATGACGCACGGGCGCTGCTGGAATGCGCGCGGCGACTGTTACGCCGTCGAGATCTTTCTGGAGGGGGACGTGCCGCTCGCCCTTTGCGCGGCGGTTGCGCTGGATGCTTCCATCGTCGGCGGAAGCGCCGTTCCGGTGCCCGCGGGCGGATCCATTTGACAAATGCCCCGGAAGACGGCGTCATCTCGCAGAGAGTTTATGCGGCGAAGGCCGCAATCCCATATCATTGGAGGAAGTTAGCAGACATGAGCAGGGAACTTGCCAAAACCTACGACCCGCAGGAAGTGGAGGATCGCATCTACCGCTTCTGGCTTGAGGGAAATTATTTCCACGCGGAGCGCGATCCGCAGAAAAAGCCTTACACCATCGTGATGCCCCCGCCGAATATCACCGGGCAGCTCCACATGGGACATGCCCTCGACTCGGCGCTTCAGGATATTCTGATCCGCTGGCGCAGAATGCAGGGCTACGACGCGCTTTGGCTTCCGGGTACGGACCATGCGGCCATCGCCACCGAGGCGAAGGTGGTCGAGGCCCTGCGCAAGGAAGGCAAGACCAAAGAGAGTGTAGGGCGCGAGGCGTTTCTTGAGCGCACGTGGAAGTGGAAGGAAGAATACGGCGGCCGCATTGTTTCGCAGCTGAAAAAGCTCGGCTCCTCCTGCGACTGGGAGCGTGAGCGCTTCACCATGGACGAGGGCTGTTCCCGCGCGGTGCGCGAAGTGTTTGTCCGCCTGTACGAAAAAGGGCTGATCTACCGCGGCGAGCGCATCATCAACTGGTGCCCGCACTGCAGGACCTCCATCTCCGACGCGGAGGTCGAATTTACCGAGCGCGACGGCTTTTTCTGGCATCTGCGCTACCCGTTCAAGGACGGCGGCGGCTATCTTGAGCTTGCGACGACCCGGCCGGAAACCATGCTGGGCGACACCGCCGTCGCGGTCCACCCGGAGGACGAACGGTATAAAAAGTTCGTCGGCAGGACGCTGATTCTGCCGCTCGTGGGGCGCGAAATCCCCGTGGTCGCCGACGAATACGTCGAGCGCGATTTCGGAACCGGCGTGGTCAAGATCACGCCCGCGCACGACCCGAACGACTACGAGGTCGGCCTGCGGCACAATCTCGCCGTCATCAACGTGATGAACGAAGACGGCAGCATCAATAAAAACGGCGGAAAATACGCCGGGTTACCCGGCCTTGAAGCCCGTAAGCAGATTGTCGACGATCTGAAGGCACAGGGGTTCCTCGTCAAGGTGGAGCCCATCAAGCATAACGTCGGCTCCTGCTACCGCTGCGGCACCATTGTGGAGCCGCGCGTCTCGAAGCAGTGGTTCGTCAAAATGGAACCGCTCGCAAAGCCCGCCATCGAGGCGGTGCGGGACGGCCGAACCAGATTCGTCCCGGAGCGCTTTTCAAAGATCTATTTCCACTGGCTCGAAAACATCCGCGACTGGTGCATTTCCCGCCAGCTGTGGTGGGGGCACCGCATCCCGGCGTGGTACTGCCGGGACTGCGGCGAGATGATCGTGGCCCGCGGCGAGCCGCACGTCTGCCCGAAATGCGGCGGCACGCGCCTCGAACAGGACCCGGACACGCTCGACACGTGGTTTTCTTCGGCGCTGTGGCCGTTTTCCACGCTCGGCTGGCCCGACAAAAATCCTGATCTCAGCTATTTTTACCCGACCGACACGCTCGTGACCGGCTACGACATCATCTTTTTCTGGGTCGTCCGCATGATGTTCTCCGGCCTGGAGCAGATGGGCGACGTGCCGTTCCGCACCGTGCTGATCCACGGCCTTGTGCGCGACGAGCAGGGCCGCAAGATGAGCAAATCGCTCGGCAACGGCATCGATCCGCTCGTCGTTATCAAAGAGTACGGCGCCGACGCGCTGCGCTTTATGCTCGCGACGGGCAACAGCCCCGGGAACGACATGCGCTACTCCAAAGACAAGGTCGAGTCGAGCCGCAATTTCGCCAATAAAATCTGGAACGCGGCCCGCTTCATCCGCATGAACCTCGAAGGCCGCGACATTCCGCCGACCTTGCCGGAGACGCTTGCTCTGGAGGATCAGTGGATTGTCGATTCGTTCAACCGCGTAACGAAAGAAGTCACCGACAACCTCGAGCATTTCGAGCTTGGCATCGCCGCGCAGAAGCTCTACGATTTTCTGTGGGACGAGTTCTGCGACTGGTATATCGAGATTTCAAAGATCCGCCTGACCTCGGGCGACGAGACGGCCGCGCAGAACGCGTGCCGCGTGCTCGTGTGGGTCATGTCTTCCACGCTGCAGCTCCTGCATCCGTTCATGCCGTTCATCACCGAAGAGATCTGGCAGTCGCTTCCTCACGAGGGCGATTCCATTATGGTCTCAAAATGGCCGGAATTTAGCGAAGCGCACAGCTTCCCCCAGGCCGCGGAAGAGATGCGCAAAATCATGGAGGCCGTGCGCGCGGTGCGCAACCGCCGCGCCGAGATGAACGTGCCGCCTTCCCGCAGGACCCATCTGTATCTCGACACCGCCGTGCCGGAGACGTTCCGCAGGGGCGCCGCGATTCTCATGCGCCTCGCTTCGGCCAGCCACGTGGAGTTCGGCGCGATTCCGGCGGCGGAAAAGGCCGTGACCATCGTGACGCCCGACGCGAAACTGTTCATCCCGACCGACGAGCTCGTCGACCGTCAGGCGGAGCTTGCCCGTCTTTCCAAAGAGCTGGAGTCGGCGCAGAAGCAGTATGCGAACGCGCAGGCAAAGCTGAAAAATGAAAAATTTCTTTCCAAA
Source organism: Bacillota bacterium (assembly GCA_023412715.1). Classification (GTDB taxonomy): domain Bacteria; phylum Bacillota; class Clostridia; order Oscillospirales; family Acutalibacteraceae; genus Thermocaproicibacter. Next base: position 13,949 of record JAEZCC010000033.1, read on the forward strand.
GCGCCGGCGAACGTCGTCGACGGCGTTCGCCAGAACGCGGAAAAGCTTGCAGAGCACATCGCGCTCATCCGGTCCGGCATCAAAGAGATGCAGTAGGGGCGATCGGCAGCGTTTTCAGGAGGCGGGGATTTTCCCGCCTCTTTTTCACAGGGGGAATCAACAGGTGGACTATGAGGAGGTCATCGCGAAAATCGAGTCGTGCCACCGCTTCGGCCCGAAGCCGGGGCTTGAGAACATGCGCGAGGTTCTCGCCCGGCTGGGCAATCCGCAGGAAAACATGAATTTTGTCCACGTGGCGGGCACGAACGGCAAGGGCACGACCTGCGCTCTGGTCGCTTCCATGCTGCAGAAAGCCGGCTGCCGCACCGGCCTTTATCTTTCGCCGCACGTCTGCGATTTCCGCGAGCGGATGCAGCTTGACGGTGCGATGATTCCGCGGGAAGAGCTTGTCTCGCTTGCGCAGGCCGTCCTGCCGCAGGCGGAGGAAATGGCGGCCGGGGGCAGACCGCTTTCCGAGTTCGAACTGATCACCGCGATGGCGTTCCTCTGGTTTGCGCGGAAGCGCTGCGACGCCGTCGTGCTGGAGGTCGGCCTCGGCGGCCGGCTGGACGCCACGAACGTGATTGAAAAGCCGATTGTTTCCGTCATCGCTTCCATCTCGCTCGATCACACCGAGGTCCTGGGGAATACGCTGGGGCAGATCGCCCGCGAAAAGTGCGGCATCATCAAAGAAGGCCGCCCGGTCGTCTGCTACCCCGACGAGCCGCCGGAGGCGCTGGCCGTTATCCGGAAAACGGCGTCGGAGCGGCACAGCCGCCTTGTCGAGGCCTCGGAAGTTTCCGCCCGGCCGCTGCGTTCCGATCTCTCCGGGACCGTGCTGCTGTACGGCGGGCGGGAGCTGCGTCTGCCTTTTTTGGGCGATCATCAGGCCAGGAACGCAAAAACCGCCCTCGCGGTGCGCGAAGTCCTCTGCGGCCTCGGGTGGAATCTGACGCTTTCCGCGGTCGAAGCGGGCTTTGCGTCCGCCTGTCTGCCGGCGAGGCTGGAGGTTCTCTCCCAGTCGCCGCCGGTCATTCTCGACGGCGGGCACAACCCCGAAGGGACCGCTGCCCTGGCCGCCGCCGTGCGCCGGTATCTTCCCGGCAAGAAAGTGACTGCCCTCATGGGGATGCTGGCCGACAAAGACGCCCCTGCGGCGGTCAGAAATCTTGCCGGCGTCTTTTCCCGGGTCATAACCGTGCGGCCCTCTTCCGGCCGCGGCCTTGAGGCGCGGCGTCTGGCGGAGCTCTGGAAAAGCTGCGGCGCCGAGGCCGAACCTGCCCCGGATGTTCCGGATGCGCTGGACCGTGCGTTCTCCATTCTGGACCCCGGGCACGGCGCCCTTGTCGTCTGCGGTTCGCTCTACCTTGCCGGCGATGTGCGGGAAGCGCTCGCCGGACGGCTGAAAGCCCTGAAAAAATAAGCCGGGGCGCATAATTCGAGCAATATTTCATCGCCGTACCCTTATCTTTATAGATAAGGGTATTTTTTTATGCAAAAAGGACATGCTAATCAAAAATGCGGGAAACCGACGTTCCTTAATTTACCAATTTTTTTTGGAGGTGCTCCGGTATGGGGGTCAGGCTGATCTTGAAAGAAAATGTGCTGACGGCGGTTCTGAGCGGAGAAATCGACCACCACTCCGCGCGGGAGATACGCACCGGCATCGACGAGACTGCGTCGAAGGTCAAACCTAAAAGGCTGATTCTTGATTTTGGCGCGGTCCAGTTTATGGACAGTTCCGGCGTCGGGCTGATTATGGGCCGCTGCCGGCTGATGAGAATCTGGAACGGCGCGGTCGAAATCGTCAATCTTCCGCCGAAGATCGAGCGGATCGTCTCGCTTTCCGGTCTGGATCAGCTCTGCACAATCAAAAGGGAGGTCCACCATGAAACCGATGAATGAAATGAGCCTTTCGTTCCCGAGCTGCTCTGCCAACGAAGCGTTCAGCCGGGCCGCGGTCGCCGCCTTCATTGCGCAGCTCGACCCTACGGTGGATGAGCTGTGCGACATTAAGACGGCGGTTTCCGAAGCGGTGACGAACTGCATCGTGCATGCGTACCGCAACGCAATCGGCATGGTCTACATAAACTGCAAGCTGTTTGAAAACGGCCGGGTCGTCGTCAAAATACGCGACCGCGGCTGCGGGATTGAAGACGTCAAGCAGGCGATGCAGCCCATGTTCACCACTGCGGGGGAAGAACGCGCGGGCCTCGGATTCGCCGTGATGGAAAATTTCATGGACCGCCTTCATGTCGCGTCGACGCCCGGACGGGGGACTTCCGTCATTATGGAGAAGACGATTGCGCGGCGGCCGGTCAGCCATGGATAGGGATCAGAAGGTCCGGGAAAACATCGGGCTGGTCCATTCGTGCGCCAGGCATTTCAAGGGCCGCGGAATTGAATACGACGACCTTTTTCAGGCGGGGTGCCTCGGCCTTATCAAGGCAGTGGAGAATTTCGACCCGGAGAGGGGCGTCCGGTTTTCCACTTACGCCGTGCCGGTCATCCTGGGCGAAATCAAACGCCTGTTCCGCGACGGCGGCACGGTCAAGGTCGGCCGCAGCCTCAAAGAGCTTTCCGTCCGCGCCATGCGCGAGTCGGCGGCGTTCGCCGACCGGGAAGGAAGATCCCCCACGGTCGGGGAACTGGCCGAGTCTCTCGGCGTGGAGCCGGCGGAGGCGGCCGAGGCCCTCGGGGCGGCGCAGGTGCCGCTCTCCCTCACCATGGACGACGAGGACGGCGGCGGCCAGCTCGACATCGGCGTAGAGCCGGAAGACGACAAAATCGCCGAGCTGATCTCCTTAAAGCAGGTCGTGACCCAGCTGGAGCCCCGGGATCGCAAAATCATCGTCTTCCGCTATTTCAAAAGCCGCACGCAGTCGGAAACGGCTTCCGCCCTGGGGATGACCCAGGTGCAGGTTTCCCGGCGCGAAAAGAAGATTCTGCAGCAGCTGCGCGTGAAGCTTTCCTGAAAAAAGAGAACAGGCATCCGGCCGCGGCGCCGGGTGCCTGTTTCGCTGCATGTGAACTGGACGAAAACCGTTTTTTGTGCTACGCTTTCCGTAACGGTAAAACGGCATTTGACTGGAGGTCAAACAGGATGAAATCTTATCGGAAAGAGCTCCATTTTCATTTCCCGACCCGCAGGGGCATCACCAATATCACGCCGCAGGTGGAAGAGGCTCTGCGGGAAAGCGGGATCCGCGAGGGCCTTGTGCTTGTCAACGCCATGAACATCACTTCCAGCGTGTTCATCAACGACGACGAGAGCGGGCTTCATCACGACTACGAGGTGTGGCTCGAAAAGCTTGCGCCGGAAAAGCCCTACAGCCAGTACCGCCACAACGGGTTCGAAGACAACGCCGACGCCCACCTGAAACGCACGATCATGGGGCGCGAGGCCGTCGTCGCCGTGACGGAGGGAAAGCTGGATTTCGGAACGTGGGAGCAGATTTTTTATTTCGAGTTCGACGGAAAGCGGGACAAGCACGCGCTTATCAAAATCATCGGGGAATAAGCCGCCCTGCGGGAATCATTCGGCAATATCCCCGAGATTGTACGGCGTGTTCTGGTAGACGAAATAGTTCAGCCAGTTCGAGAACATCAGGAATGCGTGGCTGCGCCAGACGAACGGCGGGCTGAGCGACGGGTCGTCGTTCGGAAAATAGTTCTGCGGGACCATCGGGTGCAGGCCCTTCCGGACGTCGCGCAGATATTCCTTTTTCAGCGTGTTCCGGTCGTATTCCTCGTGGCCGGTCACGAAGATCTGCCTCCCGTTTTTGGCGGAGACGATGTGAACGCCCGCGGCGTTGGATTCCGTGAGGATCTCCAGCTCCGGGCGCTTCAGAATATCCTCTTTTCTGACCTCGGTGTAGCGGGAATGCGGCGCCCAGAAGTTGTCGTCGAATCCCCGCACCAGCGGGTGAAGCGGGTTCAGGACCCGGTGCCGGAAGATGCCGGATATTTTCTGCGACAGCATGTATTTCGGAATGCCGTAGTGGTAGTACAGGCCGGCCTGGGCGCTCCAGCAGATATGGATGACGGAATAGACGTTCTTTTTGCTCCACTCCATGATCCTGCACAGCTCCGGCCAGTAGTCCACGTCCTCGAAGGCGAGCTTTTCCACCGGCGCGCCGGTCATAATCATGCCGTCGAATTTTTCGGATTCAATCTGCCGGAAGGTCTTATAAAAGGTATCGAGATACGAAGCGGGCGTGTTTTTCGATTTGTGCGAGAGCATCCGCAGCAGCACGACGTCAACCTGAAGCGGCGTGTTGCCCAGCAGGCGCAGAAGCTGCGTTTCGGTTTCCACCTTGGTCGGCATCAGGTTCAGAATCACAATTTTCAGCGGCCGAATATCCTGAGATATGGCGCGTTCGTGCGTCATGACGAAGATATTTTCGCTTTCCAGCACTTTACCGGCCGGCAGCTCTGCCGGAATTTTAATCGGCATCTTTATTCCTCCCGTCAATGATTTTCATTATACCAAGCGGGGGCGCCGGATGCAATTGTGCCGGGCCGCATGAAAAATAAAAAAATGGTTGACAGCGCTAACTGAAAGTGATAAACTAGAGAAGCCGTCGAAAAACGGAACAAAATTTCCGGTAATTCGTTGAAAATGGATTTGGTTTTCTCCAATCTTCTGTGAATTATGACGGCATGGGACCTTGAAAATTAAACAACGATAAGGAAAAAGGAACCCGTAAAGGACGAGAGTTTTAAGTACTTTCGGACAAGAGAAGAGAACTCTAAAAAATCTCAAAAGCGATACGTTGGCGTATCGA
>JAEZCC010000045.1 GCA_023412715.1 Bacillota bacterium
CCGTTTCTGCGGCGGGCCTTCCCAATGCGTCTTTTTCAGATTCAGGCGTCCTTGAAAATCGAGTCCATGTCTTCCGTAACGGATTCTTCAATCAGCCCGTCCCGGGCCATGTCGTAAAGGATCCCGATAGCCTCGCCGTGGCCCATCCCCTTCCGGTAGGGCCTGTCTTCCGTCAGCGCCTGGTAGATGTCCACGCAGGCGAGGATGCGGGAATTGAAGTCGAGCTGGTCGGCGTGCAGCCCATAGGGATACCCCGAGCCGTTCAGCCTTTCGTGGTGGTTTGCCGCCCACTCGGTAATCTCTTCGAAGCCCTCAATCATGCTGAGGATTTTCCGGGTATAAAACGGGTGCGACTGCACCACCTGGAACTCCTGCCTGGTGAGCCTGCCCGGCTTGTCGAGGATGGTGTTCGGCACCGCAAGCTTGCCGAGATCGTGCAGGTCCGCGGCGATGCGCATCTTCCAGTACATCCTTTCGTCGAACTCGTAATACTGGCAGATAAACCCGACCTTGTCGCTGATGCCGCGCGAGTGCGAGCCGGTGAACGGCGATTTGTCGTCGATGATATGGCTGAAAATCTGGGAAATACTGCGCACCTGCTTATAATCCATCACACGGTTCGTCTGCGGAAGCATGTGAAGAAGCGAGCTCTGCACGAACTGGTCGTCCATGGCGAGCCAGAACTCGATGTGCTGACTCAGCTCGAACACGGCGTCGCGCAGCGAGGGGTCAAAATAAGCGGAGTCGTGCCTGACGGCGTCTATGATTTCGTCGCTGCCCCACCCCAGCGAAAACCGCACCGCGATGTAATCCGCGAGAAAAATGATCCGAGAAAATTGGGGGATTTCGTCGCCCGCCATCCCGAAGAAGCCGCTGCCGTCGTAATGCTCGTGATGGTAGAGGATGACGTTCTCGCGTTTGCTTAAAAACGGGAACGCCGCAATATTCTTCTCGCCCTCCACGCAGTGATCGGAATCCGTTTCGGTCGAGAATTTCACATTCGGGCTCTGCAGATTCTTTTTCCGCACGGAAGCCATGACGCCGTTGTCGTGCAGCAGCGCATAGGAAACGAGGTCGAAGCGGTCTTTCAGAGGAAGGTTGAACGCCTGCGCAACGCGGGCGGAAATATAAGCCACGCGCATCCCGTGGTTCGAATTGGCTTTCAGCAGACTTTTTTCGGCGACGTCAAGAGTCCACGACAAAGAAATCAGCAGTTCGTTGACGTTGAACAGCATACTATCACAACACTTTACACATTAAGTATGGACCGGCTGCCAAAACCCGCATGCGCCGGAAGCGGCCGGAGACTGATTCAGATAACTTTTCCATGTATTTTTCCCGGAAAGCCGGGAAAGCAGTTTAGAGAATTCAATTCCTCTTTCCGGGACTTTTCCGGCAAGAAAAACTCACACAACCGTGCGAAAGGAGAATGGCGATGCAGCATTATGTGGATTTATACAGCCTGATCCGCGGCGATCAGGAGGCCAGACGGTACTTCGACTGCCTGCCGGACTACGTGAAAGAATCCGTCGGGCAGCGCGCGGAAAGCGTCAATTCGCTCGCAAGCCTGCGCGATTATGCAGAAAACCTGACGCGTGACGACGAGTAGCGGCCCGCGGAACGGAAGAGCCGTATTTTCGGCCGGCACGGACGGATCAGCAGCCGTCCGCGCCGGCTTTTCTAAGAAAAAACGGTAAATTGCAGTCTTGCGCGTCCGGCGCGTTCCATGCCGCCGGATGCCGGCAAATAATTCATTTACGTAATCTTCATTTTAACATCTTGCGGTTTCTTTTGATTCCTATATGGTAATATGGTGTAATATCCTGTGACTTTCTGCCATATTTCTGTATTCCTGATGCTTAAAAGCCGAAATTTAGTCAAATCCTCGCTTATCAGGATGTCATGTTCAGAGTAATCTGCGGATTCATAAACAATTTTGGATCATTGTTATATAAATGTATTGACAAATTATATTACCGTATTATACTTAAATCAAGAAATGCATCCGAGGTGAGCTCCGGTGGAGAAAAACGTCTACAGTCTTGTCCTGCTGGACGAGCTGGTGGAGGAGGTCGACAAGCTGGCTTACAAACGCCGCACCAGCCGCAGCAGCCTGATTAACCAGATCCTGGCCGAATATCTTTCCTTTTCCACGCCGGAAAGCCGGATCAAAGACGTTTTCAGCGACATGGAAAAGCTTTTTTCGGACCTGGAGGGGTTCCGGTTCCGGGACCAGCCGAGCGACACCATGATATCGGTCTGCAGCGCGCTGCACTACCGCTACCGGCCGACGGTACGGTATGTTCTGGAGCTGTACCGCCGCAGCGAGCCTTATATGGGCGAGCTGCGAATCTCGGTCCGGACGCAGAACGAAGACCTTCTGCGCCTGACCTACGCATATTTTCAGCTGTGGAACAAAATCGAAAACCAGTGGATCGGGCAGTACTTCCCGAGCGGAAGCGTTCCCTGCGAAATTCTTCCCGGGCGCTGCACGCGGCGCCTGCGGCTTCCCAAACGAAAAGAAAGCGAGTTCCCGCAGAAAATCGCCCAGGCGATTCTGGACTACATCTGCGAATTCGACGCCGGAATGAAAACCTATTTTGCGGAGTTGGAGAATCCCGGGGAAGCGGAGCGCCAGCTGGAATGCAGCTATCGGGAGCACCTCAAGCACGCCGCAATCCTGTAAAACAAACCGCCTCAAGGAGGTCAGTCATCTATGGACACACAGAACTTTACGCAAAAATCGCTGGAAGCTCTTCAGAACGCGCAGTCTTACGCGCTTGAAAACAACAATATGCAAATTGGGCAGGAGCACCTGGCCGCCGCCCTTCTGCGGCAGGAAAACGGGCTGATTCCCCAGCTGCTGAAGAAGCTGGGCGTCGATCCCCAGGCCGTGCTGGAAGAGACGGAACGGCAGATGAAAAAGATCCCCGGCGTGACGGGGCCGGGCCGGGAGCCGGGCAAAATCTACATCTCCGCCGACGTGGACGCGGTGCTTGTGGCCGCGCAGCGGGAAGCGTCGCGCATGAAGGACGAGTACGTCTCGGTCGAGCACATCATGCTCGCCATGATCGACAAGCCGAACGACGCCATGCGTGAGGTTTTCAGCAGGTTCGGCATCACGAAGAACAAATTTCTGGGCGCGCTTTCCTCCGTCCGCGGGAACACCCGCGTGACGAGCGACAGCCCCGAAGAAACCTACGACGCGCTCGCAAAATACGGCCAGGACCTCGTGGCGCTCGCGAAGGACCACAAGCTCGACCCCGTCATCGGCCGCGACGAAGAAATCCGCAACGTCATCCTGATTCTGTCGCGCAAGACGAAGAACAACCCGGTGCTGATCGGCCAGCCGGGCGTCGGCAAGACCGCCATCGCCGAAGGCCTCGCCGAGCGCATCGTGCGCGGCGACGTGCCGAACAGCCTCAGGGACCGGAAGGTGTTTTCGCTCGACATGGGCTCGCTCGTGGCGGGCGCCAAATACCGCGGCGAGTTCGAGGAACGCTTCAAGGCGGTGCTGAACGAGGTCAAGAAAAGCGAGGGCCGCATCATCCTGTTCATCGACGAGCTGCACACCATTGTGGGCGCGGGCAAGACCGAGGGCAGCATGGATGCCGGCAACCTGCTGAAACCGATGCTGGCGCGCGGCGAGCTGCACTGCATCGGCGCGACCACGCTGAACGAATACCGGCAATACATTGAAAAAGACGCCGCGCTGGAACGCCGCTTCCAGCCCGTCATGGTCGAGGAGCCCTCCGTCGAAGACACCATCGCCATTCTGCGCGGCCTCAAGGAGCGCTACGAGGTGTTCCACGGCGTCAAAATCCAGGACCAGGCCCTGATCTCCGCCGCCGTGCTGAGCAACCGGTACATCTCCGACCGTTTCCTGCCCGACAAGGCCATCGACCTCGTGGACGAAGCCTGCGCGATGGTCCGCACGGAAATCGACTCGATGCCCACGGAGCTGGACGAGATTTCGCGCAAAATCATGCAGCACGAGATTGAGGAAGCCGCCGTGAAAAAGGACACGGACACCCTCGCGCAGGAGCACCTCAAAGAAATTCAGAAGCAGCTGGCCGACGAACGCGCCCGCTTCAAGGAAATGAAAGCCAAGTGGGAAAACGAGAAGAACGCCATCGGCAAGGTCCGCAAGCTGCGCGAAGAGATTGAAAACGTCAACGCGGAAATCGAAAAAGCGGAGCGCGTCTACGACCTCAACAAGGCCGCCGAGCTGAAATACGGCAGGCTGCCCGACCTGCAGAAACAGCTGAAGGCCGAGGAGGAGATCGCCGAAAAGGCGCAGACATCGGAATTCCTGCTGCATGACCGCGTGACGGAGGAGGAGATCGCGAAAATCGTCGGCCGCTGGACGGGCATCCCCGTTTCGCGCCTGATGGAAAGCGAGCGCGAAAAGCTGCTCCGCCTGCCGGACATCCTGCACAGGCGCGTCGTGGGGCAGGACGAGGCCGTGGAAAAGGTCTCGGAAGCGATTCTGCGCTCTCGCGCCGGAATCCAGGACCCGAACCGGCCGATTGGCTCGTTCCTGTTCCTCGGCCCCACGGGCGTCGGCAAGACGGAGCTGGCGAAAGCCCTCGCGCAAGCGCTGTTCGACGACGAAAAAAGCATGGTGCGCATCGACATGACGGAGTACATGGAGAAATTCTCGGTCTCCCGCCTGATCGGGGCGCCTCCGGGCTACGTCGGCTACGAGGAGGGCGGCCAGCTGACCGAGGCGGTGCGCAGGCACCCCTACTCGGTCATCCTGTTCGACGAGGTGGAAAAGGCCCACCCGGACGTGTTCAACATCCTGTTACAGGTGCTGGACGACGGGCGCATCACGGATTCCCAGGGGCGCACGGTGGACTTCAAGAACACCATCATCATCCTGACCTCGAACCTCGGCTCCTCCGTGATTCTCGACGGCATCGGCGCGGACGGGCAGATCAGCGCGCAGGCCCGCGAGGAGGTCGGCGGCTTGCTCAAGAGACAGTTCCGCCCGGAATTCCTGAACCGCCTCGACGACATCGTGTTCTACCGGCCGCTCACGAAAGAGGAAATCTACAGGATCGTCGACCTGCAGATCGCGGACCTCGGCCGCCGCCTCGCCGGCAGGCAGCTCCAGGTCGAGCTGACCGACGCCGCGAGGGATTTCATCGTCGAAAGCGGCTACGACCCCGTGTTCGGCGCGAGGCCGCTCAAGCGCTTCATCCAGAGCAGCGTGGAAACGCTGATCGCCGAAAAGATCGTCGGGGGCGGGCTCAAGCCGAAGGAGACCCTTGTGGTCGACAGCGACGGCAGCCGTTTGATGATCACGGAAAAGTAAGCGGCGTGTCGAACGGGGAATGTCACACAGTTAAAGACATCACATATAACTCATGCTGACTTGCCTATGGCATATAACCCAGACAGCTGATAACAAGAAAAAACGATATGCACACCCCTCCATGAGGCGCATATCGTTTCTTCTTGTGGGGGTATTCAGTCAATATATTTTTTATTTAGCTTCTTCGGCAATTTTCCGCCCAATTTCAAAAGCCTTTTGGCAATCTATCGGGAATTGTGTCTGTTTGTATGCGGCTTTTTCTATCTCGGAAAATTTAGAAGATTCATATTTGCTGTAATTTGAAAATTGGTAGGTATTGTTTACATATAAAACTTCCGGTTTCATTCCTAAAATTTCTTCCGCAAATAATTGTCCAGCTTTTACATTCGTATCTATACCTGCCATGTGCATACTTTCTGCGGTCATATTCATGGTATAAATGAAACCGATTGGTATCTTTTTGGGATAGCCGGATACTATCTCTCTGCTGTATAAATCATACGGAAAGAAGAATCGTTCCAAAAACGCCTGCATTCCAGATGTAATATTATAAAAATAAATTGGCGTACCGAAAACAATTCCATCTGCCTTCGATAGCTTTTCCAGGATAGGTGATAAATCATCTTTTTGAGCACATTTACCGTGGAATTTTCCGCCTATCATTTTACAGGCAAAACAACTGATACACCCCTTGTATTTCAAATCATACAAGTTAATTAGTTCTGTCTCTGCGCCTACCGATGTAGCCCCTTCTATTGCTCTTTTTAATACAGTCCCCGTATTCCATTGTTTTCTCGGACTGCCATTAACAAAATATATCTTCAATGCTTTTATCCCCTTTGCCATTGAAATTTACAGTTTTAATTATACCACGATACCAATCAAACCCTACTGAAACAATTTACTTCCGCTTCTTCCCGATCTTCTGTCCCCTTGCCTGTACTTCTCATTAGCAGAGTGGAAATTTCAGGCTGCGACTGGCGCCGAGTGCCAGAAAAAACTCCCGTGGGCAAAACCCGCGGGAGTTTCTTTATTCCTTCTCGTAGTCGCGCACGACGTCCGTCGAAAGCGTGGGCTGATCGTAGCCGTACAGCTTTGCGGAAATCTTCCAGCCGGGGACCGAGATCTGCGTGATGTCGCCGGTCGAGCCGTCGGCCGTCAGCGTGTAGTCGCCGTCCTCACAGGAGCCGGAAAACACGTTCCCGCCCACGCGGGTGAGCGCGTCCTGCTTTCCCGCCTCGTCGAGCGCATCCACAAGCACCGACGCGAACGCCCCCTGCGGGAAGACACACTTGCCGCTCTCGGCGGAGAGCCCCTGGTAGGTCTGGGCAAAGCTCTGGCCGTTCCAGTACCAGGCAAGGCCGCTTCCGCTGCCGGAAACGACTTTTACGGTGGCGTTCATGGGTCCTGCGCGGTTCAGCTCGACCGTGAAGCTCTGCCCCCCGGCGGAAACGTCCGCCTTGCAGGAAAAGACAAAGTCGATGTCCTTGGGCTGAATCTTCGGCTCGCCGATCGAGCAGCCGAACAGAATCAGAAACAAAACGGCGGCCGAAGCCGCCATCAGACTGTCAAGAAAGCCGCGCAGCCGCAAAATTGCCCTGCAATTCCGCTTCATCACTATCTCTCCCGCCGGGGCGGCCCTCCGCCCGCGCGGTTACCGCCCGATTTCATGGAACAGCTCCGGCAGCGCGCCGATCAGATCGGTCGGCAGCATGCCGTACTGCGAAAGCCGGGAAGCGCACCGGTCCCCCGCGAGGCCGTGCAGGTACACCGCCCCCGCGGCGGCCTCGAACGGCCCGATCCCCTGCGCGAGGAACGAGCCGATCATCCCGGCGAGCACGTCGCCGCTGCCGCCCCGCGCCATGCCGGGGTTGCCGGTCGCGTTGCGGTACAGCCTGCCGTCGGGCGACGCGACGAGCGTCCCCGCCCCTTTGAGCACCAGAATCACACGGTGCTTTTCGGCAAAGCCCCGCGCGCACTCCTCGCGCCGGGACTGAACGTCCGCGGCGCCGGTGCCGAGCAGCCTGCCCATCTCGCCGGGGTGCGGCGTGAGAACCAGCGGCGCTTTCGCTTCCTTCAAAGCATCTATATGCTCCGAAACAAGATTTATGCCGTCCGCGTCCACGACGACGGGCACGGCCGAGTCCCGGACGACGCCGAAAACCTCTTCGCGGGCCGCAGGGCTTTTGCCGAGGCCGCACCCGACGAGGCACGCGCTCGCGCGGGCGAGCGAGGCAGCGAGCTTCTCCTTTTCCGGCTGCGGCAGAGAGCCGTCCGGGGCCGGGTTTAACAGCGTGTAGACGGCTTCCGCCAAGCGGGACGCGACAATGGGATAGATCGGGCGCGGCAGCGCCGCCTCCACAATGCCGGCCCCGCAGCGAAGCGCGGCGCCCGCGCTCATGACGGCTGCGCCGGCCATCCCCTCGCTGCCGCAGACGCACAGCAGCCTGCCGTAGTCGCCCTTGTTGCTCACGGCATCGCGGGGCCTGAGCATGGATTGCAACATGCGCAGGCCCTCGCCTTCCGCACACGGCAGCCGGGCGGCGCTTTCCCCGGCCACTACGGCCGAGGCGTACCGCTGCGTATGTGTCACGCTCACGCTGAATTCCGTGCCGGCCGCGAGGCGCAGCGCGGCGCCGGAAAGGCGTAGCTCCGGCTGGCCGGAGGGCCGGCGAAGCAGCTGCACGTCCCGCAGCTCAAATCCGGAAAGCCCGGTGCCGACCGCCTTTGAAAACGCCTCTTTGGCGCAGAACGACGCCGCGACGCCGGAAACGGAAAATCCGCGCAAAGCAAGCTGGGCGTACTCGGCTTTACCGAGCACGCGGCCGCAAAAGCGCGGATTCCGCATGGATTTTTCAATTCTCTGTATTTCAACCAGGTCAGTTCCGACCAAAAGCACTGAACGCCACCTGCCTCGGCAAAAACGGCTTGATCGACTTCAGGGTTCTGTCATCCGGGTCGAAAACCACGAGGACGTTTCCCTTTTTCGGGTCGCGCGCGCAGAAGTACCAGGCGTTTCTTCCGTCGTCGTACTCCGAAGCGAAAATCTTCGTGTACCCCTGTTTGTTCGCAAGGCGGTGCGGGTCGTATTTGCCGATGTCTTCAATATACTGCGCATCGGTGTTGATAACGCGCTTGCGCTTGCGGCGGTTGATGATCTTATCGATGGTGATGTCGCCGTTCGTCACGCTGTACTCGAATTCCAGATTCCGGGACGTGATGAGGTAATAGACGCCCACGGCAGCGGCGACGAGAATCAGGATCCCGACGGCGGGAATCAGAAAAGAAACCGCAATCACGATAAGCCCCACCAGAACGGTCAGGGCCATGATGGCATAATCCTTGGGGCCGAATTTTTTCTTGACGATCTGCTCTACAAAAACATCCATTTGCCTGTCCATCGCAATGCAATCCTCCGAACATAAGATACAGACTGATTGGATTTATTGTAGCATAGTACGGCATAGAATACAAACCATAATTTCAGCCGGCGTACTTTTTCTTGCAATCGGCCGGGGCGTGTGTTATCATATATACTTGTTATAACGCATGGAAGAAGGAAGTAGCCGTTTTTCAGGAGTCCGCGCCAGAGAGTGCATGCCGCCGGCTGAAAGCATGCTGCGGACCGGAAGCGCGCGAAGTTCCCTTTGGAGCGGCGGGGCTGAACCCAAACGGAAGTAGGCCCCGACGGGTTGCCCCGTTACCGGCAGCACGAGTATAATTTAGGGTGGTACCGCGAAGCAGTTGCCTTCGCCCCTTTCGTAGAGGGGCGAAGGCTTTTTTATTCTTGAAAGGAAGGCTGAACATGAAAGATAAGCTGGAAGCGATCCGCCGGGCCGCGGAGAAAGAGCTTCAGCAGGCCGCGAGCCGGCAGACGCTGGAGGATCTGCGCATCCGCTACCTCGGCAAAAAAGGCGAGCTGACCTCGATTTTAAAGCAGATGGGCTCGCTTTCCGACCAGGAAAGGCCGGTCGTCGGCCGGCTGGCCAACGAAATCCGCGCCCGCATTGAAACCGAGCTGGCCGGCAGGGCCGCCGAAATTGAAAAGGCCGAAACGCAGCAGCGGCTGCGGCGCGAGAAAATCGACGTCACCCTGCCCGGCAGGCGGCATGAGCTCGGCCACAAGCACCCCCTGAGCCTGGAGCTGGACGAAATCAAAGAGATTTTCGTCGGCCTCGGCTTCGACATTGTGAGCGGGCCGGAGGTCGAATACGACTATTATAATTTTGAGGCGCTGAACATCCCGAAGGATCACCCCGCGCGCGACACGCAGGACACGTTCTACATCAGCGACAACATCCTGCTGCGCACGCAGACCTCGCCGGTGCAGGTGCGCGTGATGGAAAAGCAGAAGCCGCCCATCCGCATCATCTCCCCCGGCCGTGTCTACCGCTCGGACGCCGTAGACGCCACACACTCTCCCCTCTTCCACCAGATCGAGGGTCTCGTCGTGGACAGGGGCGTCACGTTCGCCAACCTGAAGGGCACGCTCGAGACCATCATCCGCCGCATGTACGGCGAGGATTCCGTCGTGCGCTTCCGGCCGCACCACTTCCCGTTCACGGAGCCTTCCGCCGAGGTGGACGTGCAGTGCTTTGCCTGCCACGGCGCGGGCTGCCGCCTGTGCAAGGGCGAGGGATGGATCGAGCTGCTCGGCTGCGGCATGGTGCACCCGAAGGTCCTTTCGAACTGCGGCATCGACCCGGAGGTTTACAGCGGCTTTGCGTTCGGCATGGGCCTCGAGCGCCTCGTGATGCGCAAATACAGCATTGACGATCTGCGCCTGTTCTACGAGAACGACGTCAGATTCCTGAAGCAGTTTTAAGGGGGACGGGAAAAATGGATCTTTCCATGAGATGGCTCAAAGAATTCGTGCCGCTGGACGAAACGCCCATCCGCGATTTCACGGAAGCGATGACCATGAGCGGCAGCAAGGTAGAAAGCTGGACGGCCGAAGGCGCCGAAATTGAAAACGTCGTGGTGGGCAAGGTGCTTTCGCTTGAACGGCACCCGAACTCCGACCATATGTGGATTACGAAAATCGACGCGGGGACCGGCGAAGAGCTTCAGATTATCACCGGCGCGCAGAACCTGAAGGCCGGCGATCTCGTGCCCGTGGCGCTGCACAGCTCCACGCTGCCGGGCGGCAAAAAAATCAAGAAGGGCAAGCTGCGCGGCCTCGAGAGCAACGGCATGCTCTGCTCGTTAACCGAGCTGGGCCTGACGAAGCACGACTTCCCCTACGCCATTGAGGACGGCATCTTCGTATTGCAGGAGGACTGCCGGATCGGCCAGTCCATCCGCGAAGCAATCGGCCTTGACGACACGACGGTGGAATTCGAGATCACCTCGAACCGGCCGGACTGCTTCTCCGTCATCGGCCTTGCACGCGAGGCGGCCGCAACGTTCGGCAAGCCCCTGAAGCTGCACGCGCCGGAGGTGAAAGCCGGCCACGGGCCGTGCGGCGAGCTGCTGGACGTGACCGTCGAGGCGCCGGACCTGTGCCCCATGTACTCGGCCCGCGTGGTGAAGAACGTGCGCGTGAAGCCCTCGCCCCGCTGGATGCGCGAGCGCCTGCGCGCCATGGGCGTACGGCCCATCAACAACATCGTCGACATCACGAACTACGTGATGCTGGAGTACGGCCAACCGATGCATTCGTTCGACTACCGCTGCCTCTCGGGGCATAAAATCGTTGTGCGCCGC
This sequence comes from Bacillota bacterium, assembly GCA_023412715.1. GTDB lineage: Bacteria > Bacillota > Clostridia > Oscillospirales > Acutalibacteraceae > Thermocaproicibacter. The sequence continues at coordinate 11,027 of JAEZCC010000045.1, forward strand.
GCGGCGCCGGGCGAAAGCATCACGACGCTGGACGGCGCGCAGCACAAGCTGACGGCCGAAAACCTCGTGATTGCGGACGCCGGAAAACCCGTGGCCGTCGCCGGCGTGATGGGCGGCGAAAACAGCGAAATCACCGACGGCACTACGACCATCGTGTTCGAATCCGCGAATTTCAACGGCCCCTCCGTGCGCAGGACCGCGCGCAGCCTCGGCATGCGGACCGACGCCTCCGGCCTTTACGAAAAGGGCCTGGACCCCAACAACTGCCTGCCGGCGCTGGACCGCGCGTGCGAGCTCGTCGAGCTGCTCGACGCGGGCGACGTGACGGACGGCGCCGTAATCGTGAAAAATTTCAGCGAGGTCCGCAGGAAAATCCGCCTGACCCCGGAGTGGATCAACCGCTTTCTCGACATTTCCCTGACGGAGGACGAGATGAAAGCCATCCTCGAAAAGCTGGACTGCGGATTCGACGGAGACGACATCGTCGTGCCGACCTTCCGGCCCGACCTTGTGCACAAGGCCGACATCGCGGAAGAGATCGCCCGCTTCTACGGCTACGACAAGATTCCGGGCACTCCCCTTTCGGGCGGCGCGCAGGGCAGGTACACGCCGCGCCAGAAATTCGAGCAGACGGCCGCCTCCGTGATGATGGCGCTCGGCGCGAGCGAAATCATGACCTACTCGTTCATCAGCCCGAAATACTACGACAGAATCCGCATGCCCGCGGACTCGCCGCTCCGCAGGTCGGTCACCATCTCCAATCCGCTCGGGGAAGACACCAGCATCATGCGCACCGCGGCGCTGCCTTCCATGATGGAGGTTCTCGCCCGCAATTACAGCAACCGGAACGAATCCGCGTGCCTGTACGAGCTTGCGACCGTCTACCTGCCGCAGGAGGAAGGAAAGCTGCCCGACGAGAGGAACACGCTGATCTGCGGGATGTACGGCGAGGGCTTCGACTTCTTTACCGCGAAGGGCATGGTCGAAGAGCTGCTGGACCGCCTGGGCGTCGCCGGCTGGACGGCCGCCGCCTCCGAAAACGAATACAGCTACCACCCCGGCCGCTGCGCGGTGCTGACCGTCGGTGAAGACCGGCTCGGCGTCATCGGCGAGATTCACCCGGAGGTCGTTGCAAACTACGGAATGGAAGGCCGCGTCATCAGCTTTTCGCTCGATTTTGAAGTCCTGCTGGCCCACGCGGCGACGGAAAAGACCTACCGCCCGCTCCCGAAATTCCCGGCGGTCTCCCGCGACCTCGCGCTCGTCTGCGACGACGGAATCCCCGTACGGAAGCTGGAAGAGGCCATCCGCGCGGGTGCCGGCCCGCTGCTTGAAAGGGTCAAGCTGTTCGACGTCTATAAAGGCGAGCAGATTGCCGCCGGCAAGAAGAGCGTGGCGTTCAGCGTGACGCTGCGTTCAAAAGAAAACACGCTGACGGAAGAGCGCGTCTCAGCCGCCATGAAAAAGGTCATGGCCGAGCTCGAGAAGATCGGCGCGGCGCTCAGGCTGTGACCGCGCCGGGCCAAAATTCCCCTTGCATTCCCGCGGGGCTTGTTGTATGATGTTTTCAATGGGAGGTGTTTCCATGCTTGATAAGACTATGACTTTTTCGCTCGGCACCGACCGTGAGGAAAACATCAAAAAGATCCTGACGGCCGTTTACGACGCGCTGAAAGAAAAGGGTTACAACCCCATCAGTCAAATCGTAGGCTACATCCTTTCGGAGGACCCGACCTACATCACGACCCACAACAACGCCAGAAGTCTTATCCGCAGGATTGACCGTGACGAATTGCTGCAGGTGCTGCTGAAATCATATTTGGGGGAATAAATGGCGCAGGGCCGCATAAAATCACATTGCAGGAGGTTCAGCGAATGAAAGAAGACGGCGCGCAGGCCACTCAATTCCCGACCTATAAAGGCAAGCCGCTGGTGCGCTGCGGCGACGTGCTGTACTACGGCAGCATGGCCGACAGATACGTGGTGCGCCTTGAAATCAAAAGCAAAAAGAAAGTGAAGGATCTGGAGGTTGCCGACCGGGTGTCCATTCAGCTGATGCTGACGGACCAGACCGCCCGCAACCGCAAGCAGATTGTAAAGGCCAGCGAGAAAAACGGGCTTTACCTGGCCATGGATCTCGCCGATGTCTGGCTGACACGCGCGCTGTCTGAATAGACGGGCGGCACGCGCACGGATGCAAATGCTTTTGCTGCGAAACGGGAACCGGCGGACGGCTCCCGTTTTCTGCTGTAATATCCCCTTCGCAGGCACAGCGCGAGGACGGGGAAATGGAAAAAATTGTACGAGGTGAGCCGTTTTGCAGATATCGGTGATCGGGTGCGGGCGCTGGGGGGCGTTCCTCGCGTGGTACCTTGACAGGCTGGGCCACGCCGTGACGCTCTACGGCAGGGCGAGCTCCGCCAAGCTGGAACAGCTGCGGGCCACGCGTTCCAACGGGATGGTGACGCTGGGGGAATCCATCGCTTTTACGACAAGCCTTCCGGAAGCGGCCGCTTTCGGGGAAATTCTGGTCATCTCGGTCGGCGCGCAGGGCTTCCGCGCGCTGATGCAGGAGCTTTCGCGCGAAGATCTGGCCGGCAAAACCGCCGTTCTCTGCATGAAAGGTCTGGAAGCCGGAACGGGAAAACGTCTGACGCAGATCTTCGGGGAATACGCCCCCCGCGTTCCTGTCGCCGTCTGGGTCGGGCCGGGCCACGTGCAGGATTTTGTAAAGGGCATCCCCAACTGCATGGTGATAGACAGCGAAAGCATGGAAGTGAAAAAACGTCTGGTCGAAACGTTCTCGAGCGGCCTCATCCGCTTTTACTACGGCGACGACCTGCTGGGCAACGAAATCGGCGCCGCTTCCAAGAACGTGGTCGGCATCGCCGCCGGCATGCTGGACGGTCTCGGCAAAACGGCCCTCAAGGGCGCCCTGATGTCGCGCGGCACGCGCGAGATTGCCCGCCTCATCAAGGCGATGGGCGGCAACGAAATCACGGCGTACGGCCTCGCGCACCTCGGCGACTACGAAGCGACGGTCTTCTCCCCTTACAGCCACAACCGCAAATTCGGCGAGATGTTCGTGCGCGGGGAAAATTACGGCGAGCTTGCCGAAGGCGTCGCGACGACCGGCGCGCTGCTGATGCTGGGGGAAAAATACGGCGTCGACCTGCCCATTTCAAAGGCCGTGGACGCCGTCGTGCGCGAGGGGCGCGACCCCAGCCGCGTTCTGTCGGACCTGTTCCTGCGCAGCATCAAAATGGAGTTTTAAGCCCGGATCCGCCTGCGGCGGAAAGAGCGATAAGGAGAATTCTTAAGATGAGTGAAGAAAACTGCAGCCACAACTGCCCTGAATGCGAAGAGAACTGCCCTTCCCGCGGCGCGCCGGCAAGCATGCTTGAAAAGCCGAACGCCCGCAGCCGCATCGGCAGGGTGATCGGCGTCGTCAGCGGAAAGGGCGGCGTCGGCAAAAGCCTCGTGACCTCGCTGCTGGCCGTGCTGGCGCAGCGGCGCGGCTCCCGGGCCGGCATCCTCGACGCAGATATCACGGGGCCTTCGGTACCGCGCATCTTCGGCGTGCACGGCAAGGCCACGGGGGTGGACGGCGCCATTCTGCCGTCGAAGACGAGAACCGGCATCCAGATTATGTCTGCCAATCTTCTGCTTGACGAAGAAACGGCCCCCGTCGTCTGGCGGGGCCCGCTGATTGCCAATATTGTGAAGCAGTTCTGGACGGACGTCGTCTGGGACAACGTGGACTTCCTGTTCGTCGACATGCCGCCGGGCACGGGCGACGTGCCGCTGACCGTTTTCCAGTCCCTGCCCGTCGACGGCATCGTGGTCGTCACCTCGCCCCAGGAGCTGGTCTCCATGATTGTCGAAAAAGCGGTCAACATGGCGAAGATGATGGATATCCCGATTCTGGGCATCGTGGAAAACATGAGCTATGTAAAATGCCCCGGCTGCGGAAAAGAGATCCGCCCGTTCGGCGAGAGCCACGCGGAAGAAACGGCGGCCAGGTTCGGCCTGAAGGTGCTCGCGCGCATTCCCCTCGACCCGGCCGTCGCCGAAAAATGCGACGCCGGCCGCGTGGAAGAGATCGAAGCGCCGTGGCTGGAAGCGGCCGCGGACGCCGTCGCCGCTGCGAAGAAAAAGGCCGATTTCGCCTGAAAAAGCCGGAAGAAAAAGCAGCGCCCAAAAACGGCGTTGCTTTTGTTTTGCCGGCCGTCCTCCGCGCGGGCGGGGACGTCCGGAACGGAGCCGCCCCGATTTTGCAGGAAAGGACCGTTGCGATGAAAGCCCTGATTTTATCGACGGCGACCGGCCAGGGCCACAATTCCGCCGCCGCTGCCATTGCCGAGGCCCTCTGCGAAAAGGGATGCGAAGCGCCGGTCATGGACTGCCTGCATCTCGGCCGGCGCGACGTTTCGGCGCCGGTGTCGCGGCTTTACGCCGGAATCACGGTGCGCACGCCGGGCTTTTTCCGCCTGCTTTACCGGGCGGGCATGGCGGTCACGTCCGCAAAACGGAAATCGCCGATCTACGGTCTGAACGCCCTGACCGCGAAAACGCTTCACGAAACACTGCTGCGCGTCAGGCCGGACGTCGTCGTCTGCACGCACATTTTCAGCGCGCAGGCCGTTTCCGCGGTGCGGCAAAGGTTCGGCCTGCGGATTCCGGCCGTCGGCGTGGCGACCGACTACACCTGCATCCCGTTCTGGGAAGAGTCGGAGCTGGACCGGTACGTGATTCCGGACGCGCCCCTCGCGGGCGAATTCGCCGCGCGCGGGATCCCCGCGGAAAAGCTGCTGCCGCTCGGGATTCCCGTGCGGGCCCAGTACCGCTCGGTACTGCCGAAACAGCAGGCCCGGAGGGAGTTTTGCCTGACGGCGAAGCACATATTCCTGGTCATGGGCGGAAGCATGGGGTACGGCGACATCCCGCTTCTGGCTGACAGGCTCCTGCAGGCGGTGCCGGACTCGCAGGTGGCGGCGGTCTGCGGGAAAAACAGAAAGATGGTCCAGACCCTCGCGGGAAAGGCGGGGATCGTCCCGTTCGGCTTTCTGGAAAACGCGGGGGACCTGATGGACGCGGCGGACGTCGTATTGACGAAGCCCGGCGGCCTGACCTCTACGGAAGCGCTGGCAAAACGCGTGCCGACCGTGCTGACGCGCCCCATCCCGGGGTGCGAAGAGAAAAACGCGCGGTACCTCTGCTCCATCGGCGCGGCGGCCGCCGCCGACAGCCCGGAAGACGCCGCCCTGGAGGCCGCCCGGCTGCTGGCGGACGCGGACCGCAGGGAAGCCATGCGGCAGGCGCAGGAAAAATTCATCCGCCCCGACGCGGCCCTGCGGATCCGCGACCTGCTGTTTGCCCTGGCGCAAAGCGAAAAGCCCGCCTCCTCCGGCGGCGAAGCATCGGAGGAAGCGGGCTGAGACGGGGTTTTCCGCTTTTTAAAGAAAACGGCCCTCCGGCACGTCGAAAACGCCGGAGTCCGTAATGCGCAGGGCGGGGATGACCGGAAGCGAAAGAAACGAAAGGTTCTGGAAAACGTCGATCTTTTCCGGGACGCCCATCCGGTGGGCAATCGCGGCCATCTCCGCCGTTTCGCGCGAGACGTCCGGCTCCGCGCGGTCGGTGAACAGCCCCGCAACATTCAGGCGGACGGTTTTCAGCACTCTGCCCCTGCTGACGAGCGTATATCCCCCGCCGCAGCGCTTCAGCTCTTCGACGGCGGCCAGCATGTCGCCGTCGGAATCGCCCGCGACAATCAGGTTATGGGAATCGTGGCCGACCGTGGAGGCGACGGCCCCGTTCTTCAGGCCGAAGCCTTTGACCGCGCCGACGCCCGTTCTGCCGCTCCCGTCGTGCCGCTGCACTACGGCAATTTTGAGGATGTCTCCCGCGGGGCGGAACCAGCCCCCCTCTTCCGGAAGCGGAAGCATCAGCTTTTCCGTCGCAAGCTGCCCGGGCACGATGCCGATGACGGGAAAGCTCTTCGAGGCGCGCAGCGCGAAGACGTCCGCTCTGAGCGCCGGGATTCTGACGCTGTGCGTAAGCCGTCCGCCCGGCCGCGTTTTCGCGGCGTTCCGCGGCAGATCCTCCAGCGGGATCCCGTCTTTATACACCCGGCAGATATGTACGGAGCGAAGATCGTCCAGCACCACAAGGTCGGCCCTGCAGCCGGGCGCCACCGCCCCCCTGCCGCGCAGGCCGTAGGCGCGCGCCGCGTTGAGAGTGGCGATTTTAATGGCGCGGACCGGCTCCATTCCCAAAGCAATCGCCATGCGAATATTGCGGTCGATATGGCCGTTCTGTTCCACGTCGTCAAGGTGGACGTCGTCGGTGCAGAACACGAAGCGGTCGCAGGCGATGCCGTCGCGGAGGATGCCGCCCACGATTGCCCTGAGGTTTTTCGCGGCGGAGCCCTCCCGTATCTGGACGATGAAGCCGGCCCGCAGGCGTTCCAGCGCCTCCGGCCACGAGGAACACTCGTGGTCGGTCTGCACCCCCGCGAGGCGGTACGCCTGAAGGGCGCGGCCCGCCATGCCGGGGGAATGGCCGTCGACGGTGCCCTGCCGCATCAGCTCGATCTTCCGCAGCAGGCTTTCGTCCCCGCCGGCCGCCGCCGCAAAGTTCATCACTTCGCCCAGCCCGCAGACGTGCGGGTTGCGGCGGAGTTTTTTGATTTCTTCCTCGCCAAAAACGGCGCCGTTGTGGTCGAACGGCCCCAGCGGGACGCAGGACGGCAGGGCGAAATAAACGTCGAGGTTCGTCTTCGCGCTGTCGCGGATGAGATAGCGCACCCCTGCGAGGCCGCAGACGTTCGCAATTTCATGCGGGTCGGCGACGACCGCCGTCGTGCCGCGGGCAAGCAGCTTCGGGGCCAGAATCCGCGGAGAGGCCATGGACGACTCCAGGTGCATATGCGCGTCAAGAAAGCCCGGGGCGACCACCTTCCCGCGCAGATCGATTTCCTTCGAGGCCGAGTAGCTGCCGACCCCCGCGATGATCCCGTTTTTCACGGCGACGTCGGCATGGAAAAGCCGTTCTGAAAACACGTCCGCGACCGCGGCGTTTTTCAGGACAAAATCAGGTTCGGCGCTTCCTCTTGCGCAGGCCAGCAGCAGCTTTTTCGTCTCAAGGTCCATGGTAATTCCCGCCTCCCCGCCGTATTTTTACCATCATAGCACGGCGCGGGGCGGGAATCAACCGCAGAGCGTCAGGTCAGCACAAGTTTTTCAACGGCAAAGGCGACCCCGTCCCCGTCGTTCGTGCCGGTGACGAAATTTGCGGCTTCCTTTACCGCGGGCAGGGAATTTTCCATCGCCACGGCGACGCCGGCGCAGCGGAGCATGCTGATGTCGTTGTCGCTGTCGCCCACCGCCATGACCTGGGACGGACTGATGGAAAGCATGGTGCACAGGAACTTGAGGGCTTCGCCCTTGCTGCAGGACGACGCGTTGATCTCAAGGTTCTCCATGCCGGAAGAGGTCACGGTCAGGCCCGGGATGGACAGGATTTTTTCGCGCAGCTGCGCCCGCAGCTCCAGCGGCACATAAGGCAGGTTCACCTTCTCGGGCGGGAAGCTCTGCCGGGCGACCTGCGCGGCCAGGTCGTCCACAAGCTGCTGCGACGCGAGGATATAACGCAGAATATTGTCCGGAAGGCCGGCCTTGACCGCAAGGTCGAGCATGCTGCTCTGGGCATAGGCGATTCCGTCGCAGTAGACTTCCGCAAACAGCCCGTAGGCGTCGAAAAGCGCCATGAGCCGCTTCGCCTGCTGCATGGTCATAAGGTTGCGATAAAGCGCCTTCTGCGTCTGAAGATCCCGGACCAGAGCGCCGTTTGAAGTGATGGCATAGCGGACGCCGCGAAGCTCCGCGACCTGCCCGGGCAGCATGCGGGCGACGCGGCCCGTCGCTGGAACGACGGCGACTCCCCGGTTGAGCGCGCTCCTCAGCGCTTCGGCGGAACGTTCCGACACCGTCTTGTCCGACCGCAGCAAGGTCCCATCCATATCCACGGCAATCAGTTTTACAGTCATTCGTCCGATTCCCTTTCGTTTGTCCCGCGGGGAGGTCTGCAGCCCGCGTCCGATTGGTCATAAATTTCGTTTATTTTGCAGCAAATGAAAATAATGGAATTCATACGGCCGCCCAAACAGGAGAAGATACAAAAGGCAGAGAAATATCCCGCGTGGAAACGCGCTGTGGGATTATTTTCTGTTAGGGCAGGCTTTAAGCCTGCCCGGTCTTTTTTTCAGCGGATCCACGTCACGTCGCCGCCGCGGCGCTCTTTCGGCGCGGGCGCTTCCTGCGCCGGATACCCGATGCAGATGCCGGCGAACGGCAGGTAATTCTGCGGCAGGCTCAGGCGCTTCATGACCGTTTCGTCGCGGAGGCCGGGCTGGATGGAGCCGAGGTAGCAGCTGCCGAGGCCCAGCGCGTACGCCGCCAGCATGATGTTCTGCGCGGCGCACCCGAGGTCCTCCCGGTTGTATCTGAAATCCTGCGGGGCAGAAAGGACCACAACGTCCGGGGCGTTGTAGAACGGGGTGTGGCCGGGCACGAATTTTCCCCCGTTGCGGCCGGTCGCGGCAAGAATGTCGTCCATGAGCGCCCTGTCTTCAATCACGGTGAAATGGCGGTTCTGAAGCCCCAGGGCGGACGGGGCGTATTTTGCCGCCAGAAGAATTTTTTCGAGGATTTCCTGCGGCACGGCCTGCGTGCGGAACGAACGGACCGTACGCCTTCTAAGAAGCGTTTCGTAAGCGGATTCCAATGCGGTCATCCTTTCTCTGTTTTTCGCGGGATTCTGCGGCGGCCCGCGCAATTTTTTATCTCTATGGTTTTATTCTATATCCCCGGCCCCCGCGCTGTCAAGCAAAGGAAAATGCATGTAAAAAGCGTACAAAATTCACCGCTGCGCCCCGGTTGCCCTTTGGCGCGCGGAAGTGGTATAGTTGGCGTGTTGTCTCAAAATGTTGCTCCACACCATCCACCCCACATGATTCTACATATTTAAGAAGGTTTTGCAGTGAAAAAGGGATACCTGTACGTCGTTCTCGCAACCGTTCTGTTCAGCAGCATGGAAGTCGCCCTGAAGATGACGGCGGGCGGATTCAACGCCATTCAGCTCACGTTTCTCCGGTTTCTGATCGGCGGGCTGATTCTTCTGCCTCTTGCATGGCGGGAAACACAACAGAAAAAGAACGTTTTTCATAAAAGCGACCTGGCGTTTTTCGCGCTGACCGGGTTCATCTGCGTGGTGGTCAGCATGATTGTCTTCCAGCTCGGGATTCTCTACTCCCCGGCGTCGATTGCGGCGGTCCTGTTCAGCTGCAATTCCGTCTTCATGGTGATGTTCGCCTACCTTCTTCTGGGCGAACGCATCCGCCCGCACACCGTGGTTTCCATCGTCGTCACGCTGTTCGGCATGGCGGTCATCATCAACCCGTTCCACATGGGCGGAAGCTTCGCCGGCGTGATTCTTTCCCTCGCGGCGGCGGTCACGTTCGCATTCTATAACGTGATTGGCCGCACCCGCAGCGACAGATACGGCGGCATCACGCTGACCTGCCTCAGCTTTCTGATGGGCTGCGCGGAAATGCTCGCGCTGATTGCGGCGAGCCACGTCCCCCAGCTTGCCGGATGGTTCCGCACCGCAGGCATGCCGGTGTTCGCCGACATCCCGCTCTTCGCCGGAATCACCCTGGACAGCCTGCCGGGCCTCGCCTATGTCGGCATTTTCGTCACGGGCCTCGGCTACACCTTCTATTTTCTCGCGCTGGAAAAAACATCCGCGGCGACGGCGGCGCTCGTCTTCTACATAAAGCCCGTGCTCGCGCCGGTCTTCGCCCTACTCATCCTCAGCGAACCGATTACCCGTCAGCTGCTTTTCGGGACCGCCTTCATCCTCATCGGCTCCCTAGTCGCCTTCATCCCGGGAATCAGGCCGCAGAAAAAGAAGCTGAAGGAAGACATCAGGGAAATTGAAAGCGAATTCGAGGCGGAAACGGACGAAACGACCATAAAGCCGTAGCGGCCCGCCCTGCCCCGCCGGTTTACCGGGGCAGCGTTTCAGGTGAAAGCCCGCGCCGGGCTTCCACTGCGCGGACAATCCGGTACAGCACGTGGTTGACGGGCGTCGGCACGCTGTATTTCCGGCCCAGGCGCTCGACGGTCCCGCCGAAATTTTCCACCTCCGTGCGCCGGTGGGCTTCCATGTCCTGAAGCATGGAGGTTTTGCCTTCCGGCGAGAAGGTTTCCATCAGGGTTTCAAATTCCCGCACGTCTTTTTCGGTCAGGTCGATACGGCACTTCTGCGCAAGCGCGACGACCTCCTCCATCGCTTCGTGAAAAAGCTGCCGGTTCGCTTCAATCGGCATGATTTTGCCGTACGGCGCCCCCGTGACGGCAGAAACCTGGTTGCCGCCGACGTTGAGCATCCATTTTTTCCATACCGCGCGGACCATGTCGGGCGCGACCTCCGTCTCCACGCCGGCCGCGTCCAGAAAATCGCGGACCGCGAGCACGTCCGGCGCGGGTGGATCGTTCGACGCGTCGCCGAACTGAACGTGGCCGTTGTCGGTATTGACGACGCCCCGCTGCGTGCGCACCGCGTCGATGCGCACGGTCAGCCCGTACAGCACATGGCAGCCGGGAAAATATCCGCTCAGCTCCTCCTGCGCGGTGATTCCGTTGAGAAGCGGCAGGACGACCGTGCCCGGCCGCACGTACGGCCTCATGTCGTTTGCCGCCGCTTCCAGCTGATAATTTTTGACGCAGACGAAAATCAGTCCGGGGTGAAACTCTTTTTCGCCGCCGTCCAGCACGCGCGGGAAAAACTGTTTTCCGTTGAGCACGGCGCCCGACCCGCGAAGCCTTTCCGCCCGCGCGCCGGAAGCGATGACGCCGAAATCGGCCCCGTACCTGTCGTGCAGAAGCTTTCCGTACACGGTCCCGATGGCGCCCATGCCGATGAGCGCCGCTTGTTTTATCTCCATGATTCCCGATTCTCCTTATCTGCAATTTTCTATACGACCGACGCCCCGAACGGCATGAGGGCCAGCTTGGCCAGCTTGAAGCACTGCAGGCCGAACGGGATGCCCACGACGGTGACGCAGAGCAGCAGGCCGATGACCGCGGCCTCCGCCGCAAGGGCCAGCCCGCCGAACACAAGCCAGAGCAGGTTCAGCAGAAAGGAACCGACCCCTCCCCCGCAGACGATCTCCCGCCCGAACGGGGAAAAGGACAGCTCCGCAATTTTAAAGCACTGCAGGCCGACGGGGATTCCGACGATCGTCACGCACCACAGCACGCCGACGGCAAGCCAGCTGATGCCCATCAGCAGCCCGCCGAAAAGGAACCAGAGAACATTTCCGAAGCAGCTCATTGAAAATTCCGCCTTTCTTCTGCGGCGGGCATTCCGCCGCCGGCCGGGTCAGTACCCCGCGCTCAGGCTGACCCTGTTCCTGAAAGGCTCGCCCCGCATGTATCTGCCCAGATTCTCGAGTACAATGCCGAAAATGCGCTCGTAATTTTCCGGCACCCACCAGCCGCCGGAAATATGCGGCGTGATAATGAGGTTCGGGACGTCCCACAGCGGGCTGTCCGCGGGCAGCGGCTCCGGCTCCGTAACGTCCAGCGCCGCGCCGCCGAGGCCACCCGACGTAAGGGCGCGGAGAAGCGCCTCCGGGTCCACGGCCGTGCCCCGGCCCACGTTGACAAGGTAGGCGCCTTTTTTCATCAGGGCGAACCGGCCCGCGTCGAACAGGTGGCTGGTTTCTTTGGTGGAAGGCAGGCTGAGCGCCACCACGTCCGCCTGAGGGAGCAGGGAATCCAGCTGTTCTACGGGGTACACCCCTTCCGCGTAGTCCGGCTTTTCGCCCGGCGTCCGCTTCACGCCGATGACGCGCCCGCCGAGCGCGTGGTAGCGTTTGGCGAATTCCCTGCCGATGCCGCCGAACCCGACCGAAAGCGCCAGAGTCCCCTCAAGATGCCGGATATGCCGCGTTCCGCGCCAGACGTGCTCTCTCTGCCTGTCGCGGCACGCGGGGAAATCCATCATCAGGCTCATGACGGCGCAGACCATGTATTCCGCCATGGACGGCCCGTACGCCCCCGCGGCGTTTGTCAGGCTCGCGCCTTCCGGAAGGACGTCCCGCCCGTACCGGTCCGCCCCCGCGCTGCCCAGCTGAAGCCATTCGAGACGCCGCGCTTCCTTTAAGACTTCCGGGTCGGGGTTGCCGATGATCGCGTCCGCGCGGCGGAGCAGCTCCGCGGGAATCGCCGTTTTCTCGTCCAGCCAGACAAATTCCGCGTCTTCGGCGCAGTTTTTCAGAAGCTCCCTATGTTTTTCATCTGTGTGAATGCAGACGAGGATGGTTTTCTTTTTGTTCAATGTGAAAACTCCCTTCGTTGATCTTCCGGCCGGGCGCCCGAACCGCCGGGGCGCGATGCTTCCGGATCCCCGCGGCGCCGGTTCCAGTCCGTATTTATCATACACTCCGCACGGGCCCAGTCAAGCCCCCGCCGTTTTTTCCGTTTACATTGTCTTAACCTGTCTTCTCTTGACTTTTTCTGGGCAGGGCATCATAATAATGATAAATAATAATTTAATTATTGATTGATTCGGATCTTTTTCTAGAGTATAATGGCGATACAGCAATTTATTTCTGCTGCGCGGACTGCTGAAATCCATCTCTCTGAAGCTCTGCCGGCCCTCGCCCCGTTTCGTTGCGTGCGGCCGTTTTTCCCGCACCGGTGCGGCTCTGCGGCAAAACGAGATAGATATTTGAAAACGTCTATCCTAGGCCCGGTTCTGCGGCCGCTCCGATCTGATACAGAAGGGGAATCCCTGTGAGAGTGCAAAAGAAGAAATACAGGCTTGGGGACATTCTGGTCCAGCAGGGCGTCATCACCCCCGAGCAGCTGGAAAAGGCGCTGGAGGCCCAGCGGAAGGGCCACAAACGCCTCGGCGATTATCTCGTCGAAAGCGGCATCACCACGGACGGGGAAATCTGCCGGGCGCTGCACGTACAGCTCGGCATCGAGGAAGTCGACCTGCGCGGCATCAGGATTTCCCGGGAGATCATCGGCCTCGTGCCGGGCTCCGTGCTGCGAAAGCACAACGTGCTCCCCGTCGGCTTCGACCGGGACAATCCGAACCTTCTTCTTCTCGCTATGGCCGACCCCCTGGACATGACCGCCCAGGACGACATCTCGATCATCACGAACTACCTGGTCGAGCCGCTGCTCGCCACGCGCGGCGCGATCAACTCCGTGCTGGACAAATACTTCGGCGCGGACGAAGCCATGTCGGCGGCGGAACAGTACGCGAAGGAGCGCGGGCAGAAGCAGGCCCCCGACGAGGCCGTCACGCAGGAGGAAGCGGAGCTTTCCACGGCGCCCATCGTGCAGCTCGTCCGCTCCATCATCGAGCAGGCGGCCCGCCAGAGGGCGAGCGACATCCACTTCGACGCACTGGACAAGCAGGTCCGTATCCGCTACCGCATCGACGGCGTGCTGGTGGAAAAGATGCTGTACGACATCTCTCTGCTGCCGGCGATCGTCACCCGCATCAAGATCCTCTCCGGGATGGACATCTCTGAAAAGCGCAAGCCCCAGGACGGCCGCATGACCACCATGATAGACCGGGTGGAGTACGACATCCGCGTCTCCGTCCTCCCCACCTCCTACGGCGAGAAGGTCGTCATGCGTCTCGCGGTGGCGAACGCGCTGACCCGCGACAAAACGGGCCTGGGCCTTCGCGACTGGGAACTGGAAAAATTCGGCAGGATCCTTTCCCGCCCCAACGGGCTCTTCCTCGTCACCGGCCCGACGGGCTCCGGAAAATCCACGACGATGTACACCGCTCTCGCGGAGCTGAACACCGAGCAGGTCAACATCATCACCGTCGAGGACCCGGTCGAGGCGAACATCCCCGGCGTCAACCAGGTACAGGTGAACCCGAAGGCGGACCTGACCTTCGCGAGCGCGCTGCGCTCCATCCTGCGGCAGGACCCGGACATCATCATGATCGGCGAGATCCGCGACTTCGAGACGGCCTCCATCGCCGTGCAGGCCTCCATCACGGGGCACCTCGTGGTCAGCACGCTGCACACCAACAGCGCCGCCGCGACCGTCACCCGCCTGATCAACATGGGGCTCGAAGCCTATCTGCTTGCGGATTCGCTCGTGGGCATCATCGCCCAGCGCCTGGTGCGGCGCCTGTGCACCGCCTGCCGCAAACCGCGGTCCGCGACGGAGGACGAAAAGCGCCTGCTGCGCGTGCCGCCGGAACAGGAGATCACCCTCTGCGACCCGTGCGGGTGCCCCCTGTGCGGCGGCACCGGCTATTACGGCCGCATCGGCGTCTACGAGATCATGGAGATCACGCCGCGCCTGAAGCATGTGATCTCCACGCAGGGCTCGACGGAGGAGATTCAGGCGGCGGCCCTTGCCGAGGGGATGCACACCCTGCGCATGAGCGCTTCGGAATACGTTCTTGACGGGACCACCACCGTCCGTGAAATGCTTAAGATTACATTCGAGGAGCAGTGACCGCATTGTTTTCATTTGAACAGCTTATGAGGGACGCGGTGGAGCGCCACGCCTCGGACCTGCATCTTTCGAGCGGCCGGGCGCCCTCCTGCCGCATCTACGGCGTTCTGGGGCCGATGTACGGGGACGCCCTGCAGCCGGCCGAGATCCGGACGATCGCCTTCAGCGTCATGGACGACCGCCACAAGGAGATCTTCATGGAGAACGGCGAGGTCGATTTCGCCTATTCCGTCGCGGGGGTCGGCCGCTTCCGCGTCAATGTCTTCCGGCAAAGAGGCAGCGTCGCGCTGGCGGCGCGCATCCTGAACCTGCGCATCCCGTCGCCGGAGGAACTGGGCATCCCGAAAAGCGTGGTGAGCATGACCGGCAAAAAGCGCGGCCTGGTGCTTGTGACCGGCGCGACCGGCTCCGGCAAATCCACCACGCTCGCCTCGCTGATCGACATCATCAACCACACCTACAACTACCATATCATCACGCTCGAGGACCCGATCGAGTACCTGCACCGGCACGACAAATCCATCGTGGACCAGAGAGAGATCGGCAGCGACTCGAAAACCTACGCCGCCGCGCTGCGGGCGGCGCTCCGCCAGGACCCGGACGTCATCCTCGTGGGGGAGATGCGCGACCTCGAGACGATCTCCATCGCCGTCACGGCCGCGGAAACCGGCCACCTCGTTTTCTCCACGCTGCACACGGTCGGGGCGGCCAGCACGGTCGACCGCATCATCGACGTCTTCCCGCCCTACCAGCAGCAGCAGATCCGCACGCAGCTCGCGGACGTTCTGGAATGCGTCGTCTCGCAGCAGCTTCTGCCGAAAGCGGACGGAAACGGGCGCGCGGCGGCCATGGAAGTCATGATCTCGAACTCCGCCATCAAGAACCAGATCCGCGAGTCGAAGACCTTCCAGATCCCGTCCGTGCTGCAGACCAGCCGGAAGGCCGGCATGCAGACGATGGACGACGCCATCTACGAGCTTTACGCGCGCGGCGACGTGACCGCCGAAACGGCCCTGCTGTTCGCGCAGAGCCGCATGGACCTCTCGAAAAAACTGATGATCTAGCGGAGGGTGAAGCTGTTGGCAACCTTCAGTTATGTCGTGATAGACCGCACCGGAAAGGAATCCAGAGGCTCCATAGACGCCCAGACACTCGACCGGGCGGCGGCGGAGCTCAAAAAGGCCGGGCTGACCATCGCCACGCTCGGCGAAGCCGGCAACCTGGACAGGGACATCACCCTGACGGCCTTCGAAAAAAAGCCGAAGCCCCGCGACCTCGCCATCTTCTGCCGCCAGTTCGTCAGCATCGTCAACGCCGGCGTCTCGGTCATTTCCGCGCTGGAGATGCTCGCGGAGCAGACGGAGAACAAGCGCCTGGGCAGGGCCATTCAGGACTGCAAGGTCTCGATTGAAAAGGGAGAGACCTTTTCCGCTTCCCTTGCGAAGCACCGCGACATTTTTTCAGACATGTTTATCACCATGGTGGAGGCCGGGGAGGCCTCCGGCAGCCTCGACGTCTCCCTGACGCGTATGGCGGAGCAGGAGGAAAAGGACGCGAAGCTGAAAGGGGCCGTCAAAAAAGCCGCCATCTACCCCACCATCGTCGGGATCGTCGCGATCGGCGTCATCCTCTGCATGCTGACCTTCGTGGTGCCGACCTTTCAGAGCATGTTCGCGCAGATCGGCGGGAAAATGCCCGCCCTGACGCTCGCCATCATCTCGATGAGCAATTTTGTGAAGAACTGCTGGTACCTTCTGCTTGTCATTCTCGCCGCGCTGGTGCTCGGCATCAGGGCGTTCCGGAAAACGGAGGCCGGCCAGCGCTTCAACGGAAGGATCGCGAGAAAGCTGCCGCTTGTCGGCAAGCTGGCGGTCAAGACCGCCAGCGCGCGCCTCGCGAGGACCCTCTCCACCCTGCTGGCCGCCGGCATCCCGATGATCGACGCGCTGCAGATCACCGCGGGGACCATGACCAACGTCTATTTTCGCGACGCCCTGATGGATGCGCGCGACGACGTGGCGATGGGCAATCCCCTCTCCAGCTCGCTCAGACGGAGCGGGATGTTCCCTCCCCTCGTTTACCACATGGTGGGCATCGGGGAAGAGAGCGGCAACATTGAAGAGATGCTCGGCAGGCTTGCGGCTTATTACGAGGAAGAGGTCGCGCAGGCGACCGCGCAGCTCATGGCCGCCCTAGAGCCGCTCATCATCGTTTTTCTCGCCCTCATCGTGGGGACCGTCATCTTTTCGATCATCCTGCCGATGGTGAACATGTATTCCGCGCTCGACACCGTGTGATTTTTGGAAATCCTCTCCGCGCTTCGGGGAAGCGCCGGGGATTCAAATAGAGATCCAAAATTTTAGAAGTGAGGTAAGGAACATGCAGAAAACTCTTGAGAAGTACCGGAGCAAAAAGAAAAACGGCGGCTTCACGCTGGTCGAACTGATCATCGTCATCGCCATCATGGCCGCGCTCGTCGCGGTCCTCGCGCCGCAGTACATCCAGTACGTCAATAAATCCCGCACGACCGCCGACCAGTCGACGGCGGACAGCATCCTTTCTGCCTGCCGAGTCGAATCAACCGAGGAGGGCATCACCGACGATTTCTCGGTGGAATGGAACGGAAATAACGGTACCCTAACGGTAACTAGCGCCACTTCCGCTGTACAGACGAAGGTGGTCGACGACCTCAAAAAATCGCTCAGCATCACATTTGGCAGCGGCACAAGTGCCAATGTAGCAACTCTAACGGCAAAAACTCAGGGCACAAAAGCGAACACATACAAAGTCGCTTTCGACAAAGATAACGGGACCGTAAAAGTAGACGATACAAATAAGGGCTGGTGGTGAATTTTCCCTTCACTCTGAATTTGAAAGGACGCTTCTGATGGATTGGTCACGATGCTGACATACATAATCGTCTTCCTGTTCGGGATCGCGGTGGGCAGCTTTCTCAACGTCTGCATCCTGCGCATTCCGGCGGGGGAAAGCGTCGTGACCGGCCCGTCGCACTGCATGAGCTGCGGCAGGCGCCTGCGGTGGTACGAGCTGATTCCCCTGTTCAGCTATCTCTTCCTGCGGGGCAGGTGCTCCGCCTGCGGGAGCCGCATCTCCGCCCAGTATCCCGTCGTCGAGGCGGCGAACGGCACGCTCTGGTGCGTCCTCTTCCGGCGTTTCGGGCCGGCGCCCGATTTCTTCCTTGCATGTCTTCTGTGTTCGTCGCTTCTCGTTCTGAGCGTGATCGACGCCCGCACCCGGGAAATCCCGCCGGGGGTAAACTGGTTCATCCTCGCCCTCGGGGCGGTCCGGGTGTTTTGGCATCTTTCCGACTGGCCGCAGTACGCGGCGGGCTTCTTCGCCGTCAGCATCCCGCTGCTGCTCATCCTTCTGATTTCGCGCGGGCGCGGCATCGGCGGCGGCGACGTAAAGCTCATGGCGGCCTGCGGGCTGTTCCTGGGCTGGAAACTCGCGATCCTCGCCTTCTTTCTCGGCTGCATTCTCGGAACGCTCGTCCATCTCCCGCTGATGGCCGCCAAAAAGGCCGGGCGGGTCCTGGCGCTCGGCCCCTACCTTGCCGCCGGCGTGTTCCTCGCCCTGCTGTGGGGCCACGCCGCCCTCGGCTGGTATCTGGGGCTGCTTATAAAATAAAAAATTCATCCGCCGCAAAACGCGGATCGCAAGAGTAAAAAACTATGGGGGAAGCATACAATGACCCTGAAAGACCTGGCCACAAAGGACGTGAGCCTGAACAGCCTGAACCTGGGCGCCCTGCTGCCAAAAGGGAAAACGCTGAATATCGAAGCCGGGGACCGCATCACGAAGGTGTGCGTGTCGCACCCGAAAAACGGCGGATACCAGATCCGGAACAGCTTCCTGTTCCAGACGCCTGAGAACGCCGTGGCGGACGGCGAGGTCACGGACCCGGACGCCCTCGCCGCGGAGCTCAGGAAACAGCTCGACATCCGCGGCCTGAAGGACGTGAGAAACGTGACCTTCGCCCTGACCTCAGGCAAGGTCGCGACGCGCGAGGTCTCTCTTCCCCCCGTAAGGGACAGCCGGCTGAAGGATGTCGTGCAGACCAACGCCGCAGATTATTTTCCCATCGACCTGAGCGGTTACTACGTGTCGCACTGCCTGCTGGATCGCGTCGAAAAAGGGGAAAAGGCGGGCTGCCGCGTCCTCGTTTTCGCCGCTCCGCTCCAGGTCCTGCAGTCCTACTTCCGGCTTGCCGAAAAGGCCGGCCTCAGGATCCGGTGCATCGACTTTTCCGGGAACAGCCAGTACCAGGCCCTTCGGGACCTGGACGGCGAAGCGGTCACCATGTACATCAACATGGACTGCAGCAGCTCCTGCGTCACGTTCCTGAAAGGCCGGGAATTTCTGCTGCAGCGCACCTTCACGTTCGGCGGCGACGAGCTGATCCTCAGCTACATGAGCGCTTCGGGGAAAAGCGACTATGCCGCCGCCCTCAGGGAATGCAGCGGGTCCGACCCGGACGCCGGCGAGGACGGCGCGGTGCGGAAGGCCGACGTTGCGGAAAGCCTTTCCCGCCTTGTGGGAAATATTGTGCGGAGCGTCAACTATTTCAACTCCAGCCACTGGGACCAGCCGGTGGAAAAGGTTATGCTGCTGGGCCCGTGTTCCCGGCTGCCCGGCCTGCGGGAAATGGTCGCAGGCGGCACCGGCCTCGAGACGTCGTACCTCGACACCCTCCCCGCCGTCAGCTCCTTCGACGGAACCGGCGACAAGGTCTCGTCCTACATCTCCTGCGTCGGCAGCAACATCGCGCCGATCGACCTGGTCCCGCCGCAGTTCAGGTCCGACAGGAAATCGCCGCGTAAATCCGGGGGACGATCCGACGAGACCGCAGTGCGCGACGGCCTTGTCATCTGCTGCATCTGCGTCGTAATCACCCTGGCGCTCTCCGCCTGCGCGCTGCTGCGGTATTCCGCCGCCGCCGCGGAGAAAAAAGCCGTGCAGAAACAGATCGCCGACCTGACCTATACCGAGCAGACCTACAAGACCTATCTCGAATACAAGGCGGAAGAAGATTCCCTCAAAACGCTGGCAAGCTCCATCAGCTCGCCGAACGACCGCCTCACGGATTTCATCAAAGAGCTGGAACAGAAAATGCCGTCGCAGATTCTGCTGCTTTCCGCCGCCTGCGACAGGGACAAAATCACCATGAACGTCACGGTCCCGAATTACAGCGACGTCGCCGTGGTGCTGGTGCAGCTCCGCAGCTTCCAGAGCATCAGGGACATCGGCATCAGTTCCGTCACAAAACAGACGGATCAGTCCGGGGGCGGGTATGTCTCGTTTTCGCTCACCTGCACCTACGGCACCAATCCCTACCTGAACGGAACCAATCCCTACGCTTCTTCGCAGGCGGAAAGCGGAAAGACGGCCCCGGGCGGCAGTCCGTCCGCGTCCTCCGCCGCGGCCGCAGCCGGGGAGGCGAAACCATGACGATACGGAAACGCGACGCAAAACTGCTGCTGATCCTCCTCGGCGTCGTCATCCTGCTGATCGGTTACTTCGCCGTCTACAGCCCGTACAGCGCGCTCGCGGACGACGTGGCGTCCCAGACGGACGCGCTGAGGCCCCAGCTGACAAAGCTGCAGGGATACGAGCAGAACCTCGGGACCTACCGCACCGGGACGGCCAAGGCGAGCAGCAGCATCGGCGCGGAAATGAAGCGCTACCCCGCCGACGTCCGCCCCGAGGACATGGTCATGTACGCGGAAACGCTGCGCACGAACTTCGCGCTCAACATTAAGGGTATCTCGTTCGGCCAGCCGGCTCCCCTCCTGCGGTTCAAGGGCATCCAGGCGAAAGGGAGCGCCATCGGCACCCGCGACCTGACCGCCTACAGGCGAAGCATGACGATCACCTGCGACCTGAGTTACCAGAAGATGAAGGACATGATCGACTACATCAACGGCACCGGCCTGCGGACTTCGATCGAGAGCATCACCGTGAGCTACGACGCGGGCGCCGGCCGGCTGACCGGGGACGCCGTTCTGGACCAATACTTCATCACCGGCGGCGGCGACAAATATACCGCGACGCAGGTCCCCGACACGCCGCTCGGCAAAAGCGATCTTTTCGGGACCATCTCCCCCGGCAGCTAAAAACAAACCGCAGGCCGTGACTTCTTCGGGAAACGAGGCGAGCATGTGAAACATCGGAATCCGCTGCGCAGCGACAAGGGCTTTTCCCTTGTGGAGCTGCTGGTCTCCGTCGCCATACTCGGCGTCGTTACGGTTCCGCTTCTGCACACGTTCATCACCTCCACCAATACGGCCTCGAAAAGCCGGACGCTCGGCGAGGAAACGCTCGCCGCCCAGAACGTCGCCGAAAAAGTCGAGGCGACGGCGCTGGACAGCCTCGGGGATCTCGGTTCCGTCACGGCGTACGACGGCAGCACCCCTCCGAAGGCCGTGACCGATCCCTCCCTGCCCGCGGCGGAATACGACCTCGTCATCGGCGCGGACGGCATGGACAAGGTCGGCGTAAGCGGCGGCAAATACAGCGCGAAGGTCAGGCTGACCGGCACGGACGAAAAAGAAGGCACCGTTTACACCCCGATGGACGCGGTTTTCCTGCAGACGGGCGGCGGCATCGACCCGGACGGCGAAGCCGCGGACAAATTTGCGGCGCAGGCGCGGGAGCTTACGGACAACGTGCCGACGTTCCACATCACAAGGGCCGTCGATATCCTGATCGACGAAAAATCCGGCGGCTACGACTACGACTGCACGTTCCGGTACGGCTGCACCATCGACTACCCCGGCAAAGCCGGCGTCAGGCTGTCCCCCGTGAGCCATTCCTATTCGTTTTACAAGGGCACGCGTCAGGCCGGCGCACAATCCCTGGCCGCCCTGTACTTCTTTTTCAACCCGTATTATCCCTCCGGAAGCCCGGTCCCGATGTACAACGACACCATCACCGTTACCCACAACACGGACAACGCGGCATACACCCCCGTTTCCGTCTTTCTGGCGAAGCAGGCCCCCGGCGGGGCCAACGCCGCCTCCCCCTATAAGCTGCTGGTGCAGCTGAAAGGGAACGGCGACAACAACGCTCAAAATACAACAGTCTACTGCAACGCCGCCGATTCCGTCCTCCGGATCTTCCGGAAGGAGGGCGTCTGGTACGAAACGGCCCCAAATACCTTCGGGAGCCTCGTCGCGACGGAGCAGCGGTACCGGCGCTATGCCATGACGGTGGAGCTTTACGACAACAAAGGCAGCAAAGTGTATGCGCTCAACGGGTCAAAGCTGGGCTGAA
Organism: Bacillota bacterium; assembly: GCA_023412715.1. Taxonomy (GTDB): domain Bacteria; phylum Bacillota; class Clostridia; order Oscillospirales; family Acutalibacteraceae; genus Thermocaproicibacter. The sequence goes on from JAEZCC010000045.1 coordinate 32,890, forward strand.
CGCCGCAAACGCGGGAAGGAGGCAGGGACATGAAACGTCTGATGCGGGCATTCCGCCGCGACAACCGCGGCTCCGGCATCGTCACGGTGTTGGTCGCCCTGCTCTTCCTCGTCGCGCTCGGCGCCACGACGCTCTTCCTCTCTTACACGGGCCTGCAGATCAAGGCAAGCGAACGGAAAAGCAAAGAGAATTTCTACAGCGCGGACGCCGCCATGCAGCAGGTGCGCACCGGCGTCGGGCAGGCCGTGGACGAATCGCTGAAAACGGCCTACGACGCCCTGCTGAAAAATTATTCCGTCGACAATGAAGAATACCAGGAAAAGGTGCGCACCGGCGGCGACCTTTGGGGCAGTCTGAACGAATTCATGAAGTCGAAGTTTCAGAACGAGTTTCAGGCCGATCTGCTGGGGTGGAAGGACTCCGGCGGCGGCCCGCTGTTCGCGGAGCAGGGCGCGGACAGCGGCGTGTATGCCTACTCGCCCGCGGTGCTGCTCGGTTTTCTGAATTATGACGGCGCCCGGAAGGAGATCGACGAAGCACACGGGATCTACCGCCTGACCGCGGCAAGCGCGACCGTCGACCTGAAGTGCGGCGACCCCTCCGTCACCATCGCCTACGACAAAGACAATATTCCCAGCCTGACGCTCAGCGGCATCACGCTGGAATATACCGCCGGCAGCGGATACAAAACCGATATCACCACCGGGATCACGATCCGGTACCCGCTGTTCTCCTATTCCCCTGCGGCGTATTCGGTGGCCGACGTCGCCCAGTGCGCGATGATCGCCAAAAGCGGGCTGACATGCGCCTCCCCGAAGGTCCTTAAGCTGACAGGCGACGCCTACGCCGGCGCGATATCGATCGACAACGGCGCGGCCCTGTACCACCCGCAGGGCACGCTGGTATCCGGCGGCGACGTCAAAGTAGACAATTCGTCAAAATTCCGGGACGACGCCCCGCCCAGCGACAGCCCGTCCACGGGCACTGCGTCCCTCTGGGCGAAACGGATCACCGTCGGCGACAGCGCCGCCGTCAGCCTGATCGGCAGCGCCTATGTTGCGGACGACCTGACCCTCGCGGGCAAAAATGCGCAGGCCGTCCTTTCGGGCCGCTATTACGGGTTTGGGTATTCGCTCACCGACGCTTCGGCGAGCAGCTCCATCCTGATCAACGGAAGGGACGCGCGCCTGGATCTTCAGGGCCTCACCTCGCTGATGCTGGCGGGCAGCAGCTTTATCGACGCTGCCGGCGCGTCCGTCTCTCTCCCCTCCGGCGGCGAGACAGACGCCGGCAAATATATCATGGGCCAGTCGGTGGCGGCAAGGAGCGATCAGCTCGCCTACCTTGTGCCGGCGTCCTGCCTGCCGGACGGGATCTCCTCCAACCCCTGTATCCGCACCAGCGCGATCGACGACAGCCTGCTCACCGGCAGCGTGATGAGCAAGGTCAAAACGCTCGAGGCCGAAAATCCATGTTTTCAGTACGTCAACGGAGTGCAGGCCGTCTATGTCCATCTGAACTCCACCGGAGGCAGCGAAATGGCCGCCTATCTCTTTTTCACCTTCAGGCAGAACGGCAGCCAGAGCCCGCAGTACCGTGCGAACCAATATTTCAAGGACTATTACTCGCGGCATTCCGGCGACCTAAACGGATACCTGACAAAATACCTCTCCTATTACCGTGCGGCGGCGGCCGTCCAGAGCGGCGGGAATACATACGCGGGCTCCGTCACGGACGGTGCGGCGTCCGGCAGCAGCCTCGCGGGCCCTTCCGCCGACCCGCTTTCGGGGCCGGCGACCCAATACATGACGCAGTATGCGAACCTCTGCCAGACGATGTCGGAGGGCGTCTCCGCAGGCGACGCGCCCAGCCCCTACGAATACGTCGTCAATGCTGCAGCGATCGGAAGGCTGCCGGATGGCACGACGGAATTCAAGGACCAGTCCGGCAAAACGGTGGCCGTCATCGTCAGGAATGCGGCGGAGGCCTTTAAGCTCAGCGACGCGCTGGGAAAATGGCCGGATCTGAAAGTCGTCGTCGCCACCGGGGACGTCTCCGCCGACCAGGAGTTCAGCGGCCTCATTGTCTCCGGCGGAACGGTGGCCATGAGCGAATCGATCCAGGCCAGCACGGACGTCCCGGCCGCGCTGCAGGCGGTCATCGGCACGGGCGACGCCGATGCGGCCGGGAAAACGCTGCTGGGCTTTCTGAACATCGGCTCCAAAACGGAGGGCGGCTCCGGCGGCGCCGCCGGGACCTCCTGGGACAGCCTCGTCGGCTATTCCGGCTGGCAGAAGCATTGAGCGGCACCGGAAGGGAGGGCGCCCCTTGAACAACAGGAACAACAAAGGATTCACTCTCATCGAGCTCCTCGTCGTACTGGCGGTCATCGCCGCCTGCACGGGGATCGCCGCGGCCTCCGTCTCCACCGTCTCCTATTCGGCGGCAAAAAGGTGCGCGAGCGAACTCGACACGGCGATCTCAAGATGCCGCATCGACGCCATGAGCCGGGCCGGCAGCGTATACCTGAAGATCAGCCGCGACGGCGGCGGCAACGTCGTCGCGGAAGAGGCCGAAAACGGCGCGGCCGTCGCCAGCGACATCGTCGGCGGCCCGCGCTGCGGCGTGACCTTTACAACGGACGCGGCGCACAGCCTCGGCGTCTCCGGGAACACGCTGTATCTCTCTTTCGACCGGGAGACGGGCGCCCTCAGGACCCTTCTGCCCGACGGCGTCAGCGACGCGCCGCAGCAGTGCGGCTCCATCAGCGTTTCCGGCGGCGGGCGGACCTTTACGATCACATTCGTCCCCGTGACGGGCGCGCATACGCTGGAGGGATGACGGCATGAAAGGCAACGACAGTGGATTTTCCCTCATAGAGCTTCTGGCCGCAACGGCGATCCTGGGCATCCTCGCCGTCGCGGAGATGACGTTCATGTCCACCGGGGCCAATCTCTACCGGTCCGTCTTCGGCAACGTCAGCCTGCAGGTGGAGTCCCAGACGACGATGAACCAGCTGGAGGACGCCGTCATCAACTGCAACGGCTACCTCTGCTTTGAAGACGGCGAGCTGCGGGTCGTCAACACGGCGGCCGCACAGAACACGGAGGCCGTCTACCGCCTGGCGGCGGACAAAAAAGGAATCGACTATTCCCGGTATACCTTCACGGGCGGCGCGGAGGACGCTTCCCCGACGGAAAACGTCCTGATGTCTTCGCATGTGGAGAGCCTGCGGATCACGCCCGCAACCGACTCCGGCGGCAATATCACCTCAGTGAAAATTTCCGCCACGTTTTCGCGGCAGGGCGTCACCTGCTCCGCCGATCAGATCGTATCGCCGCGGAACCGGCCGAAGGACGCCAGGAAGGCGGAACTGACCGCACTGGGGTATCGGTAAAGGCCCCGCAAATCCCGAAAGGAGGAACTCCGGAATGAAAGGACACAAAAGCAGGCTGAGGCGCGGAATCTCCGCCGTGGTATGCGTTCTGCTCTCTGTAACGATCGGGCTTTTTTCGTCGGGCGGCGTGCTCGCCATCACCTCCCTGCCGCATATCGAAGAAATCGTCTCCAATTCCGGCAGCTTCAACATTCTGGAGATCGTCCCCAAAGACGGAAGCGGCAGCATCGGCTATTATGCGGCCGGGCAGGAACCGCTGAAGGACTTTTACGATCTGCTGGCGGGCAAAACGGACCAGAACAGCCGCGCGCAAGCCGCCCACAAGGTTTTCACGGACCTGCAAAACCGCGGGCTGCTGGGTGACGGCGCGGATACTCCGCTGAAAAGATCCGGCGACGAATACACGGAGAAAAAGCCGTGGGAGCTGTCTTCCGGCGAAAGCTCCGCCATGACGAAGCTGACGCTGAAAACGCCGGCGCAGGCCACGGCCACCGGCACGTTCCAAAATTCCTCCGCGGGCGATTACGACAAATGGATGAACCTCGCGGTCGGCAGCCAGGATGCCGACCAGGTGCAGAAGATCAATTCTTTCCAATACGCCTCCGCCGACCCCGGCGCCCCGGCGGGAACCTGCTATTACTACAGCCCCGCCTTCACCCCGCTGGCCAGGAACGCGTCTCTCCCGGACTGCACGGCGGTCTATGAGAATGCCGGCGACGGCACCTTCAGCTATGTGGGCTCCTGGGGCAGCGGCCTGACGCTCGACACGAGCGTCACTTACTACACCGTGAGCGACACCGGCCAGCCCTACGCAAGCTGGGATGCGGCGCATCCCTATGCGGCCGCTTCCGGCGACTTCACGCAGGTCGACAAGGGCCGGGGCTATTTCACCCTCGCCGGCTATACCTACGCGGGGGCCGGAGCCGGGCATTACTCCTTTGCGCCTTCGCCGGACGGCCCCGACAGCGCCGTGATCCGGTACGACACGATCTGGTTCTCCCTCGGCTGCCGCAACAGCGACTGGTTCGTGAAATACGTCTTCGACCAGGTGGACACGACCAGCGGAGATCTGACGGACGCCGGCAGCAGGATGGCGGTCAAGGTTAAATCCGAAACTCCCGGCGAGGTCACGGCGTCCGACGTGCAAAGCGCCCAGCTGATTGTGCTTTCCGCAGGGTTCGACCGCTCCACCGGCGGAAACCTCGCCGCCTCTTACGGCGCCGGCAACGATATCGACGGCAAAGGCTCGGGGAACGTGTACGACGCGATTGCTGACGCGGACACCGCCAAAGCGCCGATCGCAGTCGACAGCGCGCTTGTCTCGGGCGCCGCCGGCACCAACATCGCTTCGCTTGCAAAAGAGCTGAAAGGCGAACACACCGGTAACAGCTTTGTCGGCGGAAACCGGTACTTCTTCACCGGGGCGCTCGCGACGAAGGCCTTCAAAGATCCGCTTCCGGACGGCGATACCGCGGGATTTTCCGATGTTCTCGCGGAAATCGAGAACGAGAATTTTCTGCGCCGGAAGGACGATCCGGATACGCAGGATCTTCTGCCGGCCGATGTCACGATGGCGAATTCCATCCGGTATATCGTCAATTACGCGGGGCAGCGCACAATCGGCGCAAAGAAAAAACTCACGGTGCTCGACCTGGAGCCCGGGCGCGGGTCGGACCAGTCCGACGCCTCCGCCCAGAAGGCCGACAAGGTCTGGGAATGGCTCGGCGGCGAAGACAGCGGGATCAAAAGCAGCGACATCAAGATCGTTACCATGTCGACCTCGGAGTTCATCGGCAAAATCGACGATCTCGTCGAAACCTATGACATGATCTACGTCGGCTCCGACCTGACGGGCTTCAACACGACCGGCGCCAATTACACCGGCACCACCGTCTACAACGACTCAGAGATGGACGGCCTCGTCTACACCAACATCGGCGACACCTACCGCTCCAATATTCTGCTCTCCGGTCTGCTGGACCGGGATTACTACGCGGACCGGACGTGGACGTACAACGGCAAGCAATACCCGTACATTGATGACACCCAGGACTCCGATGCGACCAAATTCCGCTTCTCCGGGAACGACCTGACGCAGTCCAAGGCCGGCGAGCTGGAGGACTTCGCCAAATCCGGATACCCGGTCGTCGTTTCCGACAATCTTTTATCGAATACATGCAGCTTCGGGGCTTCGGTCTCCGCCTCAAAGGCCAGCCGGATCGCGGCGAACGAAAAAGTCGTGCTGACCGCCTCCGTCGCAGGAATCATCGGCAGCCTGCCTGCGGACCGGGCTTACCAATGGTATAAAGGCGGCAGCGCAATCGGGGGCGCGATGGGTTCCACCTGCAGCGTCACCGCGGAGGACGCTGCGGTGGGCGGCTATTCCTGCAAAGTGACCATAGGCGGCGCGACCGCCGCAAGCGGGACCATCACACTCAGCAAAGGACGGCATTCTTCCTATTCCTTTAGCGGCGGCGGAGCGGGCGACCCCGCTTTCTATACTCCGGGCGGCGGGCTTGCCATCAGCACCGCACGCGTCGACCGCGCTTCCCGCATGTATTCGGCGCTCTCTTCCATCTCAGCGCTGAATTCCGGCGGCAGTCCCAAGTACAATAACGTCATGTCGGCTTCCGCCGCACAGACGAACCCGGAAACGCTCCGCAGGTACGCCAACCTTTCGAAGCCCCAGATCGAATGGGTGCCGCCGGCAAAGCCGCCTTTCAGCGACTCCGCCGCCGAAGGCTACCCGACGGAATACTCCATGGATCAGAACGGCGGTATCACGAGCCTTGCAAAGGAAAGCGACGGGAACTATTACCTGCGCTATTCCTTCTCGATCAGCAACGAGACCGACGCGACGCCGGAAACGACCGCCTACGACTGCCGGCTCTTCCTCGACCTGAACGCCGACGGGCTGTACAAAGCGAACGAGCAGATCACCGACATCGTGATCCGTGACTCCGGCGGGCATCTGATCTCCCCGGCCAGGGCCGGAAACAACACCTACCGGTACGCGCTGAAAGCGGGCCTCACCTATACCGTGACCCGCCAGATGCCGTCGGGTTACACCGGCGTTCTCTCGTGGAAGCTGGAGGTCGTGAAAAACGACAACGAGTATATCCACGCGTCCGCAGTCAATTACACGCACATCGCCGTGCCGGACACGGCCAAAACAAACCTCAACGTGCTGCAGATCATGGCCGACGACAGGAAAGGCATGGATCTTACCACAAATCCCACCTATCAGAAGCTTTTCCCACAGGTGAAGGACTTCAACATCCATATCGACACAATCACGGCGGACACGCTCGATCACCCCGACAAATGGATCAATGATACCGACAAAACGGGCAGCGGCACCAAGTATGGCGATCTTCCCGGCTTCCTCAATTCCTACAACATGCTGATTCTCGGCTTCAACGACGAGTACCAGGAATTGAGCCCGGCCTCCGCGCAGGCCGTCGTCAACTACATCGGCACGGGGAAGGCCGTCCTGTTCACCCACGACACCACCTCCCTGTCCAATATCCAGAAAGCGTATCAGTCCTCCAACAGTATCGCGACCGCTGTCGCCGCAAAGGACAGTTGGTATTACAAGAAAGGGGACGTCACTTCCTCGAAGCCGGCGTCTTCCGGCAATCCGGATTACTGGGGCTATTATTTCAACACCCTCCTGCGCGACGCGGTCAAGCTGGACCGGTACGGCGTCACGAACAAGACCTACGGCGTCTCCCGGTATTCCACTGTGAATACCTCTTACCACAAAGCCGCCAGCGGCCCGGTCGCCGCCGGTCCGCTCGACCTGACGAACGCAGAGCTGCTGAACGGCATCAAAGCCGCCGGCTACACCATCGCCTACCAGCCGGACGGCTCCGCGTCCCCCTCCTCTCCTCTTCAGGCGGCCGGCGAGACACAGGGCTTCACCAACTACTCGCTGGTCCGGTGGCCCGACACCGGCAGCCAGTCGGCATACAGGGCGACAACCAGCACGTACGGCAAAGGGCGTGAGACCACCACCGTCTCGCAGGTCAACAAGGGGCAGATCACGACGTATCCCTTCAACGTGAACACCGCGGACTTCGGCGGCTCGGCGGGCGGCGGAAACTATATGACGGTCAGCAATACCCACGAGCAGTATTACCAGCTCAACCTCAACTCGGACAAAATCGTCGTGTGGTACTGCCTCTCGAACGGCAGCAACGGAAATGCGGCCACGGACTACTACGCTCCCCTTCCGAACGACGTCGTCAACTCCTACTATATTTTCAGCTGCGGCAACGTCACCTATTCGGGCGCCGGCCACAGCGGCGGCAGCGTCACGGACTCCGAAGCCAAGCTGTTCATCAACACGATGATCGCGTCTTACCGATCCGCAGGGGAAAAGCCCGCGGCAAGCTTCACGAACGACGCTTCCGGCGACGGGGCCGCCCAGTGTTTCTTCCTGACGTCGGACTATAACGCGGCGGCCTCGCCGAACGGGACCAAAACCCTGACTCCTTCGGGCGAGGCGCTCAATGCGGCCTCAAAAATCTACTTCAAGATCACCGACCCGTCGCTGCAGGAAAACAAGGATCTCGCCCTGACCTTCTATTACAGGACGTTGGATGCAAAGACCGGCGGCGAAAGCGCGGCCCGGACCTTCAAAACCGCTCCGGCCGTTTACAATGCCGATACCAGCGACGCGGCCGCTTCCTATTCCGGCGGCCTTGTCTACGACATCCAGCTGCCGGACGAGATTCAGAACGCTCTGAAGGATTCAGGCAGCTCCGCGGTAAATCTTTACGTTCATGTCTATTACAAAACCGATCCGTCCGGTTCCGATCCAGACCCGGGTAAAGACGCAAAAATACAGATCCGGCAGATCGGGCTGTTCTCGCTGGGATGATTCTGCGCCCGGCAGGTCCGGGCCCATCCGCCAAAACGGAAAGCGGGACCCCGCCGGCCGCCAGAGAGCCTGCGGGGTCCTGCTTCTCAGACCGTTAAAGCGCTTTTCCGGCCGTAAACTGGCTGTTGTACAGCTCGGCGTAATAGCCGTTCTTTTTCAGGAGCTCCTCATGGCGGCCCCGTTCCACAATGCTGCCGTGATCCATGACAAGGATGATGTCGGCGCTGCGGACCGTCGACAGCCTGTGGGCGATGACAAAGCTGGTGCGGCCGGCGGTCAGGCTGGCGAACGCCTTCTGGATTTTCATCTCGGTGTAGGTGTCGATGCTGCTGGTTGCTTCGTCTAAGATAAGAATCGGCGGGTTGACAAGCATGACGCGCGCGATGGTCAGAAGCTGCTTCTGCCCTTCCGAAAGGTTGCCGCCGTCGGACGCGACGCGCGTGTCGTACCCGTCCTCGAGCCGGCGGATAAAGCCGTCGGCGCCCGCCTCTCCGGCGGCTTTGACGACCTCTTCCCGCGACGCTTCCGGCCTTGCGTACGCGATATTTTCGTAGACCGTGCCGTCGAACAGCCACGTTTCCTGCAGCACCATGCCGAACCGGCTGCGCAGGGACTCGCGCGTCATGTTGCGGATATCGACGCCGTCGACCAGCACCGCGCCGGAATCGACGTCGTAAAAGCGCATCAGCAGGTTGACGAGGGTCGTCTTGCCCGCGCCCGTGTGCCCCACGATCGCCACGCTGCTGCCCGGCTCCACCAGAAGGTTGAAGTCCCGGATCAGCGGTCTTTTCGGGTCGTAGGCGAAGGAGACGCCGCGGAATTCGACCTGCCCGGTGCAAGCGCCCGGCCGGACCGCATCCCGCGGATCGGGGGGCTCCGGCTCAAGGTCGAGGAGATGGAACACGCGCTGCGCCGAAGCCGCGGCGGACTGCATCTGCGTAATCACGTTCGTGATGTCGTTGAACGGCTTCGCAAAAATGACCGCGAAAATCAGGAAGCTGGAGATGCCGCCGGCGGTGAGGCTGCCGGAAATGGCCCAGAGGCTGCCGCACACACCCACGACGGCATACGCGACGTTGTTGACGACGCGCGTCGACGGGTTCGACAGAGAAGAGATAAACTGCGACTTCACGCCGGTCTCGTACAGCCTTGCGTTGATTTCGCGGAATTTTTCGCGGGCGCGCGGCTCATAGCGGAACGCCTTGACGACCTTCTGCCCTTCGATCATCTCTTCCGAATAGCCGTTCAGACGCCCCAGCTCTTCCGCCTGCGCCCGGAACATCGCCTGGGACTTCACGGTAATCATCCGCGCGGTGAAATAAGAGGCGGGCGCGGAGAGAATCACAATCAGCGCCATGCCCGGGTTGAGGGAAAGCATCACGGCGATTGCCCCGACAATGGTCGCAACCCCTTGCAGCAGGCTGACGGATCCCTGCAGCAGGCCATCCGTGATGATGTCCACGTCGTTGACAAAGCGGCTGATCGTGTCACCGTGGGGAGTTCTGTCGAAGAAAGAAAGCGGCAGGACGGAGAGCCGGTCGAACAGCCGGCTGCGCAGCCGGTTCGCCATGCGGTAAGAGATTCCGTTCGTCATCCACGTCAGGAGCCACAGGAACAGGCTGCTGACGAAATACAGAAGCGCCAGAATGACAAGCATGTGAAAAACGACCGGGAACCGGACGGCGTGCGCCGCGGCCATGGCGTCCACGGCGCGGCCGATCACGATGGGCGCGGCCAGCGTGCACGCCACGCTGACGACGGCGCACAGTGCCGAAAGAATGAATTTCACGCGGTCCCTCCCCGCAAAGCGCATCAGCCTTGCAAACGAAGATTTCATTGCGCCGCCTCCTCTTGCGTCAGCTGCGAGGCGCAGATGCCGCGGTAGGTTTCGCAGGAACGCATCAGCTCCCGGTGCGTGCCGGAGCCGACGATCTTCCCGTCCTCGAACACCAGGATCATGTCGGCGTCCTTCACGACGCCGATGCGCTGCGAGACCAGCAGGACGGTCTGCCCCGGCGCAAAGCCGCGGACGGCCTGCCGCAGGCGCGCATCCGTGAGAAAATCCAGCGCGCTGGAGGCGTCGTCCAGAATCAGAATCTCCGGCTTCGAGACCAGCGCCCTCGCGACGGTCAGGCGCTGCCGCTGGCCGCCGGAAAGGTTGACGCCGCCGCGGTCGATTGGCTCGTCGTACCCGCGCGGGAAGGCCCGGATAAACTCGTCGGCCTGCGCCGTTACGGCGGCTTCCCGCACGGCGTCGTCGGAGGCGTCCGCCCCACCCCAGCGGATATTTTCGGCGACCGTGCCGGAAAAGAGCAGGGCGCGCTGGGGGACCATGCCGATCTTTCCGCGCAAGGCGCGCTGCGGGTACCGTGCCACGGGAACGCCGTCCACAAGGACCGTGCCGGACGTAGCGTTGTAGAACCTTGCAATCAGGTTGACGAACGTGGATTTGCCGGAGCCGGTGCCGCCGATGATGCCGACCGTCTGCCCTTTTTCAATCGCGGCGCTCACGTGCTCCAGCGCCTTTTCGCCGGTGCGGTGGTAGCCGAACGAAACGTCGCGGAATTCGACGGCGGGGGCCGCGGGGTCGGCCTGCGGCCCGCTCTGCGGCTGCGTCATGTCCGGCCGCGTGTCCAGCACCTCGTTGACGCGCGCGGCGGACGCCATCGCCTTGGTCAGCAAGATAATCAGGTTTGACATCACCATGAGCGCCAGAAGGATCTGGTTTGCGTAGTTGATGAAGGCAATCATCTGCCCCTGCGAAAACCTGCCCGCGTCAATGTTGAACGAGCCGGCCCAGAGAAGCAGGACGATGACCCAGTTGATGACGAGGGACGTAAGCGGATTGAAAAACGAGGAAAGCCAGCCGATGGCAAGGCCGTTTTCCGTCAGATCCCCGTTCGCGCGGCGGAAGCGCTCCGTCTCGTGCCGCGTTTTGGAAAACGCGCGGATGACCCTGACCCCGGAGAGGTTCTGCTGCAGAACGCCGCCGAGCGAATCCAGCTTTTTCTGGTAGGATCGGTACAGCGGCGCGGCATGCTTCGTGATGAAATAGATGATCCCCGCAACGGCCGGTGTCGACGCCAGCAGAATCAGCCCGAGCTGATAGTCGAGGAAAAAAGACATGATGATGGAGCCGAGAAAAATAAAAGGCGCCCGGGAGATAAGGCGGATGCTCATGGCCACCCAGAGCTGCAGCTGGTTGACGTCGTTCGTCAGGCGGTTCGTCAGCGTCTGGGTCCCGAAACGGTCGAGCTGAGAGTAAGAGAACGACAGGATGCGGTCGAACATCGCGTTGCGCAGCACGGTGCCGAACCCCTGCGAGGCGCGGGAGGCAAGCTTCTGGCAGATCAGCGCGCTGCCGTACCCGCACAGCGCGATGGCAAGCATCAGCGCCCCCATGCGCAGCACATACCCTCGGTCGTGCAGCAGGACCCCTTCGTTGATGACGGTCGCCATAATGGTGGGCAGCAGCAGTTCAAAAATAGCTTCCAGAAATTTAAAAGCAGGCCCTATGATGCATTCTTTTTTATAATCTTTCAGATATGCGGCCAGTTTCAGCAAATCCATCACCTCAAACGTTATGGCCCTTATTATACTCCGTCCGTCGTAATATGAAAATACATGAGCCGGCATGATTTCTCCGGGTGCGGACATAATAAAGCCCGGGGTGATAAGCGTGTCTTCTTATGTGGCGCCCGAAATGCGCGACCGGTTCGAGTCGCTTTCCATCAACCTGAAAAATGAAATTCTCCGGCGCGATGTGAAAATCCGCTCCGTTCAGGACCTGATTCACTGCCTGGAGTCCATCGTCACCGGAAAATAAAAAAACATCCGCTGAAATTCTTCCCGCGGACGCCTCTTTCCATTCGGGGAGGCGGCCGCGGTGCGCAAAAAAGGACGCGTCAAAGCGTCCTTTTTTCTGTGATGCCGCGCCTGCGGTCAGACGGCGGTTTTTGCTTCCGGCCCGGCGGTGTCCCGCTGCTCCGCTCCCTCGCGGAAGAGGTTGCAGGCGACGAAATGCCCCGGCGAAATTTCCCGAAGCTCCGGGTCGATGCGGTCGCAGCCGTCGAAGCGCCGGAAGCAGCGGGAGCAGAAACGGCAGCCCGGCGGCGGGTCGATCGGGCTTGGCACGTCCCCTTCGAGGATGATGCGCTGCTTGCGATCCGTGGGGTCGACGGACGGAATAGCGGAGAGGAGCGCCTGCGTGTACGGGTTCAGCGGGTTGTGGTACAACTCCCGCTTGGAGGCGATCTCCATCAGCTTGCCGAGGTACATGACGCCGACCCGGTCGCTGATGTGCTTGACGACGTTCAGGCCGTGCGCGATGAACAGGTAGGTCAGGTTAAACTCCTTTTTCAGCTCGTCCAGAAGGTTGAGGACCTGCGCCTGGATGGAGACGTCGAGCGCCGAAACCGGCTCGTCGCAGACAATCAGCTTCGGCTCCACGGCCAAGGCGCGCGCGATGCCCACGCGCTGGCGCTGCCCGCCGGAAAATTCGTGCGGGTAGCGGTTGCGGTAATTTTCCGAAAGGCCGACGCAGTTGAGCAGGTAGCCCACGCGTTTTTCAATCTCGTTTCTCGGGCGCAGGTTGTTGATGCGGATCGGCTCGGCGATGATTTCGCCCACCGTCATGCGGGGGTTGAGCGACGCGTAGGGATCCTGAAAGATCAGCTGGATATCCTTGCAGTATTTACGCCGCTCTTTCGGCGAAAGGGCGGTCAGCTCCGTCCCCTCGTAAAAAATCTTCCCGGAGGTCGGCGTGTACAGGTCGACCAGCATTTTGCCGATGGTGCTTTTCCCGCAGCCGGACTCGCCCACAAGGCCGAACGCCTCGCCCTTGTGAATCTGGAAGGAAACGTCGTCCACCGCTTTCAGCACGGACTGAGGCCGGCCGAAAAAGTCCGTCTCAACGGTAAAATATTTTTTCAGGTGCTGCACGTCGATCAAAACTTCGCCGCTCATGCTTTCGCCTCCTCCCCGTCATATAAAAAGCAGCGGACCATGTGGTCGCCCCACGGTTTCAGCTCCGGCTTTTTCTGCCGGCAGATTTCCATGCACCGGTCGCAGCGGTCGCTGAACGGGCACCCCGGCGGCATGTGCAGCGGGTTCGGGACCATCCCGCGGATCATGTAGAGCGGATCGCTGCTTTCGTCCTCCAGGCGGGGGATGGATTTCAGAAGGCCGAACGTATAGGGGTGCATCGGCTTTTCGAACAGCGACTTCACCTCCGCGCTTTCCACAATCTCGCCGCAGTACATGACCGCGACGCGGTCGGCCGCCTCCGCGACGACGCCGAGGTCGTGCGTGATAAGGATGACCGCCATGCCGAGCTTCTCTTTCATCTTGTAGAGAAGCTCGAGAATCTGCGCCTGAATGGTCACGTCGAGCGCCGTGGTCGGCTCGTCGGCGATGAGAAGCTCGGGGTCGCAGGCAAGGGCCATCGCGATCATGACGCGCTGGCGCATGCCGCCGCTCATCTGGTGGGGGTAGTCGTCCGCGCGCTTTTCCGGGGAGGGGATCCCGACGGTACGCAGCATCTCGACGGTGCGTTCCAGCGCCTCTTTTTTGCCGATCTTCCGGTGCTGCATGATGCTTTCCATAATCTGGTCCTTGACGCGGTAGACGGGGTTCAGGCTCGTCATCGGCTCCTGGAAAATCATGCTGATCCGGTCGCCGCGGATGGCCTGCATCTCTTTCTCCGTCTTTTTGAGCAGGTCTTCCCCGTGGAACAGGATCCGCCCGCCCGAGGTCCGCCCGTTGCCCTGCAGCAGCCCCATGATGGAAAGTGAGGTGACGCTTTTCCCGGAGCCGGACTCCCCCACCACGGCGAGGATCTCTCCTTTTTCAACGTGGAAGCTGACCCCGTTGACCGCTTTCACAACGCCCCGCTTCACGCGGAATTCCGTAACAAGATCTTTTACTTCAAGCAGCATTGTGATTTACCTCAATTCTGTCTGGATTTCGGGTCGAGCGCGTCACGCAGCCCGTCGCCGAGAAGGTTGAAGGCCAGAACGGTCAGCGTGATGGCAAGGCCCGGGAAAATCAGCGTGTATGGCGACTGGAAGATGAAATTCCGCGCCCGGCCGAGCATGTCGCCCCATTCGGCCTGCGGCGGCTGGACCCCAAGCCCGAGGAAGCCGAGCGCGGCGGCGTCCAGAATTGCCGAAGAGATTCCGAGCGTGGCGCGCACGATGATGGAAGAAAGCGCGTTCGGCAGGACATGGTGAAAAATGATGCGGCTCGGTTTGTTGCCGACAACTTTCGCAGCCTGCACATAGTCGTTTTCCTTGATGGAGAGAATCTCGCCCCGCACGATGCGGGCGTATTCGGGGATGGAGACGAGGCCGATGGCGACGACCGCCTTGTCGATGCCCTGCCCCAGCGCGGCCATGAACGCGATGGCCAGCAGGATGGACGGGATGGAGAGCATAATGTCCATGACGCGCATGATGACGGCGTCCGTCTTGCCGCCGAAATAGCCCGCGACGGAGCCGAAAACCACGCCGACCGTCAGCGAGATGGCGACCGCCAGCAGGCCCACGGTAAGGCTGATGTGCGTGCCCATCAGGATGCGGCTGAAAATGTCGCGCCCGAGCTGGTCGGTGCCGAACCAGTACTGGCCGTTCGGCCATTCGAACGTGTGCGCCATGTTCTGCTCAAACGGGTCGTGCGGAAGGACCTGCGGAAAGAAAACCGTGACGATGGAGATAACCGCCAGAATGCCGATGAACACAAGGCTTACCATGGCCGCTTTGTTCTGCTTCAGGCTGTCCCACATGATCCTCCACTGGGAATCCGGTTTTTCCGCGGCGTTCTGCCCTGCGTCGGGCAGGATTTCTTCCGCCGCCAGTTCAACGGGATCGTCATGCAAATTACTCATTTCGGTCAGCCTTCTTTCTTGGAGTACTTGATGCGGGGATCCAGGAAGGCGTAAATCAGGTCGACAATCAGATTGATGAAGACGTAAATCGTCGCAATCAGAAAGACGACCGCCTGCACCACGGGGAAATCGGAATTCTGGATGCACTGCACCGTATAGCTGCCGATTCCCGGCCAGGCAAAGACCGTTTCCGTCAGGACCGCGCCGCCCAGCAGCGAACCGAACTGCAGGCCGATGACCGTCGTGACCGGAATCATCGCGTTGCGCAGGGCGTGGTGCTTGATGATCCTGCCGTTCGGCAGACCCTTGGCCCGCGCGGTGCGGATGTAGTCCTGGTCCAGCGTTTCAAGCATGCTGGAGCGCGTCATGCGCGTGATGATTGCCATGGAGTAAAGCCCCAGGGCAACGGTGGGAAGGATCAGGTGCTTGACCGTGTCGCCCAGCGCTTCCCAGTCGCCCGCCGTGATGGTGTCCCACAGGTAAAGGCCCGTGCCGCCTACGGGCATCAGCATGGGCTGGATGCGCCCCGTGCTGGGCAGAACGTGCCACGTGCCCGAAAACAGGATGATGAGCAGGATGCCGAGCCAGAAGATCGGCATGGAAACCCCCACGAGCGCGAGGATCATGCTCAGGTTGTCGACCGCCGTGTTCTTATGTACGGCGGAGACGGCCCCCAGAACAATCCCCAGCACCGACGCGAACACAATGGCGCAGATGGCAAGCTCGACCGTCGCGGGGAAGCGGGACATGATCTCGGTCATGACCGGCGTGTTCGTGTAGTACGAGGTGCCAAAATTTCCCGTAACGGCGCCTTTCAGAAAGTCGAGATACTGCAGAACGACGGGGTCGTTCAGGCCGTGGGCGTCGCGCCAGGCTTTGATGGCGTCCTGACCGGCGTGCTGGCCGAGGACCACCGGAGCGGGGTCCGGGGAAAAGACGCGCATGATCAGAAAAACGACGATGGAGACCCCCAGCAGCACGGGGATCAGCTGTAAGATTCGTTTTATGGTATACTTAACCAAATTAAGAGTCGCTCTCCTTCCCGCCGGTTCTGCTGCCCATAAAAAAGGAATGCGCCGAAAGCCGCTGTTCCGCAGGCTTTCGGCAGTATTCCCCGGCTCCCGGCAAAGTTATTTGGACTTTGTGACACCGGCGAACGGCGTGATGCCGGTCTGGTGGTAGAAGAAGCCGCTGACCTTCGGGTTGTACGCGCAGAGCGTGACCGAATGGGAAATCGGCATCCAGATGTTTTCTGCGGCGGCCTTCTGCTCGCACTGCGTATAGATAGCGGCGCGCGCATCGCCGTCGGGGGTCGCAAGGCCCTTCGCAATCAGCGCCGTGTAGTCGGCGTTGTTATAATGCGAAACGTTCATGGAAGGATCCTGATCGGAAAGGAGGTTCAGGAAGTTGTCGGGGTCTCCGTTGTCGCCCGTCCAGCCGTAGAAGCAGATGTCGTAGTCGCCCTTCTTGACTTCCGCCTTATATGTAGTCCAGTCGTAGGTCTTGATGTTGCAGGTCACGCCGACATCCTTGAGGTAGCCCTGAATGGTCTCGGCAAGGACCTGGCCGCCGACTGTGTTGTACGGGCGCGGGTTCGAGTAAGTGATCATGTTGACGGACTTGACGCCGAGCTTCGCGAAAGCGGCCTTGGCGGCGTCCTTGTCAAAGGCGGTCTGCTTCACGTCTTTGCTGTAGCCTTCCATAAAGGTCGGCAGAATGCTGGTCGCGACGGTCGCGTAATCCTTGTAAAGGCTCTTGACCATCTCGGGCACGTTGACCGCCTGGCTGAACGCCTTGCGGGCGTCCGCGTTCTTGAATGTGTCGCTCTTGACGTTGTACGCCATATAGTTGATGGTCATGCCGTCCGCCGTGTACAGCTTGTCGCCCGCGCCCGTGATCTGGTCGACGACCGTCGCGTCGATGCCGTCGAGTGCGTCGACTTCACCGGAGGTAAGGGCAATGACGCGGGAGGAGTTTTCTTTGATGAAACGGAACACGACGTTTTCCGTCTTCGGCTTGTCGCCCCAGTAGTCCGGGTTGGCTTTCAGCACGACGCTCTGGCCCTTGTTCCAGGAGACAAAGGAGTACGGGCCGGTGCCGACCGGGTGCTCGTTGAGGTTATTGCCGTATTTCTGAAGCGCGGTCGGGCTGACGATAGGCGCCGCGAGCACCATGGCCATGCTCTTGAGGAACGAGGTCTGTGGGCTGAACAGGTCGATTTCGACCGTATTGTCGTCGACGACCTTGACCTCTTTGACGCCCTGCTTGGCCTTGATGGAGCCGAAAACGAAAGAGGCGTAAGGCATGTCATCCGTCACGTTCGGCTCAAGCTGGCGCTCGATGCTCTTTTTGACCGCGTCGGCGTTGAAAGGAGTGCCGTCCTGGAATTTCACGCCCGTGCGCAGGTGGAACGTATACTGCGTCTGGTCCGTGCTGACATCCCAGCTTGTCGCGAGACTGGGTTCGATGTCGGTGGAATCCTGCTTGTATTTGACAAGGCCCTCGTAGATATTGCAGATGATCTTCGCGGACTCGCCGTCGTCGACAAAGGCCGGGTCAAGGCCGCGCGGGTCGGAACCCTGCGCAAACGTGAACGTGTCCGCCGTTGCGCCCGCGGCGGCCGCCGACGCGCCGGAAGCTGTGCTGCCGGCCGCGCTCGTCACGTCGGACGCACGCTTGCTGCCGCCGCATCCGCTGAGCAGCCCGGCCGTCATGGAAAGCGCCAGTGCCAATGCCAGTATCTTTTTCTGGATTTTCATCTCTCTCATTCTCCTTACCATAAATTCATATCTGAGCCAAAGCGGGAAAGGCCGGCCTGCGCAGGCAACGGTTTCGTTCCGCAGGGAACCGGTTTCCCGCCTTTGTACGGAGAGGGTGCGTTCCCGGGCAGCCCGCTTTTACGCTACAACGCTTTAAATTAATAAATTAAAAAAATAGACGCTTCACTTAAAATACAGAAGCGTCGTTGCTTTCCATATAGCTGCTGGTTCCCGGGGAAATCTTAGAATATTAAATTAATTGGTAGTATATCACGAAAAGCATCAGTTGGCAAGTGGAAATTCATATTTATCGAAAATCGTTCAGGCGGCATTTCCGGGCGGGAACGTCGCCAAAAATCCCGGGCGAAAGCGTCCTTTCCCGCAGCCAAGCGGATTTTACGGAAGAAAGGCCGGGCGGGACCGCCGGAAAGCCGCATCGGCTTTTTGATCCCTTTTCAAAAATTCATGCATGAGCCGCGGCATGTAATTTCATGTCCGGACAAAAAGCAGGCGCCGCCCTTTCTCAAGGCAGACGCCTGTTTTGCTATGAACGGCATGTGAAAGCCCGCCGCCCGGAAAGCCGGATTCACCTGGCCTTCGCATCCCCGCCGGAAGAAGCTTCCGCATCGGGGACGGCGTGCAACGCATAGTCGAGCTTGTCTTTCCCGATGTGGCAGTACCCGCCCGGATTCTTTTCGAGATATTTCTGGTGGTACTCTTCCGCCGTGCTGAAATTCTCGAGGGGCTTCGCCTCGACGGCCACGGGTTTCTCCGCACGCTTCCGCAGCCCGGCCAGGGCGTTTTCGACCGCCGGCCGGTCCTCCTCCGAGACGTAATAAACGCCGGTCCGGTACTGGGTGCCGGAATCCCCGCCCTGCCGGTTGACGGAGGTAGGGTCTATCGCCTCGAAATAGATTTTCAGCAAAAGGGAAAGCGGCAGCACGGCGGGGTCATAGGTCACCTTCACGGTCTCGGCATGCCCGGTGTCCCGCCTGCAGACTTCTTCGTAGGTCGGGTGCAGGGTCTTCCCGTTCGCGTAGCCCACTTCCGTCGAAAGGACGCCGCGGACGGAATCCAGATATTTCTGCATGCCCCAGAAGCACCCTCCGGCAAGATAGATTTCAGCCATTTTTTCCTCTCCCTTATAAAGATTTCACCCGGGCCGCCCGAAAGGGCGGCCGGCTTTCTTCAGCGGACAACCTTCAGCTCTTTCGGGAAGCGGTTCAGCACCTCGCACCCTGTCTCCGTCACAAGAACCAGGTCCTCGATGCGGACGCCGGCCTCCCCTTCCAGATAGACGCCCGGCTCGATGGAAAAGGTCATGCCCGGCAGGACGGCATCGCAGTGGGCCGAAGAAACGTCCCCCGGCTCGTGCACCTCAAGTCCGATGGAATGGCCGAGCCGGTGGGTGAAGTTCGGGCCGAAACCGGCCTGCTCAATGACGCTGCGGGCCGCACGGTCGATGTCGCAGAAACGGACGCCCGGGCGGACGGCCGCCTCCGCCGCCTCATTCGCACGGCGCACAATCTCATAAATCTGCCGGCCGCGCTCCGGCACGCTGCGGAAAAAGAACGTGCGCGTCATGTCGGAGCAATACCCGTCCTTTTTGCACCCGACGTCGAACAGCACGCAGTCCCCTTCATGCAGCGGCGTGCCGCCGGGGGCATGGTGCCCGTTCGCCGCATTGCGGCCGAACGCGACCAGCGGGCTGAACGAACAGCCGTCCGCGCCGAGCGAACGGTAAACCGGCTCCATCCGGACGGCGATCTCCTGCTCCGTGACGCCCGGCTTTACAAGCGCGAGGAAGCGCTCCATGGCAAGGTCGTTCAGGCGGGAAGCCGCGCGCATCTTTTCCCGCTCGCCGGCGTCCTTGCAGGAACGCACAAGATCCACGCAGTCGGAGGCGTTCACGTAATCCTTCGCGGCGTCCAGCTCCATCATACGCAGAAGAAAGCGCGCCGGCAGATTTTTGTCTACGCCGAGGGGCGCGCCATGGTCCACGTAACCGCAGAAGAGCGCCGCGGCGTCCTGGGAATCGGAAAAGCGGATTTTCATGACGCCGAGATCCTCCGGCACGGTAAACAGGTTGTTGATAAAAATCCTGTGGTTCCCGTCCCCGCTCAGGTACAGGGCCAGAAAGCGCTCCCCCGGGTCGATGTATCTTCCGGTAAGGTAATTGATGCTGTACGGGTCGCTGACTATCATCTGCGAAAGGCCGTGCGCTTCCATCCGCGCAAGGACCTTTTCGACTCGCTGCTGATTCATGTGGTATGTCCCTTCCATTCTTCCGGAGGGGCCGCAAAGGGCGCCCTTCCATTTTTTGCAGACGCTGCAGGCCGGGGAAACCGCCCCGGCCGATAAGATGCCCGCAGACATTTTTATGATACGTTCGCGCCCGAAAGTTGTCAAGCGGCCCGGCAAACCGGACGGCCCGAAAGGGCAGCAAAAAACCCGCCTTCAAAGCGGGTTTTCTGATAAAAGATGCGACCAGGTCTGTAAGCCGAGTTCTGTCTTGGACAGCCATCTATCTTGGCCGGATGTTGCCATCGCGGCTCGATGCCACCTTCTCGGGACGCGCCGGGCCGGCGCATGGTGTCCCTCTGCGGTGTTGCTCCGAATAGGGTTTGCAGAGCCGCGCGGTCTCCCGCGCGCTGGTGGGCTCTTGCCCCGCCTTTCCACCCTTGCCGCAAACGCGGCGGTATTTCTCTGTTGCACTTTCCCTGGGGTCGCCCCCGGCGGCCGTTAGCCGTTATTCTTGCCCTGTGGAGCTCGGACTTTCCTCGGGCGCGCGCTTTAGCGCTGCGTCCGCGGCCGCCCGGCCTGCTCGCCACGCCTTCCATGATACCGGATCGCGCACAAAAAGTCAAGCGCGGGCCGCACGGCCGGAATCAGAACGTATATTCCGAAATCAGGTGGTTCTTGACCTCCCACAGCTTCTGCGTGAGGTCCACATAATAGCGGTGCGGATTCTCGAACCGCTTCACCTCGTCCCAGAGGGTTTCCACCTGCACCCCGCAGAACTCCTGCAGCTCCCGGAGGCTGTGCTCCTTCGCGACGCAGACGCCGCCCTTGAAAAGCTGCTCGCGGATATCGACCGCGCGGAAATTGGTCAGCTTTTTCCGCTTCCAGACAAAATCCGGGTCAAAGATCTCGTACGGGCCGTCTTCCGGTGTGGATTCGTCGTGCATGGCGATGACGTCCGCAATGGCTTTGCCGGTGTCCTTGTCGTAAAGGCGGAAGATCTTTTTAAAGCCCGGCGTCGTGATTTTTGAGACGTTTTCGCTGATTTTGATTTTCGGCTGTATGACGCCGTCCGCTTCTTCCACCGCGCTCAGCTTGTAGACCCCGCCGAACACCGGGTGGCTGGAGGACGTGATCATCCGCTCCCCCACGCCGAAGCTGTCCACGGCGGCGCCCTGCATCAGCATGTCGCGGATGATGTATTCGTCCAGGGAGTTGGAGGCGCAGATTTTGCAGTCCGGGAAGCCGGCGTCGTCCAGCATCTTGCGCGCCCTGCGCGAAAGGTAGGTGATGTCGCCGCTGTCGATGCGGATGCCGGCGGGACGGAAGCCGCGCGGGACAAGCTCTTCCCTGAAGGTGCGGATGGCGTTCGGCACGCCGGACTTCAGCACGTTGTAGGTGTCCACCAGCAGGGTGCAGCTTTTGGGGTACTCCCGCGCATAGGCGCGGAACGCCTCCAGCTCGGAATCGAACAGCTGCACCCAGCTGTGGGCCATGGTCCCCAGCGCGGGGATGCCGTAGTCGATGCCGCACAGCGTGCAGGCCGTGCCGCAGCAGCCGCCGATATAGGCCGCCCTTGCGCCGAGCACCGCGCCGTCGGGCCCCTGCGCGCGCCGCGAGCCGAACTCCATGACCGGCCTGCCGTCCGCCGCGCGGCAGATGCGGTTCGCCTTCGTCGCGATCAGGCTCTGGTGGTTGACGGTCAGCAGGATCATCGTCTCGACGAACTGCGCCTGAATGATGGGGCCGCGCACCGTGAGAATCGGCTCGCCCGGGAAAATGGGCATCCCCTCCGGGACCGCCCACACGTCGCAGGTAAAGCGAAAATTTTCAAGGTACTTGAGGAACCGCTCGTCGAAGATGCCGCAGCTGCGCAGATAGTCCACGTCTTCTTTGGTGAAGGTCAGGCTGCGGATATAATCCACCAGCTGCTGCACGCCGGCCATGATGGCGTAGCCGCCGTTGTCAGGCAGTTCGCGGAAAAACATGTCGAAATAGACGACGGTGTTCTCAAAGCCGTTCGTCAGGTAGCCGTTCGCCATGGTGATCTCATAAAAATCGGTCAGCATGGTGAGGTTGGTCTTTTGTACGTCTTTTTTCTCCAAATATTTCATCCCCCAGTGGAAACAGACTAAATTTTAGTGACTTCCTGCCTATGGAAAAACATATTATGGATTGCTACGGCAGCATCGCCCCGCGGCGCCGGACCGATTCCCGAAACGTGCGGCGTCCAATCCTGCGGACCGCAAGGCACAGCCCGATTTCGCTGTGCCGAGGCCTCTGACGGAACAAGAAAAACCACTTCCTCAAAATAATATTGAATTTCAAGAATAAAGCGCAGTCTACCGGAAAATACTAAAGTGCAAAATTAATCTTGTATAAAATCTGAACAATATCTGAATTTTCTACGAATTATGTGAAAATACTCCATTTTCGATTGCATTTATTGCAAATAAATATTATACTAATGAATATCGGCGGAACTGTACAAAATTCCGTTTCTTTTTCGCAATTCGTCAGAATTCGCCGAGAGGCAAGACTCGTGAAAAAGATGGTGCGTGAAAACAGGACTAAAGTTGTGAGGAGATGAACGAATTGAGACTACGCAAACAGGCACTCGGCACCCGCAACTTGGTGGGCGCCCGCGTCGAAATGGCGCGCAAGAATCAAGGAATGAAGCAGAAGGAGCTTTTAGCTCAGCTTCAGGTCAACGGCGTCGACATGAACGCTTCGGGCCTGTCCAAACTGGAAGGCCAAATCCGTTACGTTACGGATTTTGAGCTTTCGGCGCTGGCGAATATCCTGAACGTTTCCGTAGACTGGCTTTTAGGCAGAGAGAAATAATTTTTGCAGCCGCCTTGGCAGAAGGCGTTTCGCTTCCGGCGAAACGCCTTTTTTCTGCTTTTCTTTTCAGCGTTTTCAAGTTATAATTAATCATACTATTTTGTGAAGAGATTGGCAAGGGGTGATTTATTTGCGCGCCTGGCTTCAGCAATTCGTCCGGCTGAAACCGCTTGTGGTTTTTTTCGCGGCTTTTTCCATCGTTTTCTTCCTGTTCGTCGTCACACTGAAATATACGTTTCCGTTTCTGATGGGCTTTCTGCTGGCCCTTCTGGCGCAGCCCGTCATCCGCTGGCTGAAAAAGGCCCTCCACATGCCCCCCTCCCCCGCGGCCCTGATTGCCACGCTGGCGGTCTACGCCGTCCTGTTCGGCCTGATGTTTCTGCTCGGCTACTGGCTGGTGAAAGAGATGAGCTCGCTGTTCGTCTATCTTTCCAATCTCTCGGAAAACGACATCAGCGCCATCACCGGCCCGATTAACTCGATCATCGCCCAGCTCGGGGCGGCCCTGCAGAACATCGACGCCAACTTCATCAAGGACAACCAGGAAAAAATCATCGGCATCGCCCAGTCGAGCGTCGGGGTTCTCTCAAAGGTGCTCGGCACCATCCTGCGCCTGCTGACCTCGCTGCCCGTGATTGTGACCATGCTGATCGTGATGATCTTCTCCACTTATTTTTTCTCGAAAGACATGTGGTCCATCAAGCGCCGCCTGCTTCTGCTTCTGCCGTTCGGAGCGGCCGGGCATCTGCGCCGCTTTTCCCGCAGCGGGGTCTCGATGGGCGGCCGGTACATCGGTTCTTACCTTCTGATTTATTTTATCACCTTTCTTGAAACGCTCCTCGTCTTTTTCGTGCTGGGCGTTCCATACCCGCTGGTGCTGAGCATCATCACCGGCATCGCGGACATCCTCCCGGTCCTCGGGCCGGGCACGATCTACCTGCCGCTCAGCCTGATCTACCTCGTTCAGGGCGACTATTTCCGCGCGGGCGCGCTGCTTGTCTGCTGGCTGCTCATCAGCGCGATCCGGCAGATCATAGAGCCGAAAATCGTTTCCTCCTCCATCAACATCCACCCGCTGACCGTTCTGGCCGGCCTGTATTTTTCGCTTGTGGCGGGCAACCTCTGGATCCTGATTTATGTTTCCCTGCTTGCGGTCAGTTATCACCTTCTGGTCCAGGCGGGGATTCTTCCGACTTTCTTTGAAAATGAAGATTCCGGCGCTTCCGGAAACAAAAACACGGGCGGCGAAAGCGGCTGAAGCCGCTTCGGCCTTCCCGCCGTCCCTTTTCAGCCGAACCGTTTGCGCACGGCTTTCTCAAGCTCCACGACGGCGAGCGGCACGAGTGACAGCGCGGCGACGACGAGCCACTGCAGGCCCGTCAGGGCCGCCGTCTTGAAAATTTCCCCCAGAGGGCGTACGACGATTACCGCGGCCTGCAGAAACACGCAGGCGACGGCCGAGTACACCATCTGGGGATTTTTTGCGAGATGCTGGCGGAACACCGACCGGTCCGACCTCATGTTAAACGTATGCACCACCTGCGACAGGCTGAGCACGGCGAATTCCATGGTCCTGCCGATGATCGGCGACGACGGATCCGCGTCGAAAAACGCCCTGCCGATGCTGTAGGCCAGAAGGGACAGCGCGCCAATGAGGCCCCCTTCCACCAGGATGTTGTAGCCCATGCCCCCCGCGAAGATGCTCTCGCCGCGTCTCGGCGGCTTTTTCTGCATGTTGGTCTCGTCGAGGGGTTCCACGCCGAGCGCGAGCGCGGGGAGCGAATCCGTCACAAGGTTGACCCAGAGGAGCTGGATCGCCGGAATCGGGCTGGGCAGCCGCAGAAGAAAACCCAGAAATACCGTGAGGATTTCCCCGATGTTGCAGCTGATGAGAAAATGCACGGTCTTTCTGATGTTTTCATAGATGCCGCGGCCTTCGCGCACGGCGGAGACGATGGTGGCGAAATTGTCGTCCGTGAGGATCATGTCCGAGGCGGCCCGCGCCACGTCCGTCCCGGACATCCCCATGGCGCACCCGATGTCCGCCGCGCGCAGGGCCGGCGCGTCGTTCACGCCGTCGCCCGTCATGGCCACGACCTCGCCCCTCGCCTGAAAGGCGCGTACAATGCGCATCTTATGCTCCGGCGAAACCCTCGCGAAAACCGTATACCGGTAGATGTCGCGCTCCAGCTCTTCGGCCGGCATCCGGTCCAGCCGGGCGCCGGTGACCACGGAGTCCCGGCCGTTTAAAATCCCCAGCTGGCCCGCGATGGCCGCCGCCGTCGCCGCGTGGTCGCCCGTAATCATGACCGGACGGATGCCCGCCTGCCTGCAGAGGGCCACCGCCTCCCCTACCTCAGGCCGCGGCGGGTCCTCCATGCCGATCAGCCCGCAGAAAACGAGGCCGTGCTCCGCCTCCTCCGACC
Source organism: Bacillota bacterium (assembly GCA_023412715.1). Classification (GTDB taxonomy): domain Bacteria; phylum Bacillota; class Clostridia; order Oscillospirales; family Acutalibacteraceae; genus Thermocaproicibacter. The sequence goes on from JAEZCC010000045.1 coordinate 58,325, forward strand.
TTTCCGGCAGGCGGTCAAGGCGGCGGCACGCAACGCCGAGGACGCGCAGGGCCCGGGCGGCCATCGCGTCGTTCTGCCCGGCCGCGGCGCCGGAAACGCATCTTCCGAACAGGACGTCCGGCGCCCCCTTCGAGACGGTCAGATACCCACCGCCCGGGGCGCGGTGCACGGTCGTCATCATCTTCCGCTCGCTGGAAAACGGGATCTCCATGACCCGAGGGTAATCCGCCGCGTCCCTGCGGACCAGCTCCGGCGGGACCGCGCGGACGATGGCCGTTTCCGTCGGGTCGCCCCGGACCTTGCCGTCGGCAATCTCGCAGTTTGTGCAGAGCGCGGCCATGCGCAGAAGCTTTCGCGCCTGCGCGGAATCCGGCCGCAGGACCCCCTGCGTGTCCCTCAATTCCACCACCGTCATGCGGTTGCAGGTCAGCGTCCCCGTCTTGTCGGAGCAGATGACGCTGGCGCTGCCGAGGGTCTCCACGGCGGGCAGCCGACGCACGATTGCCCGCTTGGCGGCAAGGCGGCGCACGCCGACGGCGAGCGTGATGGTCACGACGGCCGGAAGCCCTTCCGGAATTGCGGCCACGGCAAGGCTGACGGCAATCAGGAACATTTCAAGAGGCGCGACCTTCTGGAAAAGGCCCATGATGAAGATAAGCAGGCAGATGATGAGCGCCCCGATGCCGAGGTAGCGCCCCGTCTGCGACAGCTTGTGCTGCAGGGGCGTCTGGGGAGGCGTCTGGCTGCCGATCATGCCGGCGATTCTGCCCACCTGGGTATTCATGCCCGTCGCCACGACGATGCCGCTCCCGTGGCCCGAGGTGACGGCACTGGCAGAGAAAAGCAGGTTGTGCCGGTCGCCGAGCGCCGTCCCGCCGGGCAGGACGACGTCCGCCCGTTTGACGGACGGGACGCTTTCGCCGGTAAGGGCGCTCTCCTCCGCTCTGAGGTCGGTCGCGTCCGCGACGCGCAGATCCGCCGGGACAAGGTCGCCGGATCTGAGCAGCACGAGGTCGCCCGGCACCAGCCCGCCCGCCGGAATGGTCTGCGTCTTTCCGCCGCGCACAACGCGCGCCTGCGGGCTTGCGAGGCTCCGGAGCGCCTCCATCGCCCTTTCGGCGCGGTCCTCCTGCACCACGCCCGCGACGGCGTTGACTACGACAATCACAAGGATGATAATGGCGTCTATGTAATCGCTGTCGTGCTGCAGGTAAGAGGTCACCAGCGAAATACCCGCGGCAATCAGCAGGACGATCACCATAAAATCAGAAAATTGGGAAAGAAACCTGGCCGCAAGGCTCTTCTTTTTCTGCGGGGCCAGCTCGTTCGGCCCGCATTCTTTTTGCCGCTGGGAAACCTGCGCTGCGGTCAGCCCCGCTTTCAGGTCTGTCCTGAGGCGCGCGGCGCACTCTTCCTTAGACAGGCTTTGCCATTCCAAAAATATCATCTCCTGTTTTTTAATTATGTATATTCGCAATCAAAACAAAATATGGTATAATAAGTCCAAACAACTTGGCGGAGGAAGAGTATGGATCTCGCAATTTTAAATTTTGTGCAGGAACATTGCCACAACCGTTTCACCGATTTCCTGTTCACGCTGCTGTCAAGGATTGGAAACGCAGGCGCCGTCTGGATTCTGGCGGCAATTTTTTTGGGCCGCCAGCGCGAGACCCGCCATTTTGCCCTCATGCTCTTTTTCTCCATCGCCCTGGCCCACCTCATCAGCCAGATTCTGAAGCCGGTCATCGCGCGGCCGCGGCCCTTCATGGCCTACCCCGGCCATCCCCTTCTGATCCACATGCCGGGGGGCTACTCGTGCCCCTCCGGGCATTCGGCCTCTTCCTTCGCGGCGGCGACCGTTCTCTGCGTCGCCAGCAGGGACCTCGGCCTCGCCGCCGTGCTGCTCGCCGTGGCAATCGCTTTTTCGAGGATTTTTTTATTTGTGCATTATCCGTCGGACACGCTCATCGGCGCCGTCCTCGGTATCCTATGCGCTTTTTTTATCATGTATCTGTACACTTTATGACGGCGTAACCGTACATACTTTGGGCAATATACCATATATATTTTTCCTTGGAATAATCGTCAAACATCTTGCGAATTTGCAATTTTCTTGACAAAAGCCACCCTTTTTCGCTTGATTATTTCGGAAATGTGAATTAACATAATAGCGTTGGTATTTTTCCTGTGATGTTTTTTCACATGCTGAAATCAGAAAAGGAAGTGGTCAAATGGTCAAATATGTTGGGTGTGTCAATTTACCCGGGTTCTGTCTGAAATACTATGTCTATGGAAACCCCCGTTTGGGCTATGGGATCCGCATACGCAACATGTCCGGAGAAAAGTCCTGCTGCATTGTGTCACGCGATCTGCTAAAAGTTTTTGACCTTGCCCGCCGACTGATGCGCTGTGTGGTTTTTCCGGAAAATCTTGAGGAGATTATCGCCGACTTTCAATACGATTGTCTGCCTGTTGACAAAGAGGAACGGCACCGTTATACTAAGATTAATCATTTGGAAGGAAGTGTCGAATCACTATGAAATATGTCTGTCAGGCATGCGGGTACGTTTATGACCCGGCGGTCGGCGACCCCGAGCACGGAGTCAAGCCCGGCACGGAATTCAAGGATCTGCCGGACGATTGGACCTGCCCGGACTGCGGCGCGGGGAAAGATATGTTTGAGCCGGAATAATTTGTTCAGAAAGAAGTTTAGGCTGTCGTTATGAGTGTTTTGAAGCTGAAAGAGAACCTGTATTCCGTCGGAGTTTTGAATCCCGGGCTGCGTGTTTTCGACATCATCATGGAGTCGAAGTTCGGGACAAGTTATAACGCTTACCTCATCACCGGGGAGAAGAATATCCTGATCGATACCGTGCACGCTTCGTTTTTCGACCAGTATCTGCGCAATATAGAGAGCGTCCTCCCCGTTTCAAAAATCGACTGCCTGGTCATGAACCATACGGAGCCGGACCATTCCGGAAGCGTGGCAAAGCTGCTCGAGCTGAACCCGAACATCACCGTTTACAGCACCTTCCCGGCAAAGAAATGCCTGGACGGAATTGCGAACCGCAGCTTCAAGTCGGTCGTTGTCAAACAGGGCGACCGCCTGGAATACGGAAACGGCTACCTGGAGTTCATCGTCGCGCCGCTGCTCCACTGGCCGGATTCCATGTTCAGCTGGATGCCGGAGCAGAACGTTCTGTTCACCTGCGACTTTCTGGGCTGCCATTACTGCGAGCCCGCCATGCTGGACACGGAGATTCATTACCCGGAAAAATACTGGGGCGAATTCGACTATTATTACAAGGGGATTTTCGCGCCGTTCAAGCCTTATGTGCTGGCCGGCCTCGATAAGATTGCGGATCTTCCCGCAACGCTTGTCTGCCCGAGCCACGGCCCCTGCCTCACGGAGTCCATTGCAAAATGCAAATCCCTGTACCGCGAATGGAGCACCCCGCAGGCAAGGCAGAAGAAGACGGTGGGGATCCTGTTTGCTTCCGCGTACGGGTATACCCGTCAGCTTGCGGAAGCGGCCCGCGACGAGCTGGCCGGGAATCCGGACCTTGACGTCAGGGTGACGGATATTGTGTACACGCCGTTTCGCGAAGTCGTCGGCCTTGTCAACGAAGCCGACGCGGTACTGACCGGCTCCTGCACGATTAACCGCGACGCCCCGAAAATCGTCTGGGACATGCTTGCCAGCGTGGACGCGATTAACACGCGCGGAAAGCCCGCTGGCGCTTTCGGCTCGTACGGGTGGAGCGGCGAAGCCGTTCCCATGATGAAGGACCGGCTGCAGCACCTGAAATTCAGCTTTGTCGGCGACGGCCTGAGGGTGAACTTCAAACCCACCGCCGAAGATATCGCCGCCATGAAAGCTTATGCGGACGAGGTCGTTTCTCATATCAAATAAAGAAAAGACGACTGCCTGAGATAGACAATGCCCCCGCTTCTCTTTCGAGAAGCGGGGGCATTCCTGTTTCGCGCGGCGGGCCCGCAAAATGGGGGATTGAGGGCAAGACTGGATTCGCTCAATGCCGGACCCGGCATAAGCGGCGGCCTGCGCGCGGTAAAAAGCGGGGCGCCCTCGCTTTCGTTCGGGCGCCCCTATGTAAAGTTGTATCTGCGGCGGGAAGCTATTTCTCCCAGCCGAACTTTTTAAGCAACTGCAGGGTCTGGGCATCGGACCGATAAAACGTGTAGTAACCCGACATCTTCATATTGATCTTTTTCTGATCCGACCCGACCAGCTTCTTTAATTTCTCGGTTGTCGGCGTAATGCCGTCCGTAAAAATCAATTCTATGCTGTCATTCGACTGGCCGTTTCCAACGTTCACCTGGCCGTCCACATAATCCTGCCGAAGCGCGTCCATCAGCTCCCGCTTCTGCGTTTCGTCCGGGACGACGGCTTTCCCGCTCCCTTCTTTGTCGGTCGAATGGATCCTGACGCTTTCAATATTTTCCGGCTCCAGATAGAAGATCATGTCGGAGCTTTCAAGGTACTCCCGCAGGCTCGTGATGTTGCCGCAGATGGCGTGATAGGAGTCCAGGAAATTGCTGTTCCGGTCATAGTACCCGTAAGACCGGGTCATGGTGCCGCCGTTTTTCAGATGATAAGTGATTGTGAAATTTTCGCCCCGCGTATCTCTCAGGCGGTAAGGGAAAGATTCGGAGCGGTAAAGCGCGACGATGCGTTTCTGGGCCTCCATCACCGCGAGGATATTGTCCTTCTGCGTAAGGAGGGGCGTAAGCTCATGCCGCACCTCGTCGGGGCCGGCCGGGGCGTAATAAGCGTTGCTGCCCGGCAGGCTGCCTCTGTTCTCGGCGGCGATGCCGGTTTCGACGGAGACGCTCTCCACCTGCGAGATGTCCGGAACGCGTGTGTCGTAGCCGAACATGCCCGTTGCAAGCACGCCGTAAAAAGCCGCGAAGCAAACGGCAAAGACGGCATACCACCGCAGGCTCTTCACCATATTTTTAAATCCGCGCGCATAGATTGCCTGAATGATCACGTGGGCAATCAGGGAGCCGGCAACAACGCCGATAAGAAAAGCATTTTTGCCGGTGCTGCTCAGAACAAGGCCGAACCCGATGCCCGCCATTCCGGTAACGAGGAACCGGATCACGATTTTCGGCAGCTGGAATGCAAAAGTGTCCTCCGCGGTTTCGCTCTTCCTTCTGCCGTAAAGCCAGACCGCGCCGGCAAGCATGACCGCAGTCAGGACAAGCCACCATGCCAGGAACCCGGCGGAGCGCTCCGCCCCGATGAACGGCGCGAAAGCGGCAGCGAACGGCGCAAAGGCCGTCAGAATGCCGATCCTGCCTCCCAGGCCGACGTCGGCCCCCGGCAGAACCATATTCGCCACCGTGAAGCTGCAGAACAGCAGCAGCGGATATCCCGCGTTGACCCCGATGACGGAGACGGCCGTGTCGAACATGGTGCCGCTGCAGACGGCAAAGAAAACGCAGGACGTGAACGCCGCCGCGCCCAGCAGCATGACCCACAGCATCTGCTTCCACGGCAGCGCCGAAGAAACCGTCACCGCGATGCCGTAAGAGCCGCCGACCATCGACACAATCAGAAAATTCAGCATCAGCGGGACAAACAGCACGGCGATCCCGGCGCACCAGCGCCCCAGGAGCATGGACACGCGCCCGACGGGCAGCGCGTGAAAGAAGTCGACGCTGCGCTTTTTATGCATGTACCCGAACTGAATCACGCAGAGAACGGGCGCAAAAATCAGGACCATAATGGTCGACGCAATCGGCGCGTAAGAAATCATGAACGATGTATAGTTTGAAGACAGAACGTCCTTCAGCGGGACGAGGCTTTTCGCCGCCGCAGCCCCCTGTATAGCCGCGGTCTGCTGTTCAATCCAATGCGGCACCGAAATCATCAGCATCATCGGCACCAGCAGGAACATCAGCACGGCCAGCAGAATCATGACGGGCAGCTGCTTTTTCAGCGACCAGAAAAACGTCTCGCGGAATTCAAGCACCCGCCTATGCGAGAATACTGTCGATATCATAGCCTACCGCCTCCATTTCGCTGATAAAGACTTCTTCCAGCGTCAGCGGAAGCACCTCGGAAAAGACCGGGTGAAGGGATTCCAGCTTCTGCATGGTTTCTTCCCGTCCGCCGCGGACGACCAAATTGACAAGGGAGCCTTTCGTTTCCCATTTCAGGATGTTCAGCGGGGCGAACTCCTCCCGGCCCGGCATGGGCCGGAACACGGCCTGCGCCTTGCACACGCCGAGCCGAAGCTCGTCGATGTCTTTGTCGAACAGGACGCCGCCCTGGTGGAAAAGCCCCACATGGTCGCAGAGGTCCTCCAGCTCCCGAAGGTTGTGCGAGGCGATGACGACCGTCGTCCCCCGCTGCGCCACCTCGTCGGAAATCAGCCTCTTCAGAAGCTGGCGCATCACAGGGTCCAGCCCGTCGAAAATCTCATCCATGAAGATGTAATCGGGGCAGGCGGAAAACGCGCAGATCAGCGCGGCCTGCCGCTGCATCCCCTTCGACATGCCGGAGATCTTCGTCTTTTCCCCGACCGGGAAGATACGGTTCAGATCCTTGAATTTTTTCTGATCCCATGCCGGGTAAAGCCGGGAAAGGAAGGCCGCCATGTCCTGAAGCGTGGCCTGCGGCAGAAAATAAGGGTAGTCTGAAATAAAAGCCACCCTGCCCTTGACCTTTGAATTTTCAAACGGCATCTCGCCGTCGATCCAGATCCCTCCCCCGTCCGGCTGGTAGACGCCCGCGGCGGCGCGCAGGAACGTGGATTTGCCCGCCCCGTTCGAACCGACAAGCCCGAACACGGACCGGTCGTCAATCCGGAACGACATGTGGTCCAGAGCCGTCTTCGCACCGAATTTTTTCACTAGATTCCTGACTTCGATCATTGTGCCTTCGCTCCTTCCTTCATGGCGTTTTCGACCTGCTGCAGAATTTCTTCGCGCTTCATTCCGCAGCCGGACGCTTCCCTTACCGCCCGGCGCAGCATTTCGGCGGCGATTTCTTTCTGGCGGGCGACCGCATTTTCATTGCCCGAAAGAAAAGAGCCCTTCCCCGGGACCGAATACAGGATTCCGTCGTGTTCCAGCATTGCATACGCCTTCTGAACCGTGTTCGGGTTGACACCAAGCTCTTCCGCCAGCGACCGCACGCTTGGCAGCGCCTCGTCCTTTTCAAGAGCGCCCACGGAAGCAAAACGGGCAATGCTGCGGTACAGCTGCTCGTAAATCGGCACCCTGCTTTGAAAATCGAGTGAAAACATCCGCTCACCTCGCTTTGTCGTAAACGTGTATTAACTGTTCTATCTGTAATAGTACAGTAGAATCATAACACAGTCCAGAAAAACTGTCAAGCGGATCTTGATTCTCAAATTGAATTTTTAGCGGCGCGCCGGACTTCCCCTCCCCCCGCGTCCTCGCGAAGGCAGGCAAAAAAACGCCGGCAGCATCGCGCTGCCGGCTTGCGGACGGTTTCGTTCGGGGTCAGGAGGCCCGCTTTTTCGCGTCCGGTGAAAACATCTTCTGCAAGGTCGCCGGATCCGCTATGCCGGTTGCAGGCATTCCGTTCAGAAGCTGAAAATCCTTCACGCTCTGCTCGGTCCCTTCCGCAAAAAGCCCGGTCGGCTTCATGAACATGTAGCCAAGCGCCAGCAGGCGGTTCTGCATCGCCATAACGTCGTTCCCCTGCATGCCCTTTTTCAGCGTCTGATTGAGATTGATAGGCGCCGAAGAGGTCCCCGAAGAAGCGGAAGAGGAAGCAGAGGAAGTGCCCGACGGCGCGCCTGCGGCGGAAGAGGTGCTCTGCAGCAGCTCGGGATAAACGGTCCCGGCCATAAAGCTCACGGCCTCCACCATCTCCTCTCCCTGAAGCCGCATCATGGCGGGATCCATTTCATAGACCTTTCCATTCTGGACCGCCTGCAGTTTTTTATACTGATCCGACGCGAGGAGCTGCTCTTTTACGCCCTTCGCGCAGAAAATGTACTGCGGGTTCGCAATCCGCAGATCCTGCTCCGGCATCTTCCCGCCCGTGTTGCCGGCAGCCGAGTTCGTCAGCCCCGCCGCCGTGATCAGGCTGTTCTGGAGCATGTCGCCGGTGACGGCGCCGCCCTGCGCGTCGGAAAGGTAGACGGCCGTAATGGGCGAGCTGCTTTCCGGAATCACCCGCGTGATGTCGTCGATGGTTTCAAGCAGCCCTTTGGCGATGGTGTTTCCCTTTTCATAGCCGGTTTTCGCCCCTTTCAGCGCGGCGCCGACCTCGGAATAAAGCCTCGCAAGGTCGGATCGGTTGGAAGCGGCCTTCAGGACAAGCACCGAGATGCCGGCGTTTTTCAGCGCTGACTGCTGCGCCTCGGTCGGCTTTTCGTCGGCAAACACAAGGGTCACGCCCAGGCCTTTCATCTTGTCCGCGTCATCGGCCGTCACGTTCGGCAGCACGGCCAGGTCGCTCTGCGTGCAGGAAGCGCTCTTCGCCTTCAGGCTGATTTCATACCCGAGCGCCAGAATCACGTCCGCGATGTTCGGCGAAAGGACCGCGACGCCGGTCGGCTCGTTAACGAAAGTCACGTCCCCGACGGTAACAGGGTAGTCCTTCACACCAGCCCCGGAGGAAATATCTCCCTGCCTGGAGCATCCGAAGAAAAACGAAAAGGCAAAGGCGGCGCAAAGGACGGCCGCCGTGAATTTTTTAAACATCAGTCTCTCCTTTCAGGCTGTCAGCCGTCTGCTTTTACAGCTTTCAGGCAGGCTTCAACGCTTCGGATGTACTGCTTCGCGCAGCGTGGGGAACGCCCTCCCCGCGCGAGCGCCCACTGCTCCGCTCCCTTTTCAAGCTCTTCCGGGTCCGCATGCAGCCCCCTCTGCGCCGAAAGGGCGCGGACGATTTTCAGGAATTCGTCTTTGCCCGGCAAAGCGTAGCGGATCGACAGGCCGAACCGGTCGGCAAGCGAGAGGCTCTCCTGAATCGAGTCGTTCCGGTGGATCTCGTCTCCCTCGCGGTCGGAAAAATTCTCGCGGATCAGGTGGCGGCGGTTGGAGGTCGCGTAGATCAGCGTGTTGTCGGGACGGACGGCCAGCCCCCCTTCCAGCACGGCTTTCAGCGACGCGTAGGTGTCGTCTTCCCCCGCAAACGACAGGTCGTCGACAAAAACGATGAACTTCATGGGCAGCCCGGCGATCCTGTCCACAACGAGGGGGAAATCCGCAAGCGACTTTTTGGGGATCTCGATCATCCGCAGGCCCCTCGTATAATACTCATTCAGAAGGGCCTTGACGGTGGAGGATTTCCCCGTCCCCCGGTCGCCGTAGAACAGGCAGTTGTTCGCGGGCAGCCCGTTCAGGAAGGCCAGCGTGTTATCGATCGCCATGCCGCGCTGAAGCTCGTAGCCCTTCAGGTCCGCAAGGGTCGTGCGGTCGGGGTGCACCACGGGGCACAGCCGCCCGCCGCGCCAGATGAACGCCCGGTAACGGGCGTACGGGCCGCAGCCGTTTTTGCGGTAATACTGCGCCAGCCGCTTCACACAGTCACTCGCGCCGCCGGACAGAAACTCCGGCGTTTCGCCGGTCCGCCAGTGCGGAAGGCCAAGCTGGGCCGCATCCACGGCAAAGTCGGAGCCCTCCAGGACCTGCTCCGGCGTCATGGCTGAAACTTCCCGCAGAACGGCGAGATCCCTGCAGACGGCATCCAGCTCGGCCGGGGGAAGGCTTGCGTCCCCCGCGGCGCAGGCAAGCGAAAAAGGATTTTCGTCGGACTGCACCGCCTCCGCGATGCAGCGTGAAAACGCTTCCGTTCCGCCGTGCGCGCTCAGAACCGCAAAAAAGTTCCCCCACGCATTGAGAAAATCCTTCTCCGACTGCCCGGCCGACCACAGAAGCCTGTAAAACGCCCCGGGGACCGCCTGTTTCAGCACGCCCCGGTAAACGGACAAAGAGGCCAGCATCATTGCGGCACGCTTCAGTTGCTTCATCGTGCAATCTCCCTTAAACACCGGACGCGGGCACGAAATGCGTCGCCCGCTGCGGGCATGCCGTCTCCCCTTGCCGCAGCCCGTCGGTTTTTAATTTATTTTACGCTGTTGTGCGGCATTGTGTCAAGTTTGCGCAGGTATTTCCAGCGGACCGCGGCCGGTTTCTTCCGCATCCCCGCCCGCCGGGCGAAAACGGCGCGCAAAAAATGCGCTTCGAAACGGCCCGGAGGCCAAATCAAAGCGCATTTCTGTTTTCTAACGCCGCTGTGGATTTTCCCGCCTCAAGCTAACAGGAAAATTTCAGAACGCGGCTTCTTTTTCTTCTTCTTCGATTGTCTTCTTGCGGAATCCGCCGCGCTTCGAATACAATACGGACACGGCGACGGCAAGCAGAAGGACGATGCCGAGGACGATCTTCCCGACATTGGTCCCTTCGTACCGAACAAGAATTGGGGCCGCAAGCAGAGAAACCATATTGATGACCTTGATCATCGGGTTGAGGGCAGGTCCTGCGGTATCCTTCAGAGGATCGCCGACCGTGTCGCCGACGACGGCCGCTTTATGGGCCTCGGAGTTCTTGCCGCCGTATGCGCCGTCTTCAATGGTCTTCTTTGCATTGTCCCAAGCACCGCCGGAGACGGACATGAACACCGCGAGAGCCTGGCCGGAGAGGATGACGCCGGCCAGAGCGCCGCCGAGCGCCTCAACGCCCAGGAAAATACCGACAATCAGCGGGACCAGCACGCAGATCGTGGTAAGGGTGATGAGTTCCTTCTGGGCGGAAGCCGTGCAGATACCGACCGCATGGGTATAGTCCGGCTTTACCTTGCCTTCCATCAGGCCGGGGATGTGGAACTGGCGGCGCACTTCGTTCACAATCTTGGAGGCCGCGCGCGCCACGGCATTAATAATCAGCGAAGAGAACAGCCACGGTGCGGCCGCGCCAATCAGAGCACCGATGAAGACGATGGGCTCCGAAATGCGGATGCCCGTACTCATCATGGTCGCATTGGACGCCACATTCATCTGGCCCTGTACGGCCGAAACATCCGTCAGGAAAGAGCCGAACAGCGAAACGGCCGCGATAACCGCGGAGCCGATGGCAACACCCTTGGTGATGGCTTTCGTCGTGTTGCCGACGGAGTCGAGGTCGCCCAGGACCTTGCGCTGATCCGGATCCAGACCGGCCATTTCGCCGATGCCGTTCGCATTGTCGGAGATAGGCCCGAAGGAATCCATCGCCACGTTGTTGCCGGTCAGGGTCAGCATGCCGATGCCGGTCATGGCCACGCCGTAAAGGACGTAAGTCGTGTCATGGCCCCAGTAGATCAGCACGGAAGCCAGAATCGTGAGCGCGATGATAATCGTCTGCCACACGGAAACCTCATAGCCAACCGAAAGGCCCCTGAGAATCAGCGTTGCGGCGCCGCCGGAATTTGCCGCGCCGGCAATGCCCTTGACGGGCTTGTAGCGGGTATCCGTGAAATATTTCGTGACTTCATCCAGCAGGATGGCAAGCACAATACCTACGGCAACCGAAAGAAATGCGCGCCATTCGTGCATATAGAACTGGGCAAGCAGGAAAAATGCTACCAGGCAGATGACTGCGGAAGTATAGAACCCTCTGTTGATGGACGCCATTGCGTCCTGGTCCTGCGAGTTTTTCTTGCCCTTGACGGAATATGTACCGATGATGGAAGAGAAAACGCCGATGCCGCGTACCAGCAGCGGGAAGACGATCCATTTGATCTCGTGGGTGATGCCGACCAGCGCGCAGCCGAGAATCAGGCCGGAGACGATCGTCACCTCGTAGGATTCGAAGATGTCCGCCGCCATGCCGGCGCAGTCGCCGACATTGTCGCCGACGAGGTCCGCAACGACGGCCGCGTTTCTCGGGTCGTCTTCCGGAATGCCCGCTTCGACCTTGCCGACAAGGTCAGCGCCCACATCGGCAGCCTTGGTATAAATGCCGCCGCCGACTCTCATGAACAGGGCAATCAGCGTTCCGCCGAAGCCGAAGCCGAGCAGCACGTCCGGCGAAGAAATACCGAAAACAATGAAGATAATGGTGCCGCCGAAAAGCCCGAGACCGTCGGTCAGCATACCGGTGATTGTTCCCGAACGGTAGGCAAGCTTCAGCGACTCGGTAAAGCTTTTCTTGGAGGCCGCCGCAACGCGCACATTGCCCTGGACCGCCATGCGCATGCCGAACTGGCCGACCATCATGGAGAACGAAGCGCCCATGATAAAGGCAATCGCTCTGCCGAAACCGATAATCAGCTTGATGCTGCCGGCATCAAACTGGCTGAAACGTTCCGTTGCTTCCGCCGAAGGCGGTATGACATAGACAGAAAAGAACAATACTACTGTCAGTGCAGCGATGAACGGGATAATCGTTCTGAGCTGCCGGTTGAGGTAAGCGTTCGCGCCCTCGCGGATCGCGTTCCAGATCTCCTGCATTTTCGGGGTGCCTTTGTCGGCCCGCATAATCTGCGTTCTCAGCAGGAGGGCGTACCCCAGGCCGAGAAGCGAAATGAGCAGAACGACCCAGATTGCGACGCTTTCAAAAACGTTTGCGTTTTGCAAGCCCAGCATGTTTGCATCATCCACCTTTCATGATAAAAGCATTGTCAGGAAAAAAATTTAGGAAAATACTGTGACTTTTTACTAACATGTCTCATTATACACACATTATTTTGGGTAAGAAATACATAATATGAACAAAATATATCCATTTCTTTTGTCAAATATTTGAATTGCCAAAGCCAAAACATATTTATAATTCTAAATTATACATTATTCAACAGAGTTATCCGTTATGATTGTTAGAAGTAGAATTTTAAGGAGGCCGAGTTATGCCCGCCAACTGGGGAAAGAAAGTGAGCTGGAAAACCGTTTTCAACATTTTCACAATAACGCTTTCCGTCAGTCTGCTGGCTTACTTCTGCCTTTCCGACAACGGCCTGGTAACGCTGATGCGCCACTTCCGGGAATTTAAAACCGTCTGGCTGGCAGCCGCTTTTCTGTGCATGCTCGCGGACCTTTTCCTGGACACGTGCCTGATTTACGAATTCACCCGCGGCCTCCGGCAGGACTATACGTTTGCCCGCGCCTTCAAAGTCTGCATGGTCGGACACCTGTACAGCGCCATCACGCCTTTTCAAAGCGGTGGCCAGCCGATGCAGATCTACGTGATGACAAAGCAGCAGGTGGACGCGGGCACGGCGACCTCTGCGCTGATTCAGAAATTTTTTGTCTACCAGACGGGGATCGCGCTGTACAGCCTTTTCGCAATCGTCTTTCAGTTCGCACATTTCAAGTCCACCCTGACGGCGCTGATGTGGAGCCTTACGATCATCGGCTTTGCCGCGCAGATCCTGATGGCGGGGCTTCTGATGATCATTTCCTTCAACCAGAAAATCACGCGCGTCCTTCTGTCCGCGCTGGCGAAGCTCCTCGCAAAAATCCATCTGATTAAAGACTACCAATCCACCATCCAGTCCTGGGAAAAACAGATTGATATCTTCCACCAGGGCAACCAGGACCTCTACAAGAATAAGCACATGCTGATAAAAACATACGTGCTGACGTTTCTGCAGCTGACGGCCCTTTTTACGGTTTCGTACTGCATCTACCGGTCGTTCAGCATCGGGCGGGTCCCGGCCGTCAACATGATCTGCTCCCAGGCGTTTGTGACCATGATCTCCTCGCTGATTCCCCTGCCGGGGGCGGCGGGTGCCAGCGAAGGCAGCTTTTACGTCTTCTTTTCCGGCTATTTCACTCCGGAAACCGTGAAATCGGCGATCCTTCTCTGGAGGGTCATCACGTACTATGCGGTCATCCTCATCAGCGCCCCGTTTTCGCGGATCGCCAAGAAGATGTGACAGCTGCGGCCCCGCGCCCGGCACAGGGCAATGCCCCGCAATTCTTTGTAAATAAAAGGTGGATCGCCATGACTTTTATAAAACGCCTGTCTGTTTTCACCGTTTCCGCATCGCTCTGCCTTGCGTGGGGCTGCGGCTCCAAAGAAGACGCCGGCGTCCTTTTCCGCGAAGCGAAAAGCAACGCGGAGCAGCTGCAGAGCTGCTCCGCAACGTTTTCCAGCGTGCTGACTTTCACGGCAAACGGCACCCCGCATACCTTTCAGTCCTCCGAAGAATCCGTTTACAACGCAAAACCGTTCGCGCTCAAATCCGTTCAGTCGTACCAGAACGACGGGACGCGCGGCAGCGGCGAATCCTATACGATCACGGAGGACGGCGGGTTCTGGTTCTACGGCAAATCTGCCGACGGATGGCAGAAAACGGGTGCGCAGGACCTCGACACCTCCCCTTTTTCACAGATTGATATTCTCAATCTGATGAACAACGTAAAAAGTGAAAAATACGTCCGCGAAACGACCATCGATTCCCGTAAGCTACATAAGATTGAGCTTGAACTGAGCAACGAGGCCATCCGCAGCACCATCGAGCAGATCGTGACCGTGACCGGCATGGCCCAAAATTCAAAGACCGTCGTTCAGACGCTGCTCGACAGTTCCCCCGCCCTTTACGGCTACTGCTACATCGGGACCGACGGCGGAGAACCGGAACGGCTGGAGATGGACGCGGCCGACGCCCTGAACCAGATCTTCCAGAATATCGACGGAAGCCGTACAAAAATCAGCGTGACGCAATGCGAAATCTCCGGAGAGATTACAAAAATCAACCAGGCTCAGCCCGTCGCTCTGCCGGCAGAAGCAAAAGCGGCACAATCCGTCCAGTCCTACGGCTGACCAGTTCTTCATCCGGGAGAAAGAATGCTTGACTTTTGCCGTTATTGCAAGTAAAATAGTCAAGTACGTGTTATCCGCCTGCCCTTCGGCAGAGGCCGCACCAGACGGATATAATTGAGATATTTTCATATGGAGACGTATCGAAGTGGTCATAGCGGGCCTGACTCAAAACGGGCGAGGGCAAATTTGTGACCGAAATCCGCAGATGTCCATGTTTGCTAGGTTTCCGAGCCGCAAAACTCAGGAATCCACGGCTCCATTCTAACACGTTTCTAACGCCTGTGCCACCCTGGAAAATGGGGTAAAAAATTGAATACGGAAGCGTATCGAAGTGGTCGTAACGAGCCGCACTCGAAATGCGGTTGTCCGCAAGGGCACGTGAGTTCGAATCTCACCGCTTCCGCCAACGTCAGCCATGGAAGAATGCTTCCATGGCTATTTTCTCACGTTTTTGCTTCTTTGATGATTGGAATCTCAGGCTCTTTATCTGACATACAACGCTTTGTTTTGTCCGTCGTTCCCTCCTCTTCAAGTGACCCATCCAACAAGCTACCTATCACCGCCCCGGTTTCGCGTTTGCTCGCGAAGTCCAGGTGCGCGTAAATGTCGGCGGTGGTGGAGAAATTGCTGTGACCCAGCCATAGCTGGATGCGCTTCATATCCACGCCCTTTGCTACAAGCAAGCTCGCGCAGGTGTGCCGCAGATCGTGAAAACGGATATGCCGCAGACCGTTCTTTTGAAGGAGACAGGAAAAGTGTACGCTCAGAAAAGCCGGGCTCAGCAGATTTCCCAGACTGTCAACGCAGACATACTCCAGATACTTCGTGCAATATCCCTTCCTGCATGCCCTGCGATACTCCTCCTGACGGGCCTTTGTTTCCAACAGGACGCGTTCCGGTGTCGGAAGCAGCGGAAGTGTCCGACGGCTGGATTTGGTTTTCATCTCATCCATCAGCAGCAGACCATCCTGCCCTGCGGCGCACCCATTGATGACCTTGTGCTTGATGGCGATTGTCTTCTTTTCGAAGTCGATGGAATCCCAGCGAACGCCTAGGACCTCACTGCGCCGCAACCCGTAATAGGCCGCCAGAAGGATCGGCACATACAGCACGTCATCCGTTACTGTCCGGAGCAGTTGGTTCAGTTCATCTCTTGAATAGTAATTGGGCTTGTATCTGTTTTTCCGGGAAGGCTTCTCTACCGCACGGTCTGCCGCATTGATCTGGATGTATTCCTTCGTATGGCATAGTCCAGGGCCATCTTGAGCATGGCATGGTATTTGACCACCGAGTTCTCACAGCAGCCGTCCTTCCGAATGGAATTATAAAAATCGTCCATCTGATGATAATTAAGCTCTACCAGCAGTGTCTTCTGTGGGTCAAAATAGTCTGTTACCCTCCCTTCGATCATGCTGGTATAATTGTGAAAGGTAGTCGGCTGGATATGAGGCTTCCGGGTAGCGAGCCACTCATAGAGAAAATCGAGCAGGGTCATATCCACCGTTCTGGTGCAAGCTGGTTGACCACGCTTTGACAGCGGCAGCTGCGCGCTGTAACGCCTTGTAAGTTCGTTCAGTACCTCCTGTGCTTTCTTTTTGTTTCCTTTGACTGTGTACCCTGTTCCGATCCATTTGGGCCGTCGTTTGCCCGTGTGATCGTATAGGTTAAGAACGGCATAGTATTTGCCGTTCTTCGGCTGTATGCTGCCGGTTATCATTGTAATGCCTCCTTGGTAAAGTGTTGCTCTTTGCTGCCGACATCTACAGCATATCAGGTGTTTTGGGTTTGCGCCAATGTGTCAGCTTCATTGTTTTGCAGCAGAAAATCAATCACATAAATCTTTGGAATCTTATACGACTTTCCAACCTTCCGGCCCTTAATCTGGCCGGAAGTGATGAGGCCATAGGCATGATGGCGACTAATTCCCAGCATTTTTTGAAGCGTATGTATGTCGATTACATCTGGATATTGTCGGAATATGTGCTTATAGGCAGTACGTATCTGTGCTATATTAAATCCCTTCTTTTTCATATAAAAGGCCGTGTATATAGGCTTTCCGGATAATTAAAAACGCTCGGCTTCCAGACCATTTCCTGCGCCGCTTTTGCTGCGCCGCGTATACTCGATTTCCTCGGGCCGCGCTGTGCGCGATTTAATTGGTGGGTACGCTCGTCCGCGCGGATGTCATGGCATACTGTCCCCCAAACCCGTATAACTCCCGGATCCGGCTATGAACTTGTCAAGGTGCTTGTACCACTTTGTTTACGGTCTTACTTAATAAACACAGAGGAGGGATATGAATCTTAACATGAAACAAAAATTTTTATTTGAATTTTACTTTTTTTATCGCCTCTAGTGGTTGGATAACCGACCAGTTGTTATAGACGATCATCCAGATCGCCAACGAAGCGGTAGTGGATATCGATTTTCTGCGTCCTGACGCTGTCCCCCATTTTCGGGTGCCAGATATAGACCTTGTTCAGCAGTTCGTTTGCCGCAAGGTCTCGTGGGTTCGAATCCCACCACTTCCGCCAGCGGCTTAAAGCCGCAGACAAAATGCGCCTATAGCTTTTTGCTACAGGCGTTTTTTGTACCGCAATTTTATCTATATTTTTAAATATGACCCGACTCTCTAAAGCGGACCAGCCTTTTTTAACGTCAGTTAAAAGCGGGTTTGTCTTTTTTGGTGCCCAAAGGCGGACTCTTTTCAAAAATACCATTGAGCAGAAGGATATCCTTTTAATTAATCCCTTTGGAAGCCTTTGTAAACCTGTCGTATGATAACGCCTGTTTTTCATTTTCCAATACACAAAAACGTACGATATTGTTTTGGAAACATATTATGGCGTATTTCAGTAAAAGGAGCGAACCGCCATGTCTCAAGCTTCAACAGATAATTCTGCAAATTGCATGGATTCAATAAAGATTATCAATTTCTTCCGGGAACTATGGTCCGAACATGTCATGTGGACCCGCTCGTTCATTATCAGCACCGCGGCAAATCTTGGGGATTTACAGCCTGTCACGGCACGCTTATTTCAAAATCCGGCGGATTTTGCCGAAGTTCTGCAGCGGTTCTATGGGCCCGGACCGGCAAAAAAGTTCCGTGATCTGCTGACGGAACATCTAAAAATTGCAGGTAATCTCGTAAATGCCGCCAAGTCGGGAGACGCCGCGACGGTCAATCAAGAACGGGAAAAATGGTACGCCAATGCGGATGAAATCGCGGCTTTTCTTGCCGGCATCAACCCCTATTGGTCAAAAGATCAGTGGACGTCTATGCTGCATAAACATTTGAAGCTGACCGAAGAAGAAGCGGTGGCGAGGTTGATGGGACAATATGCAAAAGATGTGGCGCTTTACGATGTAATTGAAGATCAGGCCCTGATGATGGGCGATTATATGGCGGAAGGAATCATAAGACAATTCCTGCGCTGATTTTTTGCGGAAACCGTGCTTCCCTGAAGCGGTTTCTCAGTGATTTGTCCCACAAGGGGGATGCAGCCATGAAGCGAATTGCGGAGATACAGACAAATTTGAACAGGCGCTGGCCCGTTTTTCCATCCGGGAAAAACGGGTTCTTTCTTTTCCGGCCTTGTCCCTCTCCTGCCGCGATTTCAGCAGATCCGGTCAGGGAGGCAAAGCCCCTCTATAAAGGTTCGCCAAAATTGCGGGGACCGGGCACGCTTCGCTGAAACAAGCGCGGAATCACATATTTTCCCAAAATATTCCAAAGGAAGGCCCTATAATTCAAAATCCACCCCCCTTGTTGATCTGAAAATAAATGGTATACTCTAATCGGAAAAATCATTATGACTATAATTTATTAACAGGTATGATTTAAATTGTTGAAAATACTTAAAAAGCACAATCGACTCGCCTTGGCGCTTCTATGTTTTCTGATCCTCGCTTCTTGTGTCTGCCTTTGCAGGCTCAATCTGCCTTACACGATGCATTATACCATTTCCGTCTCTGCGACAAAAGTCAACACACTTGAAGTGTCCCTTAAAATTTCAAATTCCGTGCTTTCAAAAGGGAAAACCGTTTCCCTCTATACCGGTGACAAAACAATCGATCTGAAATCCTGCGTCGGCAGGAACGGCGCCGGCATTCCTGTCCGGCAAAATGACGATTCTGTCGAATTGTCTCTGCGCCGCGGTGAAAAAGCGCTCCTCTCTTATGATATTTCTTTGGGGTCTGTCGGCAAACACGGTTCGCGGGGAAACATTACGGACGACTATTGCGTATTTGACGGCGGCGAAACATTTCTGCTGCCAACAGAATTTTATGATCAAGCCTTTCCGGAGAATCAGGTTGTCGTCAAAGAGCTTTCCATCACAATGGAAGGGAAAACCGGGTGGCGGGAGGCCGTTCCCTACACCGCTCTCAAAAACGTCGCCTGGGCGGACGCCTACGATCTAAGCAATGACAGCTTCTGCATGGGCAGGTTCGCGCTACAGAAAATTCCCGTCGATAGCGGAGTCCTGAATGTTTACGCCCTGCCGGATGACAAAGAAGCGGGTTCCGATTCCGTGCAAAGCGGAATCTTGGCGCTGTACCGGTATTACGGTACGCTCTTTTCCTATGCGAAACCGAATTACTGTGTCGTTTTGCTCCCTCCTGCCTCGGAAGCGGACAACCCCGTGATCGGCGGCGCCGGGACCGGATCGGTCTGCGCGACTTTCGACGCGGGCAGCCAGCGGGATTGGGAACTGCTGGGGCACCGGATGTTCCACGCCTATTTTGACAGTCTCTTCCGCACGCGCGAGTTTCATTTTTCACCCCGCCTCTGGTTTTACGAAGGCCTCGCGACCTATTACGAAAATCGCTCCATGCAGTCGCTGCCGGAGAAAATACAAGCTGTTTTCCCGGTGAAGCCGACCCGGCTTTTTACCTCTCTCTACAATAAATACCTGTACGAAAGGCTCCATGAACCCGCGCTGTTTTCGCTTGCGCCCATGCAGGAAGAAAAAATCACCGGGTCGGAGAACGGGAAAGCGCAGATTGAATTTTTACACTACATCCAGGCGCCTTTGGTTGCCCGTTTTCTGGAAGAAGCCGGCGCCAAGCAGAACAAGCAGCCGGATTTCCTCCTGACCTATCTTCTGAATCACAAGAGCGATCCGGATTTATGCGATTTTTTAAAGCTTCTGCCTGGGATCCTGGGGGAAACGGGGCGCAAGGCATACGAGGACTATTTCCTTTCAGACAACGTTCTGCCCCTCTGGTTTCTGAAGGATCCCTCCTATTCCCAGGCCATGACCCTGTCGGACCTGAGCAGCGCGGAACGTGAGCTTGCAAGCTGGATTTCAGATCAGCCCGAAAAATTTCCATTGGAAGCGCTGAACCTGGACACCGTCCGGAAGATCCGGAATCTGCCGGCATTCCAATCCGCCGCATACGCCGCGGCGGGCACGGAAAAATCCGTCGGAGATTATTCCGCGGCCATCGATTCCCTGCTGAAGGAATACGCCCTGCGCGCCGGCGTCTGCCATGTCCCGCTCAGCGATGCCGACGCCCGCGCCAAGCTGCTGCTGGATCAAGACAGCCTGAACGAATGGAGCCTATGGTTAAAGCAGAATTAGGAATGGAAACGCATTGGAAAAAGGAGGTCCAAAGTATGAAAAGGAAGGCCATCGTCAGCTGTGCCCTCGCCGCGGCCGTTGCCGGCGCGGTTTCGGTCGGAATGTACCAGACCAGCCAGGCAAGCCAGGTCGATGCCGGTATTTCGCGGTTTTCGGTGGAATACGACGTCCGGCCGGAAAACATCGACGGAAAACTGCTTTCCGTCAACGTTCAGATCAAACCGGTGAAGCTGTCTGCTCAAAAAACGGTTTACCTCAACAACGGGAACGTCAGTTCTTCCAATCCCACCTGCACGGACAGCAGCGGCAAAAAAGTGGCCGCAAGCGAATCGGACGAAGTCTGGGAAATCGGCCCGATTCCGGAGAACGCCTCTTATGTGAATTTCAATTACACCGTAAAGCTCGGGGAAGGCTCTCCCGACGACGCCCAGGTAAACGGCTTCATGGCTTCGGATCTTTTGGCCTTCCAGGGAAAATACGTCCTCATGCTCCCCTGGCTTGACTCGAAAGACATTGAGCAGACGGAAAAATACATCACCGGCGTAACGTTCAAGATGACGGGCAGCCAGCAATGGAACACCGTTATGCCGTTCGCGGAGGCCAACAGCCAGGAAAAGACGTTTCAGATTTCTGCCCCCACCTGGTACGACTTCTATGACATCGGAAATTCCGGCTATTGCTTCGGGAGCTTCTCTACCCTGACGGCTTCCGCAGAGGGCAAAGAAATCACCTTCTATCTGGACCAGGGCGTCAAAAGCACCGCGAATCCGGACGACCTGAATCTGGTGATGGCATTTTACAATTACTATGCGAAAGCGTTCGGCACGGGGCTGCAGAATTATCCCATTGTGCTGCTGCGCAGCGACGAAAACGGGAATGCGATTCTGGGCGGGGTCAGCGGAAAGACGATGGCCCTTTCGCTCGGGATGGCGGACGCGGACGCCTGCCAGACCATGTCGCGGACGATTTACCACGCCTTTTTCGACAGCCTGGTGACGGCGCGCAATCTGCGTTACCAGCCGGCCCTGTGGCTTTACGACGGCCTCGCCAATTACTATGTCGACGCTTCGGCGCAGGCCCTTTCCGGCAAGATGCCGCAGAAATACGGGATTGCGCTTCAGGACGACACGAACCGGAAATATCTGCGATATCTGTATCTGTCCATAGAAGATCCGAGCATGATGTCCGTTTCGCCGGACATGGAAGGAAAGATGACATCGATCCAGGAAGAATTCTATTTTGACACCAAGGTTCCGCTGATCCTCGGCACCATCGAAAAGTCCGCCGGCCAGGACGCCGTCGTACACTACCTGATCCGGCAAAAAGCCCATCAGGACATCGATATCAGCGGGATGATGAAAGACCTGCTCGGCGCGAATGAACCCGCCCTGCGCCAGTATTTTTCCGGAGCCTCCTTTATCCCGGACTACTGGGGCCTTTCCGGGGAAGCAATCGGCCGGCAGGAGATCCTGACGGAGCTGTCCGCCGCGGAGAACGAGATTGCGGACTTCTACCAGCAGCAGAATACTTCGTATGCAAACGAAGAACTGCAGCTGATCCGCGGCGATGTTCTGGAGCAGGAAATCAAAAACCGGAAGCTTTCTTTCGGGTCGCGGGAAACTGAGGACATGGTGAAAAAGTACTCCGACACGCTCTATCTTCTTCTCATGCAGAATTCCCTGCGGGCGAATCTCTGCGGCATAAAAGATCCCGGGGCGCTCGGCGCGAAAGAAAAGATTTATTCGGAAGAAAACACCCAGAAGTGGCTCAGCTATGCCGAGAAGGCCGGCTATCAGAACGGATAATCCCCGTCGCGTGCCGGGGTGGACCTCTCATGGAAAAGGAGAATTTCTGACCAAATGCATGGTAATTTATTCCATATATCTCACGGGCTCTGCAGCCTTCCGTCGACACCGCTGAAAGGGGGTGGGGACCATGCAGCAGCACCGGTAAGCTGATTCAGGAGAGTGTACGCTGAAATTTCAGCGGAGAAAAGGAGGAAAGGATTATGACAAACTGGAACAAGGATTTTCACCGAAAGCTTCTTGCTCTCATTTTGTCGGGCGCGACGGCGCTGTCCCTTTTCGCGCCCGTAACGGCGATGGCGGCCCCCAGCGAAAACCCGCCGTCCAATGCGGTCGTCGACAGCGGCTGGACCATGTATCTGGTCCCGAACGCGCACATCGACACGGCCTGGCAATGGCCTTTTGAAGAAACGGCAAGGGATATTATCAGCGCCACTTTCAGCAAAGCGGTCAACGCGCTCAAAAGCAACCCGGATTACAAATTCACCATGTCCGCTTCCAAGCACTATGAGTGGGCCAAAGAATACTATCCCGAAATATACGCCGACATCAAGGACCTCATCAAGAAAGGCCAGTGGGACAACCCGGGCGGTCAGGTCGTGGAACCGGACCTGAACCTTCCCAGCGGCGAATCGCTGGTGCGCCAGGGTCTGGAGGCCCAGCGCTTTTTCCAGAAGGAATTCGGCCAGATGAGCACGGTCGGGTATGTGCCTGACACGTTCGGGTTCACCGGCCAATTCCCGCAGATCCTGAAAAAGTCCGGCATGAACAGCTTCCTCACCACGAAGCTGAACTGGCAGGACACCAATGTGCAGCGCGATTCCGACATTCTGAAATGGAAAGGCATCGACGGGTCGCAGGTGCTCGCCTATGTCCCGATGCACGACTATGTTCAGATTTATTCGGATTCACAGATTGTAAGCGCTCTGAAGAGAAATAACCAGACCGGCAAGGAAACCGGCGTCAAGGAAGCCCTCGGCCTGATGGGCGCGGGCGACCACGGCGGCGGCCCGGACGAGAGCCAGTACGCGAAGGTACTGCAGCAGAACGGGTCCGCGGGAGTCGACGGCGCACAGGTCAAGCTGTCGACCATCACCCAATTCTTCAACGACGTCAGCGAGAAGGAATCGGCCAACATCGCAAGCAGCAACGTGCGCACGGCGAACGGCGAAATGTACTTTGAAAATCACCGCGGCACCTATACCTCGTGGGCCCGGGTGAAGAAGTACAACCGGCAGAACGAGGTTCTTGCCGAAAAGGCCGAAAAAGCCGCGACGCTGGGCAACTGGCTCGGC
Source organism: Bacillota bacterium (assembly GCA_023412715.1). Lineage (GTDB taxonomy): Bacteria > Bacillota > Clostridia > Oscillospirales > Acutalibacteraceae > Thermocaproicibacter. The sequence continues at coordinate 81,764 of JAEZCC010000045.1, forward strand.
GTGCTCCCGGATGCGGGCAGCGACTCGATCGACAAGGCGTGGGACAAGATTCTGGTCAACCAGTTTCACGACATTCTTCCGGGATCCTCCATCCCCTACCAGTACCAGAATACCTACAATAACCAGGAGCTGGCCAAAAACCTGCTGAACAACGTGGAAAGCAACGGCCTGCAGGCCATGGCCTACCGCGCGGATACCAGGACCGGCGTCTGCGGGACCCCTGTGATGGTCTTCAACCCCCTCTCGTGGGGGCGTGACGACACCACCGAGGTCACGGTGAATTACAGCGGCCGCATCCCGGACGATCTGGCGGTCTACGACACCAGGACGAACAGGAAGGTCGCCTCTTCCATCGTGGCCAAAGATGCCAAGAGCGGCAGGGTCACGGTCTCTTTTGAGGCGAAGGACCTTCCCGCCATGGGCTACAAGGTGTTCGACATCCGGAAGGGCAGCGGGGCGTCAAAGAACGACCTGACGGTCCGGCAGGACGCCGACGCCGTCACCCTGGAGAACGGCTCGCTCAAAGTGGTGATCGACAAAGCCACCGGCGACATCAAACAGATCTACAACAAAAAAGACGGGAACCGTCAGGTATTTGCCGACGGTTACGAGGGCAACGAGCTCCAGATTCTGAAAGACACCGGCGGTACGGATTATCCGGCGTGGAATGTCATCCAGAGCGAAATGAGCGCCGACCCGGTCGCGATTCTGAACACTGCCCCCGATTCGATCCAGGTGGTTCAGGACACGTCCGAGGAGAAAGTGGTCCGCATCTCCAGGACATGGTCACAGTCCACCCTTACGCAGGACATCGTCCTGGACGCGGACAGCGACCGTGTGGACGTCAGGATGAACGTGAACTGGAACGAAGACAACAGGATGCTCAAAATCGCATTCCCGTTCGCGTCTGACGCGAACCAGGCGAGCTACGAGATTGCCTACGGCAGCGTGGATCGCCCGACGACCCGCGACAACAGCGTCGACGCGGCAAAATTCGAGGTCTCCGGCCATAAATGGGCGGACGTGACGGACAACAGCAAGCAATTCGGGACCAGCATTCTCAACGATTCCAAATATGGCTGGGACGCTCTGAAAATCAACCAGAACGGCAACCCTGCCACCCGCCTGCGCCTGACGGCGATCCGCTCGCCCATCGGCTCCGGCGTGAGGAATCCTTCCAGCTGGGCACCGGCAGCCTATAATATCGACAAGACGGAGCATAACTTCACGTATTCCATTTACCCGCACGCGGGCACCTGGCAGCAGGCGGATACCGTCCGTAAGGCAGACGAGCTGAACTATAAGGCGGAACCGCTTCAGGTGGACTCCCATATGAGCAGAGGGCTCGGGGCCTCCGATTCCTTCGCGTCGTCTTCGGCGGACAACGTCATCATCTCCGCCCTGAAGACCCCGGAGGACGCACAGGGTTCCAAGACCAAAATGATTCTGAGGGTCTACGAGTCCGAAGGCAAGGCCGGCACTCCGGTGACCGTCACTTTGCCGTCCGCGGTGAAATCGGCAAAAGAAGTCAACATGATCGAGTACGACGACAGCAGTCTGAACAAGCCCATCTCGGTCCGCGGGAACAAAATCATGTTCAACATGGGCCCCTATGAGATTACGACGATCGCTCTCGACCTTGCCCCCTATGCGAATGGAAAAAAGAACGTCTCGCTGAAGGACGCGCAGGCCGACCTCTTCCAGTACTACAATGTGGATGCGGTCAGCTCCAATGACAAGAAAAACGACGGCGGCTTCGACGGAAAAGGCGACACCGTCCCCGCGGAGCTGTGGCCGAAGACCGTCAAATTCCAGGGAATTGACTTCAACCTCGGCCCGTCCAAGGACGGCTACAAGAACATGGTCCAGGCGAACGGGCAAAAGATCGCCCTGCCGAAGGGGAATTACAAATACCTCTATCTTCTCGGCGCAGGAGCCGGCAGCGGCGGCAAGAGCGGCACCTTCACGGTGAAGATGTCCGACGGCACGAAGGTGACGAAGAATCTGGAGTTCGCCGACTGGAACACGAACCTTTCCGGCTGGGACCGCTTCACCAACAGGGATCTTTACCCTTATGTGAAAGATCAGGTCGGGTACTTCTTCACGCATTTCCACAACGGCGCCACGGATCGGATGACGGTGGACAATTATCTGTTCGTCTACGCCATTCCGCTCAACCCGGCGAAGCGGCTCGATTCAATTGAACTTCCGACCGCGAGCGGCATTAAAATTGCGGCAATCTCCGCGGCGGACAGCGATTACCTGAGGACCATGAAGACAACCGAAGCGAGCACGGAGGCCCTTTCCGCGATTACGGGCGTCCACGCTTCTCTGGTAGAGGCTTCGGGCAATCAGGTAAACGTCACATGGGATCCGGCGAGCGGAATTACCAGCTACAGGATTTACCGCGGCACCACCGCGGACTTCACGCTGGATAACGCCACCTACGTCGGCTCGGCCCTCAGCACGCAGAACAGCTTTGTCGATACGCTTCCCTACCGAGGCGAGTTCGTTTACAAAGTCGTCGGCAGCGACTCTTCGCAGAATCAGACGCTGCTGTCGGACGCCTCCGAGGTAATCACAGGCGGGCTGGACAACGCCTTCCTGACCGTGCCTCAGGCCGAAATCACGGCTCCCGTGGCCCTGGCCCCCGGCGGATACTCCGGTGAAGAGCCTTACAGGGCCTGCGACGGCAATACCTCGACAAAATGGTGCTACCGTGCGAACGGCATCTATCTGCAGGTGGACCTGGGAGAAGGCAACGACTGGAAAATCTCCCGGTTCACCCTGATCAACGCGGGGGCGGAACGCACGGATTATATCACCAGAGATTTCCGCATCGAGTGCAGCGACGACGGGAATACTTGGACAACAATCAAAGACATCCAGGGGAATACGCTCAATAAGGTCGACATTGCCCTGGACACGCCGGTTACGTCCAGATATTTCAAACTGGTCCCCTATTACGCCGGGCAGGTCTCCGGAGAAGCGAACTGCCCGAGAATCTATGAATTCCAGGCGTGGGGCACGTCGGACAAAATTTATACCCCCTCCGCGCAGAATCTTACGGCCAGCGTCCGCTCAGGCCTGGAGGATCCTGAAAGGGCGACTTTCACGGGTGGTTACGAGTATGAAAACGCCGGCCCGTCCGGAACGGAAGGCCAGACGACGCTCCAGTGGTCCAAGAGCACGGACGGAACGACCTTCGAACCGATTCCGGACGCGACGGGAAAAACATTTACGACGGACGCCAATAACGCTCTGAGCTGGAAGGCCGTCAAGTTTGCGGTGACCCCGGTCGACAAAAACGGCGTCACCGGCAAGACGGCAGAAAAGATCATGGTTCTGAACGATCCGGATGCAGATTTCCTTCTGGGCAATTCCGTCTCGGCTTCCCATCAGTTCAAGGACGCCGAAGACGGAGCGATGCTCACGGACGGGAGCTTTACGACCAAATGGTGTGCGGACGGCGTGTATCCCAGCAGCCCGAGGACTGCCGTCATTGACACCCAGGGGGTTTACGGCTTCAGCAAGATCGTGCTCTGGCACGCGACAGGGCCGATCGACGCGAAAATACCGGGCGCAAACACGGCGGACAACAAAACGGCCTGGAACACGAGGGACTATAATCTCTATGTCAGCAGCGACAAGCAGAACTGGCGGCAGATTACCTCCGTAACGGGCAACACGGACTCCATCACCACGCACACCTACGAGCCCGGGACCGCGGTGGGACGCTACCTCAAGGTGGAGGTCACCAAGGGCGTCGACTTCGGCGAAGACGGCAATTCTCCCGTCGACGGCAACAGCTGCGTGCGGATCTACGAGGTGCAGGGCTACGGCACGCTCCTGAACTTTGTGCCGGACGAATCCGAAACAATCAGCGACATCACCCCGGAGAACGTGACCGTCACAAACGAGACGGCGCAGAGGCTCCCCCTTGTGGGCGATCAGCTGAAGGTGAACTTCGACGCAGCGGCGCAGTATGTCGACCTGGCGAGGTTCAGGTGGCAGATTGCCGATTCCAAGAGGGGCCCGTATACGGCCATCCCCGATTCCTACAGCGATACCCTGACGGTAGACAGCAGCTTTTACGGAAAATGGATCCGCGCGAACGTCAGGATCGACCAGGGCCCGACGGTTTCCAGCGAACCGGTGAAAATTTCTGAAAATGCGGCGGGTTCCGGAAAGATCTCCTCGTTCTATCCCTTGAATCCCGAGGTACAGACCCAAAAGGTCGCCTACGGGACCACTCTTGAGGAATTGAATCTTCCCTCGGTGCTGAAAGCGGTAGTAGACGGCATCTCCAACGTACTGGTCAATGTCAGGAAATGGGTGTCTTTTCTCGCCTATGATCCGCTTCGGGCCGGCACGTACACATTCGCCCCTGTCCTTGACAGCGGCTATGCGGTAGAATGGGGCGCTGCTCCGCCCAGGATTCAGGTGGAAGTGGGCAGGAATCCCCAGAAGACGATTTCCTCGCTCTGCCCGCTGCCGAATTCGGCAGCCAGGCAGAAAGCAGCCTACGGGACGCCCCTTTCCGCTTTGAATCTTCCGGCGTCGCTGGAAGCGGTCGTGGACGGGGCAAAGGAAACCATCGGCGGAATTACCTGGTCCGCCAACCGTCCTTATAACCCCTGCGCCCCCGGCATCTATATCTTCACGGCCGTTCTGCCCCAAGGCTATACCCTGGCAAAGAATGCGGAGGAACCGATCCTGTATGTGACGGTGCAGCAAAGGCCCTGCGGCGGCGGCAGGCCGACCGAAGCACCGCAACAATAACTCTATCCTGCGGCCGGGAACGGAAAGGCTTCCGCCTGTGCCGCGAAGCGGATTTCTGCTGAAATACCGCGCGTGACACGTACATTTTGATATCCCGGCTTCCCAAAGACAAGAGGATTGGTCTGTGACCAATCCTCTTGTCTTATTTGCCGCGAAGAGAGGATCCCGGCGGCAGGCCTTATCTTTTCCTAAAAAGCGCGGGGATGCGGATAAAGCCTTTCAGATACCGAAACTCTTTTGTCCGGCAAAAAGCAAGAAAGAGCAGAAGATTGGGGAAGATCAGGCAAATCCCGCATTTTGCGGCGAAGCTGAGAACGGAGTACCCCGGCACCAGCGCGCACAGATACCACGAGAAAAGCCCGGCCGTAAAAATCAGCGCCGTGTAAAAGACATACCGGACGAAATAAGGGGCCGCAGAGCGGTGAAAGCCGTGATGGAACAAAACGAACGGCTCCACCCAGAAATCAATCGCCATGGTGCTGATAAACGTCCCAATGAAAACGCCGGAGACGCCGAAACGCGGGGCCAGAAGGATGGACATGCCCAGGTTGACGGCCGCCTCCACAATCGACCGGTACCGGTCGTACCAGAACAGCCCAAGGGCGGTTTTGAACGTGATGGTCGTCTGCCGCATTCCGGTGGCGTAAAAGTTCAGCACAATCCAAAAGACGACCGGCATCGGGAACAGCAGTTCCTCTCCCCTGCCCGTCCACGTCATCCACAGGCGGATGAACGGGTTGAACAGGCAGAGCAGGCAGACGGAGCAGAACCCGAAAATCCAGAATCCCGCGAAATTGACGGAGAGGTAAACCTCATAGGACTTCCGGTCGCTTTCCTCCGCGCCGAGATTCCCCACGCTGGCGACGATGCCGTTGAAGATCTGGGAAGTCAGGTTATTCAAAGTGGCGGTGATCAGAAGATAGTTGGAGTAAATGCCGACGCTGACGAGGCCGAAGAATTTGGAGATGAGAAGGTTGTCGGTCCCGTTCACGACAGCCCCGCCGATTTTGTTCATGAACATGGCCCGGATATTTTTAAAAACGGAATCCCTGTCCGCCTTCGCGAGCCTTGCGTGCCGGTAGCGCTTCAGATAGGGATACATTTTTTCGGCCTTGATCCCAAGAAAAAAATTGGTGAAAAAGCTGAACAGAATCTGTACGCACAGGTACAGGATAAAGTTCTTCGTACGGAACAGGATAAAAATCTGAAGGACGTTCTGCACGATGCAGAACCCGTACTGATACAGCGTGCAGACGTAGCCCTTCTGGTCCGCAAGGATAATGTTCTGTTTATAAGAAAAGAAATAGGTGACGGCGCTGTTGAAGACATAGAGCAGGTAAATGAGCATGAGGTCCGGGATGCCCGGTGAACCGCTGATGAAGAAATGATAAAACGGCGTCAGGGCAAGCCCCGCCGCGGCGACGATGAGCCCGACCACGTGGTACGCCCGTTTATAAAGGCCCATCAGCGCGCCGAGCTTCCTGCGGTCGTTTTCCGCGAGAGGCTTGTACATGCTGAAAATAATCGAGGTCCCGATTCCCAGCTCCGCCAGCGACAACAGCGAAAGGATATTGCTGAACAGGCCGCTGACGCCGAGGTAGGCCTCCCCGAGCGTCCGGATGAAAACGGTCCGGCAGACAAAGCTCAGCAAAACGCCCAGCAGCTGGCTGGCGAGATTCACCGCGATATTCTTGATGGAATTTTTACTTCGCACAAATCCACTACCTTTTTTAACATAAAAAATATGATAACATGAATTTCTTAAAGATTTTTCCCGTTCGGCAAATAGCAAGGCAGTTCGTACCGAAAATGCCCGCGGTCTAATGGGATTTTAATCTTCGCCGTTTACAATAATCGGGATTCGGATGAATCTTTTTCAGGCGCCGATTTACGGGGTTTTTCGATGTCTTACCGGCGCTTTCTCGGGTACAATGTCGCGGGCGGCATCTCAAGGGTGACGCTTCTTTTCCGCATGGCTATGTCAAAAGCCATTTCAGCCTGGTGGTCATCGCCATCATCCTTATTTCCATCCCTGCCGGCGGTCATTATGTTTATCCGGAACAAACGGCATAAGCGGAATCCTTGAAAACGGGGAAAACTTTTGCCATGGAGAGAAAATTTTCCGCCTGGTTTTTCCATTGCGGAGTATAATAACGGAAGATAGCCAATCCGCGGGGAGGAATTCCGTTTGGAACACGCGAAGCTGCTGATTATTGAGGACGAAAAACCGCTTGCCCGTCTGCTGGAGCTTGCGCTCACCCATGAGGGCTGCACGGTGCAGAAGGAATACGACGGGGCCGGCGGGCTGCGGCGCGTCCCCCTGTTCGAGCCGGACCTCATCCTGCTTGACATCATGCTCCCCGGCATGGACGGCATGGAGGTCTGCCGGAAGGTGCGGGAATTTTCCGACGTTCCCATCCTCATGCTCACGGCAAGGGACGCGACCGCCGACAAGGTGGCCGGCCTTGACACCGGCGCCAACGACTATATCACCAAGCCTTTTGAGATGGACGAGCTGCTGGCGCGGGTGCGGGCCGGACTGAGGCGCCGCGAAAAGCCCGCCGAAACGCCGTCCGTCCTGGCGGTAAAGGATCTGTGGATCGACCTGCCGCGCCACGTGGTGAAGCGCGGGGACACCGTGATTCCGCTGACCAGACGCGAATTCGACCTGCTGGTCTGTCTGGCGCGCAACCGCGGGATTGTGCTGAGCCGGGAACAGATTCTGGACCGTGTCTGGGGGCTGGATTACGAGGGGGAAGCCAACGTGGTGGACGTCTACATCCGCTATCTGCGCGGCAAAATCGACGAATCTTTCGAACCAAAGCTCATCCACACCGTAAGGGGGTTCGGCTATGTCCTGGAAGACAAGCCTCTCGGTGCCTGACCGCCTGAAGCCGCACAAGCTTTCCTGGACGCTCACGTGCATTTATGCAGTCCTCTTCTCGGCGGTCCTGATTGCCCTGAACGCCGGGACGCTGTTCGGCGTCCGGTATTTTATGGTCAAAGAAGCGAAGTCCCAGGTGCGCAGCAGCACCGCCCATACGCTCGGCCTGATTGTTTCCTCGACGGGCCAGGCCGACCTTCTGGATCCCCGCGAGCTGAGCGAATCCGGTACGGCCCCTGAGATCGGCGTCCGGATCACCGACGCGGCCGGAAAAACGGTGGGAACTTCCGGCGAAGCCGTGAGCGGGCTGCCCGCCCCGTCTTCGAACATCGGCGTCCCGACGAAGACCGAGCTGAACGACCGCCACCTGATTGTCGAAAACGAGCGGATCACGAAAAACGGCAGGCTGCTCGGCTATCTGCAGGTGTCCTACGACATGCATGCAGACTATCACTTTATCAAGCTTCTTTTCGTTTTCATGGCCTTTGCCGACCTGCTCGGCGTCGCGCTTTCCGTTTTCGCCGGAATCCTGCTCAGCAGGCGGGCGCTCCGGCCGATCGACCGGCTGACCGCCGCCGCCAAACGCATCAGCGCGAGCGACCTGGATCAAAGGGTGGAGGTCGGCACGGCGGACGACGAGCTTTCCCGGCTGGCCGCGACCTTCAACGAGATGATCGAACGGCTGCAGCAGTCCTTCCAAAAGCAGAACCGGTTTGTCTCAGACGCCTCGCACGAGCTGCGCACGCCCATCGCCGTCATCAAAGGGTATGCCGACCTCATTGACCAGTGGGCCAAAGACGACCCGAAGGTTCTGGAAGAATCCGTCGCGGCCATCCGCAAAGAGGCGAAAAGCATGACCGGCCTGACGGAAGAGCTGCTGTTCCTCGCGCGGGGCGACAGCGGTGCGCTGACGCTCCACAAGGAGGATTTTCCGGTTTCCGCCCTGTTTGAAGAGCTGGCCGAAGAAAGCCGGCTGATCGCGCCAAATCATCATTTCGCAAGCTCGGCGCCCGGCGGCCTTCTGCTTCACGCGGACCGCAGGCTGCTCAAGCAGGCGCTCCGCGCGCTGACGGACAACGCCGTCAAATATACGCCCGAGGGCGGGGACATCCGGCTGGAGGCGCAGGAATCGGAGCGCCAGGTCATCCTGCGGGTGCGGGACAACGGAATCGGCATTCCCGAAAGCGAGCGGACGAAGCTTTTCGACCGTTTTTACCGGGTGGACAGGGACCGTTCCCGCGAAAAGGGAGGCAGCGGCCTCGGGCTTTCCATTGTCAAATGGATTGTGGAAGCACACGGCGGAACGGTGAGGATTGAAGGGAACCCCGATGGAGGGACCTGTATTGTCATTCAATTGCCGGCGAACCGGTGAACCCGCAAATCCCGCCCGGCAGATGGGCGGGAATTCCTGGTTATTCCGCCGTCGGGGAAGCCCCCGGTTTCTGTCTGTCCCGATAAAGCTTTGTCCATGCGACCAGGATGACGAGCCACGAGAACCCCGCCAGAAAGCCGCCGATCACGTCGCTCGCGTAGTGCACGCCGAGGTAGACCCGGCTGATTCCAATCACCAGAATCAGCAGCGCGAGGGCCGCCGGCACGATTTGCTTCCACGGCCGTCTGAAATGGACGGCGCACAGATAAATGAGATACCCGTAAAACGCCGCGCCGATCATGGAATGCCCGCTGGGGTAGCTGTACCCGCTGGCCTGCACGAGGGGCAGAATGTCCGGCCTTGCCCTGTGAAAAGCGGTTTTAAACAGTAAATTCAGCAGCGAAGCTCCCGCCAGATTGACAACCATCATCTTCCCGAAAAACAGGCCCTTTCTTCTGCGCCGCAGCACCGCCAGAAACACGGCCGTCCCCGCAATCAGCACATAAGGCGAACCCATATCGGAAATCAGCTTCATCAGGCCCGTCCGATCCTGCGTAATCAGCCCGGACAGACGCCCGTAAAAATAGGAATCAAAGGGGCTCAGCTCCTTTTCGAGCAGTTCGGAGGTCAGAAGGATGAAGGACATCAGCGAGGCGGAAAGGAACAGGACCGGGATTCTGAACCCGCGGCGGAACTGAAAGACAAAAAAAGCATACAGAATCAGGGCGAGGCCCGCCAGCGTATAGATGCCGACGGCCCGGCTGATGACCGTCCAGTTGCTGCCCGCGACGCTGCCGAGAAGCAGAAACGCGGAACACCAGACCGTCCCGCTGACAAGATTGTAAAGAGCGTTTCTGCGGGCCTCCACTTTGGCAATGCCGCTCATATAGGGCACAACATGCCGGACGCCGGGAATAAACCGGCTGAAAATGACGTTGAAAGCCTCATGCTTTTTCAGAAGGCCGTCCGCCCGGTCAAGCTTCTCTTTTGTAAGATGCAGCGGTTTTCCGAGTTTAAGGACAATCGGTTCCCCATAACGGTACCCGACGGCATAAGCCAGCATGGATCCCGCGAAGGTGCCGCCGACCGCCAGGGTAATGGACGTCAGGACGTCTTTGCCGGAGCTGAGAAACCCGAGCAGAAGCATCAGCGTTTCGCCCGGTATAGGCAGGCCGGCATATTCCAGCAGGAGGCACAGAAAAATCGCCGCGCCTCCGTCATTCCGTATAAATGTAAAAAGGATTTCTTTGATACCTGCCGCCTCCCCTTCTTCTTATTCATTCCGTTTCTCCGTCGAAAAATCATATGCCCCGTATCGGTTCCCCCATTTTATACGGATTCTTTCGCCGGCAACTTCCTATTTTACATCTCAAAATTAGAATGAGGTTAGAAAGCCCGGCCGCAAATCTGAGAAATGGAAGCCAAAAATGTAATCGTCGGGATTTTAATTGACTTCTAATGTTTTGCTGCTAAAATAGCGTTAGAATACGTCATGAGTCATCGCGGCAGCTTTTTGTGCGCCGCCTGGACGGCGATTCGCCGGCAGGCGCATGATCGGTGCCGCAAAGTCGGGAAAGGAGCTTCTTTATGAAGAAAAAAAATATTGCTATTTTCGCTGCGGTAGCCGTCCTTTCTGGAACCATACTGATTCCCTCGGTACGGGCTGCCGCAGAATCCGCGCTGTCCGTTTTCCGCGTTTCGGACGCAAAAACGATCACCGTCTCGGTGACCGATATCCAGGACATCGCGAATTACGTCAAGCAGCTCAAAGCGGGCGTGAAAGACGGCAAGACGGCCGGGGAGGCCGGGCTGAAGAAGGATACGGCGAATCCTCAGGCGGCCGTCAAATCCGCCGTCAGGCCGCTTGCCGACGCGAAGGATTTTACCGCATTTCAAATCTCCCTGCCCCGCACGAACGCGGGGACCCCAAAGCTTTATTCCATCGCTTCCGGCTCCAAAACTTTTACGCTGAACACGGCGGACATCAACGCGCAGCTTGCAAAACTGAAGGGAAACCCGATCAGCGGCAGCCTGAACGGCACAAAAATCACCGTCGGCACTCCGCCGGCCGCAATCGCGGAATACCCGGATTTTACCCTGATTGAAACGCAGGGCGTTTCTGTGGACGCGCCGCGCGATGCGCTCAGCACGCTGTGGAGCGAACTCACGAGCCAGCCCATGATCCCCGCCGATCTGAGCTCCCAGCTTGCCGTAATCGACCCCGCGAGCCGCGACGTGTACCTGCCGGTAATCGAGGGCCTCGGGCGTACAACCGATCTCGGCGTCACGACCGGATATCTCTATTCCGCGAAAGATCTCGCCCAGGTTGCCGCTCTGGTCCCCAATCTTGCGACGGCAGGGCAGGTGACGAAGCTGCAGAAGGAAAACGCGTCCGCCCTCATCTGGGTCAAAGACGGCGTCCTTTCCGTCCTGGCGGGCAATCGGTCCGACAGCGAATTGTCGCAGATTGCCAGGAGCATCCGCTGATGATCATCGAGACCGAAAACCTGACGAAGGTATACCAGAACAAAGCCGCAGTCAATTCCGTAAATCTGTCCGTTGAAAAAGGGCAGATTTACGGCTTTCTGGGGCCGAACGGCGCGGGAAAAAGCACCTGCATCAAAATGCTGATCGGCCTGGTCTTCCCTACTTCCGGGCAAGGCCGCATTCTCGGGCGCCCGCTCGGCGACGTGAGGGCCCGGAAGAAGCTCGGCTATCTGCCGGAAATGTTCCGCTATCAGGCATGGATGACCGGCGAGGACCTGCTCAATTTTCACACGAGGCTGTACCGGCTGAGCCCCGACAAAGAACGCAACGCCAGGGTGCTGAAGCGCGTGGGCCTGCTGGGGCAGGAAAAATACAGGGTCGGCGGATATTCCAAGGGCATGCAGCAGCGCATCGGGCTTGCCTGCGCGCTGCTGCCCGACCCCGAGTTGCTGTTCCTTGACGAGCCCACCTCCGCGCTCGACCCCATTGGGCGAAAAGACGTGCGCGACATCATCCTCGACCTGCAGAAAGAAGGTACCACCGTATTCCTGAACAGCCACCTGCTCAGCGAGGTCGAAACGGTCTGCGACCATATCACAATCATCAATCAGGGCGCGGTCGTCAAATCCGGCGCCATGCAGGATCTGTTAAGGGAACAATCGACCCTTGAGGTCAACTGCGGCACGCTTTCCGAAGAGCTGTTCTCTTTGCTGAAACAGAAATTTGATCCGGGGCTGGCGCCTCAGCGGGAAGACGGGGGCCTGACCGTTACGCTCAAAAGCAAAGACGACGTCTCTCAAATTGCTTCGCTGCTGGTCTCGAAAGGCGTGAAACTGAACGAGCTTACTCCCCACCATGAAACGCTGGAAAGCGTTTTCTTAAAGGTGGTCGGAGAGGAGACCGCACAGTGAGAGCGATTATGGATTCCACGCTCAAAGAAGCGATCCGCAAAAAGACGTTTATCGTCATGAGCGTCATCACCGTCCTTTACCTCGTCTTCTGGGCGGCCATTCTGCATTATTTTCAAAGCTCGGATTTCGGCGGCAGGAACGCGGGCTTCAGGCCGCTGGCATCCATCCTTCTGGCCCAGACGGGCCTGCAGTTTTCTTCCATGCTGGTGTGCCTGCTGACCATCGTGCTCGGCGCCGGCGCCATCGCCTCCGAGCTGGAGAGCGGCATGGTCCACGCAATCCTGTCAAGGCCGCTCTCCCGCGGGGAATATCTGCTCGGCAAGCTCGCCGGGCTGTCCGTCCTGATTGCCGCCTGCGCCACCGCCCTGTTTGCCGCGATTCTTCTCATCGGGCGCGCGTATTCGCTGGACACGATCACCGCGCTTTCTTTCGCCCAGATTTTCAAGGGCTGGGTCGTCTATACGCTCGTCCCGCTGATTCTGCTCTGTCTCACGCTGTACGGCTCCATCACACTGAAGGTGGTCCCGAACGGTCTGCTGATGATTTTCATCTATCTGCTCGGCAACATCGGCGGGATGGTCGAGATGATCGGCAACTACATCAACAGCAAAGCCGTAAACAGCACGGGAATCTTCCTGAGCCTGGTCTCGCCGTTCCACACCCTTTATTCGACGGCCGAAAGGATTCTGCTGCCGTCCTCCGGCCTGGCCGGAGAGGTGATGCGCGGCGCCGCCGGCCTGACGGGCAGCGGACAGCCGGCGTCCCCCGCGATGTTCGTCTATATCGCCATTTACACGCTCGGTTTTCTGGCGCTTGCCGCCCGGAAATTTGGCCGAATCGATCTGAATTGACGATATTTCCACGCAGAGCCCGCTGAATCTCAGACGAAAAGCGGCACTCCGGGCAGCCCCCCATAAACGGCAGAAAAGCAGAGGGATCCGAATCGCCGCGGTTCGGATCCCTCTGCTTTGTTTTTCATGAATTGACGCTCGTCTTACCGCTGCATGCGCTGACCTGCTGTATCTTTAAGTCATATATATAAATAAATATATCTTATATAGTTGACATTTTGACCGGATTATGATACTCTGTTGACAGGAGGCGACAACGATGGGAAAAAATCTGCGGATTAAGGCCGCACGGGCGGCAAAAGACATGACGCAAAAGGACCTTGCGGATGCCGTCGGGGTCGCCCGCCAGACAATGAACGCCATCGAAAAAGGCGACTATAACCCCTCGATACACCTGTGCATCGCGATCTGCAAAGTCCTGGGCAAAACCCTCGACCAACTGTTTTGGGAGGATAACGAGTATGAAAATCAATAAAGACGGTCTCGACGAAATGCAGGAAGAAAGGCGCAACAGCATCGGCAACCAGATGTTCCTGCTGATGTCTTACGCCCTTCTGCTCAACTCGGGGCTTTACGGGGCCGGAATCCGCTGGCTGCCGTACCCCGCGGACGTCACGGTCATCCTCATGGCCTGCATGGTCATATACCTTGTCAGATCGATAACGGCGAACGCATACCTGCCCCCGAAAGCGCGGGGCGGAAAAGCCGTAATCTCCGTGGTTGCTGCGGCGGTCCTTTCCGTTGTCCTCGCAATATCCGCCTGGAACCTCTTTGGCAGGCCGCCTGTTCGGCCGGCCGCCGAAAACGCGAACGATCCTTCCGCGCTGATTCTCTTTATCGTGTCAGTCTCCGGCCTGCTTATTTCGCTGGCTGCGGCCGTCATCCGGAAAATAAACGACAAAGACGACGGCGGCGAGTAAGTCCATGGCAGGCAGAGCAGGAAGCATCCCGCGAAAAGTCAGGGTCGCGCTTTTCTAGCGCGGCCCTGACCTTCTGTCCGGTTTTACAGCAGCTTTCGGACGGTTTCGCCCATCTCTTCGCAGCCGACTTTTTTCGCTCCCGGCGTCCAGATGTCCGGCGTGCGCGCTTCGGTAAGAGCGCGGGAGACCGCGTGTTCCACGGCTTCGGCCGCCTGCGGCTGATCGAGGGAATTGCGCAGCATCATGGCGGCCGACAGAATCGTCGCGAGCGGGTTCGCCGTGCCCGTGCCGGCAATGTCCGGCGCAGAGCCGTGGATCGGCTCGTAGAGGCCGGCTTTTCCGTCTCCCAGGCTGGCCGACGGCAGCATGCCGATGGAGCCGCTTATCATGGAGGCTTCGTCCGACAGGATGTCGCCGAACATATTGGAGGTCACAATCACGTCGAACTGTCCCGGGTCGCGCACCAGCTGCATGGCGCAGTTGTCGACGTACAGGTTCGCAAGATCGGTTTCCGGGAACTCCTCGTCGTGCACGCGGGCGACGGTCCTGCGCCACAGGCGCGAGGATTCCAGCACGTTTGCCTTATCCACGCTGCACACCCTGCCGCCGCGCTTCTGCGCCGTGCGGAAAGCGACGCGCGCGATGCGCGCAATCTCCGGCACGGAATACATCTCGGTGTCGAAGGCTGCCTCCTCCCCGTTCACGGTCCTGCGGCCGCGCTCGCCGAAATAGATGCCGCCCGTCAGCTCCCGCACAATCATCACGTCGAGGCCCCCTCCGACGACTTCGTCCCTGAGCGGGGACGCCGCGCGCAGCTGCGGGAAGATCATGGCCGGGCGCAGGTTCGCGTACAGCCCGAGCGCCTTGCGGATGCCGAGCAGGCCCGCCTCCGGGCGTTCCCCGCCGGGCAGGCCGTCCCATTTCGGCCCGCCGACCGCGCCGAGTAGCGTGGCATCGGAGGCTTTGCAGGCTTCGACCGTCTCCGGCGGAAGCGGAGAGCCCGCCGCGTCAATGGCGCAGCCGCCGAGCAGGGCCTCCGTGAATTCCACGCCGAAGCCGAACTTTTCCCCGGCCTTGTGCAGGACTTCCGCGGCCTGCGTCACGATTTCCGGCCCGATGCCGTCGCCTTTCAGCAGCGTGATGCGGTATGTTTTCATGCCGATTCCTCCCTGTTCTTTTTCGATTCCGCGCGGTTGATGGCGCAGATAATGCCCTTGACGGAAGCGAGGCTGATGTTGCTGTCGACGCCGACGCCGAACGCGGGCGTCCCGTCCGGGGCCGTCAGATGGATATAGCACACCGCCTGGGAATCGGCGCCCGACGTGATGGCGTTCTCGCGGTAGGTGACGAACTGGTAGCGGCTGATGCCCACTTCCCGCAGGGCGTTGAAAAACGCGCTGATCGGCCCGTTGCCGACACCGCGGACAGGTCGGTCGGCGTCGCCGACCCGGATAACGCCCTCAAAACGCACCTGCGTTCCGTTCTCCGTCTCGCTTTCGTCGAAGAATTTGTATTTTCTGAGGTTGTAGGGGGATTTGACGCCGATATAATTGTCGCGGAAGACGGCGTACACCTCTTCCGGCTGAAGCTCGCGCCCGGCCTTGTCACAGGCCTTCTTGATCATGGCGCCGAACTCGGGGTGCATGGCCTTCGGCAGCTCGAAGCCGAAGCCCTGCTGCAGCACGAACGCCGCGCCGCCCTTGCCGGACTGGCTGTTGATGCGGATAATCGGCTCATACTGGCGGCCGACGTCCGCAGGGTCGATGGGCAGATACGGCACCTCCCAGTGTTGCGTCGCGCCGGATTTGATGTAGGCCTCGCCCTTGCTGATGGCGTCCTGGTGCGAGCCGGAAAACGCGGTGAAGACAAGGTCGCCCGCGTAAGGATGGCGCTCGCCCACGCGCATCTTCGTGCACGTTTCGAACATGCGGCGGATATCGCCGATGTGCGAAAAATCGAGCCCCGGGTCCACGCCCTGCGAATACATGTTCATGGCGACGACCATGACGTCCGCGTTGCCGGTGCGCTCGCCGTTGCCGAACAGCGTGCCCTCCACGCGCTCCGCCCCAGCCATGATGCCAAGCTCCGTCGCGGCGGTCGCGGTGCCGCGGTCGTTATGCGGGTGGATGCTCAGGATCACGCTGCCGCGGTCCGGGATACGGCGGCTGAAATACTCGATCTGGTCCGCGTAGCAGTTGGGCGTCGCCATCTCCACCGTATTCGGCAGGTTCAGAATCAGCCTGCGTTCCGGCGTCGGCTGCAAAACCTCCATGACTTTTTCGCAGATGAGGACGGAGTTGTCGATTTCGGTGCCGGAAAAGCTCTCCGGCGAATACTCGAAGCGGATATTGGCGCCGCTTTTCGCGGCTTCTTCGTCGGTGAGCTGTTTGATGAGCTTCGCGCCCTCCACGGCGATGCCGATGACGCCCTGCATATCGGTCTTGAAAACAACCTTGCGCTGAAGCGTCGAGGTGGAATTGTAGAAATGCACGATGACGTTTTTCGCCCCGCGGATGGCATCGAACGTCTTGCGGATCAGATGCTCCCTTGCCTGCACCAGCACCTGCACGGTCACGTCGTCCGGGATGAAGCGCTTTTCAATCAGCGTGCGGAGGATCTCGTATTCCGTCTCGGACGCGGAGGGGAAGCCGACCTCGATTTCTTTGAAGCCGATGCCGACAAGCGTCTGAAAATACAGCAGCTTTTCTTCCAGGTTCATCGGGTCCACCAGGGCCTGGTTGCCGTCACGCAGGTCTACGCTGCACCACACGGGCGGCTTTTCAATCACTTTGTCCGGCCAGGTGCGGTCCGGCAGCGGAACGGACCGGAACGGGACATACTTTTTGCAGCCTTGATACATAACGGAACACTCCTTTTTTCAGTGCGCCGGTAAGCGCGGCAATGGTGCGGATAAAAATAAAAAGTCCCGAATACAGCTTTCGCTGTATTCGGGACGAAATCGCGTTTCGTGGTACCACCCAAAGTTCGGCTCGACGTTGAGCCCTCGGCAGCCTCTGACAAGGCCCCGGCCGGTAACGCTGCCGCTGCGGCCGCTTCTAACGCCAATGGCATCGAAGACGGCGGCTCCGGGATGAGCTATGCGCAGTAACGGAAGCGCCGGACTCGCACCGCCCGCCGGCTCTCTGAACGCATTCCAGTCAATGCCTTATTCCCTTCATTGCCTTTTGCTGTTATGAAATTGTTATTATTATAGGCACGGCGAAACCGTTTGTCAAGATTTTTTTTCGCTTCCTCCCTCTTTGCCGTAAGCGCGCTCCGCCGCCTCGCGAGCCAGGTCAATCAGCACGACGCCGTCGCTTTCGGCCGGTTTGCCCGGAATTTTGGCGTAGACCTCGCCGACCATGGAGCGCATCCAGAGGCCGGGGGTGATTCGCATGGAATAGCCGCGCCCGGACTCGGTCATCCAGTCGTAAAATTTCGCTTTCGGCAGCCCGTAGGCGGAAAGGATCGTCATGATGGCCCCGCCGTGCGTCACAATCACCGCGGACGTGGTGCCGGAACGCATCAGCCCCTGCACGACCTTCTCGAACGCGGCGCAAACGCGCTGTGCAAACGCTCCCCCGCTTTCCCCGCCGGGCGGCGTCACGCGCTTTCCGCCGCCGGCGATCCAACTGGCGAACTTCGGGTCGGCCGCCGCAATCTCTTTCGCGGTCCTGCCCTCCCAGGAGCCGAAATCGCATTCGCGGAAATCGTCAACCGCAATCGGTTTCACCCCCGGGTACAGGATGTTCAGGGTCTGCGTGCAACGCCTGAGGGGGCTGGTAAAATACGCCTGCGCCTGCGGGTAGGGCTGCTCCGCGCGAAGCGCGCGCAGGTGTTTTTCTCCTTCCGCGGAAAGCGGCAGATCCGTGCTGCCGATATAGCGCCCTTCTTCGTTTCCCAGCGTCAGGCCGTGGCGAATCAGGTGAATGGTGTATGATTTCATGGAAATCCTCCTAATTTTCATGCAAAGGCTTCAAAATACATAGCAATATGCTTAATCCGGCACAAAATATAGCGTCTTTACAAAAAGTTATAAATGTTATATGATTTACTGGACGTTTTCAGATCAATTTCGACAGGAGAGTACGCGAATGAACAACAACTTTGCGCGAATCATCACCCTTTTGCGGAAGGAACGCGGATACAGTCAAAAAAAAGTAGCCGCCGAACTCGATATCTCACAGGCCCTTCTTTCACACTATGAAAAGGGGATACGCGAATGCGGGCTTGATTTCGTCGTAAAGGTTGCCGACTATTACAACGTCTCCTGCGATTATCTGCTGGGCCGCACGCCCCACCGCAGCGGCGCCACCATCTCGGTCGACGACATCCCCGAGCCGGACGCCGCAGGCAAAGAGAACGTGATGCACGGTACGGGGGGAAGCGTCCTCCCTCTGCTGAACAAAAAGCTGATTGCAAACTCCCTGAATATTATCTTCGGCATGCTGCAGAAATTCAGCAATAAATCTCTGACCGCCGAAATCTCGGCATACCTGAACCTCTGCATCTACAAGGTTTTCAGGGTGCTTTATTCCGCCAACCTCAAAAACCCGCAGGGGCTTTTCGCCGTCCCGCACAGGCAAAGCCTCGGGCGCTCCAGCGCGGCGCAGGAGATCGCCCTCTCCAACGCGTCGTGCCTGCTTTCCGGCGAAAAGGTCGACGAGATGGAACCGGTCGAAAAAGGTTCCGTCCCCCCCTCTTCCCCGGAGAAAATCGCCGAGGAATACCCCCTCTTTTCGTCGTCCCTTTTTAACCTGATTCAAAGCTCAGAAAGCAGGATGGGTGCCAAGCGTTAGGCAGCAGGCACGGCCTGTTTCGGCCGGGCGTAAAGCCGTGCGGAAACCCGAGGGAATTCTCGCGCCCGGACAGTCCGAGGAACTGCCCCAGCAGACAAAAAACGTCTTCGGGGGCTTTTTTCGGCTCCCTCGCCCCCGCAGCCCGGATTTTTTATCCCCCGCGGGAAACGGGCGCGGATTCGCCGCACGCCGCTCAGGTGGCGGGCAGCAGCCCGAGGGACATCTTCCACGCGAGGACGCGCAGCACGGATTCGTCCAGCCGTTTTTCGGGGACCGTCCCCTTCTGCACGGCCGCCAGAAGCGCCTGGTAGCCGGACGGACCGTCCGACGTGAGCAGCATGTCGTTCCCCGCAAGGAACGCCTGCACGCAGGGGTCCTTCCCGTTCGTATAAGCCGTAACGCCTTTCATGCTGAGCGAATCCGTGACGATGACGCCGGAAAAGCCGAGCTTCGTGCGCAGGATGTCGTGGACCTGCGGCGAAAGCGATGCCGGGTGCTGGGCGTCCATGCTTTCGACAACGTTGTGCGAAACCATGACGCACGCCGCGCCCGCCTTGATGCCTGCCTCAAACGGCAGAAAATCGGACTTCTGGAACGCCTGAAAGCTGCGGGTGTCGTGCGACACGCCGGTGTGCGTGTCGGCGTTTTCCGCATAGCCGGGAAAGTGCTTCAGCACGCTGCCGATTCCGCCTTTCGTGTAGGCCAGGACGGAAGCGGTCACGAACTGCGACGTCTGCTGCGCGTCGCGGCCGAACGAGCGCGCATAGATAAAATCCTTCGGGTTTGTGGAAACGTCGCACACGGGCGCCAGGTTGACGTTGACGCCCAGCGATTTCAAGAGCTGCGCCTTTTTCAGGGTGTCCGCCGTGACGGCGTCGAGGCCGCCCTTGGCGAAGACCTGCTGCGGCGACTGGAATTTCTGCGGGGAAAGCGCGGGATTGGAACTGACGCGCACCACGGTGCCGCCCTCTTCGTCGCAGGACAGGATCATCGGGATTTTGCTGGAGCTCTGGTAGGACTGCAGCGTCTTTTTGACCTGCGCCGCCGTTTTGCCCTTAAAGTCGCGTTCCATCAGGCAGTAGCCGCCGGGCTGAATTTCGTCGATGGTATGCACGGCGCCGGAGGCGGGGCTTTCCAGCAGAAGGACCTGCCCCACTTTCTGCTGCAGCGTCATGGAGGCGAGCTTCTGCCGGGCGGCGTCCTCATAAACGCCGAAAATTCCGCTCACGGCCGCACCGGAGCCGCTCGACACGGCGTCCGCCTGCGCCGACCCGGCGGAAAGCAGCGCCTCGGAAGACGCCGCTTCCGAAGAAGGTGCCGCCGCGGAAGCCGCGCTCTCCGGCGGAAAGACCCGGTCCAGGGCCGTCGAAGCGAATTTGTACATCACGAAGACCGCGGCGCCGACAAATACCGCCGCGGCGAGGATTCCCGCGGTTTTCCGGAAACCGTTTTTCATTTTTCCGCTCATATCCACCTGCTCCCCGGCCGAATGTCAAAGAAAATCACTGGCCGTTTTTCAAAAGGTCCCGGTACAGCCTGATGTACTCGTTCGCGGACCTTCCCCAGCTGAAATCGCATTCCATGGCGCGGCAGACGAGCACGCTCCACCTTTCCGGGTGGGAATAGCCCTCCAGCGCGCGGGTCACGGCCGAGAGCATGTCGCCGCTGTCGTAGGTCTTGAACGTGAAGCCGTTGCCCTTCCCGTCGCCGCTGTCCTGCACGGAATCGTGCAGGCCGCCCGTCTCCCTCACGACGGGGACCGCGCCGTACCGAAGCGCAATCATCTGCGCGAGGCCGCACGGCTCCGTTTTTGAGGGCATGAGGAAAATGTCCGCCGCGGCGTAAATCTTGTGCGAAAGCTCGGGGACAAAGCCGAAGCAGGCGCACAGCCGGCCGGGATACCTGCCCTGCATTTCCTTGAAATAATTTTCATATTCCCAGTCGCCCGAGCCGAGAATCACAAACTGGATGTCCGTTTCCTGCATCATGCGATCGAGGGCCTCTTTCACGAGGTCAAGGCCCTTGTGCGGCACCATGCGCGTCACCATGCCCACGAGCGGAGCGTCCTCTTTCTGCGCAAGGCCCAGCCTCTCCTGAAGGCTGAGCTTGTTCTGCGCCTTGCCGGCGAGGTCTTCCGCCGAATACGGGGCGTAGATGTCGGGGTCGGTCTCGGGATTGTAAACGTTGACGTCGATGCCGTTCAGGATGCCGGAGAGCTTCCAACGGCGCTCCTGCAGGATTTTTTCGAGCCCGTAGGCGTACCATGGGTCCAGAATCTCCTGCGCGTAGGTCGGGCTGACCGTCGTCACGCGGTTGGCGCACTCGACGGCCCCCTTGAGCAGGTTGACGCACCCGCCGTATTCCAGAAGCGGAGTGGATTCCTTTGGGATGCCTAGCACGTCTTCGATCAGTTCTTTGCCGTATTTGCCCTGGTACTGGATATTATGGATGGTGAACACGGTTTTAATGCCCTTGTACCGGTCGCTGCCGGCGTAGAAAAGGCTGTAATAAATGGGGACAAGAGCCGTCTGCCAGTCGTTGCAGTGGATGATGTCCGGCTTGAAATCGATGTACGGCAGCATTTCGATGGCCGCGCGGGAAAAAAACGCGAAGCGCTCCGCGTCGTCGTAATGGCCGTACAGGCCGTGGCGCTTGAAATAATATTGGTTGTCGATGAGGTAGAAAATCACCCCGCCGACGTGCGTCTCGAAGATGCCACAGTACTGCCTGCGCCACGCCACCGGCACGGAGAGGCTGGTGATAAATTTCATATTCTCGCGCATTGCCTGGGGAATATCCTCGTAAAGAGGCATGACGACCCGGCAGCCGATCAGCCTGAGCCTGAGCGCCTGCGGCAGGGAACCCGACACCTCCGCAAGCCCGCCTGTCGCGGCGAACGGCGTAGCCTCGCTGGTGCAATACAAAACCTTCATGTTGATACCTCCCGTTTGTAGTTGTGGTTTGAAAACGGCTCATACTGAACGGATCGAAAAACTTGTTCAGACGACGCTGCCCTTCGCGATGAACACGGGGTAAGATTCGAACCCCAGAAGCGAGCGGTCGTTTTTGATGACGACGTCTTTGTCTGTGATGACGTAGTTCATGCGGCAGTTCGCGCGGACCGCGCTGCCCTGCATGACGACGCAGTTTTCCACCACGGTCCCCTTGCCGATATGCACGCCGCGGAACAGCACGCTGTTCCTGACCTCGCCCTCAATGACGCACCCGTCGGCAATCAGCGAATTGGAAACGGACGCCCCCAGGCCGTAGCGCGCGGGCATGTCGTCGCGTACCTTGGTGTAAACGGGGCGGATCGGGTTGAACAGCTGGGCGCGCACGTTCGGCAGCATCAGCGCCATGTTCGCCTCAAAGTAAGCCACAGCGGAACAGATGGTCTTCACGAACCCCTTGAAGTCGTAGGCGAACACGCGGTAGCCGGAAAGGTTCCTCTGCAGCAGGTCGCGCTTGAAATTGTAGAGGTTGCGGCTGACGCAGTCCGTCACAAGGCGGATCAGCAGGTCGCGCCGGATCAGCATCATGCCGATGCCGTAGCAGCACTTGCCCTCCGTGCGGGGGTTGATGAGCATGTCGCGCACGCGGCCGTCCGGGTCGACCGTGTAGACCGCCGGGTCGCTCATGCGGGCCGGCAGGCTGCCGAAGCGGCATACGAGGGTAATGTCCGCCTGCGTTTTCAGGTGTTGCGCGAGCACTTCGAAATAATCGATATTGCAGACCGTGTCGCTGTCCGTCAGGAGGACGTATTCCTCGTTGGAGTTTCTCAGAAAGCGGCCGATGGATGCCAGGGACTCGACGCGGCTGCCCCCGAAGTTCGTCTCCGGCCCAAACGGCGGGAGGATGAACAGCCCCTCGCGCTTGCGCGAGAGGTCCCACGCTTTGCCGGAGCCGAGGTGATCCATCAGGGACTGATAGTTGCCTTTTGTGATGACGCCGACCTTGTTGATGCCGGAATTGACCATGTTGGAGAGCGGAAAGTCAATCAGGCGGTAGCGGCCGCCGAACGGGACGGAGCCCATCGTCCTGTTCTCCGTCAGCTCCCGCACCTTCTCTTCGTGGGTGTTGGAGAAAATCAGGCCCAGAACATTATTTCCGCGCATGTGCGCCGGCCTCCTCTCTCAGCTGGTCGGAGTCGATCATCGCTTTCGGGGGGATTTCCGCCCCCGGCGGAATCGCGCACCCGTCGCCGACCACGGCCACGCCCCATTCGTCCTTGTTCACAATATCCTCGGGCCTGGCGCCGACGACGGCGCCCTTGCCGATGACGCAGTTTTCCGCGACGATGGCGTACTGCACGACGGCGTTCTCTTCGATGCGCGTGTTCGGCATGATGATGGAGTCGCGCACGACCGCGCCCGGCGCGATATAGACCCCCGAAAACAGCACGGCGAAGTCGATCTCGCCGTAGACGTTGCTGCCTTCGGCGATAAGGGAATTCTGCACCTTGGCGCTTTTCGCGATATAGTGCGGAGGCATGACGGGGTTGCGGCAGTAGATTTTCCAGCTCTCTTCGCTCAGGTCGAGCGGGATGTTCGGGTTCAGCAGATCCATGTTGGATTCCCACAGGCTGTCTATGGTGCCGACGTCCTTCCAGTAGCCCTCGAACGGGAACGCATAGATGCGCTCTCCCTCGCGGAGCATGGCGGGCAGCACGTCCTTGCCGAAATCGTTGGAGGACTTCGGGTTGGCCTCGTCCGCCTCCAGGTATTTGCGCAGCTTGCTCCACGTAAACACGTAAATGCCCATCGAGGCCTTGTTGCTCTTCGGCACCTTCGGCTTCTCGTCGAACTCGTAGACCGAGTCGTCTTCCCTCGTGTTCATGATGCCGAACCGCGAGGCCTCCTCCAGCGGGACCTCGATGACCGCGATGGTGCAGTCGGCCTCTTTTTCTTTATGGTAGGCGATCATCCTGGAATAATCCATTTTATAGATATGGTCGCCGGAAAGCACAATCACATATTCGGGGCTGTACCGTTCAATATAAGGGATGTTCTGGTAGATGGCGTTCGCGGTGCCCTTGTACCAGTCGGACTTGCGGCTGCGCTGGTACGGCGGCAGGACCCGGACGCCGGCGTTGATGCTGTCGAGGTCCCAGGGCTGGCCGTTGCCGATGTACTCGTTGAGCACGAGCGGCTGGTACTGGGTCAGCACGCCCACGCACTCGATGCCGGAATTGACGCAGTTGGAAAGAGGAAAATCAATGATGCGGTATTTGCCGCCGTAAGGGACGGCGGGCTTGGCCAGATTTTTGGTCAGGACGCCGAGACGGCTTCCCTGCCCCCCGGCGAGCAGCATGGCCACAACTTCCTGTTTGGGCAACATGACGGGTTTCCTCCTTTATTGTTCGTCTTCTTTCTTCCGTTTCCGGGTCTGGCTTGCTTTCGTCCTTCCTGCGGCTTTGGCCTGCGGCTTCCTGCGCCTGCAGCGCAGGTAGATGACCGAAAGAGGCGGCAGGGTCAGGCTGATGGACTGGCCGCAGCCGTGCATGCCGGGCTCGGAGGTACGGATGTCGTTCCCGTTTGTGATGCCGCTGCCGCCGTAGCGGGCGTCGTCCGAAGAGAAAACCTCTTCATAAACGCCGGCGTACGGCGCGCCGATGCGGTAGTCGTCGCGCCGGACCGGCAGAAAATTGCACACCGCGACGATCTCCCTGCCGGATTTGTCAATCCTGCGGAATGCAATCACGCTCTGGGTGTAATCGTCGTTCGCAATCCACGCGAACCCTTCCCACGAAAAGTCCACTTCCCAGAAAGCCGGCGTCTTCAGGTAAAAATGGTTCAGGTCGCGGAAAAACGCTTTCTGCTTCTGGTGCTGCTCGTAGTCCAGCAGCAGCCAGTCCAGCTCTTTCTCGTAGTTCCACTCGATGAACTGGCTGAATTCCGTCCCCATGAAGATCAGCTTCTTGCCGGGGTGGGCCATCATATAGCAAAGGAACGCGCGCACGCCGGCGAACTTCTGCTCGTAGTTCCCCGGCATCTTGCCGATCAGCGAGCCTTTGCCGTGCACCACCTCGTCGTGCGAAACAGGCAGGACGTAATTCTCCGAAAAGGCATAGAAGAAAGAAAACGTGATATTGTCGTGGTGGTATTTCCGGGCAAGGGGGTCCAGCGACATATAGTGCAGCATGTCGTTCATCCAGCCCATATTCCATTTGTAGTTGAACCCCAGTCCCCCGCAGTACGTCGGGCGGGAAACCATCGGCCAGGACGTGGATTCCTCCGCGATCATCATGGCGTCCGGGAAAAGGGCAAAAACCGTCTCGTTCAGCCGCTTGAGAAAATCGACCGCCTCCAGATTCTCTTTTCCCCCGTTCTTGTTCGGGATCCATTCGCCGGCCGGGCGGCTGTAGTCGAGGTAGAGCATGGACGCGACCGCGTCGGCCCGGATGCCGTCGATATGGTACTTTTCGAACCAGAAGACGGCGCTGGAGATGAGGAAGCTGACGACCTCGCTTTTGCCGTAATCAAAGACAAGCGTGCCCCATTCCTTATGCTCGCCTTTGCGCGGGTCGGCGTATTCATAGCAGGGCGTGCCGTCGAAGCGCGCCAGGCCGTGCTCGTCCTTCGGAAAATGCGCCGGCACCCAGTCCATAATGACGCCGATGCCCGCTTCATGGCATTTTTCCACAAAGCTCATGAACTGCTTCGGCTCCCCGTAGCGCGACGTGGGGGCAAAATACCCCGTGACCTGATACCCCCACGAGCCGTCGTACGGGTACTCGGTCACAGGCAGCAGCTCGACGTGCGTATAGCCCATGTCTTTCACATAGGGAATCAGCTCGTCTGCAAGCCTGTCGTAGGAAAAGACATTGCCGTCCTTGTACCTGCGCCACGACCCGGGGTGAATCTCGTAGATGTTGACCGGGCTGCTGTAATGCGGATGCGCCGCCTTCCGGCGGGACCATTCGCCGTCGCGCCACTCGAACCCGGAGAGGTCATAGTATTTCGAAGAATTGCCCGGAGCGGATTCGAAATGGAACGCATAAGGGTCGCTTTTCAGAATCTCGTGCCCGTCCTCCGTGAAGATGCAGAATTTGTAGCACGCGAACTGCGGAAGCTCAAACGGAAGCCGGCATTCCCAGACGCCGCCCTCCTCCGCCCGCGCCATGACGTTCGCTTCGGCGTCCCATTCGTTGAAATCCCCAACGACCGACACGCCGGCGGCATGCGGAGCCCAAACGCGGCAGCTCATGCCCGTT
Source organism: Bacillota bacterium (assembly GCA_023412715.1). Classification (GTDB taxonomy): domain Bacteria; phylum Bacillota; class Clostridia; order Oscillospirales; family Acutalibacteraceae; genus Thermocaproicibacter. The sequence goes on from JAEZCC010000045.1 coordinate 107,983, forward strand.
TCCCCGTTCCGGACGGATTTATGTACCCCGAAATATTCGTAAGCCTTGCTGTTTTTTCCCTCGCAAAACAGCTTCAGGGGAAGGTCCTCGGTGTTGCCTGAGGAATAAGTCTGCACAGGAACAACTCCCTTTCGGTTTGGTGGCCGGCTCTATTTGCTTTTATCATATCACATCTTGGTAAAATATCAAGTAAATTAGTCAATTTCTTTTAATATATCTATCTTATTCAATACTTTTTTGTATGTATTGTTATAAAAAGTGCTGATTTGTTCGACTAAAGGATTTGCGTTTTTTATTGTACCACATGCGGAATGTCGATTTCTGGAAGGATACCGCGTTTTTCCTGTGCGCGGCGTCCCCGGAAGCCGCCCGCAGCAGCAAAAAAGCCGGCCCCGCGGGGAAAACGGGGCCGGTCTTGCCGAAAGGAAAAAACGGAAAATCAGATTGCGGACGGGCCGGTGAACTGGCTGTTGTAAAGGTCGGCGTAGAAGCCTTTTTTCTCCATCAGTTCCCTGTGGCTGCCCTTTTCAATAATGGTGCCGTGGTTCATCACAAGAATCAGCTTGGCGTCGCGGATGGTGGAAAGCCTGTGGGCAATTACGAAATTGGTCCTGCCCTGCATCAGCACGCTCATCGCCTTCTGGATCAGCACCTCGGTGCGGGTGTCGACCGAGCTTGTCGCTTCGTCGAGGATCAGCACCGCCGGGTCGGCCAGAATCGCGCGCGCAATGGTCAGAAGCTGCTTCTGCCCCTGCGAGATGTTCGACGCCTCTTCGTTCAGGACGGTCTTGTAGCCCTCGGGCAGGCTGCGGATGAAATGGTCGGCGTGCGCCGCCTGCGCCGCCCGCACAATCTCGTCATGCGTGGCGTCCATTCGGCCGTAGCGGATGTTGTCCTCGATGGTGCCGTTGAAGAGCCACGTGTCCTGAAGCACCATGCCGAACATGGTGCGCAGGCTGCCGCGCTTCATCCGGCGCAGGTCCACGCCGTCGAAGGTGATGGCGCCGCCGTTGATCTCATAGAACCGCATCAGCAGGTTGACCAGCGTCGTTTTGCCCGCGCCGGTCGGCCCGACAATCGCGATTGTCTCCCCTTTGCGGATGGAAAGGTTCATGTTCTCAATCAGAGGCTGATCTTCCCTGTAGCGGAAGCTGACCCGGTCGAACGCGATGTCCCCGCGCGGCTGCGCGATGACCGCGGCGTCCTGCGGGTCTGGGAGCTCCTCTTCCTCGTCCATGACCTCAAACACGCGCTCGGCGCATGCCACGGTGGACTGGATCACGTTCGCGATGTTGGCCGTCTGCACAATGGGCTGGGCAAACGAGCGCGAATAGGTGATGAACGCCGTGATGTCGCCGATGTTGAGCCAGGTCTTCGTGACGAAGATGCCGCCGACGACCGAGATAAGCACATAGCCCACGTTGCTGATGAAATTCATGAGCGGGAACATCACACCGGAGAGGAACTGCGCCTTCCAGCCCGCGCTGTACAGATTCTCGTTGACGGCCTCGAACGTGCGCACGGATTCCTTTTCACGCCCGAACGCCTTGACAATGCGGTGGCCCGTGAACATCTCTTCCGTATGGCCGCTGAGGCTGCCGAGGAATTTCTGCTGATCGGCGTAGAATTTCTGCGAATGCTTCGTAATGACGACGGTCACGAGCAGATACAGCGGCAGGGTCAGAAGGACAATCAGCGTCAGAATCGGGCTGATGGTCAGCATCATGATGACGTAGCCCGCAATCTGCAGGACCGACTGAATCAGCTGCGTCAGGCCCTGCTGCAGCGTACCGGCAATGGTGTCGATGTCGTTCGTCATGCGGCTGAGGATCTCGCCGTTCGTGTGCGAATCGTAATAGCGCAGCGGCAGCCGCGCAAGCTTGCCGTCGACGTCCTTGCGCATTTCGTACACGACTTCCTGCGCGACCGTGGACATGACGTACTGCATCACGAAAGCGAACACCGAGCTGACGATGTAAACGGCCAGCAGGAAAAGCAGGGTCTTCGCGATCTCGCCGAATTGGATGCTGCCGCCGGAATGGCGGATGTCCCCGACATATTTGCTGAGGTTCGCGTCCGACACGTTGGTGATCTTCACGTCGGACGACTGGATGGACTGGTTGCCGCTCACAAAATCGGACGGCAGCTTTTTCATCACGTCGAAGAAGGTCTGCGCGATCTCAGCCCGGCGGCCGTAATCGTTTGTGCTCTTAATCTGCGGCAGGGCTGCCAGTTGGCGGAACAGGTCGAACTGCGCCTGCGTCATTTTCATTTTGGAAAGGAACGCCTGCGTGACGGCGTCCTTCGCCTTTGCTTCCGCCTGGGCCTTCGCGTCCGAAAGCTTCTTGTCGAGGTCGGTCTGCTGACCCGCGAAGGCTTCGTCCACCTTCCTTCTGGCCGCGGCCTGCGCCTGGGTTTTCGCGTCCGCGAGCTTTTTGTCAAGCTCGGCCTTCTGAGCCGCGAACGCCCCGTCTACCTTCGCTTTGGCCGCGGCTTCCGCCTGCGACTTCGCGGCGGTGAGCTGCTTGTCGAGCTGCGGCTGCTGCTTTGCAAACCGGGCGTCCACGCCGGCTTTCGCTTTTGCGTCGGCCTGCGCGTAAGCGCTCTGCAGAGCCTGCGTGTAACCGGGAAGAGACGGGTAGCTCTGTGCGGGCACTCCCGGCGCCGCGGACGCGAACTGCCGGTCAACCGCCTGCTTTGCCGCGGCCTCCGCCTGTTTCTGTGCCTCGGCGTAAGCCGACTGCTTCTGCGCGGCGGCCTGTGCATTAAACTGTTGTCCGACCGCGGCGTCGGCAGCTTTTACGGCGGAAGCATACGCCTGCTGTTTCTGCGCGGCAACCTGCTCGCCGAACTGTTTTTCCACCGCGGCGTCGGCAGCCTTTTCGGCGGAGGCGTACGCCTGCTGCTTCTGCGACTTCACCGTCGCGGAGAACGTCTCCTCGACTTTCGAATCCGCCGTCCTGACCGCCTGCTGCACCGCGTCGTCGTACTGGCGGACCGCCTGCTTCAGCTCCGGCTGCGCCTTGTCGATCCCGTCCACAATGGACTTTGAGACAAAGCCGTCGGTCACCTGGTTCATGGCGTTGCCGGTAATCTTCGGGCCGAGGACGGTAAACGCCGTGCTGAAGACCGCGAACACAAAAACGATGATAAGGTTGACCTTCTGCGGCCTCAGGTAGCGGAGCAGGCGCCGGATGGTCCCGCCGAAATCTTTGGCTTTTTCCGCCTTCATCGCCATGGGCGGGCCGCCGTGGCCTCCGCCGAAACCGTGCGGCCGGGCGGCGTTCCTTTTTTTCTCTGCGCTGCTCATGCCAGTTCCTCCTCTGTCAGCTGCGACGAAACAATTTCGCTGTAAACCTCGCAGCTTTTCATCAGTTCACGGTGAGTGCCGACGCCCGCCACGCGGCCCTCGTCAAGCACAATGATGCGGTCCGCGTCCATGACCGTTCCGACGCGCTGCGCCACAAGGATCACGGTCGCCTGCGACGTCTCCCGTTTCAGGGCGGCGCGCAGCTTTGCGTCCGTCTTGAAATCCAGAGCGGAGAAGGCATCGTCGAACACATAGATCTCCGGCCTGCGGATCAGCGCGCGGGCAATGGAGAGGCGCTGCTTCTGCCCGCCAGAAAGATTGAGCCCGCCTTCCGAAAGCACGGTGTCGTAGCCGTCCTCCATCTGCCCGATGAATTCGGCGGCCTGCGCGACCTCCGCCGCATGCCGCACCTCGCCGTCGTCCGCGTCCGGCTTGCCGTACCGCAGATTTTCCGAAATGCTGCCGGTAAACAGGATGGCCTTCTGCGGGACGAAGCCGATTTTGGCGCGCAGCCCTTCTTGGGTCATGCGGCGCACGTCGACGCCATCCACCAGCACCGCGCCTTCCTCCGGGTCGTAGAACCGGGGAATCATGTTGACGAGGGTGGATTTGCCGCTGCCGGTCCCGCCGATGATGGCCGTGGTCTCGCCGGGCTTCGCCGAAAACGAGATATTGCTGACGGCGGGCATCTCGGCACCGTGGTACCGGAACGTGACGTTCCGGAATTCGACATAGCCCGATTCCGAATCCGCGCTGACCGGTTCCGCCGGGTCGACGATTTCAGGCTTTGTTTCAAGCACCTCGACGACACGGACCGCCGCGGCCTGCGCGCGCGGAACAAGGATGAACAGCATGGAGAACATCAGAAGGGAAATCAGAATCTGCAAAGCGTATTGCATGAACGCCATCAGGTTGCCGATGTTGGTGCCGCCCTCGTTGATTTTGATTGCGCCGAACCACAGGATGCTGAGCGTGACCAGGTTCATCAGGATCATCAGGGCGGGCATCAGGAAAGCCATGATGCGATTGACCTTGATATAGGTGTTGGTGAGGTCGCGGCTCGCTTCGTCGAACCTTTTGCCTTCGTGGTCCATCCGGTTGAACGCGCGGATGACCCGCACGCCGGTCAGCTTTTCACGCAGAACGAGGTTGACGCGGTCAATTTTTTTCTGTACGGCCTTGAACAGGGGGATTCCCTTCCAGGCCACGACGCCGATGAGCACCGCGATGACCGGCAGCGCGTAGGCGAGGATGAACGTCATGCTCGGGTCCTGCCGGAAAGCCAGGAAGGTCCCGCCCACGGCGGTAATCGGGGCGGAAATCAGCATGTTCAGCATCATGAACGTCACGAGCTGAATCTGGGTGATGTCGTTCGTGGTGCGCGTGATGAGCGTCGACGCGCCGAACTGGTCGAACTCGTGCAGGGAAAATTTCTCGATCCTGCTGAAAATCCGGCTGCGCAGGATTTTGCCGAGCCCCATGGCCGTCGTGGAAGACAGGTAGCTCGAAACGGCGGCGCAGGCGACGCCGAGCGCAGAGACGAGCAGCATCCTGCCGCCCGTCTGCCAGATATAGCCCACGTCGTCTTTCAGGATGCCGTAATTCGTGATGTCGGACATCAGTGTCGGCAGGTATAGGTTGGCAATCACCTGAACCGTCTGCAGAATCAGGACGCCGATCAATTGAAACAGATACGGTTTGAGGTTCCGGTATATCTTGATCATTCTGCACCTCTGTCGTTAAAATGATGAAAATGGGAAGGCCGGTCGTCCGGCCGGTGCAAATCCGACTGCCGCTTGATGTAGACGAACGCTTCGTTGATCAGCTCCGTAAGCGTCACGCTCTTCTCGACCCCGAGGTATTCCACAAGCCCGCGGAACTTTCCCACCATATGGCTTCTCTGCCCTTCGACCAGTTTCCGCCCCTTCTCAAGCAGCCGCACGCGTACAATGCGGCGGTCGTTTTTATCCATCGTGCGCTCGAGCATCTCTTTTTCTTCAAGGGCGGCAAGAAGCGGCGTGATGGAGGGCGGCTTGACAGCAAGCGTCTTGCTCAGCTCTGAAACGGGCACCCCCTCGGGGTAGCGGCTGTACGATTCGCTCAGCACAAACAGCAGGATGATCTCGCTGCCCTTGAGCCCGTGGCAGGGCTGCCGGGGGCCAAACGGCGGCTTGTGCTCTTCCCGGTGGAGCTTTCTGAACTGAAAAAAAGCACGGATCAGATCTTCCGTCACCGTATTCAAATCCGCCTGCTGCGGCATAAACAGCACCCCTCTTTGATTTACTTGCAAAAATAATACTTAACTTGTCTATTTATTAGTTTGCCTAATTATATATTCCGGGAACCTCCCCGTCAAGGGTTCCGCACAGACAATGTTTTCAACTTTTTCCGTCCGTATTTGTATGAAATGCAGCACTCCCCTTTTCCCCGGCGGGAGGAAGTTCTGCCATTTTCCCCGGCGCGCAATTTACAAACAGCCGGGGATATGATACGATAACATCAAAGCCGAAGCCGTGCGGACTCCGGCGGAAAGGCGCCGAAAACCATGCCGGGAGGAATGATTGCTTGCGCAAGGCAAAAACGCGGTGGATTTTGCTTCTCTCGCTGATTCTGGCCGTTTCGCTGGGCCTCTCCGCGGCCTGCTTCTCTTTCCGCGAAGAGGATTCCCGATTTGTGTTCAGCGCCTGCGTGCTCGCAAAAGAGGGAAATAGCAGCTTGCTGGTCTATCAAGCGGACGCATCCGCGGCGGATCGCCTCTGCGTCCTTTCGACAGGCAAGGCTGCGCTCGCGGGCCCGGACGGAAAGCCCATTTCCGCAGACGCGTTGGAACCGGGCGGCATGATCAGGGTGACGGCCGGCGGTATTGTTTTAGCCATCTGGCCCGCAATTTATCAGGACGTATACGAAATTTCCGCCACCGGCGAAACGAACGCCTCCCTTTACGAAGAGGGGATGAAAGCGGCCGCTCCCCACCTGGGGCAATCCGGCTGAAAACGCGTGCGGCAGGCAGGCGCGGGATGCTCAGGCCTTGACGTTGGATAATTTGCAGGATAAAATAAAGCGGATGCAAGGCATGCCGCGTTGCATCCCTTTTCATCGGATATTCGCATCATTTCTGCAATTTTAATAAAAAAGAGGTCAAAAAAATGAAACTTGGCTTTATTGGCTGCGGCAACATGGCGAAGGCCATCATGGGCGGCATCATCCGGAACGGCATCGTCCCGGCGGAAGACATCGTCGCTTCGGACGTCAGCGCCGCCGCCTTGGACGCGGCTTCCAAAGCGCTGGGGATCCATACGACACAGAAAAACGACGAGGCCGCAGGGCAGTCGGAGACGCTCTTCCTTGCAGTCAAGCCCCAGTATTACGCCGAGGTCATCCGCGGGATCGCCGGCCGCGTGGGCGAAGACCGGCTCGTCATCACAATCGCGCCCGGAAAAACGCTGGAATGGCTGGAGGACGCGTTCGGCAGGCCGGTCCATCTTGTCAGGACCATGCCGAACACCCCCGCGATGGTCGGGGAAGGAATCACTGCCGCCTGCCCGAACCGTTACGTGACGGAGGAGGAAAAGCGGCGGGCGCTGTCCCTGCTCTCCGGCTTCGGCAAAGCGGAGCTTGTGCCGGAAAACCTGATGGACGCGGTCGTGTCGGTCAGCGGCAGCTCCCCCGCATACGTCTTTATGATGATTGAGGCGATGGCGGACGCAGCCGTCGCGGACGGCATGCCGCGCGCGCAGGCCTACACGTTTGCCGCGCAGGCCGTGATGGGCAGCGCCAAAATGGTGCTTGAAACCGGAAAACACCCGGGGGAGCTGAAAGACATGGTCTGCTCCCCCGCCGGCACAACCATAGAGGCCGTGCGCGTGCTGGAGGAAAAAGGCTTCCGCAGCAGCATTATGGAAGCGATGAGGGCCTGCACGCAGAAAGCAAGGTCCATGTAAGGCAAAAGACGGCAAACGGCGGCATGCGCCCGGCAAAAGGGACGCATGCCGCCGTTTTCTGTTTTCACGGGCTTCCCGGAACCGGAGCGCCCGCCGTCAGCGGAGCCGATAGATGCATCCGCTGTAAGGCGTAAGGGTATCCGCCGCATCCATGGGCTCCGTGCGCAGCAGCGGCTCAAGGCCGGCGGGCAGATTGGGCTTCTTTGCCAGCACGGTATTGTTGATGACCGTCACAAGCTCACTGCCTTCAAAGGCGCGCCGCAGATACAGCACGCCGTCTTCCGCGCCGATTCGGATTGTCCCGTACTGCAGGGCCTTTTCTTTTCTGCGCAGGTCGGCGACCTGCCGGTAGTACCGGAACAGGTCAAGATCCCAGTGGCTGCGGTCCCAGTCGAACGTTCTGCGGCAGTCCGGATCCCCCCTGCCCTCCATGCCGGTTTCGCTCCCGTAATAGACGCAGGGGATGCCGGTATAGCTGAACAGAAACAGGACCGCCATGCGCAGCAGGCGTTTGTCGCCGCCGCACCAGGTCAGGAAACGCATGGTGTCGTGGCTGTCCAGCAGGTTCAGCATGGCAAAATTCACCTGATCGTAATTCCGCATCAGGCAGGCGGAGATGTCCCCGGCGAACTGCCCGGCGTCCACCTCGTGCCGGGCGAAAAACTGGATGCAGGACTTCGTAACGGCATAGTTCATCACGCCGTCGAACTGATCCCCCTGCAGCCACGGGTAAGCGTTGTGCCAGTTTTCCCCGACAATCAGCGCCTGCGGGTTAATCTGCTTGACGGTCTTCCGGAAGCTGCGCCAGAAGCCGTGGTTCACCTCGTCCGAGACGTCGAGCCGCCAGCCGTCGATCCCCGTGTCCTTCGTCCACATGGCGGCGGTGTCCAGCAGATACCGCTCCAGCTCGGGGTTTTCCGTGTTCAGCTTCGGCATGCCGGGGCTTGTTCCGAAAATGCGGTAGTTCAGGCGGGAGAGATCGAACGGCTTGCTGTAATCGCGGGCCTCTTCTTCCGAAAAACGCGCCAGGGGGAAGCTGTCGATCAGAAACCAGTCCCGGTAAGGCGACCGCTCCCCGCGATCCAGCACGTCCCGGAACGGCGGAAAGCGCCAGCTGCAGTGGTTGAAGACGCCGTCCAGAACGATGCGGATTCCCATGCCGTGCGCCCGCTCCACCAGCCTGCGGAGCAGCTCTTTGTCCCCGAAAGCCCCATCGATCCTGCGGTAATCGACGGTGTCGTACTTGTGGTTGCTGCCGGACTCGAAGATCGGCGTGAGGTAGATTCCGTTGACGCCAAGCTCCAGCAGATACGGCAGTTTTTCCAGGACCCCCTGCAGGTCGCCGCCGTAAAAGCTGTGCGGCCCCGGCGGCTGCCCCCAAGGCGTCAGGCGCTCCGGGTCGTTGGAAGGGTCGCCGTTGCAGAAGCGTTCCACAAAAATCTGGTAGAACACGGCCGTATGGACCCACTCCGGGACCCGCTGCAGGTCGGTTTTGTTGATGTAGGGATACTGAAAATAATGGAAATAGGCGTTCTCGTCGTCGAATGCTTCGGAAAAGCCGGATTCGGAATAGATCAGCGTCCGCCCGCCGCCGCTGATTTCAAAGTAATACCCGAGGCGCGGGTCGTCCGTATGGTAGCGGTACTGATAATAATCGAACAGCCGGTCGGAAGCGACTTTTTCCATAAGGAAAGATTTTTTTTCGTTCCAGCGGTGTTTCTGCGAAATGACGAGGCGGACGCAGGAGCAGTCGTCCCGCGCCGTGCGCAGGCGGATGTCCAGGTCTTTTTCGCCGTACGCGTAAGCGTAATTGCTTTTCGGAATATGACAAATACCCTGTAGATTCAAGGCGGCCTCCTTCTTGGTTCTGAACGGCCCGGCTCCCGGCCGAAGCGCTTCCGTGATTTTTTACTCCGCTTTCAGGAAGGACTGCCAGTCCCCGGCCGCTTTCGCCGCGCCGGCCTTCGGGGTCATTTTCCCGTCGAAGACGGCCGGCCCCACGTTGGCCGCAATGGTCCAGTAATAGCTGATCCTCTTAGCCGTCGGCATGGAGGCCGCGTCCTGAAAAGCCTTGACGATGGCGCTGAGCTGTTCGTCCTGCGCCAAGCCCTTCACCTGCGAAATGTCGGCGCGGGCGGTGATGCAGGATGCCTCGGAATACAGCAGTTCCGCGCTTTCGGCGGAAACGAGGCTCTCTGCGAACAGCTGGGACGCAATCGGGTATTTCGTGTAGGCGGAGACCTGCGCGTTCTGCACGAAAGCGAACGAACGCTCTTTCTTTCCGTCGTACGCCGGCAGGTTCGTGACACCGAAATCCACCTTTGCGTCGCGGAACGTCTTGACGTTCCAGGGGCCGCTGATGAGGTAGGCCGTTTTGCCGGTAATGAACTGGTTGGTCAGAAAGTCCCAGTTCGCGAGGTCGCCGGACGCGGCGGGCATCAGCCCGCGATACGCCGCGAGAACCTCGAGCCCCTTTTCAAACGCCGGGGTGTCGAACCCGGGGCTGTCGTTGTCGGTCCCGTCGGCGCCGAACAGCTGAAGCCCGTAAACGCTCAGCATGGGGTATATGGTGGCGCCCTCGCTCACATTGGAAAGAAACCAGAATTTGTTCTGCGCGGCGTTGTTGAATTTTTTCGATTCCGCGAGAAGCTGCTCAAAGCTGGCCGCGGGGGTGCCGGTCACGAGCTTCTTATTGTAGAACATGACGTACGTTTCGACGGAAACGGGCACGCCGTAAAAGCCGGCGTCCAGCGTGACCGTTTTCAGGGCAACGGGGCTGACCTCTTTCTGCATCGCCGACGCGATGCGGGCGTCAAATTTCAGCAGCAGGCCGGCGCGCTGATTTTCCACCGTCTTGTCCTGCGGACTCATGAAAACGTCGGGCCCCTTGCCGGAAGCGCCCTCCAGATTCGTCTTGTTCTGGTCGTAGACGCTGCCGTCTTCCGCGGTCACGGGCACGCCGTATTTTTTCTGAAAGTTCTTCGCCGCGTCCTTCGCAAAATTGAGCTGCCCTGCGCTGCTGGTGCGGAAGACCAGCTTCGCGCCCTGTTCCGGCTTCAGCTCTTCGGCCGACACGGTGCCGGCCGTGCCGGCCGCGGCGTTCTTCGCTTTCTGCGGCAGCTGGCGGCACCCCGCCATCGAACCGGCCGTCAGCACGCCCAGCATAAGCGCAAGCGCTCTTTTCCACTGCATCATTGCAAAATCCTCCCGTCAGTTTATTCGGTTTGTCAGCCTTTATTTGCTCCCGCCGCGATGCCCTGAACGATGTATTTCTGAAAAATCATGAACAGAATCGTAATCGGCACCGCGATGATGACCGATCCGGCCGCAAATACGGTGAAATTCATGTTCTCGCGCCCGGTGATCAGCCCGTACAGCCCGACGGCGAGCGTCTTGCTGGTATTGCTCGACAGCAGCATGTTCGGCAGGATGTAGTCCATCCACGGCATCATGAACTGGGACACCGCGCAGTAGATGATGATCGGCGCAGAGAGCGGCAGCACAATCCGGCGGAACGTGGCGAAATAGGAGCAGCCGTCGATGTACGCCGCCTCGTCGATCTCTTTCGGCAGGCCGTCGAGATAGCCCTTGACCAGCCAGACGTTGTACGGGATGGCGCCGGCCACATAGATGATGACGAGCGCCAGCGGCTTATCCAGAAGGCCGAACGTGAGGAACAGCGTGTAAAGCGCCGTCATGGACAGAAACGTCGGGAACATCGAAAGCAGCAGCAGGCACATCAGGCTGAGCTTCTTCCCTTTGAACCGGAAGCGCGACATGACCCAAGCGGTGACCATGACCAGCAGCACGCTCAGCACCGTGTTCAGCACCGCAATCGACAGGGAATTCAGGAACCACTGTCGGTAGTCCGTCTCTTCGAACAGGCGGCGGAAATTTTCCAGCGTGAGTGTTCTCGGGATCAGGGAGGAGGTCGCAAGGCCGTTGCCCGGGTTGAACGAGGAAAGCACGATCCAGACAATCGGCACCAGAACGACGGCCGCCATGAGGATCAGCTCCAGATGGACCAGAATCGAGTTCAGTGTTTTTTTCATGGCTCACATCTCCTTGAATGCGCTGGTGCGGCGGAAGTTCCAGATGGACACGGCGGCGATGAACAGGAAAATCAGGATATTCATGACGGCCGCCATGCCGTACATGCGCTGGTCGAGCGTCAGCTTGTAGATCCAGGAGATGAGGATGTCGGTGTCCCCGGCGAACTGATAGGACGGATCGGCCGGCCCGCCGTTCGTCAGGAAGTAGATGGAGCCGAAGGCGTTGAAATTGCCGGCGAGGTTCATCACAATCAGCGGGGCCGTGGCGTTCATCAGCAGCGGCAGCTTGATGCGCGCGAAGGTCTGCATTCTGGTCGCGCCGTCGATGGCGGCCGCCTCGTAGAGGTTGACGTCCTGGTTCGACATTACGCCGAGCAGCATGACCATGAACTGCGGGAAGCCCATCCACAGGTTCAGAAAGATGATCGAGAATTTCGCGACGGTCGGGTCAGTCAGAAACGGAACGCGCTGCGATATGAGGTGCGCGTTCAGCAGCAGCTGGTTCAGCGGCCCGAACTGCCCGTTGAGCAGGTTGCGGAACACCAGCAGCGAAATCATGCCGGGGACCGCCCAAGGCAGGATGTAGATGGTCTGGAAGAACCCGCGGTGCTTCACACAGCGGCTGCTCAGGATCAAAGCCTGAAAAAGCCCGAGGAAGTAGGTGGAAAACGTCGCGCAAACCGCCCACACCACCGTCCAGGCCAAAACGCCCCAGAAGGTCTGCGCCCAGACCGGGACGCTCAGCAGCTTGCCGAAATTCTTCAGCCCCACCCAGCTGACGAGCTGGGCCGGCGGCATATGGTTCGCATCGTAGTCCGTGAACGCCGTCAGCACGGAGAAAATAATCGGCATCAGCACGACCAGCGCGACGATTACGCCGATCGGCAGCAGCGCGAGATACGGGAACGCGCGGCGGCGCTGGATTTTCGCGGGGGGCAGTTCAAGCCCGCCGGTTTCGTCCAGCTGCCTGCCGAGGCGGTACGCGTCGTGGACGTTCCAGACGTAGATGCCGAAGAAAACGAGCAGCGCCATCAGGACAAGGATCCCGTTGATAAGAAGCAGCGTGGAATGGTCGCCGCCCACGCCAGGCGTCTCGCCGAGCGTGATCAGTCCCCACAGGCCTCTTGTGAAAACACCGCCGTAGGTCCCGATGTCGAAGGAATCAATTTCGCCGGCGAACCAGTTGAACCAGTAGCCGGAAGCCAGCTCTCCGCCGATCAGCAGGACCTGGGCCGCAAAAAAGAGCAGCCCCCGCAGCCTTTTTTTTGCAAGGAAGAACTGCCCGCTTCCCCACAGAACGGCGGATAAAATGGCGGAGCTCGCTTTCTTCTTCATTTTTCGACCTCCCTGAATCTTTGCGAAGCAAAATGAATTGTGGTTTGTTCCCGCCGGTGATATAATATCGCCAGGTGCAGGAAAGAGGGCGTGTATTGTGGAAAATCAAAAGATCACCATGCGGGACATCGCAAAAGCCTGCGGCATTTCCGTCGCCACGGTCTCTTACGTTCTGAACCATTCCGAGAAGGAGAAAATCAGCCACGAGACGCGTCTGAAGGTGATGGAGGCGGCCACGCGTCTGCATTACGAGCCGCGCTCCGTCCGCACGTTCGGAAAAACAAAAAGCGGGCTGATAGGCGTGGTAATCACGCTGAAAGGCACGAATACCGTCGGGAAAAAACTGATGTATTACGACCTTGCCGCGGAACTGAGCATGCAGCTGCGGGCAATCGGGTACGAGACAATCCTGATTTCCGCCAGCGGATCTTCCCTGGACATGAGCGCCGTGAAAAAGCACAGCATGGACGCCGTCTTCATGATCGACGTCGACAACCGGACCGTCAGGACGGTCACGGAGGGCTACTACGTGCCGATCCTGTTCCTCGACTGCATGGTCGGCGACCCGCTTTTCTGCGAGATCCGGCCCGACTACGGCTCGCTGTTCTCGCAGGCGAAAAGCATGCTGGATTCGGAACATCTTTTTCTGCTGACGGAAGATTTCTGCTGCCAGAATCAGATGGCGCAGTTTACGGAATATTTTCTGCCGAGGGACATCTTCGTCAATACGGATTCCGCCGCCGAACTTCGCGCTTTTCTCCAAAACCATCAGGGGCAGAAGGGCGTCGTCCTGGGCGACGTGCTCGGGGTGCAGGCCCAGCGGCTTTTCTCCGGCAGGGACATGGCGGTCGTCTCCAGCCTCGGGGACGCCGGCCTTTTCCCGGAGGGCACGCAGCTGCTGCGCGTTCCGAACCGAACGACAGCCGCGGTCGCGGCGGAAATCCTGCAGGACATGCTTTCGCTGGACTACCAGGCCGACGGTGCCAACTGCATCCTGCTGGGCAGCGAAAATCCGTGAGCACCGCGACGCCCCCGCCGTTACAAACGCCGGGGACGCAGCCTTCTTCCGCTGTGTCCCCGGTGCCTTGCAGATGCGAAGCCTTTTTTGTCAGGCCGCAGCCTTTTTGCGGAGCAGGACAAGTCCCATGCCGGCCAGAGCAATCAGCGCGGCAGCCGCAACGGCGGGCTCGCTGACGCCGGTATCGCCGGTCTTGGGAACGGCGTCTTTCTTGGAGGCGTCCGCACCGGCCGCGGCAGCCGTCGTGCCGGCCGCCGTCTTATCCGTACCGGAAGTCACAGCAGCCGGGGTCGGGAAACCGGCCTGCGCTTCGGTATAGACCTGCACGGCGGTGCCGGCCGGCGTAAGGCCGTTGCCGTTCGTCTGCGTCGAATCCGTCGGGACGAACCAGTAAGCCGTTTTGTCCGACGTCAAATCCTTCGGCGTGTGGTTGGCGGTCTGCTGGGGTTTCGGCTGACCGTTGTCGTCAAAGATCACGTTGAAGGCCGTGGCGGGCGTGAACTTCATCTCATACCAGTTTTCCGTGCCGGAGACCTTGGTCATCTGCTGTCCGGGCCACGCGGGGGTCCCTTTCAGGTTGCCGGAGCCTTCCCAAAGGTACGCATACACGTTTTTCCAGTTCTGGCTGTTCTGGAAATAGATGGTCACTTCTTTGCCCGCAGACGCCGCAGACGCGGGGGCCGACAGCACAGGCGCCGCCGAAACCGTTACCACGGCAAGCGCGAGGAGGCCCGTGACAAGTTTTCTGAGTTTCTCCATCGTAAATCTCCTTCCAAAATACAGAATTTAATATTTGCGAAAAGCCGGAAGGCCCCGAACAGAGGGTTACCCGACTTTTTGGGCCACAACCACAAGCCGGCCGTCTTCCACGTATTCGTAACAGGTGGAAAGCGTCAGAAGCTGGTCGCCGTACCCGGCGGCCGTGCCGATTGGATATTCCGAAAGTTTCCTGATATTTTTTATGTAGACATCGAACGACGCTTCCGTTTCAAGGTCGGCGTACTGATAATACTTGAACACGCGGTCTCCCTGCCGGTAAACCTTCGTGCGGAAAACAGAAATGATCGTGTAAGTCCCGGTGCCGTAGAGGGTATCGAAGCGAATCGTCGGATGCGCGCTGTAAAAACCTTCGCGCAGATAATTGACCAGACCGGCAAACGCCGTTCCGTCTTTCATGTCGTGGCCGTACACCAGATAATTTCTGCTTTTCAGAAGGTCGGATTTCGCGTCCAGAAACGGAAGCCCGCGGCTTTCCGGCTGCCTGGCGAAATTTCTGTGCAGATAGTATTCGGGATCCCGCGGGGTCTGCATCACGGGATAATTGACCTTGGTCCCGTCGATTTTGATCCACGCGGCGATGTCCCCGTTTTCGGTCCGCAGCTGTTGAAACTGCGGAAGAACGGAGGCCGTTTTTTCCGCTGGCCCGGAAGACAGCGCGGACGCTGGACTCCCCCCGGAGCGCGAACCGGCGCTCTGCGGGGCGGCCCGAGAAGAAGCAAACGCCGCCTGACGCAGGGAGGCCATCTGCGCCTCATTGACCCCGGCGCTTACGCGGGATGCAATGAGCCACGAAACGCAGCTGAGGAAAGCCGCAAAAAAGAAAAGGAAAACGATTTTTTCCTTACGGCCGAAGCTTGCGATCTTCTTTCTGTACCGGCCCATGCCTCATTCCCGTTTCCAATCTTTTTCTGTTTGTGAGTACGCGATTAATATAGCACTTGGAATCTCTGTTGTCAATCGAATTATATAATTATTATTTTTATTAAAGAAATTTTATATCTAATATGCACTATATTTTTAACTTAATAAATCATTTGTTAAGTTGTCTGAAATCTTTCCATGCCACAGGGCAGCCAGCGTTTTTTCAATTTTCTCTTTCCTGTTAAGCACTTGAATCCAAACGCAGAAAACCGGAAAAAAATTTTTCAGCCGTGTGCGGAACATCATGCTGTTCCGTTTCCCGCGGGCAGATTTCCAACAAACCCGCAAGGGTTCTGAAAATAGAATTTTTTGTCGTTTGGCATTGACACAGGCCGTTTTAATATGATATTATTAAATACGCACCTGCTGTATGGATGTTTGGAGAGGTGTCCGAGTGGTTTATGGAGCTAGTCTTGAAAACTAGTGATCCCGCAAGGGACCAAGAGTTCGAATCTCTTCCTCTCCGCCAGTTGCCTACTAAATAAATTGTTATATGACGATATGTTTTCATCGAATTTGGAGAAATACCCAAGTGGTGAAGGGGCTCCCCTGCTAAGGGAGTAGGTCGGGTAACCGGCGCAAGGGTTCAAATCCCTTTTTCTCCGCCAAAAAGCCGGTTCAATCTTTTGGTTGAACCGGCTTTTTTAGTTGATAGGACGAGGAGCAGCGCGGCGGCTATACCGCAAGTCTGTCCGTCGTATCTTGACGATTCTGCGAAATTATGATATGATAAAGCCCAGAATTGACATATCCTCCTGGGAAACCGGGAGTTGACCCACTCTGTGGGGATATCATAAAAGGGGGCCGCGTGAAAGCGGCCCCCTTGCTCTAAAAAGTTCCCGCCGGCCCGATTGACCGGCGGGAGCTTTTTATGCCATCCTTTTTCAGATTTTCACGTTCTCTGAATCTGCCATATATGCCCGCAGTTCCAGCAGGCAGCGTTCGCACACCCGCTTTTTCTGCTCCGCACCGGTCTGAGAGGGCCGTCCCCCTCCCTGCACCGGCCAGGCTAGAAATCATGGCCCCTGCACAGCGTCATAAATTCCTTCGCCGATTTGGCCAGAAACTTATTTTTATGGTAAATCATAGAAAAGGCCCGCCGAAACCGGATGCCTTTTAAGGCCAGCTGCCGAACCCTGTGATTTTCCAAATCGGGCTTTACAAGCCGGTGAGGCAGGACGGAAAGTCCGTGGCCCGCGGCGACCGCTTTTATGATGGCCTGCGTGCTGATGCTCTCCCAAACTGGTTCAATGGAGAGATTGTGAATCGTCATGGTGCTGTCGAACAGTTCCCGCGTGCCGCTTCCCTTTTCCCGCAGAAGCAACGGCAGGTCGGGCAACTCCTCGAGGGACAACTCGGTCCGCCCCGAAAAGGCGCTGTCCGCTCCGCAGATTACAACCAGCTCGTCCTCCATAAACCTGCGGGAAACAATCTGATCCGAATGGACAATTCCCTCAATCAAGGCAAAATCCAGCTGATTTTCCAGAATCTTTTTCTCGATGACCGCCGAATTGTCGACCGTGACACGGACCGTCATTTTGGGATAAGCGGAACGAAACCGTTTCACATATTCCGGCATCAGGCACGTGCCAATCGTGATGCTGGAGCCGACCCGCAGCAGCCCGAAGGAATCCCAGTTCTTGACGTCGCACTCCGCCGCATCGAACAGCGACAGAATCCGGCGCGCAAACCGGAGAAGCTCCTTCCCTTCCGCCGTTATCAGCAGCTTATGTGAGATTCTGTCAAAGAGCCGGACTCCGTAGTGGCCTTCCAGCTCTTTGACGGCAAGACTGACGGCGGGCTGCGCAATCCCGAGCTTTTCGGCCGCCGCAGTCGCGCTGCCGCAGTCGCAGACGGCCGTAAAGATCTGCATGTGACGGAGGGTCATCGCCGCGCATCTCCAATATAATATTTTCAATATCTTATCTATAATATTATATTATTTTACTTATGCATCGTCAAGTGCTATCCTTACAGTGGATTGTTACAGAATAAGTGAAAATCGAGGTTTCCCGAAATGGACGCACAGACGAAAGCAAAAAACGGGCACCGGGCCGTCAGTCCCGATGAGATGACGGCATCCCTGAACAGCAGCATGGCCGGCCTTACCGAGGCGGAGGCCAGCAACCGAATCCGCCGCTTCGGCCCGAATGAGATAGAAGAGGCAAAAAAGAACCCGGTTTTCCTGTTCTTAAAGCGGTACTGGGAGCCTATGCCCTGGCTGCTCGAATTTGCAATGGCGCTGACCGTTCTTCTTGGGCATTACACGGAAGGCGCCCTGATTTTCGTTCTGCTGACGGTCAACGCCGTCATCGGTTTTTTACAGTCGCAGAATTCACGGAAAGCCGTGGAACTGCTGAAAAAGCAGCTGCAAATCAGGGCAAAGGTGCTCAGGGACGGCCGATGGACTTTGAGAGACGCGAAAGATCTTGTGCCCGGGGATATTCTGAAACTAAAGCTCGGCGACCTGGTACCCGCGGACGTCTTTATCCTGAACGGAGAAGTTTTCGTGGACACTTCGGCCCTGACCGGCGAGTCCCTGCCGCGGGAGCTCCGAACGTCCGACGTCGTCAATTCCAGCTCCAGTGTTAAGCGCGGGGAAGCCACGTGCATTGTGGTGAACACAGGGGCACGCACTTATTTTGGGAAGACCGTCTCCCTTGTGCAGATTGCAAAGCCGAAATCGAAACAGCAGGAGCTCATGTTCGGAATCGTAAAATACATGATAATTCTGGGCATCGCGGCGTCCGCCGTCGTCTCCTGCTATGCCGTCTCCCTGCATAAGGACATCTTTTCCATTCTGTCCCTGATCGTCGTATTTTTAATCGGGGCAATTCCTGTCGCACTGCCGGCCGTGATGACGATTGTGCAGGCCGTCGGGGCGCTCGACCTGTCAAAAAAGGGCGTTCTCGTCACAAGGCTGGATTCCATTGAGGACGCTTCTTCCATCGACGTCTTCTGCTTTGACAAAACGGGGACCATCACGCAGAACCTGCTGTCCGTCTCGGACTGCAGGGCCTTTGCGCCCTACAAGGCGGAACAGGTCGTCAGGCTGGCCGCGTTGGCCTCACAGGAAGAAGAGATGGACGCCATCGATACGGCAATCCTGCGGTACGCCGGAGCACGCGGCATCCGTCCGGACGGATGCCGGCAGCTCTCTTACCTTCCGTTCAATCCGGCCAGCAGGCGCACGGAAGCGGCTGCGGAAATCGGCCATAAGCAATACCGCATTGCAAAAGGGGCGCCTCAGGTCATCCTGAAGCTCTGCGGCGGGCTGAACCCGCAGACAGAAAAAGAAGCGGACAATGCCGTCGGTGAATTCTCTTCGCGGGGCTGCCGGACGATTGCCGTAGCGGTCGGCGGCGGCCCGGAAGGTGAAAATTTTCAGCTGGCCGGCCTTCTGGCGCTCTCCGATCCGCCGCGGGAGGACTCCGCAGCCATGATTCGGAAAATCAGGGAATTGGGAATCCGGAGCCTGATGCTGACGGGGGACAGTCAGGCAATCGCCCGCGAAATTGCGGGGCGGGTCGGCATCGGGAGCCGAATTCACCGGGCGGGAGAGCTGAAAAGCCTGAGCCATGAAGAACAGGCTGCTTTGATTGACGGAAGCGACGGATTTGCGGAAGTCTACCCGGAGGACAAATACAATATCGTTCACCTGCTGCAGGACGAGGGCCACATGGTCGGAATGACCGGCGACGGCGTGAACGATTCCCCCGCCCTGAAGCAGGCCGAGCTCGGCACGGCGGTCAGCAGCGCAACTGACGTCGCGAAAGCTTCCGCCAGCGTCGTGCTGACCAAACCAGGCCTCGGCGAAATCATCGGCACCATTGCGGTAAGCCGCCGGACGTACCAGCGGATGCTGACATGGGTCATCAACAAAGTCACGAAGGTCGTGGAGGTCGTGGTCCTTTTCACCGCCGGATATTTCTGGCTGCACAATATGATCATCTCTCTTCTGGGCATGTCGCTGCTGGTCTTCGCGAACGACTTTGTCACCATGTCAATCGCCACGGATCGCGTCGTCTCAACGGAATCGCCCAATTCGTGGAAAATAAAAAACCTGATTTCCGCCTCCGCGATTCTGGGCACCCTGTTTGCGCTTGAAGATCTGCTCGTCGTTTCTGTCGGGATCTTCCTTTTTCATCTCTCCTATCCCACGCTCTGCACGCTGGTCCTGCTCAGCCTGGTCTTCAACACGCAGTTCCGAATTTTAATCGTGCGGGAACGCCGCCATTTCTGGTCTTCCGCGCCCAGCGGCAAGCTGCTTTTCATCAACCTCGCGACCATCGCGGGGTTTGCTCTGCTGGGCGTCTCGGGCTGGGCCGTGCCCGCGCTCGCGCTCAATCAGGTCCTCATTCTGTTCGGAATCGCGGCCCTTTTTATGGGAGCGGTCGATTTTATAAAATACGGACTGTTCCGGATATTCCATATTTAGCACCGGCAAGGCATGCGGCGCCGTCCGCACAGACGGCCCGGGCCTTGCGTATTCACGGAGCGCGGCCGGCATCGGCCGGCGGATCCCGGAGGTCTGCAAAATTATTTCTCTCATTCTTTCAAAAAGGGCTTGCAGGCCCTTTTGTTTTGTGCTATCCTTGAAAGGAACTTATTTAATTAGTATTAAAAACTTTGAAAATAAGGTGTGCCGATGGCAACCGCAGGCGAACTGAAAATCATCAACCGGAGCGTCATCCGTCAGACGATTTGCGCCAAAGGGACGATGAGCAAGAACGAACTGGCGAGGGAAACCGGCCTGAGCTTCCCCACCATCAGCCGCGCCGTCGATTTTCTTGTTTCCAAAGGGGAACTGCTGGAAAAGGGGACCGGAAATTCGACCGGCGGCCGCTGCGCCAAGCTGTACGCCGTCAATCCGCTGTACCGGGTCATCCTCTCTTTCTACCTGGAAGCGGACGAAATCCGCTGGTTTGTCAGTGATCTGACCGGAAACTGCGTGGAACAGGGCAAAGAGCTTTGTTCGGCAGATATTCTGAATTATATCGGTACGCTGATATTGCGTATCCAGGCGCGTTACCCGCAGCTCGGGGCTGTCGCCATGGGGATTGCCAGCATCGTCCGCGATGGCGTTGTGATGGAATCCTTCGGCTACGGCGAGCTGCGGGGCGTAAACCTGTCTGCATATCTTCATCATATATCGGGACTTCCTTCCGTGGCGGAAGAAGACATGAAAATTGTAGCCACCGGTTTCTGGGCGCGATGCACTCCGCCGATGCAGGCGCCCGTCTGTATTTATCTCGGCAAAATGGGAATCGGCGCATGCGTCGTCCTGAACGGCCACCCTTGGCACGGCACTTCTTCCTTCGCGGGAGAAGCCTATTATCTTCCGATTGAACACACTCTGGAATATACGAAAACACATTTTAAAAACGCCGATATTGCCGATTATTATTCCAAGGTGATCCGCTCCTATATTGCGCTTCTGAATCCGGACCGGATCGTCTTATATCAGGACGAGCTGATCAATGACAAAATCGATGCAATCCGCAAAGAGAGCGCAAAGGATCTCCCCCCCGAGGTCGTCCCTCCAATCGAGCTTTCTTACGAATTTGAAGAGGACTACCGGAAAGGGCTGTTTGTTTTCGGGAACCGGCTGCTCGACTAAGTATTTCAGGAAAGGGCATCCATGAAATTCAGACACGTGGTATTCGACATAGACGGGACCCTGCTGGACACGGAAGAGATGGTGCTGCGCTCCCTTGCGGAGACGCTGCGGCGGTTCTGCGGCCGGGCCGTCCCGCCGGAAGCTCTGACTTTCGCGCTGGGAATCCCCGGGGAAGACGCGCTTCGCCGGCTTCGGGTGGAATCCCCCGACAGGATCTGCAGGCAGTGGGATGCGGTTTCACAGGAGTACGGCGGCAGCATCCGGGTGTTCCCGGGAATCCGGGAAACCCTTGACAGGCTTCGGAAACAGAGCGTTCACCTCGGGGTCGTCACGTCGAGGACGAAAGCGGAGTACGAAAGGGGTTTCGTCCCCTTCGGGCTGGCCGGTTTTTTCCCCGTCGCCGTCTGCGCGGACGACGCGCCGAGGCACAAGCCGTACCCCGACCCCATGGAAGCCTACCTGCGAAAAAGCGGCGCAGAGCGGTCGGAGGTCCTTTACGTGGGCGACAGCCGATACGATATGGATTGCGCGAGGGCGGCGGGCGTTTCGTGCGCGCTTGCGCTGTGGGGATGCAAAACCCCGGACGAAATTCCCTCCGATTACCGTTTTCGGGGGCCGGAAGATATTCCGGTCATGCTGGGGGCCGGTTAAAAAAGCCCTTCCGGCCGCCGAGGCGGGTGGAAGGGCAAATACGCACGCCGGGATTGCCGTCATTCCAAATAGCGGGGCCGATCCTTTTCCTCCGATTCAACCGCACCCGGCTTCTGTTCCTCTTTCTTCTCTCTCTTGCCTTTTATAAGCATCAGGGGAATCATGCCAATCATCAGGATGGGACACAGGAACGGTACGGCAGAGAGCAGGAACGCGCCGACCGCCGGAAAACGCGAACCGAGCAGCGGAAGAAACAAAAGTGCCAGAAGCGGCGCACCGCAGCAAAGGGCCATCATCCAGATATGGGAGAGATGCCCTTTTTTATGGTGATTATCGTGATCACTGTGAGAACAGCAGTTCATAACATACAGCTCCTTATCGGTTGATGCCATAACAGTAAAGCATTGATGTGAAGAAAGTATGGAGACAGCAATAAATTTTTCTCTCCGCCGTCCGGCGGCCCGGGAAAGTTGGACAGACAGTAGCGCAATTCTGCTTTTCCATGTATAATAAAACCGACCTGAACATCACGCGGTCGGAAGGGAATGATTGTATGGAACAGATGCCGGTGCTGTTTGTCGGGCATGGCTCCCCGATGAACGCAATCGAGGACAATGAATTTACGGAGGGCTGGAAACGCGCCGCGGAAAAGATTCCGGCCCCGCGGGCGATTCTCGCCGTCTCGGCGCACTGGTACACGCCCGGGCTCCGCGTTTCAGACACTTCGGCCCCAAAAATGATATATGATATGTACGGATTTCCGGACGCCCTGTACCGGGTCGTCTACAACGCCCCCGGAGCGCCTGAGCTCGCGCACCGGGTCCGGCAGCTGCTCCGCGGGGAAGCCCGGATCGACAACGGCTGGGGGATCGACCATGGGGCCTGGTCGGTCCTGCGCCGGATGTATCCGGACGCCGATATCCCCCTCTGCCAGCTCAGCGTCGACCGCGACGCTTCCCCGCGGGAACAGTTCGCCGTCGGCCAAAAAATCGCTTCCCTGCGGGAAGAAGGGATCCTGATTCTCGGCAGCGGGAACGTCGTGCACAACCTTGCACGCGTTGCCTGGGAAATGGACAAAGGCTTCCCTTGGGCGGACGCGTTCGATCATTACGTAAAAGGAAAGATTGCCGCAGGGGATTTCGGCTCCGTGATCAAATACGGGAACGCCGGGCCGTCCGCAAAGCTTTCGGTACCGACCCCGGATCATTACGACCCGCTGCTGTGCGTGCTGGGAGCCGTAAAACCGGGCGACAAAGTCACCGTGTTCAACGAATCCGGCGTGCTGGGGTCGCTTTCCATGACGAGCTATCTGTTCGGGTGACGCTCCGCCTGCGGTCGGCGTCTCCTTTCGCATCGCCGCATCCGGCTGATTGGGCCGATAAGAAGAAAAGCGCACCGCCTTTTTGCGGTGCGCTTCCTTTATGCCTAAAAAAGTCTCTTATCCTTTGACGCTGCCGAGGGTGACGCCGCGGACGATGTATTTGGAAAGCATCAGGTAGACGATGACGACCGGAATGATGGCTATGGTAATCAGCATGTAGACCTGGCCCATGTCAAACTTCAGAAAATCCGCGCTGCGCAGCTGCATAATCAGAATCGGCAGAGTTTTTTTATGCGCGGAATCCAGCAGCAGGGCCGGAACGAAGAAGTTGTTCCAGGCGCCCACAAAGGTAAAGATGGCCTGAACGGCGATGGCCGGTTTCATAACCGGCAGCACGATGGAATTGAACGTGCCGAATTCGCTGCAGCCGTCGATTCTGGCCGCCTCCACAATTTCCATCGGCATGCTGCTGTCCATGTACTGCTTCATGAAGAAGACGACAATCGGCGAGGCAATCGCCGGCAGGAACAGCGGAATCAGGTTGTTCTGCAGGTGGAACGCCTGCATCTCCTTGACGAACCCGACGGCGGAGATCTGGGTCGGCATGGTCATAATCAGCAGAATGAACGTGAAGGCCGCCTTGCGCAGCCGGAACCGATAGGCGAAAATGCCGTAGGCCGTCAGCGTGGAGAAATACGTCGCCAGAACCGCGCTCATGGCCGAAACGGTGAGGCTGTTGAGCACGCCGCTTACGACGGGGATGTTCGCGTTGTTCAGCAGGCTGTTCAGGTTGACGCCGAACGATCTGCCCGGCAGGAAAGAAAAGCCCTGCTGAATCTGGTAGGTGTTGCGGGAAGAATTGATCAGAAGCATATAGAAGAAGAAAAGGCACAGAAAGCAGAGAACGGCCAGAACAAGGTAACAGCCGACCCGTGCCGCGGAAATGGAAGCGCGGCCGCCTTTTTTGCCTGAGGGAAGGCTGCGGGGCGTGCCCGCTGCGTTAGTCGTCATTTCACGGCACCTCTTTTCGTCCCTTTTTCCCCGGTGTTTTCGTTTGTCATAAAACGGTATATCAGCAGGCAGAGAGCGGCGCAGATCAGAAACAGAATGGTGGAAACGGCGCCGGCCATGCCGTAATTTTTACTGTACATGTGGTTGTTGAGAAACATAATCATGGTGGTGGAGGTATTGTCCGGGTTGCCTAGGCCGTTGGTCAGAACCTGCGGCACGTCGAACATCTGCAGGCCGCCGATCAGCGACGTGATGACGACATAGGCCGTAATGGGCCGTATCAGCGGCATGGTGATGCGCCAGAACATCTGGTTTGAAGAGGCGCCGTCGATTCCGGCCGCTTCGTACAGGCTGGGATCAATCCCCATAATCGCCGCCATCAGAAGAATTGTGGTATTGCCGAACCACATCAGAAAGTTCATGAGGGCAATCAGGCCGCGCGTACCCGTGACGGTCGCAAGAAAACGGATCGGCTGGTCCGTGATGCCCATGGCCAGCAGGGAGCCGTTGACGGGTCCGTTGTCTGAGAACAGGGCGAAAAACAGCAGGGCGAACGCGGAGGCCATAATCAGGTTCGGCAGGTAAATGACGGTCTTGAAAAAGCCGAGCGCGCGCAGGCGCAGGCGCTGGCTGGTAAACCAGGCCGCAAGCAGCAGCGAAACAATAATCTGCGGAATGAAGCCGATGAGCCAGATGAAGACCGTATTCCAGAGGTATTTGAGAAGATCGGTCCGGAACATCTTCACATAGTTCTGTATGCCGATGAACTTCGGCCCTATAATTTTCAGGCCTGACATGAAATACTGAAAGAAGCTGTAATAGATGGTGGAGCACAGCGGGATGAACTGGAAAATCAGGAATACAACAAAGAACGGGAGGATGAAGATATATCCCCATTTGGAATAATTGATGCCCTTTCTTCTGCTGCGTAAAGCCGGATTCTGTTTTTTCAATAGAAGCCCCTCCCCTTTTATGGAATCGCACGGCCCCGGCCCGGGGGGAACCCCGTACCGGGCCGTGCGGTTATACGCGGCCGTAAATTTATGAAGGCCACTTGACGTCCGTCAGATCCGGGTATTTCTGCTTGATGGCCGTTTCAAAATTCGTCTTTGCTTTCGCAAGGTCGACCGTTCCGTTGAAATAGTCGTGGAAAGCGTTCTGGAACGCCTCGTTGCAGCCCTGGTCGTAGGCGCCCGCCTTGCTCATGTCGATCTTCGGGGCGACTTCCGCAAAGAGCTTGATATGGTTCTGACCGCCGAGAAACGCGGATTTGAAGTCGCTGTTGGCGATTTCTTCCATCGCGGCTTTATTGTTCGTGTAGTCCTGCGTGTCGGTCGTGATTTTCTTCATGATGGTGGGGTCGCAGGTCAGGGACTGCATGACCTTCTTAATAGTTCCGACGTTGTCGGTCCCCTTCGCGGCGCAGATCCAGGTGCCGCCCCAGTAATAGCTCTGC
This sequence comes from Bacillota bacterium, assembly GCA_023412715.1. Lineage (GTDB taxonomy): Bacteria > Bacillota > Clostridia > Oscillospirales > Acutalibacteraceae > Thermocaproicibacter. The sequence continues at coordinate 133,399 of JAEZCC010000045.1, forward strand.
GGGCCCTGGCACACGGCATAGTCGCCGAAGATGCCGTTGCCGGCTTCTTCCTTGCCGCCTTCCTTGACCGGGGTCTTGAGGGAGTTGCCTTCCAGCGTGAAGTTAATGCCCCATGTGGAGTAGAAGAATCCGAACACCTTACCGGCCGGGCCCTGGTCGGCGTTCCACTTGTCGTCCCAGAGAATGGTCTTGTTGTTATAGCCCTTGTCCGTGAAGGTCTTGGTCTGGGTGACCCAGTTCATCAGGTTGGGGTCGACGGTGACCGTCGTGTCGGTTACCCACGGAGCGGAGACGTTGTTCGAGAAGGTGCGGTAGCTGTCGTCGTAGCCGGAGAGCATCTTGACTCCCTGCGCCTTGGCCTTTTCCGCAACGGCGTTAAACTGATCCCAGCTCGAGAGCTGTTCCTGCACCTTTGCCGGATCATCCGTGCCGAGAATCTTCTTGGCAAACGAGCGGCGGTAGGCGAACAGGCCGGGCGTCGCCTGCCAGGAAACGCCTTTCAGGGCGCCGTTCTTGTCGGTGACGATGTCCTGCGTGTATTTGTACTGGTTCGCGAGGTCGCTGTCGGCCAGGCCGATGTCTTTCTTGACATCCAGCGTATAGTCGGTGTCAACGTACTTGAGGGCATAGTCGGCCTCCACCAGGAAGATGTCGATCTTCTCGTCGGCCGCCGCCGAGTCCTGCTTCTGCAAAGCGGCGTCCAGCTTGTTCTGGTAGTTGTTGTTCTGGTTGGCGTTGATGGTCCACTTCACGGTGGTGCCGTCCTTCAGGGTCGTCGTGGATTTGTCCGAGGCGACCGACGCGACATCCGGGTAATAGTCGTTGAAGCGGCTCTGGAATTCGTCGTTCCAGACCCAGATGTTCAGGACCTTGCCTTCCGCAGATGCGGGCGCGGCGCTGGATTCCGACTGCCGGGCTTCGCTGGACGCGGGAGCCGCCGGGCTGCTGGTACCGCCCGGGCCGGAGCAGCCTGCCATTGAGGCAGTCAGCGTGGCGGCCATGGCGAACACTGCCAGAGCGGTTTTGCTTCTCTTCATACAAAGTTCCCCCTTGCCTAAAATTAATATGTTTGGTTTGATCCGGGCGGGAAATCCCGCCCGGCCGTACGGCTGAGTAAACCTCTGCGCCCGCCGCAGAGAAAGGAAAGGGCGCGCTTTTTTGTCAGGCGGATCAGACAACCGGCGCGACGGATCTGCCCTGGATGAGCCGGCCCGCGACCGTCACGGATTCGACAATGGTGGTCAGCGGCGTCTCAATCTGCTCGATCAGCCTTCTGGCCGCCTCAAGCCCCATCCTCTGCGTGTCCTGCTGCAGTGTGGTAAGCTGGGGCCTGAGCATCTGGGCAAGCTGCAGCCCGTCGTACCCCGCGATTGAAATGTCTTCGGGGATTCTCAGGCCCGCGGACTCGATTGCCTCGATTCCGCCGAGGGCGGCATAGTCGTCCGGCATCACGATGCAGGTCGGGCGGTCCGGCAGCTCCAGAAGCCGCTGCACGGCGGCCTTGGTCGCGCGGATGTCGTGGTAGGCCGAAAGCACCAGGTATTGCGGCGGCACTTCGGCCCCAAGGTCGCGCATCGTTTTGCAGAAGCTGGTCACGCGCTGCTCGGTGACCGTCGACTTTTTGCCGTGGACATAGGCGATTCTGCGGTGGCCCATGCCGTATATGTATCTCACAAGATCGCGCATGCCCGCCACGTTGGCGGAGTTGATGCTCGTGTGGTTGTTGAAGATGTGATCGATGGTGACAACGGGAAGATCGCTGTTGACCAGCTCCTGCACCTCAGGCTGCTGAAACTCCACGCAGGCAATGCAGACCCCGTCGAAATTACGGTATCTGCAATGCTCGAGATAGGTCATCGGGTGGCCGTTGATGCTCATGTTGTGGTTGATGAAGGTGATGTCGTAAGACTGCTGCTCCGCTTCCGTCTTGAACGCGTCGAGGACAGCCGCGAAATATTCCTGCCGCAGGCCGCTCTGCGCTTCGTCGGTGAACAGGACGCCAAGGTTGTGCGTGCGGTTCGTCTTGAGAGCGCGCGCCATGGAATTCGGCAGGTAGCCGCATTCCTCCGCCGCTTTCATCACCTTTTGCCTTGTCTCTTCGCTGATGTCGGAATAGCTGTTGAGAGCCTTGCTGACAGTAGAGATGGAAAAGCCGCATTTTGCCGCAATATCTTTGATGTTTGCCACTTGTGATTCCCTCGCTTTTATTCCGAAATCGTTTTCGCAGCTATATTATAATCTATGTTACACAAATTTTCAATAGTATTTTTTAAAAAAATAGATTTAATTTCAAAATACCATTTCAATACAAAACGATCAGGCTGATTAAGCTTCATTATATTCCTATTAAGTGATTAAATTCGAAAACAATTTCGCAAAACTATTAGATTCCAAAAATCCATTCAGATCCCGGCGCTGTGCGGCTGTTCAGCAACACAGTTGAAATTTCATGGATTATGGCTGGAATATGCGAATTAATATACGAATAATTGCCCTGATCCCTGTGGGAAATGACAAAACTCTAAAAACAGCTTGATTTTACACTGTTTCCATCATAAACTATGTAATGGAAACTTTTACGAAAACGTTTTCTGTATTTGCTAAAATTATTGCCTCAACTGGAGGAAAATCAGAATGAAATTTGGATTCTTTGACGACGACAGAAAGGAATACGTCATTACGCGGCCGGACACGCCGTACCCGTGGATCAATTACCTCGGCTGCGAAAACTTCTTCTCCCTGATTTCAAATACTTCCGGCGGGTACTGCTTCTATAAAGACGCCAAGCTTCTCAGGCTGACAAGATACCGTTACAACAACGTGCCCATGGACGCGGGCGGGCGCTACTTTTACATATGCGACGGGGACGACGTATGGAATCCCGGCTGGGCGCCGGTGAAGGCGGAACTGGACTCGTACCGCTGCCGGCACGGCCTCGGCTATACCGTTCTGGAATCGTCCAGGAACGGCCTCTCGGCCCGGCAGACGTCTTTTGTGCCGATCGGCAGCAGCTGCGAGGTCCACCGCGTGGCGCTGAAAAACTCTTCCGGCCGGCCGAAAGCGGTAAAGCTGTTTTCTTTCGTGGAGTTCTGCCTCTGGAACGCCTACGACGACATGACGAATTTTCAGCGCAATTACAGCACCGGCGAAGTGGAGGTGAAGGGCGGCGCAATCTACCACAAGACGGAATACCGCGAGCGCCGCAACCATTACGCCGTGTTCGGCGTAAACGCCCCGGTCAGCGGGTTCGACACCGACCGCGACTCCTTCCTGGGCCCCTACAACGGGTTCGACCGACCCGCCGCCGTGACGGAAAGAAAGCCGCGCAACTCCGTCGCGAGCGGCTGGGCGCCCATCGGCTCCCACTGCATCGACCTGACGCTTCAGCCCGGCGAGGAAAAAAGCTGCATTTTTGTGCTCGGGTACTGCGAAAACCCGGAGGATCAAAAATGGGAATCCCCGGGCGTCATCAACAAGGCGCCTGCGGAAAAGCTGCTGGCGCGCTTCCGGACCGACCGCCAGGTAAACGACGCCCTCGCCGGGCTTGGGGAACATTGGGAGCACCTGCTTTCAACCTACCGCCTGAAAAGCGGGGACGAAAAGCTGGACCGCATGGTGAACATCTGGAATCAGTACCAGTGCATGGTGACCTTCAACCTCTCGCGCTCAGCATCGTATTTTGAATCCGGCATCGGGCGCGGCATGGGGTTCCGCGACTCCGCGCAGGACCTGCTCGGCTTCGTGCACCTGATTCCGCAGAGGGCGCGGCAGAGGATTCTCGACATCGCCTCCACGCAGATGGAAGACGGAAGCGCATACCACCAATACCAGCCGCTGACCAAGCGCGGGAACGGGGACATCGGCAGCGGATTCAACGACGATCCGCTCTGGCTGATTTTCGGGGTGAGCGCATATCTCAAGGAAACCGGCGACTGGTCCATTCTGGACGAAATGGTGCCGTTCGAAAATGAGGTCACCAATTCCGCGCCTCTGCTGGAGCACTTGGAGCGCTCCTTCCGTCATGTCCCGGAAAATCTCGGCCCGCACGGGCTGCCGCTCATCGGCCGGGCGGACTGGAACGACTGTCTGAACCTGAACTGCTTTTCGGAAACGCCGGGCGAATCGTTCCAGACGGTCTCAAACTTTGAAAGCGGCGTCGCGGAATCCGTGTTCATCGCGGGGATGTTCGTGTTCATCGGCCCGGCCTACGCCGAGATCTGCAGCAGGAAGGGCCGGAAGGGCAAAGCGGAATACGCGCGGCGCGAAGTGGAAAAAATGACCGAAGCCGTTCTGAAAAGCGGCTGGGACGGCGAGTGGTTCCTCCGCGCCTACGACGCCCACGGGCAGAAGGTCGGTTCCAAGGAATGCGGCGAGGGAAAAATCTTCATCGAACCGCAGGGCTTCTGCGTCATGGCGGGAATCGGCGTCAGGGAAGGGTATGCCGCCCGCGCGCTGGACTCCGTCAGCAGGCTGCTCGACACAAAATACGGCATCGTCCTGCACTGGCCCTCCTACACGGCTTACCGCCTGAACCTCGGCGAAATTTCCACCTATCCGCCGGGATATAAGGAAAACGGGGGGATCTTCTGCCACAACAACCCGTGGATTTCCATTGCGGAAGCATCCCTCGGCCACGGCGACCGGTCGTTCGAGGTCTACCGCAAAACCTGCCCGGCCTATCTGGAAGAGATCAGCGAAATCCACAAGACCGAGCCGTACGTTTATTCGCAGATGATCGCCGGCCCGGACGCCGTCCGCTTCGGCGAGGCGAAAAACTCCTGGCTGACCGGCACGGCCGCGTGGACGTTCCACGACATCTCGCAGTACATCCTCGGGATACGCCCGCAGTTCGACGGGCTGGAGGTGGATCCCTGCATTCCGGCGAGCCTCACGGGCTTCACCGTCGAGCGCAGGTTCCGCGGCGCCGATTACGTCATTGAGGTCGACAATTCGGCCGGCGTGCAGAAAGGCGTCCGGTCGCTCACGGTCGATGGGAAGCCGCTCGGCGGCGGGCTTCTTCCGGTTTTCGGCGACGGAAAAAAGCATGTGGTGAAAGCCGAAATGGGCTGACAATGGATTAGATTATAACATGCGCATGGGCCGCCGCGCCTCTCCGGCGGCCCCATAGGCATTACCCGGGCGTCTTCCGATTTTCCTGCCCGGAATCCCGTTCAGCGCGATTCCGGTTTCTCTGCATATCATGGAATCAAAGGAGATGAGATCCCATGATATGGTTCCCGCCGTTCTGGCGTCCGCAATGGCCGCCGTGGTCACCATGGCCGCCGGGACCGCCGAGGCCCCCGAGACCGCCGAGGCCCCCGAGCCCGCCGCAGCCGCCGAGACCGCCACACCCGCCGAGACCGCCA
>JAEZCC010000011.1 GCA_023412715.1 Bacillota bacterium
GTGTATTGCATTCAGGCAAATGGCGCTATTTATGACACAGACCAACAGTCTGCTGAAATGCGCCGCCGTGAACGCGAGGAACCGCAGTCCAAGAAGAAAGGAGGATTCTGATGACCATCTACATCACTGAGCTAATAACAGGGGCTATTTACACAGTAGCCCTTTTTTATTGGACCGGAAGCGAGAGGTGAGAGTGTGAGCGAGCCGATTATGTCTCCTGACCTTTATTTAAAATATAGGTTTATTGGGGGGCACAGAAAAATGAAAGTTAATAGTTATAGATTCGACGATGCAACTCAATGGGTAACTAATTTCGGAAAGGTAAGAATAACTCCGCCGCAGTTTAGAAAACTCCTTTGCAACAAATGCGGAAGCGATAACTGGACAGATGATGGAAGAAACATGAATGAGTACTGCTGCGACTCATGCGGTCAGTACGTGATGGTTCAGGGCGACGACGCTTAACACCCCGGCACGCTGATGGAGTCAAAGTGAAGGAGTAACGATGAAGCAAATATATATGCTTCGCAACGAAGCAATCAGAAACAACGCCATAGACGCAATACTCTCACTTCCGATCGACGACAAGTCACCTCACGAAGTCCACGTTAAAGAACCCAAGCGGAGCAATCCTCAAAACCGCCTTATGTGGGCGTTATTGCAGGACGTATCACGTCAGGTGCTTTGGCATGGACAGAGACTTGCGCCGGAGGACTGGAAAGACCTGTTTACTGCCCTGTGGCTTAAGACCAAAAAACTGGAGCAACGAAGTGTGCCTGGTATCGACGGTGGCATTGTCATGCTTGGCGTGCGTACCAGCAAAATGCGAAAGGCCAGCATGACTGAGCTTATCGAAATCATGTTTTGGTTCGGCTCAGAGCGCAACGTGCGGTGGAGTGATGACTCCCGGCGAGAGTATGAATGGTCACAACGAAAAGGTAGGGCTGCATGACTATCAAATCAAATACGCCAGCACACGACAAGGACTGCTGGCAAACGCCGCTTTGGCTTTTTGATGCACTGGATATTGAGTTTGGATTCTGGCTGGATTCGGCAGCGAGCGACAAAAATGCTCTGTGCGCTCACTGGCTAACTGAGGCTGACGACGCGCTAAATTCTGAGTGGGTAAGCCACGGTGCAATCTGGAATAACCCACCGTACAGCAATATCAGGCCGTGGGTGGAAAAAGCCGCTGAGCAGTGTATACAACAGCGACAGACGGTAGTGATGCTTGTGCCAGAGGATATGTCTGTCGGATGGTTCAGCAAGGCTCTGGAGAGTGTTGACGAAGTTCGCATTATCACTGATGGACGGATTAATTTTATCGAACCATCGACAGGGCTGGAGAAGAAGGGAAACAGCAAAGGCTCCATGCTGCTGATTTGGCGACCGTTCATCAGTCCTCGACGGATGTTTACTACCGTATCCAAAGCGGCATTGATGGAGATCGGGCAGGGCGTCAGGAGGGCAGCATGAGACGACGGCGACGAAGTATCACCGACATCATCTGCGAAAACTGCAAATACCTTCCCACGAAACGCTCCAGAAATAAATCCAAGCCAATCCCAAAAGAATCTGACGTAAAAACCTTCAACTACACGGCTCACCTGTGGGATATCCGGTGGCTAAGACATCGTGCGAGGAAATGACAATGGATTATTCACAATTAAGTGATTTTGAAATTAACAGAATGGTAGGAGACATAATTTTTAAAGGCCTTTGGGCATGTAAACCGGAAACATCAGGGAATAACACCAACAAATGGTATTACGGAAATACTGATACAACTTTTGAGCCATTAAATCCTTTACCTGACTACTGCAATGATCCGAGCGCCTCATGGACGATTATTGAGAAACACAGGATTTCTATCTTAGACCAGTTAACTGAATGGCGTGTTGATGCAAAAGGCGTAAGACCAATATTTGATACAAGACCTCTCCGCGCCGCCATGATTGTCTTTCTCATGATGCAGGACGCCAATAATGCTTAGCCCATCCCAATCCCTTCAATACCAGAAAGAAAGCGTCGAGCGGGCTTTAACGTGCGCTAATTGCGGTCAAAAGCTGCATGTGCTGGAAGTTCACGTATGTGAGCACTGCTGCGCAGAACTGATGAGCGATCCGAATAGCTCAATGTACGAGGAAGAAGACGATGAATGAGTTAATAAATGGCAATGCCATCAAAATGACAAGCATTGAAATCGCTGAGTTGGTGGGAAGTCGTCCAGATAACGTAAAAATATCAATAGAGCGCCTGGCTAAATCTGGAGTTATTCAACTTCCTGCATTGCAGGTTTTCGAAAAAATCAATAACTTAGGGCTGCGCCGTAGTGTCGAGGCTTACGTCTTCGAAGGCGAACAAGGTAAGCGAGACAGCATTATTGTCGTCGCCCAATTGTCGCCGGAATTCACCGCTCGTCTTGTTGACCGTTGGCGAGAGCTTGAAGAAACTGCGGTTAATATCCCCAAAACGCTACCAGAAGCGTTGCGCCTTGCTGCTGATCTTGCTGAGCAGAAAATGCAACTGGAAAACCAGCTCGCAATTGCCGCACCTAAAGTTGAGTTTGCCGATCGAGTTGGCGAAGCCAGCGGAATTTTGATTGGAAACTTTGCAAAGGTTGTCGGTATTGGTCCAAACAAACTGTTTGCGTGGATGCGCGATCACAAAATCCTTATTGCTTCAGGTTCCCGGCGCAATGTGCCAATGCAGGAATATATGGATCGCGGCTATTTCACAGTGAAAGAAACAGCGGTCAACACAAATCACGGAATACAGATATCGTTCACCACAAAAATCACCGGGCGTGGTCAACAGTGGCTGACCAGAAAGCTGCTCGATAACGGAATGCTGAAAGTAACAGGGGAGGCTGCTTAATGGCTAACCTACGCAAAGAAGCGCGCGGCAGAGAATGCCAGGTACGTATTTACGGCGTATGCAATGGCAATCCTGAAACTACAGTTCTGGCACATTACCGGATGGCTGGAATTTGCGGAACGGGGATGAAGCCTGACGACCTGATCGGCGCATGGGCTTGTAGCGACTGCCACGCGGAGATCGACCGACGCACCCATAACCTCGACAACAAAGACGCCAGACTTTACCACCTCGAAGGCGTGATCAGGACGCAGGCGATACTGCTGAAGGAGGGGAAGATTAAGCCATGAACGAATATCAGTTTGTGCTTCCATACCCGCCGTCGCTGAACACCTACTGGCGAAGAAGGGGAAGCCAATACTACATCAGCGATAAAGGCCAGAAATACCGAAAAGACGTTCAGCAAATCATCCACCAACTCAAGTTAGATATTTTCACCAAATCACGACTCCGCATCAAAGTCATCGCAGACGTTCCAGACTCCCGCCGCCGCGACCTCGACAACATCCTGAAAGGTTTACTCGACTCCCTTATCCACGCCGGATTTGCGGAAGACGACGAGCAATTCGATGACATTCGCGTAATTCGTGGTGTGAAAGTACCAGGCGGACGGCTTGGAATAAAAATCACCGAACTGGAGAACGCATGAACGCCACAATTCAAACGATACCAGAGCTTCTTATCCAGACACGAGGCAATCAGACCGAAGTGGCGAGGATGCTTTCCTGCGCAAGAGGAACAGTGCTCAAGTACAACCGAGACAGAAAAGGCGAGCGTCACGTAATAGTTAACGGCGTCCTGATGGTCAAACAGGGCAAGAGGGGAAGACGATGAGACTCGAAAGCGTAGCTAAATTTCATTCGCCAAAAAGCCCGATGATGAGCGACTCACCACGGGCTACGGCTTCTGACTCTCTTTCCGGTACTGATGTGATGGCTGCTATGGGGATGGCGCAATCACAAGCCGGATTCGGAATGGCTGCATTCTGCGGTAAGCATGAACTCAGCCAGAACGACAAACAAAAGG
>JAEZCC010000003.1 GCA_023412715.1 Bacillota bacterium
ATTTTGATCGGCAGTTAACTGCCCATCAAAATCAATCCAACCATATACCGATGCGGCCTCTTCATTGGTTCTCTCCTTCTGAATTCCTTCTTGCCTTTTCTGTCCAACATGTTTGACAAACCTACACATTTACGTGTGGCGCACCCAAAATTAGATTGCACCGTCCCCGGCAATGTGCTATGATTAGTATTCGTAGGATTCGGTTCAGCGGCCGTCCGCGCGGCTGAAAATCCATATGTCTGGAGGAACCCGCAGTGCAAAAGAAAAAAATCGCCGTTCTGTTCGGGGGATGCTCTTCGGAACACGAGGTATCCTGTGTTTCCGCATTTTCCGTCATCCAGAATCTGCCGAAAGAAAAATACGATATCATCAGTGTCGGAATCACAAAAGACGGGCGCTGGCTTCTGTACGACGGGCCCTTCGGGGACCTGCAGAACGGCAAATGGGAAAGCAACCCCCAAAACCGTCCCGCGTTCCTGTCGCCCGACCGCAGCGCCGGCGGGTTTGTCGTGAAAGAACCGGGCGGCACCCGCATTGTGCCGGTCGACTGCGTCTTTCCCGTGCTGCACGGCAGGAACGGCGAAGACGGGACCATCCAGGGGCTGCTGGAACTGAGCGGGCTGCCGTTCGTAGGGTGCGGGACCCTCAGCTCCGCCATCTGCATGGACAAAGCCATCACGCATTCCCTGCTTGCCAACGTGGGCATCGCGGGGGCGAAATACCTGTGGTTCTATTCCAACCGGTACGCAAACGGCAGGGAGAAAATCAAGGTCAAGGTCGGCGCGCGGCTCGGCTACCCGGTGTTCGTCAAACCCGCGAATTCCGGCTCTTCCGTCGGCGTCACAAAAGTCACGCGCGAGGAGGATCTGGACGCCGCCGTCGAGACGGCCATGAAGGAAGGCGACAAGATCCTGATTGAAGAGGCAATCTCCGGCCAGGAGGTCGAATGCTCCGTCCTCGGGAACTTAAGCCCGAAGGCCTCCGACGTCGTCGGCGAGATTGTCGCCTCCGCGGAGTTTTACGACTACGACGACAAATATAAGTCCGGCAAATCGAAGCTCAACATTCCGGCGCATCTCGACCCCGCCGTGGCGGAAGAAGTCCGTTCGAAGGCCGTCTATGCGTTCCGCATGCTCGGCTGCCGGGGTTTTGCGCGGGTGGACTTTTTTGTGCGGAACGGCAAAGAGATCCTGCTCAACGAGCTGAACACCATCCCGGGCTTTACGCCCATCAGCATGTACCCGAAGCTTTGGGACGCCTCCGGCGTTTCGTACCCGCAGCTTCTGGACCGGCTGGTCGAGCTGGCTTTTGATGACGATGCGCAGACCTATAGAAGATAAGGAAAGAAGCGCCGCCCGCGGCGCGGAAAAAAGGCCCGCCGGGGGCAACCGGGCAAAGCTGCGCAAAGTGCGGAAGCCCGCCCCCGTCTGGGACGGCATATGTCCTTTTGAGGTGAACCGAATGCAGGAAAATTACCTGATCTCCATCCGCGGCCGCCAGAAGGTGGACGACGAGGTCGGAGAAATCGAGCTGACCACGCTGGGCTCTTACGTGCGGCGGGGCTCCAGCCATTATATTGTTTACAAGGAATACATGGCGGACCAGTCCCCCTCCACGCGGACGTCCATCCTGAAAATAGACGGCGACTCCCGCCTGACGCTGATGCGCCGCGGCGGGGACAACACGCGCCTGATTCTTGAAAACGGGAAGCGCCACCTGTGCCAGTACGACACCGAGTACGGCAACATGATGATCGGCGTGTTCACAAGCCGCCTGAGCTCGCATCTGGGCGACACCGGGGGCAGCCTTGAGGTGATTTATACGCTCGACATCAACTCGGCGCTTTCCAGTCTCAACGAACTTTCCATCACCGTCAAGGAGGCAAAAAGCACAGATGTCCAAAATAGAACTGCAGGCAACTGAAACGCTCAGGGAGTCCATTGCGGCGGCCATGCGCCGCGCCATGGAAAGCGGCACCCTTCCGCAGGCGGAGATTCCGGATTTCGCCGTGGAGGTGCCCGCCGAACGCACGCACGGCGACCGGGCCGCGAACGCCGCCATGATCTGCGCGAAAACATTCCATACGGCGCCGCGGAAAATCGCGCAGGCCATCGCCGACAATATCCGGCTCACCGGCACCTGCTTCGACCGCATGGAGATTGCCGGGCCGGGATTCCTGAATTTTTTCTACGGCAGGCAGTTCTATGCGGACGTGGTGAAAGAGGTCCTGCGGCGCGGGCATGAGTTCGGCCGCAGCGACTGGGGCAAAAACGAAAAGGTCATGGTGGAGTTCGTCTCCGCCAACCCGACGGGCCCGATGCACATGGGCAACGCGCGCGGCGGCGCCCTCGGCGACTGCCTCGCTTCCGTTCTCGATGCCGCCGGCTTCGACGTCAGCCGCGAGTTCTACGTCAACGACGCCGGGAACCAGATTATGAAGTTCGGCCTTTCGCTGGAGGCAAGATACCTGCAGCGCTTTCAGGGCGAGGACGCCGTCCCGTTCCCCGAGGACGGCTACCACGGCGAAGACATCAGGGAATGCGCCGCGGAATTTACGGAGCAATTCGGCGACCGGTACGTCAGCGCCCCCGCCGAAGAAAGGCAAAAGGCGCTGATCGATTTCGCGCTCCCGAAAAACATCGCCAAGATGAAGGCCGACCTCGAAAAATATCGCATCGTATACGACACCTGGTTCCTCGAAAGCACGCTGCACAACGACGGCGAGCTGGAGGAAACCATCCGCCTTCTGAAAGACCGCGGCATGACCTACGAGCAGGACGGCGCCCTCTGGTACCGGGCGACGGCGCGCGGCGCCGAAAAGGACGAGGTCCTCGTGCGGCAGACCGGCACGCCCACGTACTTTGCCGCGGACATCGCCTACCACCGCAACAAGTTCGTCAAGCGGGGCTTTCAGCGCGTCATCGACGTGTGGGGCGCCGACCACCACGGCCATGTGGCGCGCATGAAGGGCGCGATGGACGCAATCGGCCTGGACGGGAACAAGCTGGACGTCGTGCTGATTCAGCTGGTGCGGCTGGTACGCGGCGGAGAAGTGGTGCGCATGAGCAAGCGGACAGGCAAGGCCATCCAGCTCGGCGACCTGCTGGAGGAAGTCCCCGTGGACGCCGCGCGCTTCTATTTCAACCTGCGGGAAGCCACGACGCAGATGGACTTCGACCTCGACCTTGCCGTTCAGCAGGATTCGCAGAACCCCGTCTATTACGTGCAGTACGCGCACGCGCGCATCTGCAGCATCCTGAAAAACCTGGCCGCCGAGGGCATCCGCCCCCGCGGATGCACCGACGCGGAACTGCTGCTGCTGACCGCACCGGAAGAAATCGAGCTGATCCGCCACCTGGCCGCCTACACGGGCGAAATCATCATGGCGGCGCGCGACTACGACCCGGCCCGCATCATGCGGTACGTCATCACGCTGGCGACGCTGTTCCACAAATTTTACAACGCGTGCCGCGTCAAGGGCGAAGCGGAAGGCCTGACCGCCGCGCGGCTCGCGCTGTGCGTGGCGACGCAGACCGTTCTGGAAAATGTTCTGTCCATGTTCAAAATCAGTGCCCCGGAAACCATGTGACCGGAAAGGATTGCTGGTGCAGCTGTTATGATGCTTCCCTTAGGGTCTCCCCTTCTGTTCGATACCTGTGAAAGCCTTCTGACGCCGGACGACAACGCCGGTGCCGAGGAGCCGCCGGAGCAGCGGCTTCTGGACCGCCCGGAAAGGCTGGCGCAGCGCATTGCCGCTTCCGCCGCCGCGGGCGCGCAGGCTGTCTGCGCCCCTACGGCCGGCGCCTGCCGCGCCGGGCTGGTGCCTTACAAAGCACAGGGCAGGCTGGAGGAAATCAACGCGGGCCTCGTTCGTGCCGCGAAGGCCGCGGCCGGGACTCTTCCGGTCGGCGGCGTTCTGGGCCCGAGCGGGCTGTTCGTCGCCCCCTACGGGGAAACCGATTTTGACGACATCTATTCCGCTTACAAGGATCAGACCGACGTTCTGGTCGAAAGCGGCGTCGATTTTCTTCTGCTCAACCGGCAGGCCTCGCTTGCGGATATGCGGGCGGCGCTGCTCGCCGCAAGGCACACCGATCTGCCCGTGCTCGCCTGCATCTCCGTCGACGAAACCGGGAAAACCCTGACCGGCGCGAACCTGCTGCCCGTTTTAATCACCCTGCAGTCCATGGGCGCCGAAGCGGTCGGCCTGTGCGTCCCGCCTTCGTCGGAGGCGGCCGGCGAAGCGGTCCGGCGGGTTTTCCCCCACACGAGCGTGCCGCTGATCCTGCTGGCGGACGCAAAGCCCGGCGAAACGCCGGAAGCGCTCGCGGCGGCTGCGGCGCCGCTGCTCGGCGCCGGGTCCGGCATCGTCGGGATCGGGTACGACGCCGGACCGAGCCACATCCGGGCGCTGCGCGATGCCATGAAAAAATCCGGCATTCCGGAAATCCCGGAAAAGCCGGACTGCTATGCGGTCGCCACCGAGCAGGAGGCCTTTTTCCTCGGCGAAGATATCCGGTTCAGCGAACCCCTGCACTGTTCTTCCCTGCTGGAGGACAACCTGATTCACCTCGAAGACGAGCGGGTGTCCGCCGCCCTCGTCGAGGTCGCCAGCGTCGCGGACGCCGAACTGCTGGCGCGCAGCGCTTCCATGGCAAAGCTGCCGATCGCCGTGCGCGCCGACAGCAGGACCGTGCTGGAAGCCGCCCTGCGGTATTTTCAGGGCAGGCTGATCATCGATTCCAAATGCATGATTGAGCGGGAACTGCTGGATCCGCTTGCCGCAAAATACGGCGCGGTCATTTACTGAAGCCGCCCCCGGGCGAACGCGGCCGCCTGCTGCGCTTCTGCTCCTCTTCGAGCCTGTGGTCCTCCGCATCCCGGTCCTCCCAGTCCTGCATGGAGACCGCAAAGGAGGCCAGCGCGAAAAAGCACGCCAGGACCGCCGTCGTCAGCGCCCAGTTGACAATATCGAACGGGCCGATTACCATGGAGACAAGCGTCAGGCCCAGCGCCAGACCGATCAGAACCATGCTGAATTTATGGCTGCTCACTGCAAAGCTCCCCTTTCCTGCTGCAAAAGCATTGAAAGCGCGGCGAACTGCCGCATGGTGATCTGCTCCGCCCGGGCGTCCGGCCGGATCTCCGCCTGCCGAAGCGCCGAGGCGACCCGCTCTTTCGGCACGCAGAGGCCCGCGGCGATGGAGTTGGCCGCCGTTTTTCTTCTTTGCCCGAACGCCGCCTTCACCACGGCGAAAAACGCCTTTTCGTCCGGCGCCTCGACCGGCGGCTCTTTGCGGACGGTCAGCCGGATCACGGCGGAATCCACGTTCGGCTGCGGAAAAAACAAAGTGCGCGGCACGGGAAACAGAATCTCCGGATCGGCAAAATACCGGACGGCGACCGTCACCGCACCAGCCGCGCGCGTTCCCGGCTCGGCGCAGAGCCGGCCGGCGGCCTCTTTCTGCACCATGACCGTCAGCGCGGAAACCGGCAGCCTTTCTTCCAGAAAGCGCATTACGACCGGCGAAGTGATATAATACGGAAGATTGGCGCAGACGAAAACTTCCCGCCCCGCGAACTCCGCGCGGAACAGCTCCGCCAGGTCGAGCTTCATGACGTCTCCCCACACGACCCGCACGTTCCGGCAGTCCGCCAGCGTTTCTTTGAGGACAGGCTCGAGGGCGCGGTCCAGCTCCACGGCGACGACCTTCCCCGCCCTTGCGGAAAGCTCTTTTGTCAGCACGCCGACGCCGGGGCCGATCTCCAGCACGCCGGAATCGCGGCCCGCGCCGCACAGCTGCGCCATACGGGGGCAGACGGAAGCGTCCGCCAGAAAATTCTGGCCCAGGGAATGCGAAAACCGGAACCCGTGCCGGGATAAAAGCTGCCTGACCGTGGCGATATCTGATAAATCCATCTCAAAACCTCCGCCCGTACTGGACTTTATTATATCACGTCCCGCGGAAAAACTCTATTTTCAGAACGTTTTTTCATCGAATTCCAATCAGGGGGAATCGGCATGCAGCGCACAGATAAAATCAACTACTACCTGGACATCGCGGAGACGGTCGCCGAGCGCGGCACATGCCTCAGGCGCAATTTCGGCGCGATCATCGTAAACAACGACGAGATTGTCTCCTCCGGGTATACGGGCGCGCCGCGCGGGCGGCAGAACTGCATCGACACCGGCTTCTGCGTGCGCGAAAAGCTCGGCGTGCCGCGCGGCGAACGGTACGAGCTCTGCCGATCGGTCCACGCCGAGATGAACGCCATCATCAGCGCGTCGCGCAGCGACATGATCGGCGCGACGCTGTACCTTGCGGGCCGGGAAGTCAAAACCGGCGAGTACGTCCCCAATCCCGCGCCCTGTTCCATGTGCAAGCGCCTCATCATCAACGCGGGCATCGTGAAGGTCGTCGCCCGCAAGAACAAAACGGAATTTTCCGTCACCGACGTGCAGGAATGGATCGACAACGACGAATCGCTGCTCGGCAAGTTCGGCTACTGACTTTTCCCCGGCAAAAAATCAGGCGCGCCGAAAAGCGCGGCTCCGCATAGTCCGCCAAAAGGGCATAAAACGGCCAGCGCCTTTTCAGGCGCTGGCTCTTTTCACAAAAATTAAAATTCAGACATGAAGAAGGGGGACCGCGGCCGTCAGATGCCGGGCTTTCTGCGGAAAGCGTCGACCACGGACGGATCCGTAACAAATTCGCTGTGGGAAGCAATATATTTCTTCACCTGAGCGTCCGCGTACGCTTCCTCGCGCGCTTTCTTTTCTTCGTCGCGGAAGACGGAAGCGTGGATTTTTAAAAGCGCCTGCTGCAGTTCCTTATAGGGCAGCTCGCGGGGCTGGATCCCTTTTAAGGCGCAGAGCGCCGCGGCCACGCCGGAGGCCTGCCCGATCCCCATGATTCCGCCCTGCGTCCTGTAAGAGCCGTGCGCCTTGCTGGTCCCCGAGATATTCCGGCCGGAAAGGACAAGCCCGTCGATGTGCTTCGGGACAAAGCATCGGTAGGGAATGTCGTAGGAATCCTTCAGCGGAGTCCAGGAGCCTCCTTTTCCGTTTGCGGAATACCCGGAAGCCCCGTCGGGATTGTGCATGTCAATCGGGAAATATCCGCGGGAAGCCACGTCTTCAAATTTTCTGCCGTTATAGACGTCCTCGCCGGTCAGCGTATAAACGCCCTCGATATGGCGCGACTCGCGCACCCCGATTTCGCTGTTTGTCACGCTGACATACGCATGCTCAAAGCCCGGAACATACCGAATCATGAATTCCGAAACGGATTCAATCTGCCGGCGCCCGTCAATCTCCGCTTCCGTCCTCTGCTCGGTATCCGTCTCGTCCAAGCCGGCAACGCGCGTCGCGTTGAAGTGGATGCTGCCGGGATGGATGCCGTTCAGAATCAGCACGCTGTCGCGGCCAAACGAAAGCTCGTGCTTTTCTTCCGCTTTCTGCACAAGCGATTTGAAGCCCTGCGCCACGAAGTATTCCTGCCGCAGCCTTTCGTCAAACTCCCGCATGGGGATGATATCGGACTTCCACTCGAATTCCTGCGGGTTGTCGAGGACATAGCGGCGCACGCGCTCCGTATCGACGTCCGACATTTCGAACATGGCGGACGACGGCTGCTTTTTCCCTGTTTCCGCATCACCCAGGCTGTAGTTCTCATGCGCCAGCACGGCGACGTCGCCGTCGCCCGTGGCGTCCACCACAACGGACGCGCCGATGGGCCGCACGCCGGATTTGCTGGCCACGGTCACGCCGACGACCTGGTTGGAGTCCTTCTGGACCGAAAGGATCAGGTTGTGGTAAAGGATGTCCACGCCGGCTTCCCGCAGCATTTCCGCTGCGACATACTTGTATTTTTCACGGTCGTAAAAACAGAGATAATCGCCGCTGCCGTAAGGATCCATGGCTTTCATGTGGCCCGTGCTGCCCTTTTCCTTCACCAGGCGGTCGACAAACTCCTGCGGAATTCCGTCGATGACCTGTTCGTCGCCGAACTGAAACGGAGAAATCGGGCCCAGAACGGCCGCCGTCGCCGCGCCGCCGAGAAAACCGTTTTTCTCGATCAGCAGCGTGGAGGCCCCCCCGCGCGCGGAAGCGGCAGCGGCCATAATCCCGGCCGGGCCGCCGCCTGCCACAATAACGTCATAAATCTGTTTTACCATTTTTCAGTACCTCCGGTTTTTTGAGTATCATACACAGGCGCAGCCCTTCCCTGCGGAAGGGCCGAACGCACTGCGTGAGCTGAGACGGACGGAATCAGCCGGCCGTATTGTTGTACCAGGTCGCGACGCTGTCGAGCTGGGTCTTGGCGTCCGCATTCTGATACACCACCTGCTGCGCCACCTGGACCAGCTTGGTGGAAAGCTCCGTATAGTTGGCCGGGTAGAAAATCACGGTGCCCTTCGCGGCATAATCGCTCCAGGATTTCAGGTCGGCGTAATTGGACATCTTGTTGACGTCGGCATCGTCGTAAAGCGAGTTCCTGACCGTCATGACGTTCGCCTGCATCCATTTTTTCTGGTTGTCGGTCGTGTAGAACGTCTTAATGAAATCAAAGGCCATTTCCGGGTTCTGCGCGTATTTGCCGATGCCGAGGCTCTGCCCGGCTACGATTGCGGGGGCCGTCGTACCCGCCGTAAAGCCGGGAATCGGGGCGGACTTGATTTTGGAACTGAACGAGGATTTGGAAATGGACGCCGCGCGCTGCGTGCCGAGCACGCAGGAGTCGACGGAACCTGAAATCAGGCCGGACTGCACGTCGTCGACGGTCATGCTCAGCGCCGAGTTGTTCATCACCTTTTTGCTGACCATGGTTTTCATCATATTCAGCACCTTGACGCCCGCGTCGCTGTTGAAGGCCGCTTTGCCGCTGCCGTCAAGAAGAGAGCCGCCGGCCGCTTCCAGCAGCGGGTTGAAGGACTCCATGAACCCCGCGCCGTTGCCGCCTTCCGACAGGCCGAAGGTGAACCCGAGCGTGGCGCCGCTTGTCTTGGGCGCCGCCGTCGAAATCAGCTCGTCCCATGTCTTCGGAACGGAGGAATAGATGTCGCTGCGGTACCAGTAGGTAAAGGTTCTGGTCTCCCAGGGCAGCGTGTAGATTTCATTGTTGATCTTCAGGTTGTCCGCCTTATACAGGTAGTCGGGCATCGTCTTAATGAAATCCGTCGCCATGGCGGTCATGGGCTGCACCGTACCGCCGCTGATATGCTTTTTCAGCATGTCGGTGTAGATGTTGATGATGTCAGGGCCGGTGCCGGCCGCGGCCGCCTGAATGGCCTGGGACTCGAACTTGCTGTAGTTGATGCTTTCAACGGTCACTTTGTTGCCATACTTGTTGTTTTTGTTGTAGTCGTCCACAATGCCCTTCAGGACGGCGCTGCGTGGATCGGAAGTGGCGTCCGGATTCAGGAAGATCCAGAACTTCATGTCAATCCCCGTTTTTCCGGACTGTGACGTCTGCCCGGAAGCCGAACCCGACTGAGAAGACGAAGCGGAGCCGGAGCACGCCGTTACAGATACCGCCATCAGTCCCGCCAGGACCAAAGCTAAAAGCCTTTTCATTTTTTTACCTCCTAAAATAATCAAACAATCTTTTTTGATTGTTTCATCCTTTTACGGCGCCCGCAGCCATTCCTTCCACAAACCTGCGCTGCAGGCAGACAAAAAGAACAATAATCGGTATAATTGAAATCATGACCGCCGCCATCAGCTCTCCCCACTGAACGCCGTACTGAGTGATATAATTGTAAAGGCCGACGGAAATCATGCGCAGGGATTCCTGCGTGGTAAACGAAAACTGAACCAGAAAGTCGTTCCAGACATACACGGAGGTCAGCAAAGCGGCAGAAATAATTCCTCCCTGCGAAACCGGCAGAACGATGCGGTAAAAGATCATCGTTTTGGAACATCCGTCCACATATGCCGCCTCTTCAATCTCTTTCGGGATCTTCTGAAAAAATCCGTAGAGAATCCACGTCAGCATCGGGGCGCGCCAAGCCGTATAGATCAGCACGAGCAGAAAGCTGGTGTTGTAAAGGCCCACTTTCACCGACATGATGTAGAGCGGAATCAGCAGGGCGACCGTCGGAATCATGCTCGTCATCAGGATGCCGAACATGATCTGCTTGCCGTGCCGGATATTGAACCTGGTCAGCGCATAGGCCGCGTGCGCCGCGACGATGGTAGCGACGACGACGCAGACCAGCGTGACGAAAATGCTGTTTTTAAAATAGATGCCGAAATTGGACTGGAACAGCACGTTGTAGTAGTTGGTGAAATCCACTTTTGACGGCACCAGCAGGGGCGGATATTTTTCGACTTCCGCCGCCGGCTTCAGGGATGTGGAAAGCCCCCACAAGACGGGGACGACCGTCACCAGCATGACAAGGATCAGCAGGATATAAGTCAGAATGTCCATTGGGACGTTACGTTCAAGCCTGTTTTCTTTCGTATTCATTTCCAACGCCTCTCCGGGTCAAGTTTCATCGTGCGAACGAAGCAGTTTCAAGTAGAAAACACTGAAAATAATATTCAGCAGGAAAATCACGATGCTGTAAGCCGAACCTATGCCAAGATGCCAGAAATCGAAGCCTTCCTGGAAGGCCGCCACGCTGACCGTTTTGGTCGCGTCGAACGGTCCGCCCGCAGTCATCACATAAATCAGCGTCACCATGTTGAAGTACTCTATGCTTTCCATCAGAACCGCCGTCTTGATCGTGGGCTGTATCATCGGGAGCGTGATGGACCGGAAGATCTTCCATCCGCCCGCCCCGTCGACCCTGGCCGCTTCGTAGATTTCGGGCGAAATGGTCTGAAGGGCCGCAATGGTCAGAATCAGCACAATCGGGAAGGAATTCCATACGTTTGCGAAAATGACGGTGGCGCGGGCAGCGCCGGGAGAATTGATAAAATCGACCCTCGCCCCGGTCAGCTTCTCGATAAAATAAGTGACCAGGCCATAGTTGCTGTTCAGCATCCATTTCCACAGCAGCGCGGCCACCGTCTGCGAAAGCACCCACGGAAGGATGATGATTGTCCGCAGGAGCCCCCTGCATCTGATTTTGCGGTTCAGCAATGTCCCCACGCCGACGCCAAGCGGAATGACGATAACAATCGACAGGACCACGTACCCGATGGAATTGAGAATTCTCACCCAGCCTTCGGAGGTTTTAAAAATGGAGATGTAATTCTGCAGGCCGATGAACTTCACGGTCTCCGCATACTGAGTCTCAAAAAGGCTTGTACGGAACGCAATGATAATCGGGATCAGAGTAATGCAGATGATTAAAGCAAAAATCGGTAAAAGGAAGGCGACGGACAGCCACTTGTCATTCTTTTTCCGCCTGACAGTCTTTGTGTTAACCATACTTGATTTCCCTTTCGCTAAAGATGGATCTTAGTTTTACATTGCCCGGGCGCTGAGCTTTTTTTCCACTTCCTGGCTGAGCGCTTTCAGCTGGCGGGCCTCCAGCCGGTAGGTATCGGTCAGAGACGTCTCTTTGATGGTCCTGCAGAAGGTGCCAATCTGCAGCCCGTACTCCTGCAGAATATATTTTGCCACCATCGGGTAGGCGTGGCTTTCAATCAGGGAACAAAGGGTCAGAAATTCCTGAACCCGCTCCGCCTTCTGCGGCTGGGCTTTCCAGTTGGACAGCAGCCACCGGTAGATTTCGGGCTGTACGTTGGCCATTACGCCGCTGTACCCTGCGGCGCCTTCTTTCAGGCTTTCAAGCAGCGTAGAGGTATTCGCATTGAACAGCCTGAATTTGCTGCCTGTCATCAGCTGAAGCTTTGCATGGATGTCCGCAAGGTTGCAGCTCGTGTCTTTCAGGAACAGGAACCGCCCGGATTCGACGCAGTACCGGACCATCCCCGGTGTCAGCAGTTTTTTGTAAGGATAGGGACATTCGTAGAAACCGAGGGGAATGCCGCCCGGAATCCGGTTCACCAAGCGATCCAGCCGGTCGAGGAAAGCAGCTTCCGGCGCGTCTTCCGGCGCCAGACGGTTCGGCACCAGAATCACGGCGCTTACGCCGGTTTCCGCCATCTCCGTCAGCTCGCGGACCTGATCGTCAAACGAGTCGGAAATGTGCCCCGAAGCAATGACCGGCACCCGGCCGGCGGCTTTTTCACAGACGAAAGAAGCGATCTTCTTTCGCTCTTCCAGCGACAGAAAGAACATTTCGCTGGACTGGCAGACGGCAAACAGGCCAGTGGAGCCGTTTTCGATATACCAGTCGATCAGCCGCCCCAACGCCTTATAGTCTACCTCCCCGTTCTGCTGAAACGGCGTGAGCATCGTCGGCCACAGTTCTATCTTGGGTATTTTATCCATCTTGTTGCCTCCATGAATGGAAGAATAAATAGTTGGTGATTCATTATTAATGAACATCATTCATCATTGTCAGGCTTATTATAACGTGTCCTTAACCGAATGTCAACGTTTTTTAGTAAACCTGCTATAAATTTCAAAATTACTGTCACAACTATTGATTATTACGCGAAAAAAAGTTATAATGCTTTTATAAAAAATAATTCATTCATAGGGAATGACGTTTAAAAAAGGAGCCGCCTGTATGCCAATCAAAGACAATATTCCGGAAACCGTAAAGGTCAAATCGCTCTATAAGGCGCTGAAACTGCTGGACTGCTTCAGCACCGCTTCCCCCGAGCTTGGGATCAGCGAGCTGGCAGAAAAAAGCGGCCTTCTGAAGAGTAGTATTTACAATATTCTGAATACATTCGAGATCTGCGGGATTGTCGCCAAAAATCCCCGCACCAGCCAATATCACCTGGGGCTGAAAATTCTGGAGCTTGCGAACGTCCTGAACCAGGAAGACGTGTTTTCGCAGGTGATACGGCCCTATCTGGAGCAACTGAGCCAGCGGACCGGCGAAACCGTATTTTTCGCCATGCCCTACGGCAGCAAAATCATATACCGCGAGGCCGCATTTCCCAAGCAGACGGTCTCTGCGCGGGCCATACAGGGCGTGATTGCGCCCATGTACTGCACAAGCCTGGGGAAAGCCATCCTGGCCGAGCTGGACGCGGAAGCCTTCGACGAGGTGGTGAGCGAGGGCCTCACAAAATTTACGCCTTACACCATAACCACCGCCGATCAGCTACGTTCCGAGCTGGAGCAGATCCGCGGCCAAGGGTACGCGATCGACAACATGGAACACGAATACGGCATCAAGTGCGTCGGCGTCGTCGTGAAGAACAAGGTCTCTCAGGTGCTCGGCGCGGTCAGCCTTTCCGGGCCGTCGCTCCGCTTCAGCCAGGAAAAGATACAGAGTTACGCCAAACTCCTCCACGAAATTGCAGACGACATCG
This sequence comes from Bacillota bacterium, assembly GCA_023412715.1. Classification (GTDB taxonomy): domain Bacteria; phylum Bacillota; class Clostridia; order Oscillospirales; family Acutalibacteraceae; genus Thermocaproicibacter. The sequence continues at coordinate 13,349 of JAEZCC010000003.1, forward strand.
CGCCCCGCCTGTAATTAGAATTTCCCGCGTCCGGCGTGACATGAATCCCGGTATGATTGAAAAAAATTCCTCCCGCAGTTTTTCTGCGGGAGATTTTTTTACCCCCGCCGCAGCCGAAAAGGCCGGCAGGCGCGGGGAAGCGGATGCTTCTCCGGAAAAACTCCCGGCGAAATTCCGGATGCGTATTGACAGATTTGAAAGTTGGCAGTAGTATATCAATGAAGAACGTTGTTCATCATTGTTGTCATTCTCGTAAAAAGCACATCTTTGTCCGAAGAGAAACGCTTTCTTTGGGCAGAATATGCAAGTATCCTGCTCAGCGCAGAAATGGGAGATGAACAATATGCATAAAAAGCCGAAAATCCTCGTCGTAGGAAGCTTTGTGATGGATCTGACCGTGACGACGGAAAGGTTTCCGGATTCGGGCGAAACGGTCCTAGGCCGCAGCTTCAAAACCGCTCCCGGCGGGAAGGGCGCAAACCAGGCCGTGCAGGCGGCCCGCCTTGGGGCGGACGTCACAATGGTCGGCAAGGTCGGCAACGACGATTTCGGCAAACGCCTTATCAATTCCTGCCGCGAGGCCGGCATTCACACAGAGCATATTCTGGTCGGGGAAAACTCCTGCTCCGCCGTCGGAAATGTGATTCTGGAGGTCGGGGCGCATAAAACGACCGCTAACCGCATCATTGTCATACCGGGCGCAAATATGGAGATTACCCCCGATGAAATCGGCTTTCTGAAAGATTCCATCGGCCGGTACGATCTTGTGATCCTCCAGTTGGAAATTCCGATGGAGATCAACGAGCTTGTCGCGGAATACGCATATAACAGCCACGTGCCGGTTATGCTGAATCCTGCACCGTCCGCAAAGCTCTCCCCTGCCCTGCTTTCCCGCCTGACCTATCTTTCGCCGAACGAACACGAGGCCGCGGACCTGACCGGGATTCCAATTCGGAGAGAGGGCAAAACAGCCAATCCGGACGACGTCGGGGCAACGCTGAACGCTCTGCTCGCCGCCGGCGTGCGGAATGCCGTCATCACGCTGGGCAACGCGGGCGTGGCGGCCGCGGACGGAAAAGACATCTGCCGCCTGCCCTGCGTCGACGTAGTCGAGGTGAAAGATCCCACGGCGGCCGGCGATTCGTTTGTCGGCGCTTTTTCAGCCGGCGTCTGCATGGGAATGAAAATGGAACAGGCCCTGACTTTCGCGAACTTCGCGGCAACGCTGACCGTTTCGCGCGCCGGAGCACAGCCTTCGCTGCCGTCTCTGGAAGAGGTCGTGGGCCTGCTGAAAAGCCAGCACAACAGCCTGGCAGATTTTTTTGAAGCCGACGGAACGGAGGTCTCTTTATGAGTAAAACCGAGCGCGCGGAAGCGCTGCGGTCGTTTATCGATATTTCAAAGAAAGAATTCGACGACTTTTCAGGCCGGATTTCCGACCATACCTTCCGGGACGCCGTCGAGATCATTCTGTCCGCAAAAGCAAAAGGCAACCGGCTGCATATCACCGGCATCGGGAAGCCGTCGCACGTCGCCGAATACATGGCGTCGCTGTTTTCTTCGACGGGAACCCCGACCTATTATCTCCACGGGACGGAAGCGGTGCACGGTTCGTGCGGCCAGCTTGTCGGGGGCGACGTGGTGATCTGCATTTCCAACAGCGGAGAGACCGCGGAGCTGAAAGCGACCGTGGCGGCAATTAAAAACAACGGCTGCCATGTCATCGGCGTAACGGGAAACATGGACTCCTGGCTTGCAAAAGAAAGCGAAGCCTGCCTTTTCGCCGGCGTAAAACAGGAAGGCGGGCCTCTTAACCGCGCGCCGCGCGCCTCCATCCTGGCTGAAATCTATGTCCTGCAATGCCTGAGCGTCATGCTCCAGGCCGAACGGGGCCTGACCCCGCAGGAATACGTCCGCTGGCATCCCGGCGGCGCACTGGGGCACCTGCGGGCCGAAGAAAAGACAAACTGAAAGGAAGATCGCCATGCTGAACCTGACCTGCATCAACCCCGATATCATGCGTGTCCTCTCCCTTTGCGGGCACGGGGACAAAATTTTGATTGCGGACGGCAATTATCCCCTGCTGTCGAAAACCGGAAATGCGGAACGGGTGTATCTCGGCCTGAGCCGCGGCTGCCCGACGGTGCCGGAGGTCCTGAAAGCCCTGGCCGGCTGCGTCAATTTTGAAAAGGCCGAGGTCATGGTCCCGGACGGGGAACTCCCCCCGATTTTCGGGGAATTCCGGGAGATCCTCGGCGGCATGAAGCTGGACGGCACGGAGCGGTACGATTTTTACAGCGCCTGCTGTCAGCCCGACGTCCGTCTGGCGATCTCAACGGGGGAATCCCGCACCTTTGCCAACATTCTGCTCACGGTCGGCGTCGCGTCCTGAACCGGCGCCTTTCGGGCAGCACGAAGGCACCCCCTGAAAGCAAATGCTTTCAGGGGGTGCCTTTTGTTTCGCAGGAAACCGGCAGCCGCAAATAAGGATGCCCGGCCGACGGAAGGCTAATGCGTAAAATACGCCAGGCCGCCGCTCATGCGGGTGGTCAGGTACCACAGCCGCAGATCAAGGCTGATCTGCCGGCCTTCATCGGACGCGCTGACGATGATGCTGTTGTTTTCCATATCCGCCGCGGTGACGGTGACCCAATGCCAGCTCTGCAGGTTTTTCACCCTGCCCTTCGTCAGGTTGAGAAAACCTACCGGGCAGTCGGAGGCAAGCCCGGCCCTGACAAACTCCATCAGCGCGGACACATCCGGACGGTCCTTCGCCATGTTGCCCAAAACCCGGAAGGCGTGCGGATGCAGCAGGATTCCGCGGCTCCCGGCAAACCCGGCGACCCCGTCCGAAAACATCTCGACGCGGTTCAGGCCCATGTTTCCGGGCGTGACAAACCGGTATACCTCTTCCATATGCTGCGCAAAGTCGGAAAGATTCATTTTTTCATAGCGATACAAAGGCCGGAACTCCGGGCGGGAGAAAGCCAGATACGCCAGAAGATTGGCCGCGCAGGTCGGCCCGCAGCCGGCTCTGCGGCTCCATTCGGTTGAGTACCAGTCCTGTATGCCGCCAAAAAACGACCGATCTGTTTTTTCGTCCGCGATTGTCAGCAAATCGGGGCGGGAAATTGAAATCACCATGGTTGATTCCTCGCTTAAAGGGCTTGAAAAACTTAAAGATTAAGAACAGTATAGCCGATTTTGGCGGAATAAGCAAAGCCATAGGAAAAAAATCCGCTTCTCACCGCCATCCGACTTACTCTCAGCCGGCGCTTCTGAGGCGGCTGATGGTAACCTTCAGCCGGTGATAGCCGGTCTCCGGGTCGTCGATGTCCAGCACCGAATTTTCCAAGGGGCATATGCCGTCCCCGGTGCGGTTGCTGATGACGTCGATCCGCTCGCCGTACTCGGCCCGGCAGCCGCGGGCGGAGAGATAATCGCAGGCCGCGGCGCTCATGATTTCGCCGTACACCCTTTTCGCCCCGCCGAGCACAATCATGATTGCCGCGGCTTTCCCGACGATTTTGTCCACCACCAGCGCATCTTTCAGAAGATCCGGCTCGCTTTCATAGATCGAAACAAGCGGAGAAATCCCCTGTCCGCTCGCCGTGCGGACAATCGCACCGTTCCGAATGACGACGCAGCTGGCCCGGCCTTCCCGAATCATCTTTTTGGCTTTTTTTTCCGGAAGCAGAGCGGGCTCGGCTCCGCCGCCGTAGCGAAAATATTTTTTAACGGCATACACAATGGCCGGAATCAAAATCAGCTGGATCACGATTCCGGGGATTCCCTCGAGAAAAGCCCCCGTCACGGAAAGCGCTTTCAGGGTCCCGTTGTCCGCCAGAAGCAGAGCCTGGAAGATCAGCCCATAGGCCAGGCGGCCGCAGAGCATGGCAATCAGCATAGACGGGTAAAGCGGCATCCTGACTTTCCGGTAAAGAAGCCCGCTTACAAGCCCGTAGGTAAACAGTTCGCCCGTCATAATCGGCAGCATCGGGAAAAGCGGCGGCATTCCCGTAAACAGGCAGGAAAGCAGAGGGACGAGAAGCCCCCCAAAAGCGCCGTACATCGGCCCGCAGAGCAGCCCGATCAGGAAAACCGGAAGATGCATCGGCAAAAAAACGGTCCCGGGCATCCCGAACGCATGCGCCGTGGCAAAGGGCAGCAGCAGGCCGAGACCGACAAGGAATCCGGACAGAACGACACGATAGGATGCGCTTTTACGCATTCGAAACACCTCTCTGGAAAAATCAAAGTCAGACGTCTTCTGTACACAGCATAGTCCATGGAGCGGACTCCAGGTCAAGTACTTTTTCCGTTTTGCGGCGCTCCGCCGGCAAAAACGCCGCCCGGTCCGGGCGGCGCGGCAGACCCTCGCAGATTTTTGCAGGTTACAGTTCCTTTTTGCCGGAATGTGCCGCGGCTATAATAGAAAGGATGTAAAACGCGATCCCGGTGAACAAAGTAATCAGCACAAGCCAGACGTCCGGCATGATTTTGCCGCCATAGCTGAGCTGGATGCCGAACTGCCGGGCGACGGCGCTTTCGGCCGACGCGGGCGCGCCCTTGAACACCTCGTCGAGCGGCGCGGAGACAAATATCTCACGCAGCAGAGCCGCGCTGTGCGTGACGGAGATCAGCTTCATCACATGCTGCATGTAGTCCGGCAGGGAACCGATCGGGATATAAATCCCGCCTATAAACCCAATCAGCGTTCCCACAACCGTGCATAAGGCGGAAAACGCATTGGGGCTTTTAAAGAATAGGGTCACGAAGAAAAACACGGCCGAGTAAGTCGCCACGCACAGGGCCGCGGCAAGAACGGCCTCGAGCAGCTTCAGCGGGGACAGCAGAGAGCCGCCGTTCGCCGCGATATAAACCTCCGCCAGGGCGATGGTCAAAAGCTCCAGAATCATGCCGATCACCCAGGAGGCCACGAGGTAGCTCGCGGTAAGGTGGCTGCGTTTCATGGGGGAGGCCACAAAATCCCTCAGCCTTCCCGACCATCTGTCAACGACCATGGTGTCAAGCATCATGAGCGGAACGTTGACGGCGTTGACCAGGACAAGCCCCGACATGATCCAGCTGTCGACCACCGGGCGCACGTTCACGCCCGTATTGACGGCCTTGCTGATCCCGTCGGCCATGACGTTGCCCAGAAACAGCGCGTAAAGCCCGATAATGATGAAAACCGACATCAGAGAATAAAGGACCAGCGCCCTGTCCCGAAAATAGATTTTCAGGTTCCGAACCACAAGCGAATGGATTGTCTTCATGCGTGATCCTCCCGAATGGCGTGACCGGTAATATTGATAAAAACATCGTCCATGTTTCCCCTGACGACCTCAAAGCCGGAAAGGTCCGGCTCCAGCATGCGCAGGACGGGCAGCGCCGCAAGGCTGTTTTCAAGCGGCACCCTGAGAAAATTATTTTCCTGTATAAAACGGATCCCTGCGGCGCGCAGTTTTTCGCCGATGACCGCCGACGGGCCTTCCAGCTTCAGGGTGTCGGAGCTGTAGCGTTTTTTCAGGTCGCCGGGCGAGCCGAAAGCAACGAGCTTCCCGTGGTCGAGGACGCAGACGGAATCGGCTGCGGAAGATTCTTCCATGTAGTGCGTGGTGAGAAAGACCGTCAGACCCGTGCGCTGCATGGACCGGATGGTCTCCCAGACCTTGACGCGGGTCTGCGGGTCAAGGCCGGTCGTGGGTTCGTCAAGAAAAAGGACTTTCGGGGTGTTTAGAAGCGCCCGGGCAATGTCGCAGCGCCGTTTCTGGCCGCCCGACAGCTTTCCGTACCGGCGGTCCAGAAGATCTTCAATCTGCAGAAGGGACGCGATCTCCCCCATCCTGCTTTTCGTCCTTAGGGTTCCCATACCGTAAAAGGCGGCCCGCGTTTTTAAATTTTCATAGACGGTAAGCTTATCGTCAAGCAGGCTTTCCTGAAACACAATGCCGATGCTGCGGCGCACCGCGTCGTCCTCTTTGCCGACCTGAAACCCGGCGACGCGGATGGAGCCGGAATCTGAGGAAAGCAGCGTGCAGATGCAGTTGATTGTCGTGGACTTCCCGGCCCCGTTCGGCCCCAGAAAAGCGAAGAACTGCCCTTCCTCCACATGGAAGCTGACGTCGTCCACCGCTTTGACCGGCCCGTACGATTTTACCAGATTCTTTACCTCGAGGATCGGCATTGGACATCACCCTTTTCATTTCAGCGTGGTTCGATATGGTCCCTATTCTACCAGAAACAAGCCGAAAGATCCATACCCCGCGTCGCCGCCGCGATGTGCCACGTCGTTCCAATCTAAAGGAGGAGCACTGCGGAAAATTTAACGCGGGCAAATACAAAGATTGTAACCACCCTGACTTTTTGAAATGTTAAACTGTTATATAGAATGGACAGGCAAAAAGGAAGTATGGCAGTGGACGACAAGACGCTGATTCGAAAAATCAAGTCCGGCGACAGGGACGCGTTCGATACCCTGATTCCAGAGCACTACAACGATATCTATACATATTGCTTTCGAAAGCTGGGGAACCGGCACGACGCCCAGGACATCACCCAGGAAGTCTTTCTCCATTTCTGCCAGAACTTCGACAGCTATACGCAAAAAGGCAAGTGCAGAAATTATCTGTTCGTAATTGCCCATAACCTTTGCATCAATGCCATGCGGAAGAAAAGTCCGGTTCCTTTGGAAGATGTTGAGGGAACCGGTTCGTCCGGCGATAATCCCTTCACGGGTCAATTTGAAACGGCCGATTCCATTCAGGCCGCTCTGGATGAATTGCCGGAAGAACAGAAAGAAGTGATTCTGCTGCGCTTCTATCACGACTTCAAACTGAAAGAAATCGCCCGGATTATGAGTTCCGGCTTGTCCGTCACAAAATACCGGTTGAGCCAGGGTCTTAAAACTTTGAGCAGACTGCTTTCAAGGGAGGATTGGCTGTGAAAAGAAACGAACGGAAAATCCGGGAAGATTTCGCCGCGTTCTCCGTGCCGGCTTACGACCCGGAAAAGCTGCGGGAAACCGTCCGGCTGGCAAAAAAAACGTACCGGGAGCAGCAGGCCGCCGTGCGGATCGGCTTCCGGGAATTCCTCTCGATGCAGCTTCGGTTCATCAGCAAATGGGTCTGGCTGGCGCAGGCCGCTCTTCTGCTGCTGGTCCTGCCGGCAATCGGCCGCGGCCCGCTGTCCGTGAGCGAAATGCGGCCCGGGCTTCTCATCCTTTCCTCCTGCGCATCTCTGATTGCGTTTCTCGGGTTCCCGGAAATCCTGAAAAGCTATGCGCACGGCATGGCGGAAATCGAAGCCTGCACCCGGTTTTCGATGCGCAGGCTGATGGGGGCGCGGATGCTGATTCTCGGCCTTGCGGACCTGTGCTGCCTGACGGTGATTCTGGCGGTGTCGGCTGCAAGCAGCGGCACACCCCTCCTGAGGATGATTCTATATCTGTTCGTTCCGTTCAACGTAACCTGCTGCGGGTGCCTGACCGTGCTCGATCATGTCAAAAGCAGGCAGAGCGGATATTTCTGCGGGGCCGTCTGCATCCTCTGCATCGCCGTATTCGCACGGCTGTCGTTTGTCGAGAAATATTACGAAGCGGCCGCAACGGGGGCGTGGGCCATCCTGTTCTTCTGTTCCCTCGCCTATTGCGCCATCGAGCTGATCCGCGCCTTCCGCAGCTTCGACCGCTTTTTCTGCCCAAAAGGGGAAATCCTTTCCGTCCCCTGGTAATGAAACAAATGGAGGAATCAAAATGGAACTGAAACTGGACCGGCTGACAAAGCGGTACAAAGACAAAACAGCCGTAGATGCGCTTTCCGCCGAACTTTCGCCCGGCGTCTACGGGCTGCTCGGCGCAAACGGCGCAGGCAAAACCACGCTGATGCGCATAATCTGCGGCATTCTGAACCCGACCTCCGGAAACGTCACGCTCGACGGCCGGGACACCCTTGCAATGGGGGAAAGCTACCGCGACCTGCTCGGGTACCTGCCGCAGGATTTCGGGTATTACCCCGTTTTCAGCGCGATGGACTACCTTTTATACGTCGCGGCGCTCAAAGGGCTGGCCAAAAGCGCCGCGAAGGTCCGCGCGAACGAGCTACTGGAAACCGTCTCGCTTCAGACCGTGGCTAACAAAAAGATCAGGACCTTCTCCGGCGGGATGCGGCAGCGCCTCGGCATCGCTCAGGCGCTTCTGAACGACCCGAAGATCCTCGTGCTCGACGAGCCTACGGCGGGCCTCGACCCGAAGGAGCGCGTCCGCTTCCGCAACCTGATTTCCGAGATCTCGAAGGACAAGATCGTGATCCTCTCCACCCATATCGTGTCGGACGTGGAATATATCGCGGACGAGATTCTCGTCATGAAGGACGGCCGTCTGGTTCATCAGGGCAGGCCGGTCGAGATCACCTCCTCGATCAAGGGATATGTGTGGGAATGCAGAACCGACCCACGGGAGGCCGAGCAGCTTACCGCAAAATACACGGTTTCGAACCTCAAACACGAGGGCGGCGAGGACATGCTCCGCATCGTCTCGGAAGAAAAGCCGTGTGAAAACGCGGTGCCCGTGGAACCGACGCTCGAAGACCTCTATCTCTACTACTTCTCGGAGGAAGCAGCACGAGAGGACAAGGAGGTATCTTGAGCATGCATATCTCTTGTCTGGAACTGAAACGTCTTTTGAAAACGCGCAGGGTGTTTGTGATGCTGGCGGCCTCTGTGATCCTCTCCGTCCTCATGGCCTTCATGGCCATTCAAGGTGTGGAGTACAACGACCCCAGCGCGCGGCAGTTGATCGGCGGCCGCGCGGCCATCGACGCCTTCAATAAAGAAAACAACGACGCTTATGTGGGGCCGGTCACCGTAGAAAAGCTGCAGCGGGCGCTGAAAACCTGCCGGGATGTCTACCAAAAATACGGTCAAAACATACCGGCAGATGTTTATAGGCGGCAAATAGATCCCATTCAACGGTTTTTAGATGCGATCGATGAAGTCTACTTTCCAAGCGGGAACAACGGCTATCAGGATTTAAGTGCGCTGAACCCAAACCGGCTGAAAAACTTTTACGCGCAGCGGTTTGAAATCATAAAAGGCAAGCTGGAAAGCGAGTATCCCGGAAATCAAAGCGTTCTGCGGCAGGCTGAAAAATTGAACGCAAAGGTTAAAATCCCGTTTATCTTCGCAAAAGGGGATCCCGCCGGAACGACTATGAGCCTGACCTTTCTTGCGTTTCTCCTGGTTGCGATCGGCGCTATGATCACCGCGCCGAATTTTGCGGCAGAATATCAAAGCGGCGCGGACGATATTCTGCGCAGCACCAAATACGGCCGCGGGAGATTCGTGGTCGCCAAGCTGTGCGCGTCACTGGTCCTGCTTGCCGCAATGTTCCTCGTCTGCTCTCTGATTTTTATCCTGCTGGTCAATAATACGGTCGGATGGAGTAGTTTTAAGACCTCCATGCAGTTCTCTCTTCCAACGAATAGCCTCGCCCCTCTGAATTTTTTGCAGGGACAATTCGCCACGCTTCTTGCCACCCTTCTGTCTCTGCTGGCAACCGCCTGTCTGTCGCTCTATATTTCCACCAAATGCCGCAATTCCACGACTGCCCTGATCCTTTCCATCACGATTTTTATGGTTCCGATTATGTTGGAGGTGATTGTCGAAAGCGGGGGAAATATTGGCGGAAATATGATGGCTGCTGTTTTTTCCGATGTGCTCCCGGGCGGCAGCGTCGGGCTGCAGGGAAGTTTTTATAGACACCTGATAGGGGTAAGCCGAATCCCCTTTGTGCAGATTGGGCCGTTCAGCGTCTGGACGCCTTATCTGATGCTCGGCGCATGCGCCATCGAAATTCCGGTGTTCTTCCTGCTGGCGGTACATGCTTATTGCAGCCACCAGGCGGCTTAAGAGAAGCGGTTGAGAAATGCGCCGCCAACCGGGCTTCATGTACCGGAAAGCGGACGCCCTCCCGGCGGCGGAGGAAGCCCGGGCCAAAACGGACGGCGTTTTTTATGTCAGAAACCGCAGGACGTCGTCGAAGGTTTCGCAGTAACGGCTGCACAACGCCTTCGCGCCGCTTTCGGCGATGTTCCCGCCGCCGAATCCGACGGCGGGAAATCCCGCGAGCCGGATGGAACAGATCCCCGCGCCGCTGTCTTCGATGCCGACCACCGAGCCGCGCTCCTCGAACCCGATTCCAAGCCCGACGCGGCAGGCCTCCGCATACAGCCACGGGTGGGGCTTCGGCGAAAGCTCGCCGAGCGTGCCGGCTTCGCCCTTCCGCAGCGGGAAACCGGCCGTGATGACGGCATCGTAAAATTCTTTCGGATCCCCAAGACCCATCGTTTCAAAAGCAGACAGAATCTCCGGGTAGGCTTTCTCATAAAGGCCCGAGGTGACAAGCCCTATTTTACCTTCATGGCCTTGAGTTCCAGCAGAAATTCCCTGACCCCGGGAGCCGGCGTAAAAGCGTCCTTTCTCCCCCGACCTTTCAGGATCTCTCCCATCTCACGGTGCGTGTGCCGGAAATACCGGTCCCGCGTCTCTTCCAGCGTCTTTTCGGGGCAGTATTTCGCGATGCAGTATTTCAGATGCTCCGAAACGCTGTGGCCCGACACATACGGCAGATCGCAGGCTTCCAGCCTGAAACCGGGGTCTTCCAGCAGGCCGGATACGGTCTTTTCGATGATGCCGACCCAGAAGCCCTCGCTTTTGACCGTCGTTCCGTCCAGATCCATCAGGACGGCCTTGACGGGCCTGCGAAATTCGGCCGCGCGGAGCGGATCATAGGCCGGGTAACCCAGCGCGGATTTTACATAGGCCAGCGTATGATCCGCGAACGCGACGAACTCCACCTTGCGGTCCCCCGTCGCCGTAACGGAGATCACCCCGTCGCGGCCAGCCCTGAAATGCCCGTCGCTGCACTCCGCCAGCGGCACGAGCCCCGAATCGTCGAAAACGGAGCCGATGCCCGGAATCTTCGCCAACAGCTTCATGATTGTACCACCCGTCAGACGACTTCAATCGTAACGATTTTGTCTTTTCCCGCCGTGAACCGGACGCCGCCGGCTTCCGCTTTCAGCGGCTCCAGCATTTCCTCGTTGAGGTTCACCAGAAAGGCCTCCTTAAAATCGAAGCCAAAGCTGACGGCCGCGTCGGTGTCGGATTCCGCCGGGTTGTAAAGCCTTACGATGACGGAGTCCCGGTCCTGCGCTTTTTTGACGCAGTTGAGGACGAGATTCTTGCCGGCAATCTCAAGAAAGCTTTTCTGCAGCGGGAAGATGCCGTGCTGCCTGCCGAACTGGCATACGCGCATCGGGGCGTTAAAGGCGAGAGCTTCGCGGTAAAGCCCCGCCTGATTCCACAGGCCCATGTGCGCAAGCAGCGCGTACCGGTAGCTGAAGCCGCGCAGCGACTGCGCGCTTTCGTCGCCCGGATATTCCATCCACAGCCGGTTGTCGCAGGGGATCCTGAGCCTCACGCCCCTCACGAGTCCAATTGCCAGCGTACCGTTGTCATCGTGCTCCAGCACCTCGTAGTCCCTGGCGGAGTCGCTCAGCAGTCCTCGACGAGCGTCAGCTGGCCGTCAAGCAGAAAAGAGCGGTATTCGGGCTGCTCCCTCATGATCGCGAGCAGGTGGTCAATGCAGTCCACCAGCCCGCATGCGCGTCCTTTCGAATTCCCAGCGGAACTCCCGGTCCCAGTGCGTATAGGTGACGATGTGCACTTTGCGTCTCGGCATATTCATTCCTCTTTTTTCTCTGTGCCACAGGTTGATAAAGCCGACGGGCCCGCAGAAACCGTCAGCCGGTCTTCAAGACGATGAAACTCCGTACCGATTTCCAGATTCTCCGTGATTTTGACGTCGGAAAATTCCGGGATGCTCAGGATCTGGTGCCAGACGCCTTGATAAAGACAGACCGGCCTGTCAAGCAGAAAGGCCTCGAATTCGTCGGGGATCTTCTCCTGCGCGACAATCAGCACGGCGGCGCCGCTCAGCGGTTCGAAGGATTCCATGGAGGCCGGGTGCCTTTCCACGCAGTCCGCCGTGCTGTTCCGCACCCTGAAAACGGCAAGCCGCCAACCGCTTTCCGCCTGGATCGCAATAATCTGAAAATCCTCCGGATGGTCCTCGGTATGCTCGATTACACAGCCGTAACGGCTGAAAAGATTTTGGCTGATGCTTTTCAGCTCACACCGTTTCATAACAAATCCCCTTTCCCGATTGCGGCAGGATTGTAAGAACGCAATTTTTCTTCCTGAAAAAGAGCTTTGCCGTGAGCAGCCCGTCTTCCAGCGAGGTCCGGACCTCCGCTCCCTGCGCTTCGGCTTTCACGCATGGAAAACCGGCGGGGATGTGAAACCAGTAGCACTCCGCCGTGCCGGGCACGCCCGAAATTTCCAGCGTGAGCCGGCCGTCCGCCCAGCGTTCCGACTTCACGCTCACCGCGTCCATGCTGACATGCCGTGTCGAAGCGATAAACTGCGGCCGGTCCTGCGCCGGCGTCAGGCAAACAACCTGACATTCTCCAAGCCCGAGCGCCCGGCAGGGAAGGCTTTTCATGACCTTCCCGAGAAAACGCTCCTCTCAGAAATCGAACGCATAGTAGACGCGCTCCGGGTCGAGGCCGAGCAACTCGAGAGGCAGAACGCTTTCCCGCAGCGGCGCCGTCGCGATTCTTGCCGCCACACACCAGCTTCGGAAGGGATTTTCCAGATGGACGGCCCACAGCGACGAAAACGGATGATCGTCGTCCATGGTGGGGTAATCGCCCGCCATATCAAGCGCATCCTCCCGGCTGACTCCTTCGGCTTCGCTTCGCCCCTCCCTGGAATGGACGGCAAAGCCGTGCAGCTTCGTCCAGGTGAAGACCGGAAAATCCGTCTTGAGCGGACCGGTCTCGGCCGTCACGGTCGCAAGCGGCGGGAGCGTCCGGCGGATCAGCCCGAGCCGTTCTTCGTCAGAATCCTCATCGTATTTGTCCGCTTTTCTCTTCTGTGGGTATAAGCTTCTAGAGCAATTTTGAAAAATGAGATCAGCATGGTAAAATCATCTCAGGGAGATGATCGGTATGCTGGGAAAAGAAGTGCGAGAGCGGATTATAGAGGCCCGTAAGCGAAGGGTCACAGTAGCAGAACTATCAAAATGCTATGGCGTATCAGAACGAAGCATCTATGAGTTGCAGGCGCTGTACCGGGCGACAGGAAATATCGCGCCGCGCACTCATACCCGGGGACGCAGGTCAAGCGTGGATGCGGAAATGCTGCAGCGAATAGATGAGGCCATACAAAAGGCTCCGGACATTACATTGGAGGAGTTGCGGGAAAAGCTGTGTTTACCGGTACGGGTGTCCCGTCTGAGCCAAATTGTCCGAGAAAAATTGGGTTATACCGATAAAAAAAGATGGTTCACGCCAGCGAGCAAAACAGACCGGACGTGCAAGCCAAACGAAAGAAGTGGGTGGAGAAAGTCGCCCGAATAGATGTAAAACATCTGGTGTTTCTGGATGAAAGCGGGATTAACATAGATATGACACGTCGCTATGGGCGTTCCAAAGGCAAACAGAGGGTTGTGGACAGTACCCCTTTGAATACCCCGAAAACAACCACCTTACTTTCTTCTATCCGCTTGGATGGAACTACCGTTCGCACGGCCTTTCAAGGCGCGCTCAATAAAGAGCGTTTTCTGGAGTACTTACGCAATGTTCTTGTCCCCCGCCTGCGGGAAGGGGATGTTGTGGTCATGGATAATTTGGGTTCTCATAAAGTTTCCAGTGTGGCAGAGCTCATTCGTTCGGCCGGCGCAGAGCCGCTTTATCTGCCTCCCTACTACCCGGATTTTAATCCCATTGAGAAGATGTGGTCAAAGCTAAAAGCGTATTTTCGAAAGCTGAAGCTCCGCTCTGTAGAGCTTCTTCAGAAGGCTATTCCGATGGCTTTCAGGACAATTTCGACTTCCGATACACACGGATGGTTTGCTATTGCCGGATACTGAACTTATTTCAAGAAATTGCTCTAAGTATATACGCAATGGAATAGGAGCTGTACCCTATGATGGCGCTTGGAAAAATAATCAGGGCAAAGAAAGCGATGACCAGCCTGTAATAGATTTTGAAATTGCGGATGGCCCCGATCATCCGATCCAGAACCTTCCCGGCTGCCGCCCGGAACCCGCCCTCCGTATGTTTTATAGGGAGACGCCCCCTGAAGTATCAGAGTCATGACCATTTGTAATATACGTCTAAATTGTGATGTTTCAAGGCAATATTATTGTTAATTTTGTTTAAACCGACCAACTTTATTTTACCGGAAAAACCTGCTAATTTTAGGGCCGTTTTGCTAAAACAGGGCCATTTACGAAGAAGCATGTTTCGCTGTATAATTGATTTTTTAAAACCCCGGCCGCTCCGAAAAACGCGGCCAGCCCAGGCTCAAAAAGGGCAAAAAACAGGCGGAGCACCGGATCATCAGACACGGCCGGGCCCCGCTTTTTTCTCCGGGCTTCCGAATGTAAGCCTGACCGCCTTTTTGCTGCAGCAGTCGGCGCATCTGCCGCACAGGATGCATTCGCCGTTCCGCAGACGGCGCGCCTGTACCATCTCCGCAACCCCCAGACTCATCGGGCAGTTGCGGGAGCACTGTCCGCACTGCACGCATTTTTCAGGGTCCGCTTCCAGATGCAGGGAAGGACAGCCGAGCCGGTCCCTGATCTTCGTCCCGACGACCATGAACGGCGCCATCCAGCAGATCGAGTGGCACATGCCGCGCCTGCCGAGGGCGAAAGCGAGAATCGTAATCAGCGCAAGGATAAAAAGGTAGACAATATAGCCCGATATGCCGGAAGCCGATATCCCGTGGTCGGTCATATAGAAGAAATCCAGGCTTTTCATGCCGCCCGCCGAGAGAAAGCCGAAAACGATCGCGAAAAGCCACGGAACCCAGAGGATGTATTTCACCCGGTCCGCCTTCGGGCTGACCAGCCTTTTATCCTCAACCTGCATGCAGCATTCCTGCAAACCGCCGGCGGGACAGAGCCACCCGCAAAAGGCCCTTCCGAACACCAGCGAGGACGCAAACTGGGCGGCAAACAGCAGAAGGCTCCCGGTCACGATGCCGGAAAAGCTCCCCTGCAGGATGAGGACCGGCGAAAAGTAATACAGCGTAACGGGGAACAGCAGGAAAGAAACCAAAAGCAGCAATTTCCGGATTTTCTGGCGTTTCATGGTCAAACCCCTTTCTCTTTTTCGCCGGAAGCAAGATTGTCCCTGAGAAATGCGGCGGCTTCGTCCGCCCATTCCACATAGGCCCGGTAAACATATTCCCCGAACAGCGCCGTCAGATAATAATACAGGTGGTCCCGGCTCTCCGGGAATACGGCTTCAAGGTTCGTTTCGGCCGAACGGATAAGCCGCAGATTTTCGGCGTTCCGTTCCCGGAACGCTTCAACCATTCTCACGTGGTCGGCCGGACTGCCGAGACTGCCGAAAAACAGCTTCAGAAGGATTTCGTACCGGACATGTTCTTTTTCGTTCGGCTGTGAAAGCCAGCCGGCCAGCTTCTGCCTTCCGGCCTCGGTGATGGTATACACGATGCGGTCGGGGCCTTTTGACGACCGCACCGGCCTGCCCGTCACGGCGCCCTCTTTTTCGAGCACCTTCAGGGTGGGGTAAAGCTGCCCGTACCCGACGTCCCAAAACCGCGAAATCATGGTGTCGATTTTCTTTTTCAAATCATACCCGCTCGACGCTTCATGCGCCAGCAGGCCCAGGATAATATAAGCCGTTGTGTTTTTCTCTGCCATCTTCCGTCCCCTCGAATCATAAATCCAGCATTACTATATCATATTGATATAGTAATGTCAAGCGCCGTCTCAGCACAACGGCAGAAACGCCGCCGGGCAAAAATCATCCACTGGCAAAACCGTTGATCCGTACGCGGAAGCCGCAAAAACCCCGGGGTCCGGGAAAGCAAAGCTTTTCGGGCTCCGGGGTTTGCACAGCCGTTTTTCAGCGGACGGCGAGAACCGGGTAGTGTGAGCGCAGGTATGCGATGCTCCGCGCGGCGTCGGAAAAGCCGTCGGGCACGGGCCTGTCGTTTTCCACAATCAGCCATTCGTGGCCCAGCTTCGCAGCCGTACCCACAATGCCGGCAATGTCGTTTTTCCCCTCGCCTACGGCGCAGGGCACGGAATCGAGACCGCCGTCTTTCAGGTGGATGAGGCCGATGCGCCCGGCGTTTTCTTTCAGATATGCGCAGACGTCCACCTTGCTGTCGAACGCCCAGTACGTATCGAGCTCAAGCGGGCAGAACCGTTTGATTTCGTCGATGGGGCGGACCCCGTCCAGCGGCCGGAACTCGTGGGTGTGGTTATGATACAGAACGGTAATGCTGAGCTCCGCCGCGCGTGCGGACGCGGCCGTCAGGGTTTTTTTCAGGCGCCCGAGGTCCTCACGGCTCCCAATGGGAGCGTAGGCGCAGACGACCTTGTCGCAGCCGATGTCTTTGCTGTAGGAAAGCACCTCGTCCAGGCTGTTTTCCAGCCGATCGACGCTCTCGTGCGCTGCGACGGCCTCAAGGCCGGTTTCGGCCAGCACGTCTTTGATTTCCTGTGCGCCGAGGCCCGCATACCCGGCGAATTCCACGCCGTCGTAGCCGAGCTTTCCGACCTGCCTCAGGGCGCGGAGCAGATCCGCGCCGGTTTTGCACAGATCACGGACGGTATACATCTGCAGGGCGATTTTCATGGTTCGCACTTCTTTCTTTTCAATTTCTCCGTCTCAGATATGGACGGAAACGGACGCCCCTTTCCGGGCGGACTCAAAGACCGCGTCGATTACGCGCATGACGCGCAGCGCTTCTTCCGGCTTTACGGCAAGCTCGGCCCCGCCGAGGTCCGCGTCACGGAAATTGCGGTAGTAGTCGCGCGCGTTGGACTCGACATGCGGCAGCGGCAGCTCGCGGACGCTCTCACGCGACCTCGGGGCCATGGTCCTGGTCGGGCCGGCGGCCGTATAAACGATGCCTTCCTCCCATTTCATTTCGACCGTGTCGGCCTTCACGATTCTGCCGGAGCAGGAAAAGTCGTCGATCTGCAGGGTGCCGGCGTCCCCGCAGACATACCAGCGGGGCAGATTGACAAACATATAGGTCCCCACCTCCACAAGGGCGGAAAGGCCGTTTTCAAAGCGCATCATCAGCTTGAAATTGTCGTCAACGGCCGGGAATTTGACGGAAAGCAGGTGCGCGTACACTTCCGTGACCGGACTTTTCACAAGCCACATGAGCTGGTCAATCAGGTGGACGCCCCAGTCCAGCAGCATGCCGCCGCCCGCCTCTTTCACGCAGCGCCAGTCGCCCGGAATCCCCTTCGAGCCCTGAACGCGGGATTCTATGGAAAACGGTCTGCCGACGGTCCCGTCTTCCAAAACCTTTTTGACGGTCAGAAAATCCCGATCCCATCTTCTGTTCTGGTGGACGGAAAACAGCCTGCCCGTTTTCCTCGCCGTGCGGACGACGTCTTCCAGCTCCCCGCTGTTCCTGGTGACCGGCTTTTCGCAGATGACGTTTTTTCCGGCCCGGAGCGCCCGGATGGAAAGCTCCTGATGAAAATTGTTCGGGACGGCGAGAATTACGGTCCGGACGGCGCCGTCGCCGAGGATCTCCTCCAGCGAGGAGTACCCCCGGATTCCCTGCTGCTCGGCTTTGCGGATTTTCTCCGGATTGATGTCGTATACCCCGGCGACCTGAAAGTCCGGCATGGACATCAGCTGTTCCGCGTGCCAGCCGCCCATTCCCCCGTAACCGATGATTCCAATCTGATACAAGACCGCTTACCCCTTTATATGTCCGATTTTCACGCCCAGTACATGTTCACCTGGTCGGATTCGAAAATGATCGTCCTCTTTAGGACCTCGATTGCCTTTTCAAGGCCCTCCTTCGTGGTCATGAGGCCGTCTTCGTGCTCGATGGAAATCACGCCGTCATACCCCGTTCTGCGCAGCTCGCTGAACATGGCGCGCCAGGTTTCTTCCCCGTGGCCGTAGCCGATGGTGCGGAACATCCACGAGCGCTCGTTCAGACGGTCGAGCGGGGTCGTGTCGAGCACGCCCTTGACCGCACAGATCTGCCGGTCGATGTAGGTGTCTTTCGCGTGGAAATGATAGATCGCGCCTTTGAGCGCCCGGATGGCGGCAACGGGGTCGATTCCCTGCCAGAACAGATGGGAGGGGTCGAAGTTCGCGCCGATGGTGTCCCCCACCGCTTCACGGAGCCTGAGCAGGGTCGGCGGGTTGT
This sequence comes from Bacillota bacterium, assembly GCA_023412715.1. Lineage (GTDB taxonomy): Bacteria > Bacillota > Clostridia > Oscillospirales > Acutalibacteraceae > Thermocaproicibacter. The sequence continues at coordinate 31,643 of JAEZCC010000003.1, forward strand.
AGACGCAGAACCCGGGGTGCATTTCCAGCGCGACGCGGCGGATGCCGTGGCTGTTTGCGAATTTGACGGCCTTTTTCCAGTATGGAATCAGCACTTCGTTCCACTGCCACTCTTTTATCTTCTGAAAATCGTCCGGCCAGGCCGCGACCACCCAGTTCGGGTATCTGGAATTTTCGCAGTCGCCCGGGCAGCCCGAAAAAGTAACGACTGTTTTAACGCCGATTTTCTCCGCAAGCTCGACCGCGGCCTCGTACTGCTCGTTGTAGTCTTCCGCGACCGCTTTCTGGGGATGGACAGGGTTTCCGTGCACGGAAAGCGCCGCCACGTCGAGCCCGTATTTCTGGATGGTGGCCATGAACTCGTCGATCAGGGCGGGATTTTTGATGAATTTTCTCGCGTCCGCATGGGCCGTGCCGGGGTTGCCCCCGCAGCCGATTTCCACCTGCTGGACGCCGAGGCTTTTGAGGTACGCAAGGGCTTTGTCAAGCGGCATGTCTCCCAAAAGCACGGTCATAACGCCAAGCTTCATAATACTTGTTCACTCCTTATGGATTTTTACAATATCTTTATTCAAACCGGTACGGGGCGCCCGTCTTCGCCGAGGTATAAATCCCCTCGAGAATGCGCGTGACGACGAGGGCCTGCTCCGGCAGGACGACCAGCTTCCCCTTCCCTTCCAGCGCGTCCGCAAACACCGTCTGCTCCAGGACCGCAGGCTTCACGTCTCCCCCGGAAAAGAAATCCACTCCGCGCGCGCCGAGGTCCGGCTTTAAGACATACTGCCTGTTGTGCTTCACGCCGTTGATCCTGAGGCCGTCCAGCATATCGGCGCCCGCCTTCGTGCCGCACAGCACGGTCTTCGCCTCGTTCACGTCCAGCGTGTTCAGCGCCCAGCTCGCCTCGACGGAAACGGTTGCGCCGTCTTCCATGACGACAAAGCCGAACGCGCTGTCTTCGACCGTAAAATCTTCCGGTTTCCAGTCGCCGAACGCATTCCCCTGGCTGGTGTCGTTGTTCAGCTTATGGTAAACGGTCCCGACGGCATACCTGGGTCTGTAATTGTCCATCATCCAGAGCGTGAGGTCCAGAGCGTGCGTGCCGATGTCGATGAGAGGGCCGCCGCCCTGCTCGCGCTCATTGAGGAAAACGCCCCACGTTGGCACCGCCCGGCGGCGCAGGGCTTTCGCCCTAGCATAATAGATCCCGCCCAGAACGCCCTCTTCGCATTCCTGCTTCAGGTAAAGGCTGTCCGGGCGGTAGCGGTTCTGGTAGCCGATTGTGAGGACCTTCCCCGTTTCTTCCGCCGCCCGCGCCATGGCAAGCGCTTCTTTGCAATTGATGGCCATCGGCTTTTCACACATGACGTTTTTGCCGGCGCGGAGCGCGTCGACCGTGATGAAGGAATGCGAGCGGTTCGGCGTGCAGACGTACACGGCGTCGAGATCCTCTTTCAGCAGCTCTTTATAATCGGTGTAGACGCGCGCGCCCTCTTCGCCGTACTCTTTCGCCGCCTGATCCGCGCGCCCGCGGATCAGGTCACAAAACGCTACCAGTTCGAACCGCTTCGTCTCCCGGATAGCCGGCAGATGCTTTCCGTTCGCAATGCCGCCGCACCCGACGATGCCGGCTTTCAGCTTGCCCATGCGATCACTCCTTACAGATTTTCCACTGATTTCTTGACAAATTTTAAGCTCTGTGCATAATTAGATTATAGAAATCGAATTCCCTTTTGTCGTGTCAGTGCAGAGCATTCTAGTGACAAAAATCGCTGACAGGAGGACCGCTGTGGAAAGCTTTTACGAACACACAAGAGACTGCGACAAATACCCGGCATGCTGGCAGGCCATAAACGACCGCTGCATGCCGCACTTTCACAGCAGCATGGAATTCGTCTATGTGACGGACGGGCAGCTGAAGGCCTCGCTCAACGGAAAGCCCTATACGGTAACGCGCGGGCAGACTCTTATTTCCCCGAGCTATACCCTGCACTATTACAATACGGAACAGTATTGCAGATCCATCGTCCTCATCGTTCCTCTCGACTTCATCGCCGACTACAATAAGGTATTTTCCCAGAAGATATTTTCGAACTGTCTCTGCCCCGACGACGCGGACGGGGAAATCCTCCACTGCATGAACAGGCTGAAAGCCGTGGGCACGGACGAGCGGATTGAAAACGTCAAGATTGCGCGGGGATATATTTACATCATCCTCGCGACGCTGATCGACAGGGTCGGCCTCGTCGACCTTCCCGGCGGCCAGAACCGGTACCTGACCCGCGACATTCTGATCTACCTACAGAACAACTATCTCGCTCCCGTTTCGCTGGAGCTTCTCGCAGCCCATTTCCGCTACAGCAAGAGCCGTTTTTCCCATATTTTCAACGACAGCTTCGGCTGCTCGCTCCTGGAATACGTCAATTCCCTGCGCTGCCGCCACGCGGCGAACCTGCTGGTCCAGGGGACGCCGATGATCGACGCGGCGATGAGCTCGGGCTTTGAAAGCGTCCGGACCTTTTACCGGCGCTTCAAGCAATGCTTCGGGGTCACCCCCACGCAGTACTGCGGCAGCTATTCCGGGAAAGCCGGGGAAGCCGGCTAGGGCGCGCGTGGAAGCGGCCGGGCCGGAGGTCCGCAAGATAAAAAGCGGGTTTCCCCCGCACCGCCCGGGGAAACCCGCATATGAAAGCAGCCGCCCTTTTGGGCGGCTGTAATATTATATTTTCTGTTTTCTGCGGCAGTCAGCCTTTGACCGCGCCTCCGGTGATTCCCTCCACATAGAACCGCTGCAGGAAGAAGAAAAGAACCATAATCGGCACGCCGATACAGACGCACGCGGCGTTGAACTGCGTGAAATTATTATAGATGTTGTTCTTCTGAATCATCTGGTACAGGCCGATAGCCACCGTCCATTTATTATAGTTGTCGCCCATGATGACGTTGGCAAAGATGAAGTCATTCCACGGGCCGATGAAGGCCATCAGGGCCGTATAAACCACGATGGGTCCCGAGTTCGGCATGATGACGTGCCAGAACACCTGCGCGTTTGTGGCGCCGTCGATGCGCGCGGCTTCGTCCAGAGAGCGCGGAATCGTGTCGAAAAAGCCCTTGGCAATATAGAAACCGATGCCGGCCCCAGCCGAATACTGGATGACCAGCGCCCAGAGGTTCTGCACCAGGCCGACCGATTTCAGGATGAAATAAACGGCGATCATCGACATGAAGCCCGGGAACATGCCGAGGACCAGCGCAATGTTCATGTACGGCTTACGGAAAGCGAAGCGCAGCCTCGACAACACATAGGCGACGGAAAGCGTGAGGAACGTGCTGATAAGGCACGACACGCAGGAAACCCAGAACGTGTTAAAAAACCAGTATTTGAACGGGAAGGTGGTGTTGGTCCAGAGATTTTTGTAATTGTCAAACGTCCACTGCTCGGGAATAAAGCTGGAGGTGAAGGCCCCCGGTTCGGCGCGGAACGATGTCAGAACGACCCACAGGACCGGGATCAGCCAGATGACCGATATGATGATTAAAAGCAGATAGATGACCGAGGTGCTCAGAATTCTTCTTTGCCTGATGCCGGAAGCTTTCATTGAAATTCTTCCTCCTTCTTGTAGGACGCGGTCCGGTGATAGGTAAGCAGCGAGATGACGGCGCATATGACGAAGGAGAAGATGCCGATCGTCGAGGCGAGGCTGTACTCGTAATTATTCACGGTCAACTTGTACAGCCACGTGACCAGAAGGTCCGTCTTGCCCGCCTGGAAGTAATCCGTCGTGGTCGGGGCGCCGCCCGTAAGAAGGAAAATGACGTTGAAGTTGTTCAGGTTGCCGATAAACTGGGTAATGAGGTACGGCGCCGTGACGAACAGAACGTAGGGCAGCGTAATCTTGAAAAATATCTGAACCGGCGAAGCGCCGTCGATTTTTGCGGATTCATACAGCTCGGCCGGGATATTCATCAGGATCCCGGAAGTGATCAGCATGGTATAGGGAATGCCGATCCAGAGGTTGACCAGCAGGACCACGATCCTGGCGTTCATGGGGTTGTTCGCCAGAAAATCGACCCTGCCGAAACCGAGCGAAACCAGCAATTCGTTGATCGGCCCGTACAGATTGAACAGATTCTGCATCACGAGAAGAGAAATGAACTGCGGGATTGCAATCGTGGTCACCAGGATGGAGCGCCACATCGACTTGAAACGGATCTCTTTATAGTTAATCATCAGCGCGACGATGATCCCAAGAAAATAGTTGGAAAACGTCGCGAAAAAGGCCCAGACCAGAGTCCAGCCGAGCACATGGAAAAAGGTGCTCGACAGAAGCGCGTTCGCGCCCAGCATGTCGGTGAAATTGGTCAGTCCGACCCAGTGGAAAAGATTCCCCGGGACCTGATGATGGCTGTCATAGTTGGTAAACGCGATGAGGATCATGAAAATAATCGGCAGGACCGTGATGAACAAAACGCCCAGCACCGGCAGCGTCAGCATGGTCCCGTGAAAATTCGAGTCCAGAAGCTCTCTGCAGTCCTGCCGGAAAGTGTTCGGGCGCTTCCCGTTCCGGCGGTACAGCAGCAGCTTTCTTGCGCTGGACAGACTGACGAAATAAAGGACGACGAACACCCCGGTGATGACAAGCGTCGCAATTCCATACAGCAGGAAAAGCATGGAGTTGTCCCCCTGCTGCAGCACGGGGAGTATCTGCCCAGGCAGCGTCGCCCATCCCTGCTTTTTGGTGCCAAGCGTATAAAGCCCCCGAAGAAGGCCAACGCCCCTTGTTGCCATGAAAATTATGTACGCGATTTCCGCTGCAAGAAAAATAAAGCCTTTCACGACCTGATGGTCCGCAAAGTTTGCGAAGCCCATGAGGAAGTACGAGCCCGCTTCTCTGTCCCTGAAAGTCAGGACGGGCAGCGTTTTGCTCTTTTTCTTTTTCAGTGCCTGACCAGCTATTTCCACAATCGATCACCCCGGCATTTTATAGCGAGTGCAGCTAAGCCCTTTGCCGGGCCTAGCTGCAGTTTTCAAAAGGAAATGGACTTATCGGCCGACAGGCCGCTTTACTGCTTGACGTTCGCTTTCAGCATATCGTTCCATGCGTTCAGTTTTGCCTGGATATCGGCTTCCTTGATTTTGCCTTCAAAGATATCTCTCGTGTAAGCCATGCTGGAATCCGACCAGAAGTTCGTCATCTGCGTGATGGAAGGCATCGGGATGGAGGTCTTGGCCTGCTCCAGCTGGGCCGCGACCGTCTCGTCGCCCGTGACGGAAGAATCGCCCTGCGCTTCTTTGTTGGCCGGGACGACGCCCCTGTCTTTGAACGCCTTGAGCTGGTTTTCTTTGTCGGTCAGGTACTCGGCAAGCTGCATGGCCGCCTGCGGGTACTTGGAATGAGCGTTGACAAGGTAAAGGGTATAGCCGGCGAAGGAGACAATCTGCTTCTCCGAGCCGTCGATGTTGATGGTCGGGAGCTTGGCGACCGCATAATTGTCGCCCAAAGCCTTCTTAAACGCCTGGGCCTTCCAGGAACCGGTCGCCTGCGCGACAACGGAGCCGTCTTTCAGAAGCTTTTCAACGTCGCCGTCGTTGACATTCTTCAGGCCCTTGCCTTTCAGCCCGGCAATGTACTTGGCCACGGAGACCGCCTCGTTGCTGCCGAACGTGCTGCCGCTGACGTCCGTGCCGTCGTCGCCGAACAGTTTGACGCCGTTTGCAAAGTAGAGCGGGGCCGTGTCATAGTTGTTCGTCATGTCCCAGCCGCACTGCTTGCCGGCCGCTTTCGCCTTCGCCAGCATGCCGTCCATGGTTTTCACGTCGTCGGCGCTGAGGGCGCTCTTGTTGTAGAACAGGAAAATCGACTGAACGGAGCGCGGATACCCGTACAGGGTGCCCTTGTATGTAGCCGCCTTCACCGCGTTTTGGTCGTCGCTGGCCGTGACTTCGTCCGCGAAAACCGTGTTCGGGTAGCACGCGCCCGCCTCGACAAGCGCGCCGAGCTGGTCGTGCGGCACATCGAACACGTCGGCGGCCGCGTCGACGTCTTTCAGGATGGCGGCCTGCGCCTTATCCTCGTCCTGAACATTGACGGTCACTTTATAGTTTTTGTCAGCGTGTGCCTGCTCAAAAGCCGCAGCCATCTCTTTGAGCATAGCCTGGTCGTCGCCGGAGCCCCAAAGTGTGATTTTCGCTCCCTGCTCACCCAGCTTGGAAGTGTCGACCCCGCTGGAAGCAGCCGCTTCGGACGCCGCCTGAGAACCCGCAGAGCTTTCTGCAACAGAGGACGCCCCGCCGGCGTTGCTGCAGGCCGTCACGGCAACAGAAAGAACCGCCGCCAGAAAACCGGCTGAAACTTGTTTCCACGCTCTTTTTTTCATGAACCACTACCTCCTAAAATGCTTTTGAATATTCGAATTTCCTCAACATATTTTCGAATATTTTCTAATTGGATTGCTTACAATAATATCATCAAATGCCCATGATGTCAATAAGTTTTTATCTGATTTTTCTAATTATATTGCTTTATTATTTGACTTTACTGTATATTATTCTCTATGTTTTTATATTTGCATTTATATTTTTCGAAAAATTATCGAAATATATCATGCTATTTCGGGCTTTGTATCGATCCCGTTTTCGCCGCATCTTTTCGCGGCGGCGCCAAACCGCATTTTTTCAGCCGCAGGATCGCCGCCGAGTGGGGCGCGACGGAAATCGTGCCGCCAAAGATGGTGCGAAGCGGTTCGGTCCCCGCCCTGCCGCCGTCCGCGAGCACCTCCCAGGCGGCGGGGCGCGTACCGCTCAGCCTGATGTCCGCCGGCTCCGCAAGCGCATTGACGCACACGGCGAGCATTTGTGCCCCGTCGTTCAAGGTAAACGCCACGGTTCCCGGCCTGGAATCAGAAAAATTCATTTTCTCCGCGGAAGCCGCAGTGAAGTCCCGCAGGGCCGGAAACGCCCGCCGGATGCGGAGCAGCCCCCGGTAATACCCGACCAGATCCGAAAAGATCACGGTTCTGCCCCAGTCCAGCCGGTTTCTGGACGGAGACGCCCGGAAGCTGTTGTCCATGCCGCACTTCGTGCGGGCGAACTCTTCCCCGGCCTGAAAGAGCGGCATGCCCTGCGCCATAAGATAGAGCACGGCGCAGAGCTTGTTGAGCGCCACGACGCCGCCGTCATACTCCGCGTAAGCCCTTCCCCGCTTTGTAGAGGCGACGAGCTTGTCCCACAGCGTCAGATTGTCGTGGACGGAGACATAGGAGACAACCTGCGTCGGGGCGGAGGCAAACGGCTCTTCAAAGAGATTCTGCGTCCAGCCCTGCAGGGACGCCCGGACGGCGTCCGACAGCTTCCCTTCGCCCTGGACGAAGCCCTGTTTATGGCGGATAAAAACGTCTCCGCGGATCGAGTCGCGCGTGCCGTCGCTGAACGCGCCGATCCGCGGGTCCAGCAGCCTGACGTGCCGCTTGTCGGCGGGAAAACAGCCGGCCGGCAGAGAGGGCGCACAAGCGGACCACGGCTCCCCGTACATAAGTATTTTTCTTCCTTCCGGCAGTTCGTCCAGCCTTCTGCGGATCTCGTTCATCGTTTCGACGTCCAGCAGTCCCATCAGGTCGAACCGGAACCCGTCGATATGGTATTCGCCCGCCCAGTACAGCACCGAATCCACGAGATATCTGCGGCACATGCAGCGTTCGCTGGCGATTTCGTTCCCGCAGGCGGAGCCGTCCGCGAACGTCCCGTCCGGCGCGGCCCGGTGATAATAATACGGCACCGTGCGGTGGAACCAGGAGCCTTCGCTCTCGAAGGTGTGGTTGCAGACGACGTCCATCACCACGCCGATTCCCGCCCGGTGCAGAGCGCCCACCATCTGCTTGAACTCGCGGATGCGGACCCTGCCGTCATACGGGTCGGTGGAATAAGAGCCTTCCGGAACATTGTAGTTCACCGGATCGTACCCCCAGTTAAACGCCCCCTGCGGACGCGCCTCGTCGACGCTGCCGTAATCGAACACCGGCAGAAGCTGAACGTGCGTGACGCCGAGCCGGCGAAGATAGGCGACGCAGGTCGGAGTTTTTCCGTCCGGAAGGGTCGTGTCCGGTTCCGTGAACGCGAGGTATTTCCCGCGCCATTCCTTCCGCACCCCGCAGTCGGGATCGTTGGAAAAATCCCCGACATGGACCTCCCACACGGCGGCGTCCGTCGGATGCTCCGGCCTCTGAAAACGGTCGTCCTGCCAGCCTTCCGGATCCGTTGCCGAAAGGTCGATCACCATGCTGCGCCCGCCGTTCACTCCGGCGGCCTTGGCGTACGGATCCGCCGTTTCCGCAGCGACTCCGAAATTCGTGATCTCGTAGGTGTAATACACGCCGTCCAGGTCGCCGGGAACGGTCAGGCCCCAGACGCCACGTTCCAGGCGATCCAAGGCAAGCTCCCGCACCGGGCCGCCGTCCGTCCCCTCGCGGTAAAGGCGCAGCGAAACGGATTCCGCGGCCGGCGCCCAGACGCGGAAATCCGTCGCCTCTGGACCGTAAGCGGCGCCGAGCCGGCCGGAATAAAAAAAGGCGCTTTCGAACTCCGCCGAACCGTAAAGCGAAGACAGAAGGACCGGATCGTTCGGAAAATGGATCTCTTTCAGGCCAACCAGTCTCCTTCCATTCCGGCTTCCTGTGCCGGCGGGGCGATCTGTTTTCGAAATTTTTTCTCAGTGATCCGCAGAGCGGGCCGTTTCTCTGCCGGCGCAGGAGGCGTCGGCGGTTGAGCAATAAAATCCTATTGAAAGAAGAAACAAATCATTTTTAAAATAGCACGTCACGCCCGATGCTGAATGTTTGAATCAGAAATATAGAACATATTTTTTCGAAAACAATTGACGCGAATCCCGTGAAACGATATGATAGTTCAGGAAGAACGGGAAGACAACACAACTGAAAAGGAGACGCACAGCATGGCGGACTGGTTAAAAGACGCTGTATTTTACGAAATCTACCCTCAGTCCTTTTACGATACAAACGGGGACGGCATCGGGGACATCAACGGCATCACGGAGAAGCTGGACTATGTGAAATGGCTCGGCTGCAACGCGGTCTGGATTAATCCGTGCTTCGACTCGCCGTTTTTCGACGCGGGCTACGACGTGAGGGACTATAAAAAGGTGGCCCCGCGCTACGGCACAAACGAGGATCTGTGCCGCCTGTTTGAAGAGGCGCACAGAAAGGGGATCCGCATCCTCCTCGACCTGGTGCCCGGCCACACGTCCGAAGAGCATCCGTGGTTCCGTGAAAGCTGCCGCCCGCAAAAGAACGAATACGCAAACCGCTACATCTGGACCGATTCCGTATGGAACTACCCGCCGAAATACCATTTCATCAGCGGGCGCGCCGAGCGCAACGGCAATTATCTGGTCAATTTCTTCAGCACGCAGCCGGCGCTGAACTACGGCTTCCATAAGGTCACCGCCGGCTGGCAGCTGCCCTGCGACCACCCGGACTGCGCCGCGACGCGCGAGGCCATGAAGGACGTCATGCGCTTCTGGCTCGACAGGGGCTGCGACGGCTTCCGCGTGGACATGGCGGACTCGCTGGTCAAGGACGACGACGCGAAGAAGTCCGGCACGGGGGCAATCTGGCGGAACGTCCGCGAGATGCTGGACCGTGAATACCCCGAAGCGGCCCTCGTGTCGGAGTGGTCCAACCCGGAGCTTGCGCTCGGGTACGGGTTCCACTGCGATTTTTACCTCAACCATAAAGGCAACGGCTACTATTCCCTCTTCCGGGACATCGACGAAGAATCCGGAAAGCAGAGCAGCTATTTCAGCGTTTCAGGCAACGGCGACATTTCAAAATTTCTGAAGGATTATCTGCCGAAGTACGACAAAACAAGGCGGAAGGGATACATCAGCTTCATCACCTGCAACCACGACACCCCGAGGATGAGCCGCGATTTTACCGGGCGCGAGCTGAAGCTCGCCTACAGCTTTCTTTTCACCATGCCCGGCGTACCCTTCCTCTATTATGGCGACGAAATCGGCATGAAGTACCAGAGCGGCCTTGCAAGCAAGGAGGGCGGCTACGAACGCACCGGAAGCCGCACGCCGATGCAGTGGAACGCCAGCCAGAGCAACACCGGCTTCTCGGAGGCTCCTGCCGGCCGGCTGTACCTTCCCGTCGACGCGTCCGACGGCGCCCCGGCCGTAAACAGCGAGTCCGACCGGCCGGATTCCCTGCTGAATACGGTCCGCGGCGTCATCCGACTGCGGCACGAAAATGCCTGCCTTCACGCCGACGGGCCGTTCGAGGTTGTGTATGCGGAAAAGCGCAGATATCCCTTCCTCTACCGGCGGGGAAGCTTTTTGTTTGCTTTCAACCCCTCCGGCCGGGCCGCGGAAGCGCCCGTCGGCGTGAAGGGGAACATCGCGTTCTCCGTCGGGGAGCGGCCGATTTTCGAAGAAAAATCCATCTGCATGGCGCCGCAGTCCTGCGCCGCAGTCAAGCTGGACTGACGGCTCCGTCCTCCTTCCGCCGAAACGCCAGCGACAAAACAGAAAATTCCCACCGCCCCGATAGAAGGCGGTGGGAATTTTTGCGCACGGCAAGGATCCGGCACGCTCCTTGCCCGTTCCCGGGAAAATGCACAAAAAAACAGAAAGTTTACATAGATTTTACGGGCCTGATTTTATTGTCAATTTCTACGCGGAGTACTATAATAATTAATAATAAATGAAGCCGCCTAAGCGTAAAATTGAAAAGATAAAATCTTCTCATGCAAAATCGGCGGATTCCCGCCTGTGCCGGCAGAAGCAGCCCGGCACGGGAAAGAACGGAAAGAAGAACCTCGGGGCGGCTGCCCTTTCTCTTTCCGGGCGTCCGGCCGGAAGGCGCCGGCGCAAAGAGAGGCCCTTTCTTTCTTCCGTTTTCTGATCCCGATTCCGGCGGATCCCTCTCCCGGACGGCCGCAGACGGAAGATTTTCCATCGATTTAAAGCATCAAATTTCAGATTTTCCTTGCAAGGCGGCGAAAAAGTTGTTATAATCTTAAGTAAATATTATTTTGCATATTGCCCTGTTGAAAATCTCAATAAACTTTATAAACAGAACTTCTGCAAGCAACAAATAAATATTGCGTTGATGAATTTTCGTTTTTCCGGGATGCAAAGCTTCATCAGCCTGATTTTGTGTAGGACATGCTCAAAGAAGAGTGTGTCCTATGTTTAGTATAAGTGTTACTTCTTTGCTTTACAAGGCAAAAGCGGAGGACCACGGCGCGGCAAGGTCAGGCGCGGGCGAAATCCGGTTCTTTTTCGCGGGAATCCGCAGGCTTTGCAGCAGGAGGGATGAGTCAAGGAGTTGGGGAGCAGCATAGAGACGACGGAAGGACCCGAACGAAATCTTTTAAGGAGTGGACAATGTGACGAGTTATGTGGTTAAGCGCATAGGGTATGCGCTGCTGACGATTTTTCTGATCTCACTGATTACCTTTTTTCTGATGAATATTATCCCGGGCGGTCCTTTTCTGAGTGAAAAGAACATGTCCCCCAATATTCTGGCTGCGCTGAAAGCCAAATACGGTCTGGATCGGCCGCTCTGGCAGCAGTACATAAGCTACATGGGCAACCTTGTGCAGGGGGATTTCGGCGTTTCGCTCAAGCAGCTCGGCCGCTCGGCAAACGATATTATCTTTTCCACCTTCCCCGTTTCCGCAAGGCTGGGCGGGCTTGCCATTCTGTTTGCCCTCATTCTGGGCATCGTGATGGGTTCCCTGGCGGCGCTGAACCACGGCAAAGCCGTCGACCACGTTCTCATGGTCATCTCCACCGTCGGCATCGCGGTGCCGAGCTTCGTGGTTTCTTCCGTCCTTATGGTGGTGTTCGGGGTTTACCTGAAAGTTCTGCCCACCATCGGCCTGAAAACCCCCGTCTCGTACATTATGCCTGTGACGGCGCTCGCATTTTACCCCATGGCTTACATCACCCGGCTGATGCGCTCGAGCATGCTTGACGCGCTGAGCCAGGACTACATCCGCACGGCGGTTTCGAAGGGGGTCGGCCGGTTCTTCGTGCTGTTCAAGCACGCCATGCGCAACGCGATCATCCCCGTCATTACTTATGTCGGCCCCATGCTGGCCTACACGGTAACGGGCAGCTTTGTTGTGGAGACCGTTTTCAATATTCCGGGGCTCGGGCGCGAATTCATCAAATGCATCATGAGCCGCGACTATCCCCTGGTGATGGGCACGACAATCTTTCTTGCCGTCCTTCTCGTGTTTATGAACGTAGTCGTCGACGTTCTGTACAAAATCGTCGACCCGCGCATCAAGCTGAAGTAGAAAGACAGGTAAGAAGGAATGAAAGAATTGAAAATGAAAAAGAATCCCCTTTCACTGCAGCTTGACACCTCCGATTTTCTCCCCGCAACCGAGGAAGAGAAGAAAGAGCTTGTCGTCATGCGGGAAAGCACGACTTACTGGAAAGACGCATTCCGCCGTCTTCGCCAGAATAAAATCGCCATGACGGCGCTGATTGTCGTCGTTCTGATTATGATCTGCGCGTTCATTGTTCCGCATTTTTACCCGTACAGCTACGACCAGCAGATCCGCGGAAGCGAGGATCTGTTCCCGATGCAGTATTCCGATTCCGAGATGCAGGCCATCGCCAAGGGCACTTCTGTCTTTCCTCACTTCTTCGGGACCGATTCCTTCGGGCGCGACCTTGCGGCCCGCACGATGGTCGGCGCGAGGATTTCGCTTCTGGTCGGCATCATCGCGACGGCGCTGGTCCTGATTATCGGCAGCATTTACGGCGCGATTTCCGGTTACTTCGGCGGCAAGGTCGACATGATTATGATGCGAATCGTCGACATGATCTACTCGATTCCTGACATGCTGATTATCATTCTGCTGCAGGTTTCGCTGAAAGAGCCGCTGACCGCTCTGTTCAACAGCAACCCTGCGTTTGCAAACCTTCAGTCGCTGGGCGTCGGCCTTATCAGTATCTTTATCACCTTCAGCCTTCTTTACTGGGTCAACATGGCCCGTATTGTGCGCGGTGAGATTATGGCCCTAAAGGAGCAGGAGTTCGTCATGTCGGCCAAGGCGCTCGGCGCTTCGGACCGCAAGATTATCCTTCGGCATCTGCTGCCGAACTGCATCGGCGTGCTGATTGTGACCGCGACCCTGCAAATCCCCTCCGCCATTTTTACAGAAGCGACGCTGAGCTTCCTCGGCCTGGGCGTTTCCGTTCCTATGGCCAGCCTGGGGTCCCTTGCTTCCGACGCGCTGGAGGGAATCTATTCCTATTCCTACCGTCTGATTGTGCCTGCCGTCGTCATCAGCCTTATCATCCTCTCTTTCAATCTGCTGGGGGATGGCCTGCGTGATGCCTTCGACCCGAAGATGAAAAAGTAGGAGGGCGAAAAATGAACGAAAATCGTTTGCTCGATATTGACAATCTGCAGGTTTCTTTCTTTACGCCTGCCGGCGAGGTAAAAGCCGTGAACGGCATCTCGTATTCCATGAACTACGGCGAGGTGCTGGGAATCGTCGGCGAATCCGGAAGCGGCAAGAGCGTTTCGGCCTACACGCTGATGGGGCTGATTGCCAACCCCGGCAAAATCGTCGGCGGCTCCATCAAGTTCAACGGCCACGAGATTGAAAAGATGTCCGAAAGGGAATTCCGCAAAATGCGCGGCAGCGAGGTCAGCATCATTTTCCAGGACCCGATGACGTCGCTGAACCCGGTCTACACCATCGGCAACCAGCTGACGGAGATGCTGCGCCTGCACACGGACATGAACCGCCAGCAGCGCCGCGCAAGGGCCATTGAGCTCTTGGGGCTGGTCGGCATCAACGAGCCGGAACGGCGCCTGAAACAGTACCCCCACGAATTTTCAGGCGGCATGCGCCAGAGGGTCATGATTGCGATGGGCCTCGCCTGCCAGCCGAAGCTGCTGATTGCGGATGAGCCGACCACCGCGCTGGACGTGACCATTCAGGCGCAGATTATGGAGCTGATGGTCGACCTCAAGAAAAAAATCAATATGTCGATTATCCTCATCACCCACGACTTGGGCGTCGTCTCCGACGTGTGCGACCGCATCGTCGTCATGTACGCCGGCAAGATTGTGGAGATAGGAAGCACCGACGATATCTTCTACAACCCGAAGCACTGCTACACCCGCGGCCTGCTCCGCTCCATTCCGAAAATCAGCGAAAAGGCCCACGAACGTCTGGTGCCCATCGAGGGGACCCCGGTGGACCTGCTCAATCCGCCCGCCGGATGCCCGTTCGCCCCGCGCTGCGACCAGTGCATGAAGATCTGCCTGAAGAAGATGCCCGATTTTACGGAGATCAGCCCGGGACACAAGAGCGCCTGCTGGCTGCTGCAGAAAGAGGAGTTTGAAAAAGCGCAGGGAGGGGAAAAAGCATGAGCAAAAAGCTTCTGGAAGTTCAGCACCTCCAGCAATTTTTCCCGGTCAAGGGAAAGCTTTTTCAAAAACAGTACGTTCAGGCTGTGGACGATATTTCGTTTTATATCGACAAGGGCGAGACCTTCGGCCTCGTAGGGGAAAGCGGCTGCGGGAAGACGACCACGGGGAGGACCATCCTGCGCCTTTACGAACCCACCGGGGGGAAGATTATCTACGACGGCACCGACGTGACCAATGTGGATTTCACGCCTTACCGCAAAAAGATGCAGATTGTCTTTCAGGACCCGTACGCTTCGCTCGACCCCCGCATGACCGTCGGCGATATCGTCGGGGAACCGATCGACATCCACCACCTTGCGTCCAACGCCAAAGAGCGCAACGACAGGATCCTTACCCTGCTTGAGCAGGTCGGCCTGAACTCGGAGCACGCCAACCGCTACCCGCACGAATTTTCCGGCGGGCAGCGCCAGAGAATCGGAATCGCGCGCGCACTCGCGGTAAACCCCGAATTCATTGTCTGCGACGAGCCGATTTCGGCGCTGGACGTCTCCATTCAGGCGCAGGTCGTCAACATGTTCGAGGACCTGCAGGAAAAGATGGGCCTTACTTATCTTTTCATCGCGCACGACCTCGCCATCGTAAAACATATCAGCAACCGCATCGGCGTCATGTATCTGGGAAAAATGGTAGAGATGGCGTCGAGCGACGCTTTATATGCGCACCCGCTCCACCCTTACACGCAGAGCCTTCTGTCCGCTATCCCGATTCCGGACCCGGAGCAAAGCCGGAAACGGAACCGCATCGTTCTGGAAGGCGACGTACCCAGCCCGCTGAACCCGCCTTCCGGCTGCCGCTTCCGCACCCGCTGTCCCTACGCGACGGAGCGCTGTGCCCAGGAGATCCCGGAATTCAAGGAATATGATACGGGACATTTCGCAGCCTGCCACCGGATCGGCGAATTTTAAAATCGGATTTTGGCTTGCCCTGCAAGTTGAAATAATATTCCAAATTTGAAATTGGAGGGAATCTTATGAAAAAGCTAGTATCGCTGGCGCTGGCCCTCGCCCTGATGGCGACCGCTTTTACCGGCTGCAGCAAGGGGACGTCTCTGTCCTCGTCTGAAGCCGGCACCGCCTCTGCCGCTACGAGCGGCACGACCGCCGGCAAGACGCTGAACGTATGCGTCGGTCCGGAACCGGAAAGCATTGACCCCAGCCTGAACCAGGCAGTGGACGTCACCACGGAAATTCAGCATATGTTCGAGGGTCTGACGAAATACACCCCGGACGGTTATGTCAACGCCGAAGCAAAGAGCATTGACAAAAGCGCGGACGGCAAGACCTACACTATCAAGCTCCGCGACGACATCAAATGGTCCGACGGCAAAGCCGTCACCGCGCAGGATTACGTCTACGCGTGGCAGCGCACGGTCGACCCGAAGACGGCCTCTCCGTACAACTATATCTTCGACCCGGTTGTCAACGCGACCGACATTTACACCGGCAAGAACAAGGACGTCACCTCCCTCGGCGTGAAGGCGGTTGACGACAAGACGCTGGAAGTCAAGCTGACTGCTCCGTGCCCCTATTTCAACGAGCTGCTTTCTTTCACCGCCTACGGCCCGCTGCGCAAGGACGTTGTCGAAGGCAACGACAAATGGACGCAGGATCCGAAGACCTATATCTCCAACGGCCCCTACAAGCTGCAGAGCTGGAGCCACAAAGACAGCCTGGTCGTGACGAAGAACCCGTATTACTACGACAAGGATAAGGTCACCTGGGATTCCATCAAATTCGTCCTTCTGGAAGACGACACGGCGATTCTCGCGGCATACCAGAACGGCGAGATCGACTTTGCCTATCCGCTTTCCGTCGCCGAGATCCCGGCCTGGAAAGACAAGGCGGATTTCCACAACGATCCCGAATCCGGCATCACCTATTTTGAGTTCAACGTGAACAAGAAACCGTTCGACAACGCAAAGGTCCGTCAGGCCCTTTCGCTCGCCGTGGACCGCAACTATATTGTCACCAAGGTCACAAAAGCGGACCAGACCGTGGCGGGCGGCTTTGTTCCCCCGACCATCAAGGATGCGGACACCTCGAAGACCTTCCGCTCCGTCGGCGGCGACTACTTCTCGCCCAAGGCTGAGGATTACGAAAAGAACGTCGCTCAGGCCAAGCAGCTTCTCTCTGAAGCCGGCTACCCGAATGGCAAGGGCTTCCCGACGTTCGAATATTCCACGAACCCGGGCTCTGCAAACCAGGCTGTAGCCGAGGCTCTGCAGAACATGTGGAAGACCGAGCTGGGCATCAACTGCACCATCGCAACTCCGGAATGGGCGACCTTCATTGCAAACCGCAACAAGGGCGACTTCCAGGTTGCGCGCGGCGGCTGGAATGCCGACTACAACGACCCGATGACCTTCCTGAACCTGTTCGTCACGGGCGGCGGCAACAACGACCCGAAATACTCCAACAAAGACTACGACGCCCTGATCCAAAAGGCCATGACGACCGACGACAACACCATCCGTATGCCCGCCTTCCACGATGCGGAAGCCATGCTGATGAAGGATATGCCTGTCGTTCCGCTCTACTACGCAACCCGCGTCTACCTGCGTAATCCGAAGATGCAGAACTACTATATGTCTCCCTTCGGGTTCGACTATTTCATGTACACGACAGAAGGCTGATTTTTAAAAGCCTGATACGACAAGGGCCGCTGCGGAAAATTTCCGCAGCGGCCCTTTCGTGCCGTTTTGCCGGTTCCGGGGAACAGAACCGCGTTCCCCAGTTTTTTATTGATCCAAATTTTCCGCAAAAAAGCGGCGTACGTTGGAATAGAAAATGCGGTCGGCGATGTCCGCCCCGAACTCCCCGGCGACACGGCCGTACAGGTCGGCCATGTCTTCCAGGCCATGGATGCCCTGCACGAGCTCGCAGCCGTCGAAATCGGAACCGACGGCTATGGTGTTCTCGCCGCCGAGACGGAGAAAATGATCGATATGGCGGAGGATGTCGTCCGGTACGGCGTTATCGTCGGCAAGAAAATTTTTGTAGAAGTTGATGCCCGCAAGGCCGCCGCCCTGCACAAGCTCGCGGAACTGGTCGTCCGTCAGGTTGCGCTTGACGCCGCAGAGGGCCTTCGAATCGGAATGGGACGCGACGAACGGCTTCTGGGACGTCCGCGCGACGTCCCAGAAGCCTTTTTCGGAAAGATGGGACACGTCGACAACGACATTGAGGCGGTTCATCTCGCGGACGAGGTCGAACCCGAATGGGGTCAGCCCGCCCGCGTCCGGGACCATGCAGCCGTCGCCGGCTTCGCACCGTGCGTTCCACGTCAGGGTGATGAGCCGGACGCCCGCCTGCTGCGCGTCGTAGAGATGCTCCATGCGTCCCCCAAGCGCGGCCGACCCCTCGATGGAAAGGAGGGCGATCTCTTTTGGGGCCTCTTCCGCCTTCCGGATGTCTCCGGACGAGCGGCAGAAAGACGCCAGGTCGGAATTCCGCTCCATTTCCCGGGCAAAAAACGCCGCCAGATCGCTGAAATAGCGGTAGGCGTTTTCTCCCCGCAGCTCGTCTTCGAGCCAGATGGCAAACACCTGCCCCCAGGTCCCGTAACGGCTCCCCTTTTCGAGGCTTACGCTCAGGCCGGGCGCCGCTCTCAGGCTCAGATTCTTTTTGCGGCACTCCGAAATGGTGTCGCAGTGAAGATCAAAATATTTCACGGATTTTCCTCCTTCCGGAAATTCCGGGCCTCTGCGCTTCCGCGCCCGGCGTCACCGCTCCTGCGCCCGGCGGCCGCAGGCTTCGAGAAACAGGCCGAAAATTTTCTGCATGGTCTCGTCGCCGGCCGCGGCCATCAGCTCGGGGTGCCACTGCACGCCCAGGATCCACGATCCCGCCGTGCTTTCAATGGCCTCGACCACGCCGTCCTTCGAACGCGCCCCAATTAGAAAGCCGTCCGCAACCTTTTTCACGGCCTGATGGTGGAAGCTGTTTGTCAGAATCTCTTTCCCCAGAACGGGGAACAGCACGCTGCCGTCGCTGACGGCGACCGTATGGCTCGCGCGGGACGACTCCGCGTCCTGAAAATGCTTCACGGTGAAGGCGGTTTCTTTCCGCAGGTCCTGATACAGCGTCCCGCCGAAAAAGACATTGATGGCCTGAATCCCCCGGCAGATGCCGAGAATCGGCTTCTTCTGCCCGACGGCCGCCCGAATGGAAACGAGATCCAGATGATCGCGCTCCGGGCTGAAGGCCCCCTGCCCCCACGACGGCTCCTCGCCGTAAAGCTGCGTCTGCAGGTCATTCCCTCCCGTTACGAGCAGGCCGTCCACGCCCTTCACCGCCTCGGCAAGGACTTCGTCGCTTTCGGCGGGAGGGAGGACGACCGGCAGCCCTCCGGAGTTGAGCACTGACAGGATGTACGCGTAGCTGACGGAAACGGCCTTGTTGATTCTGTTCAAATCGGGATCCTGGCTTTTGATTCCCGCAAGGATTCCGACGACCGGTCTTTTCATGTGAGAAGCTCCTTTGAGAAAACCGGCGGCAGAAAAAGCGCCGGCGGCGCACGGGGCGCCGTTTTTTCCATTATAGGCTTCCGCGGCCGGGCGGTCAAGGCTGCGCCGGCACAGAGAATCCGCCGTTGAACCGCAGACGGAAATACGGTATAATCAAGAGCGGAGAAAGGCCCCGCACCACGCCGCAGCATTCGCCGCGCGGGAAACGCAGACGGCGGAAATCTGAAATTTTGGAGAAAAAAATGAATTCTAAAACCGTATTCTTCGATATCGACGGGACGCTGCTCGCGCCCCGAAACGGCCTTGATTTTCAGATGCCGCCCAGCACCCCCGAGGCGCTTCGCCTGCTGAAAGAGAACGGCCACCGCATCGCAATCAGCTCCGGCAGGCAGGAGGAATTCATCCGCAGGTTTTTCCCCGGCCTTTTCGACAGCTTTGTCGCGATGAACGGCACGCACATCGTCTACGAAGGGAGAACGGTGATGGACCGCCCGTTTTCCGGGGCGCGCGTCCGCGAGCTGATGGCCCGCTTCGACGCTTTCGGCTGCGAATATGTGTTCGTCGGCCAGCACCGCGGCTGGGCCCGCCGCATCCCCGGGTCGCTGATCGGCTACATGAACCATTCCTATGGAATCCCGGATTTTCTGATTACCGAGTGGAAGCCGGAAGACGTCAGGGCGAACATGATGGATTTTGTATTTGAGAGCGACGCGGACTACGAACGGCAGGCCGGCGCCTTCACCGACGACATGATTCTGAACCGCCACCCAGGCGCGCTGACCAGCGATCTGAGCTTCCGCGGGTGGAACAAGGCGCAGGGCATCGCGGAATTTCTCCGCTACGCGGGGATTGCAAAGGAAGATACCGTCGCGTTCGGCGACGGCTTCAACGATATCGGCATGATGGGCGCGGTGGGATGCTCCGTGGCGATGGGAAACGCCGTGGCGGAGGTAAAACAGGCCGCCGACTATGTTACGACGAATCTGTTCGACGACGGCATCTACAACGGCCTGCGGCACCTCGGGCTGATCTGAATCCGGCACGCCGCCCGGCGCGCTTATTCCCCGCACTTTTGAAATCTTCGGAAGAATAGACTTGCAAATGCAAGCCATTTGTATTTATAATAGATTTTGTGGCGGGCCCTTCCGTCCGGCTGGACCCGGGGCCCAAAAAAACGCAAGTACCGCAAAGGAGATTTCTGCGCTATGCTTCAGGCCGACAATCTGTATTTTTCTTATACCGGTGCCCCTCCCTACGTGCTGAACGGAATTGACCTGAATATTCGCCTGGGAGAATATATTTCCATCGTCGGGGAAAACGGCTGCGGCAAAAGCACCCTGATGCGGCTGTTTTTAAAGTTTCTGAAGCCGACCGCGGGAACGATCGTCTCGCACGCGAAGCGGGTCGGGTACGTGCCCCAGAAAAACGACTTCTCGAATTCCGATTTTCCCATCACCGTTTACGAGATGCTGAATTCATACCGGAAGATCCTGAAGCTGAAGGACCGGGACCTTCCCGCGAAGATGCTCGACCGCGTGGGGATGTCGGCTTACCGGGGCGCGCTGATGGGCACGCTTTCCGGCGGGCAGACGCAGAAAATCCTGATCGCCAGGGCGCTGACCGGGGACCCGGATCTGCTGATTCTAGACGAGCCCTCCACCGGCGTGGACCTGCGCAGCCAGCGGGAGATTTACGCCCTGCTGAAAGAAATCAACCGCGGCCGCAGAATCACCGTCGTTTCCGTGGAGCATAACCTCGAGGCCGCCGTTGCGAACTCCACCCAGATTTACCACCTGACCGGCGGGAAGGGCCATCTCTGCTCGCCCAGGCAGTACGCCGAAGAATACCTGAAAGCGGGTCGAGGATGATGACAATTTTCAGCTACGGTTTTATGCAGAACGCGCTGTTCGTCTCCGTCTGCATTTCCATTCTATGCCCCTGCATCGGCATTTTTCTGGTGCTGCGGCGCTATTCGATGATCGGCGACACGCTGTCGCACGCCTCGCTGGCGGGCGTCACGCTGGGCCTTCTGGTGAATCAGAGCCCCGTTCTGGGCGCGTTCGTGTTCACCTCGCTCTGCGGCGCGCTGATTGAATTTCTGCGCACTTATTTCAAAAAGTACACGGACCTGATTCTGGCCATCGTCCTCGCCTTCAGCGTGGGCACCGCCATTACGCTCATCAGCTCCGGCAGGCTGCACGCAAACGCGGACTCGTTTCTGTTCGGCAGCATCCTCACCGTCACAAAGCTGGACATGATTATGGTGGCGGTGCTGAGCGCGATTTCTGTTCTGACGCTGATTTTTCTGTACCACCAGATGCTGTATATCGCCTACGACGAAGAGGCCGCAAAGGTCGCGGGCGTGAAGGTCAAGCTGATTAACTACGTTTTCTCCGTGCTGGTCGCTTCCGCAATCGCCGCGTCCATCCGGATTGTGGGGGTTCTGGTCCTCAGCTCCATGATTGCGCTTCCCGTCGCCACGGCCCTTCAGCTTGGCAGGGGATTCCGCAGGACGCTGATTTTTTCCGTCCTCTTCAGCGTAATCGACATTATGCTGGGGCTTTTCCTCTCGTTTTACCTGAACGTCGCGCCGGGCGGGTTCACCGCCCTGGTCGCCGTCTTCGTCCTCGTTCTGGTCCTCGTGGGGAAACGGGCCGCCATGGCGGCCAAAAGCGCCCGCCAGCTGTAACCGAAAGGCAGACAAAACGCCGGCATCGTGCAAAACGAAGCCGGCATAAGCGATTTTGGGCGCCGTTCTGCGTCCCGGGAGGGACTCAGATCGCGCCCTTTTGTTTCAGCTGCGATTCCAGCTCGGGAATTTCTTCTTCCGTTTCCAGGCGGACGCATTCCCATTCCGCCGCCGCATAGGCGGATCCGATAATGGACTTCGCATTGACGGCGTAATCCTTTCCGTTCGTGAGGGTGATTTTCTGCGGGAACCGCTCGCAGATCGACGTCACCGCCGAGATGTTTTCTTTCGGATTTTTGATTTCATAGACTTTTTTCATGGCGCTCCTCCGTAAGGCCCGGGCGAAGGCCGGCGTTTTGCGACTCTGTTCCGCCCGCGCCTCTATTATAGGCTCGCGGCGGGCTTCTGTCAAAGCCCGCCGTGCAGACCGGGCGCCGCTTCTTCCCCGGGCCCGTCCGGCGCTTTTCACAGGCGCTTCTCGACCTCGAACGTTCCGTCCACCACCAGCCAGTTCTGCGGGAAGAAGGTGTTGACCGTCCAGTAGCTGACGCCGGCAAGGCCGAACCGGTGCGCAAGCTCCAGCTTAGCCCGGATGCTGCGCGCGTCCTCAAACCACACCTCGTGCCTTTTGCCGTTCGAGGCATAATAATTGAAGTGCGGGGACTGCGCTTCCTCGTCGAACAGGATCTGCGCGCCGACCCTTGCCGCAAGATCCACAGCCCCCGTGTTGGTGAGCGAGCGAGCCGTGGTCCCGCGCACAAACGGCAGCGTCCAGTCGTAGCCGTAATTGGGGATGCCCATCAGAATCTTTTCGGGCGGAATCGCGGTGACCGCATAGTCCAGCACCTGCTCGACAAGGTTCAGGGGGGCGACGGGACGCGCCGGCCCGTAGGTGTAGCCCCACTCGTACGTCATCAGAATCACGCGGTCGGCCAGTTCGCCGTGGACCGGGTAATCGTGCGCCTGGTAAAGCAGGCCGGGCTGTCCGGCGGAGGTTTTCGGCGCGAGGGACGTGATGACCCAGTAACCCAGCGGGTGGAGCCTGTCAACCGTCTTTCTCAGAAACGCGTTGTAGCTTTCGCGGTCCTGCGGATAGATGTACTCGAAGTCGATGTTCAGACCGTAATATTTTTCCCCGCCGCCCAGCGCGCCGACGATATTCTCCAACAGCGTGTTCTGTACGGTCTCGTCCGTCAGGACGGCGTGCGCGATTTCGCCGCTGAAGCCCCCGCCCGGTCGGATATTGGTGACGGCCATCATGGGCGCGACTCGCTGCGCCCGCGCGGCCTGTACCGCGCGGGAATCGTCCAGAGAAGTAAGGCTGCCGTCTGAGCGCGCCTCATAGCTGAACAGCGTGAGGTAAGTAAGGTACGGAAGAGTCCAGTCGAGCGTCTGGCTGCGGATGGTGGCGAACGCGTATCCGTTGACTTCCGCCGTGCCAAGCCTGCCGAGCGCCACCGGAATCGTCAGCACCTGGCCGGCCTGGATTCGGTCCGGGTCGGTGACCTGCGGGTTCGCCCCCAGAATCGCCTGCTGCGTCGTCCCATACTGCTGGACGATGCGCGACAGGACTTCGCCCGGCGCCACGGTATGAGACACGCTTTGAGCGGGCAGAACGAGCGTCTGGCCGACGACAAGGCGTTCGGGATTCACCAGCATGTTGTCGCTGATCACATCACTCGGGGACACGCCGTAGCGCTCAGAAATGCTGTAAATACTGTCGCCCGGCCGCACCGTATAGATGACCAAAATACATTCCTCCCTGCGGCGCGGCAGCGCGCCGCCGCTTTTTTACATTATATGCCTTGGGAAGAACAATTCATTCCATTCGGGTAGGCGCCGTGCAAAACGCTTCCGGGCCCGGATCCCCCTCAGGCGGAATTCGCTGCGGCCATATTGACAAGCCGTCGCCCGGCCGCATATGATACAGTACAACGGAAGGAGGGTATGAAAAATGTCGTGCTGTTCCAACAATTCCAATTCTTCCAGCGCATGTGCCCTGCAGGATATCATCGACCAGCTTGATAATCTGAACACTCAGGACCTGTGCACGCTCAAAGAACTCATCAGCCGGCTGCTCTGCTGCCGTTCCTGAACCTGACAGCATAAAAGATTCCGCCGGGCCGCTTGAAAGCGGTCCGGCGGATCTTTTCGTTTTATGTTTCGCCGCAGGAATCCCCCGGCCCGTCAGGATCCGGCGGGGACGCGCAAAGCCCTCATTGCATTGAGCACCGCCAGCAGGGCCACGCCCACGTCGCCGAACACGGCGGCCCACATGGTTGCAATGCCGAGCGCCCCCAGCACCAGAATAACGGCTTTGACACCCAACGCAAAAACGATGTTCTGCCAGACGATGCGGCGGGTCCTGCGCGCAATGCGAATCGCCGCGGGAAGCTTCGACGGCTCGTCGGTCATCAGCACGATATCGGCCGCCTCGATGGCCGCGTCGGAGCCGGCGCCGCCCATGGCGATGCCGACGTCCGCAGCAGCAAGGACGGGAGCGTCGTTGATGCCGTCCCCGACAAAAGCGATCTTCTTCCCGGTGCCGCGCTTCTCCCTTTTGAAGCCCTCAAGAGCCTCCACCTTCTGCTGGGGCAGCAGATCGGTATAGGCCGCGTCAAGGCCGATTTCCCGCGACACCTGCTCGCCGACCGCCTTGCTGTCGCCCGTCAGCATGACCAGACGCCCGATTCCGGCTTTGCGGAGCTGCAGGGCCGCGCCGCGGCTGTCTTCTCTGGTTTGGTCGGAAATCACGAGATATCCGGCGCAGGCGCCGTCCGCCGCAAGATAGACGACGGTCCCCGGGTCCGAAACCTCCGGACATGGGATACCGTGCTCTTTCATCAGTTTCACGTTGCCGGCGAGCACCGGCCTGCCGTCGATTCTGACGCCGATCCCCTGGCCGGCGGTCTCGGAGACTTCCGAAATTCTCGACCGGTCAAGTTCTTTTCCATAGGCCTGACGGATGGAAAGCGCGATGGGGTGGTTGGAGCTGCCCTCTGCGTGGGCGGCGAGATCCAGCAGTTCTTCCCGGGTCATCGCTCCCGCGCTCTCAATCTTCGAGACCTGAAAAACGCCTTTGGTCAGCGTGCCGGTTTTGTCGAACACCACCGTATCGACGTTCTGCAGCGCTTCCAGGCAGTTGCTGCCCTTGAACAGGATACCGTTTTTGGAAGCGCCGCCGATCCCCGCAAAGAAGCTCAGCGGAACGGAGAGCACAAGCGCGCACGGGCACGAAACCACCAGGAACACCAGCGCGCGCCCGAGCCACATGGAAAAAGAGGCGCCGGGAACCACCAGCGGCGGAATCAGCGCCAGAGCGGCCGCCGCAGAAACCACGGCGGGGGTATACCACCGGGCGAACCGCGTGATGAAATTTTCCGTCACGCTTTTCTGGCTGCTCGCGTTCTGTACCAGATCAAGGATCTTTGCGACCGTGGATTCGGAGTATTCCTTCGCGACCTCGGCCGTCAGAGCTCCGGTCAGGTTGATGGAGCCGGAAAGCACGGCATCGCCTGGGCCGACGTCCTTGGGCAGGGACTCCCCGGTAAGAGCGGACACGTCGACCGACGAATTCCCCTCCGCCACGGTGCCGTCCAGCGGAATCTTCTCACCCGGCTGAATCAGGATCCGTTCGCCCACGCCCACCTCTTCCGGCGCGACGCGGCGCACCTGGCCGCCTTCGAGCAGATTCGCATAATCGGGGCGGATATCCATCAGGGCGGAGATGGAGCGCCGCGACCGGCCGACCGCCATGCGCTGGAACAGTTCGCCGATCTGGTAGAACAGCATGACGGCCACGCCCTCGCCGAATTCCCCGATGGCAAACGCCCCGACGGTCGCCACGCTCATGAGAAAATTCTCGTCAAAGACCCGCCCCCGGAACAGGTTGCGGACCGCGCGGTAAAGCACGTCGCCGCCCACAAGAAAATAGCTGAGAAGAAAAAGCGCCATGGAAACGGGGCGCCACCCGCGGAACGGAAATGCCGCCGCGAACAGAACCGCCCCGGCCGCCAGCAGAACGCGGCGGACGTTTTCCCTTTTCCGATCCGGCCGGCCCGCCTGCGACCTGGGGCCGCTGTAAGAAATCTCCGCTTCCGGCTCCACACTCTTCGCGACCTCCGAAACCTGCCGCAGGATCCTCGGGAAAGCCTCCCGGTCGTCCGCCCTGACGGTCAGGCAGCCCGTCTCAAAATCAAGCGAGGCGCCGCGCACCCCGTCGATGCCGCGCACCCCGTCTTCCATTTTCTGCGCACAGTCCGCGCAGCACAGGCCGTACAGAAAGATCTTCCTCTCCCCCGCCGTCTTCGGGGGCCTTTCCTGCACGACGACGTCCGGGTCATGGCTTCTGATGATGGAATCCGTCTGTTTCAGGATGTCGTTCGTCAATTCTTCCCGTGCGATTTCAACGGACAGGGTCCCGCTCCCGAAATCCACCGATGCGGCATTTACTCCGTTCAGCCCCCCGACCTCCCGTTCGATTTCGGAGGCGCAGTTGGCGCAGCACAGTCCCTGCAAAACAAATTCTTTCTTGATTGCCGTGTCCATCTCATCACGCTTTCCACATAAAATTCAGATACGCCGCACGCGCTTCCTCCGGCCGGCGGCGAAGACGGCTACCTTTCCCGCACGTGCGACAGGCCCTCGCAGAAGATGTGGGTCACGTGGTCGTCGTCGAGCATATAGTAGACGACCTTGCCGGCCCGCCGGTTTTTGACGAGCCTCGCCTGCTTGAGAATCCGCAGCTGATGCGAAATGGCGGATTTCGTCATCCCAAGAAGCGCCGCGATGTCGCAGACGCACATCTCGGCCGAAGACAGGGCGTAAAGCACTTTGACCCGCGTGGAATCCCCGAAAATTTTGAACAGGTCCGCCAGGTCGAAAAGTTCCTCTTCCACCGGCATACTCCGCCGGACGCGGGCAACCACGTCCTCATGGATCGTGTTGCAGTCGCAGCGATCTTCCGGCGCTAGATATTCTCCCATAACATGCACCTCCAGGCGCTAATCAGTTGTTCAGTTGATTAATTGTTCAACTGATTATATCTCTTTTCCGTTCCGCTGTCAAGCGCGCAGAGGCATGCAGGCAAAACGGCCGTACCTTTTCCGCCGCCGCCGCATATTCTTCCATATGATAATTTTTACGGAGGAGATCTTATGGGATATTATATTTCGGTGGAGCCAAATGTGCGCGTCTTTGTCGAAGACCTGAACCCGGCCGGTGACAAAACGATTTTCTGGATCCATGGCTGGCCGGGGAACCACAATCTGTTCGAGTACCAGCTGAACCAGTTCCCAAAACTGGGGTACCGCTGCGTCGCCATGGACTGCAGGGGGTTCGGGCAGTCCGACAAGCCGTTCTGGGGGTATGGCTACGACCGGCTGGCCGACGACGTCCGGGCGGTCGTGGACGCCCTGCAGCTCAGCAATTTCACGCTTGCCGGTCATTCCACCGGCGGGGCCATCGCGATCCGGTACATGGCGAGGCACGGCGGGTACGGGGTGTCGAAGCTCGCCCTTCTGGCGGCCGCCGCCCCAAGCCTGATTCGCCGCCCCGGTTTCCCTTACGGCATCCAGGAGCAGGCGGTGCAGGACATCATCCAGGGCACCTACACGGACCGGCCGCAAATGCTGCGAAATTTCGGCACAATGATTTTCTACCACCCCGTCAGCGCCCCGTTCTCTGACTGGATCTTCCAGCTGGGGCTTCAGGCGGCAAGCTGGTCCACGGCCGCCGTCGCCAATACGTGGCTCGACGAGGTTCTGTTCGACGACATGGCCAAAATCAATGCGCCCACGCTGATCCTGCACGGGCTGGACGATCAGGTCTGCCTGTTCCCCCTCGCGGTGGAGCAGAACCGTGGAATCCGCGGCTCGAAGCTCGTCCCGTTCAAGCAGTGCGGCCATTTTCTCTTTTACGACCAGCTGGAGCAGTTCAACAAAGAGCTGTTCGCGTTCACGGAAAACGCATAAAGAATTTCATAAGCGGCGCAGCGCATGGGCGCCGGGGAAAAATGCCTCCGGCCGGACGAAAGTCCGGTAAAAAGCGGCGTGAATAAAGCCGTCGGCGGCCCTAACAGGATGAAAAAGCAGAAAAATTTCCTGGTAAGGAAACTGCCGCCTGCGCATAATTAATTTAGGAAAACGTTCCTTTTTTCTTTTCTATCATCCGGAACGGCCTGCGGCAGCATGGAAATATTTCATTTTTATAAACGCCGGAGGCGCTTTTGGGGCATTCTGCGGCGTTCGCATTTGCCCTGCCGTCTTGCCAGCCCCCGTTTTCTATGCTAAACTGAATCATGCGGAAAGCGGCTTGCCCGCGCGGCGGGGAAACCGGGCCGGTTCCGCTGTCTTTCGCTTACTTATGGAAAAAGGAGCTGACAGATCGATGGAGCCTTTTGTGATCACCATAGCCCGCGGATTTGGGAGCGGCGGCAAGACCATTGGCACGCAGGTGGCAAAGGAGTTCGGCATTCCCTGCTTTGAGCAGCAGATTCTGGAAATGGCCTCGGAATACAGCGGCATCAACGAGACCCTCTTCGCCGAAGTCGACGAAAAACTGAAGGGCAGCCTGATTATCAAGCGCCTGACACAGGTTCCGTACACCAATGTTCTGAAGCCTTCCGACAGCGATTTCGTCTCCGACATCAACCTGTTCAATATACAGGCCGAAATCATCCGCTCGCTGGCCAAAACGCAGTCGTGCGTCATCATCGGCAAATGCGCGGATTTTATCCTGCGCGACTACCCCAACGTGGTCAGCATCTACGTCGAGGCCCCCCGCGAGGCCTGCGTCGCTTCCATCCGCGACAAGATGGTGGTAACGGAAAAACAGGCTGCGAGGCTGATTGTCAAAACGGACAAATACCGCTCCGACTATTATAACTTCTATACGGGCGGGCAGGATTGGAGAAGCCCGATTCACTACGACCTTATCATCAACAGCCACCGCGTCGGGCGCGGCCGCTGCGCGGAGGTCATTGAGGCATACACCTGCTTCAAGCTGGGCGTGAAGCCGCCGGAAAAAACAAAATAAGCATTCCGTCAAAAAAGCACGGCGCGGGAATTATCCCGCGCCGTGCTTTTTGCCGCAGACTGCTCAGAAAGAGATGCGCCGTTCAAAATTCGTAATCGACGCATTCGCGCGCGCACACCAGAGTGTGCACAATGCTTTTGACCGCCACATGGGCGGGGTGGCTCTGGTAGCCCTGCTCGGCTTCGCGGGAAACGAAGACGCAGTTCAGCACCAGATCCAGCCTGCCGCCGTTGTAGTTCCTGCCGAATTCGACGGACTGCAGCCCGTCGACCACGCCGACAAGGGCGCGGAAGCGCGCGCCGAGATCGGCGGCGATCTTTTCCGCATTTTTCTTTTCCTCCGGGTTGAGCGACCACAGGACGATATGCCTTACCATACTCCAATTCTCCTTTTCAAATGACGGTTCCGGGCCGGGCGCTTCCGGCAGGACGGCGGCTATTTGCGGTGCAGGCCGTCGAGGCCGAGATCGTCGTCCAGAAGGGCGGCGGAAACGACGGACCCGCTGCCGAATTTTTCTCGGATGGTGTCGAGAGCGGTTTCCAGCTTCTCCTGCCGGTCGCGCCCCTGCGTCCTGTCCTGAGGCTCAAAAAAGCAAAGCTGCTCTTCCGGCGCCCCATTCGGGACCAGCGCCGTGCCGGAAATGGACAGCATGCGGATCGGCGCGTTGAAATTCCAACTCTGGCGGACCAGCTCCATGGCCGCGGCGCTCAGCTCTTTCGCCAGATGCGTCGGGACGCGCAGGGTTTTCTGCCGGGTGATTGTCTGAAGGTTCGGGTTTTTGATGCCGATCTGCACCACCCAGCATTTCAGGCCGTGCCTGCGCAGGCGCGAAGCGACGCTGTCCGCGATGGCCGCCACTCCCCGCGCGATGTCTTCGGCGCCGCGGAGGTCCCTGCGGAACGTGACGCTGTTGCCGATGCTTTTCACCTCGCGGATATCGCGGAAATCGTGCACAGGGTCCGAATCCAGGCCGTTGGCGTAGTCGTGCAGCTGCGCGCCCGCCTTGCCCAGCCGCGCGTACAGGAACTCCCTGCTGGTCCCGGCCAGCTCGCCGATTGTGTGGATCCCGATGCCGTTCAGCGTCTGTTCCATCTTTCGGCCGCAGAACATCAGCGAACCGACGGGAAGCGGAAAAACGATATCCCGGTAGTTCTCCCTGCTGATGGGCGTAGTCGCGTTCGGCTTCTTATAATCGCTGCCCAGCTTTGCGTAAATTTTGCTGAAAGACACTCCGACGGAAATGGTCACCCCGGTCTCTCTCCGGACAATCCCCCGCAGCTCGTTCGCGATCTTTTCACCGTCCCCGAACAGTTCCCTGCTGCCGGTCACGTCAAGCCAGCTCTCGTCGATGCTGAACGGTTCCACAAGGTCGGTGTACCGGCGGTAGATTTCATTGATCCGCCGGGAACAGTCCCGGTAATCCTCAAAATGGGTGGGGGCAAGCACCAGCCCGGGGCATTTGCGCCTGGCCTGCCAGATGGTCTCCGCCGTCCGCACGCCGAATTTTTTCGCCAACTCGTTCTTTGCAAGGATGATGCCGTGCCTGCTTTCCGGGTCGCCGCAGACGGCCATGGGCACGCTGCGCAGCGCCGGATTTCGCACGCACTCCACGGACGCAAAAAAAGAGTTGCAGTCGCAGTGCAGAATCGTCCTGTCCATGCCGTTCTCCCTCCCGCAGATATCATAGCATAATTTCCGCCGCCGGAAAAGCGAATCCGGGAAGGAACACGGAAAAACGGCGGACCGCCCAACGGAAGGCAGCCCGCCGCGTCATGACGTCTTTACGGCAGAAAATCCCGGCGGCTCCCCGCCGAAGCCTCAGCCGGCGATGACCCTGATCCAGCCTTCCGGCCCCTTGATGCGGCCCATCTGGATTCCCGTCAGGGTGTCGTACAGCTTTTTTGTCACGGGGCCCATGCCGCTGCCGCTGTTGGGGAAGCGAATCTCCTTGCCGTGGTCGATGATGCGCCCCACGGGCGAGATGACGGCCGCCGTTCCGCAGAGGCCGCATTCCGCAAAGTCTTTCACCTCGCTGAAATACACTTCCCGCTCCTGCACTTCGAGGCCAAGGTAATCCTTCGCAATGGTGAGCAGCGAACGCCGCGTGATGGAAGGCAGAATGCTGTTCGACTTCGGGGTGACGACCTTATTGTCTTTCGTGACAAAAAGGAAATTTGCGCCGCCGGTCTCTTCCACTTTGGTACGGGTCGCGGCGTCCAGGTACAGGTTCTCGTCATACCCGTTCTGATGCGCCGTAACAATGGCGTGAAGGCTCATGGCATAATTCAGGCCGGCCTTGATATTTCCCGTCCCGTTCGGTGCCGCGCGGTCAAAGTCGCTGACACACAGGGTCAGGGAGCGCACGCCGCCTTTGAAATACGGTCCGACCGGCGTCGTGATGACGCGGAACTGATATTCGCCCGACGGCGCCACGCCGATGACCGGCCCGCTGCCGAACATGTAGGGGCGCACGTAAAGCGTCGCGCCGGAGCCGTAAGGCGGCACATAGGCCGCATTGGCCGCGATGGTCCGGACCACGGCGTCCACAAATTTCTCTTTGGGGAAGACCGGCATTTCAAGCCGTCTGGCGCTGTCTTCCATACGCTGGGCGTTCAGATCGGGACGGAAAGCCACAATGCGGCCGTCTTCCGTCGTGTAGGCCTTCAGGCCTTCAAAGCAGGACTGGGAATACTGCAGGACCCCCGCGCATTCGCTGATGGTCACGGTGGCGTCGTCCGTCAGCGTTCCTTCCTCCCACGCGCCGTTGCGGTAATTCGCCACATACCTTTTGTCCGTCTTCCGGTAACTGAAATCGAGGTTTGCCCAGTCCAGATTTTTCTTCTCCATGATGAACCTTCCTTTTCATAAAAGATTTCAGGGCGGTCGAAAGCTGTCCTTCCAACGCCTGGTTCGGATAGGACGCCGAAACGGCCGGGGATATTAAGAACGCCCTAAGCCAAAAACAGCTTAGGGCGGATATGACTCCGTGTTACCACCTAAATTCAGAGAACACTCTGCACTTGACCGACACCCGCGCCTGCAGATGCCGCTTCCGCCGTAACGATCGGAAATCCGGCGAAGCCTACTGAAAGAACTGTTCGGCCCGCGGCTCAGAAACGACTTTCCCCGCTTTTCTCACAAAGACTTGCACCGGCCGTCTTCTCCCTGCGCATCAAAAAACGGGTACTGCTTTTCTTCCCAGCCTTTTCATGTTATAAAGTTTTTGATTTTTTTTTATTATAACGCGTAACGTTTCAATAGTCAATGCCCTCAAAATGCATAATTTCCATGTAGAACCGTCATTTCTCCCGTTTTCTGCTTTCGTGCCATCGCAAAAGAAGCCTCAGCGGCCGAACCGCTTGTTCAGCGCCGCGAGCGACCTTTTTTCAATGCGCGATACATAGGAGCGCGAAATACCCAGCCTCTGGGCCACCTCGCGCTGCGTCAGAGGCTTGAGACCGTCCAGGCCGTAGCGCAGGCGGATGATGGTGCGCTCCCGCGGGGAAAGGACCTCGTCTATGTAACGTTTGAGCTGTTCGGATTTGATTTTGCAGTCGATGCTTTCCAGAATATTGTCTTCCGTCGCCATAACGTCCATCAGGGTCAGGGCATTGCCGTCTTTGTCCGTATCGATCGGCTCGTTGATGGAAATATCCTGCGAGCTTTTTTTGGAGGACCGAAAATACATGAGGACCTCATTCTCGATGCACCTTGCAGCATAGCTGGAAAGGCGTATCCCCTTGGAGCCGTCGAACGTATTGACCGCTTTGATGAGGCCGATTGTTCCGATGGAAATCAGGTCGTCCTGCTCGCTGAAATTGGAGTAATATTTTTTTAACGGACCAAGCGAAAGGATATTTTTTATGGAAAGCCTGCGGACAGGCCTCGTTCCCGCGGCCCCAGGCAAGGCTCAAAATTGGTTTTTATGGATGATTAAGGCCGCCCTCCGCCGCATTATAATATACATGTATAAAATACTCGACAGCCGACTATTATGAAACGGAAAATTTCATCACGCGGTTCGCCCGCTGGTATAACCCCCGCCGTAGTTTCTGCGGCGGCCGCTAAGTTTGCTGAAAGGCCGAGACGCATGCTTCGCCTTACGCGGCGCCGGCTGAACCCGCACGTGATTTTGTGAGGTCCTGTGAGTCGATGAAACGTAACCGGAATCCAGAAACAAGGCTTTACCGATCCTTTGCAGACGACTTTGTCGAGAGCAGAAACCAGTCCTTCCGGCTGCCGGAAAATTATGCCTGGATACATGAAAAGCTGCCGTACCGCATATTTTCCAAATGCCTGTATCTGCTCGCGGTCCTTTTTGCTTTTCCGTACTGCCGGTTCGGCCTGCATATGAAAATCGAGGACCGCTCTGCCCCGGGACGGCGCACAGCGCCGGGCTGCTTTCTGTACGGGAATCACACGCAGCCGGTGGGGGACGCATTTATCCCGGTCAGGATTTTCGCGCCAAGGCATTGTTATGTGGGGGTAAGCCCGGCCAACCTGGGGATCCCGATCCTCGGCCCGCTTCTGCCGATGCTCGGCGCGCTGCCCATGCCGCGTTCCATCAGCGGGATGAAACAGTTCAAAGAGGCGGTCCGCGTGCGGGCCGCCGGGCGGGGCTGCGTGGCGTTTTACCCGGAAGCCCACGTCTGGCCCTGGTATACGGGGATCCGCCCCTTCCCCGCCGCCCCTTTCGGATTCCCTGTGGAATGCCGCGTGCCGTGCTTCTGCATGACGACGACCTACCAGAAGAGGAAGCGCGGCAGAAAGCCCGGCATCACGGTCTATCTGGACGGACCGTTTTACCCGGACGGCTCGCTCTCACGGAAAAGGCAGAAAGAGAAGCTGCGTGACGAAATTTACGGCTGCATGGTACGGCGCAGTCAGAACAGCACATATCAATATATCAACTACGAAAAGGCGGAATTTTGATATGAACATTCTCTACTGCGGAAACGGCGAAACCGAAAACGGACTGCTGATCTCCGTGCTGTCTCTGATCAAAAACGTCCGCGAAGCGCTGCACGTCTACGTGCTGACCATGCGGCTCGACGCCGCCGGAAAATCCTACTTTCCCGTGTCCGAATCCTTTGCGGCGCAGTTAAACAGGCTTGTGAAAAAAAGCGGCCCCGGCAATTTCGTCCGCCGGATCGACGCGACGGAGCTGTTCCGCGGCGAGATCCCGGCCGCAAACCTCGACACCCGTTTTACGCCTTACTGCATGCTGCGGCTGTTCGCGGATGAAATTCCGGAACTGCCGGAGAAAATCCTCTATCTGGACATCGACGTGGTCTGCCGGAAAAACTGCGCGGAATTCTACCATCAGGACATTTCGGGCTATGAATTTGCGGGCGTTCTCGACTATTACGGTCGGTGGTTTTTCCGCAGGAACATCCTGCGGTCGGACTATCAGAACTCCGGGGTCCTGCTGATGAACCTGCAGATGATGCGCAGGACGGGGCTGCTGCGAAAATGCAGACGGCTGTGCGCGCAAAAAAGGATGTTCATGCCCGACCAGTCGGCGCTGAACAAGCTGGCCGCCTCGAAGAAAGCGCAGCCGCGCCGATTCAATGAGCAGCGCAGGCTGCACGGGGACACGGTCCTGCAGCATTTTACGACCAGCTTCCGCTTCTTCCCGTGGATTCATACCGTAACGGTCAAGCCGTGGCAGATTGAAAAAGTGCACGCCCAGCTGAACCTGCACGAATATGACGAACTGCTTGCCGAATACAGCCGTCTGCTGACTGAAATCAAGGCAGGGGAAACAATGGAAGGAAATTGAAAATGGAAAAACGAACCGAGAGCATCCCGATTTTCTTTTCGGTCGACGACAGCTACGCGCCGTACCTGGGCGTGGCGCTTTCTTCCCTGATCCGGAACGCGTCGAAAGCGTTCACCTACCAAGTGATCGTGCTGTACAGGGAGCTCAGCAACCGGAACCGGCGCAAGCTGGCGGCCCTTGCCGCGGAAAATTTCGAGATCCGGTTCGTCCCGATGAAAGACGGGCTGGACGGAATCACGGACCGGATGTCCAACCGGCTTCGGGCGGATTATTTCACGCTCACCATCTATTTCCGCCTGTTTATCCCGGCCATGTTTCCGGAGTACGACAAGGGCATCTATCTGGACAGCGACATCGTCGTTCCGGGCGATATTTCGGAGCTGTACCGCACGGAGCTCGCAGACAATCTGCTTGCCGCCGCGGCGGACCATTCGGTGGTCGGCGTGCCGCAGCTCGCGAAATATATCGAGTCCGGCGTCGGAGTCGAAAGGCACCGCTACATCAATTCCGGCGTGCTGCTGATGAATCTGAAACGGCTGCGTGAGGCGCAGCTCGGGCGCCGGTTTCTGGAACTGATGAACACCTATCATTTCGACTGCGTCGCCCCCGATCAGGACTACCTGAACGCCATGTGCAGCGGGAAGATCGTCTACCTGCCCGCCGTCTGGGATGCCATGCCGACGGAAGGGGCCGAACCGATGAAGGATCCGAAGCTCGTGCACTACAATCTGTTTGCCAAGCCGTGGTGCTACGACCACGTGCAGTACGAGGCGTACTTCTGGCAGTACGCGGAGGATTCCGGCTATCTGCCGGAAATTCTGGGCTTCAAGGCGCAATACGGCGAAGAAAGCCGGGAATCCGACCGGGAGCATATGCGGCTTCTGCTTTCCAGAGGCGAAGCAATCGCGGCCGCGGAAGAGAACTTCCGGACCATATTCAACGGAGGAAAAGAGAAGCGTTTATGATAATCGGCGACAAGCGGGAACAGGTGATTGAAAACATCCGGCAGGCGGCGGAAAACGGCACGTTCCATGCCAAAGTGGAGGTGGACGATCCCGTGCTGACCGCGGAGCAGAAAAAGCTCCTGCTCGAACGCTATCTCGAAAAGAGGCCGACGCTGCGGTTCCGCATCAACAATCTTGTTGCAAGGCAGATTGCGAACGGCGCTACCCGGAAGCTGAATCAGGCGACGGAAATCGTCGGCCTGGAAAACGTCGGCGGAATCACCGGGGGCGCGATTCTGACCAGCAATCACTTCAGCCCCGTGGACAATACGGTGGTACGCACATTCGCCGGGAAAATGGGGAAGAAAAAGCTCTGCATCGCCAGCCAGGAAACCAACCTCGCCATGCCCGGCTGGATCGGCTTTCTGATGAACTATGCGGACATCATCCCCATCGGCACCGGCTTCGGCTACATGTCGAACCGGTTTGAGCCTATGCTGAAGGAGCTGCTGGCCCAAAACAATTATGTGCTGATTTACCCGGAGCAGGAGATGTGGTTCAATTACCGCAAGCCCCGTCCGCCGAGGCGCGGGGCCTATTACTACGCCGCCAAATTCGGCGTGCCGGTCCTCTCCTGTTTCGTGGAGATCCGGACTCTGCGGGAACTGGACACTCCGGAATTTTACAAGGTGCGGTACGTGCTGCACGTTCTGCCCCCGATTTTCCCCGATCCGGTGAAAACCGTCAGAGAAAACAGCATCGCCATGTGCAGCAAAGATTACCGGCAGAAAAAAGCCGCCTACGAGGCAGCCTACGGCAAACCGCTGGACTACCGCTTCGAGCCGGAAGACATCGCGGGGTGGATTCCGCCGGATACCGCCGATCCTCGAAATCTATAAAAATGTTTTGAAATATTCCGTGGGAGTGACATGATAAAACTTCTTAAAGACGGAGTTGAAATGCTTGGCATTGATAAATCCCACCTCCGCCGCCAGAGTGCGGATTTTTTTATTCGGATCCGATTTCATCCGGAGGATTGCCTGCTCCATTCTGACTCTGGTAATGAATTTGGAATAGGGCTCCCCGACCTCCCGGTGAAATAAATCGCTGAGGTAACTGGACGAGACCCCTAATTTCTCGGCAATCAGCGTCAGGCTGATCGGCTCGCTGTAATGGGCGGCAATGTAATTTTTGGCCCCGTCGACCAATTGGTTGTTATCGCCGGGGTACGGGGGAACTTCATCTTTGTTCAGCGCAAAAATCGCCCTGTAAAAGGCTTCTGCAACTTCTTTCGGCTCCGCCTTCCGGCACGCATCGTTCCACGACGACGCGAGCTGCCGGAACGCCTTTTCCAGACGCTTTTTCCGGACTCTTCCCCGCCGGGCAATCAAGCCCAGAAGGCAGAGACCGAAACGCGCCGAAAGCAGTCCGTCGCCGCCCTCCGGCAGACGCTCAAAAAAGCCCGTCAGGGCGTTATGAATCCCGGCATCATGATTCGAAATATAGTCGGAATAGACCGAAGACTCCAGCGCTGTAAAATCGCAGACCGATTTTTTTCTCTTGGTCATATCCTCCCCGGACGCCGGCGGCTCCGTAAAAAAGGTCAGCATAAAATTCTGCGATGCGGCCTGGTAGGAATTCTGAAGGCATAAAATATCTTTTTCCGCCGGGCCGCACGTGCCCAGCACCCGGACGGAACCGTCCCGCTCCATCCGGCGGCGAACCTCGCCGCAGACCTCTTCCGCGCGTTTTGCCGCCGCTTCTGCTTCCTGAGAGCAGAGAAGGACCGCCGTGGTGTCGTCCGCGCAGTAGCATACCGCGGAGTTCGGGTCGTCCCGGCAGACTTCCCGGCAAAGCTGATTCAGGCGCATCTGATGCGAGGCAATCTCACGGTAATCTTTACCCGAAGACAGCAAAGCGGCCGCATCGACGCCGAGGACGCCCACACAGGAGTAAGGCTGCCGGAGCAATTCCATCTGC
This sequence comes from Bacillota bacterium, assembly GCA_023412715.1. Lineage (GTDB taxonomy): Bacteria > Bacillota > Clostridia > Oscillospirales > Acutalibacteraceae > Thermocaproicibacter. Next base: position 69,018 of record JAEZCC010000003.1, read on the forward strand.
CTGCCGGCCATAACGGAATAAACCGCCCTGATATCGGCGCTGTCCTGATAGAGGACGGCATGCAGAAACAGGCTCCGGATTTCGGAAGGCGGCAATGCCGCCGCTTTCGCGAGGACGTCCTCCGAGAAGGATTTTGCACGGGCGGCCCGAAGCTGTTCCGCAATCTCCTTCAGGGTTCCGGAAATGTTCTCGTCGCTGAGCGGCTTGAGCAGATAGTCCGAAACGCCGCACCGGATGGCGCGGCGCGCGTAGTCAAAATCATCAAAGCCGGAAATAATCACGACCCTGGTCTGCGGGTAAATTTCGCTGATGAACTTCGCGAGTTCCAATCCGTCCATCTCCGGCATCCGGATATCCGTAATCACCAAATCGAAGCTCTGCCGCTCAAGCAGCTCGACCGCCTGCAGCCCGTCCGGCGCAATACCGGAGACCTGCCATTCGGGGGCGATTTTCCCCACGTTGTTTTTCAGATATTTCACCATCAGCGGCTCGTCGTCAACGATCATCACGGAATACATCGGTCGGTTCCCCCTTCCCGCCGCCGAGCGGCATACGCAGGCAGACACAGGTCCCCTCGTTGAGTTTCGAGCGGATGGAAATCCCGTATTCCGCGCCGAACTTCAGCCGGAGCCTGGAATTGATGTTGGCAAGCCCGAGGCTCTCGTTCAGGATTTCTTCGCCCTGGGCGGCGCTTTGCGGCGGCGGATCGCGGAACGAACGGTTCAGCTCCTCCACCTGGGCCGGCTCCATCCCCCTGCCGTTGTCTTCAATTCGGATCGTCAGGGCCTCGTCGTCCGCCGTGCAGCCGACCCGGATTATGGAATTTCCCCTTTTCAGCTCGCAGCCGTGTACAATCGCGTTCTCCACAACCGGCTGCAGCGTAAGGGCGGGCAGCTCATAGTCGAGGTATTCCTGCGGAATCTCGATCCGGTAAGAAAGCTGATCCTCATACCGGCTTTTCTGCAGGCCCAGGTAGGCGTCCACCAGCTTCAGCTCCTCCGACAGAGGGATGTCTTTGTCCGTGTTCATCACGCCGCGCAGAAAAAAGGAAAACTTCTCAATATTGCACACGGCCTCGTCCTGCGCCCCGCACTTGATCAGAAGGCTGATAGTGTTGAGCGTGTTGTATAAAAAATGCGGCTTGATCTGGCTGCACAGGGCGTTGTACTGCGCCTCCTTCTGAAGATACTGCGTCTGGTAGACCTCTTTTACAAGCCGCGTATTTTTCTGCATCGTTGCCTGAAGGCGGCTGACCATGGTGTTAAAGGACTCTGTGAGGTACCCGATCTCGTCGTGGTTTTTGACCGGGACCTGAACCGACAGATCCCCGTCCTGCACCTGCCTCATCCGCCTGACGATGTGAAAAATGGGGTCCAGAAAGCTGTTCGCGAACAGAATCAGGACCAGCACGGCCGCCGCCGCGCAGAACAGCGCCGCGATGAAGGCGGCGTTCCTCGTATTCAGAAAATACCGGTTCATCTGGGAATAGGAGCTGACCTCGGCGGTCTTCCAGCCGGTCGAGTCCAGCGTGCAGGTGTTGATCACATACCTGGTCCCGTCGACCGTCATGATCCGGCCCCCGTCCGTGGACAGGGCCGCCTGGTAAAGATCGTCGTTCAGCACCGCGCCGGAAAACCGGCTGTTCTGATAAATGACGTTTTTGTTTTGGTCCAGAATAAACAGCGCGCTGTCCTCTTTCAGCTGCGCTTTGTCGCAGATGTCCTTGATGCCCGCGTAGTTTGCGTCGATCTTGATCACGCCCAGGACCTTAGAGTTGTCCCGCTTGCTGCGCAGGCTCTGCAAAAAGGAAAAAATCTGCGTCTGTTTGTTCCCGAACACCTTTTCCGAATGGACCGGAAGAAAAATCCGCTCCTGTGAAGCGCAGGCCTGACGGTACCATGCGGTTTTGGTATAATCCAGGTAATCCGCCATGTTATAGGGCGTTTTGACATTGGAATAGACGTCGCTGTCCGTCAGAATATAAACCCTGAGGATATCTTCGCGGGGCAGAATCATCACTTCGCCCAGATACCCTTCAATGGTCCTCTGCTTTTCCAGCTTTTCCATGTCGTTTTCGGGCTGTTCCTCCAGTTCGGCCATGACACTGCTGTTATAATAGGGCGTCAGGCTCAGCCGGAACAGCTCGTTCAGGTATGTATCGACGTTGATGCTGATCTGCTCGATGGTCTGCTGGGTCTGGTTTTTCGTCTGCTCGGTGAAATAATCCGTATACCGCTGATAGCTCAGCACCGAGACCAGCGTCACGGACAGGACAATCAAAAGCGATATGATAATCAGAAGCTTGCGGCGAATGCTCCAGCTACGGTAAGGATGAAAAAAACGCACCTTCATCACGATCCCCCTGCCCTTTCGGTGATAACATTATAGCATGGAATAGGCGTTATGCAATTAGACTAATATTTAATCTAAAAAACACGAACTATTATCCAAAAAAGCCGGAATTTTCATTCGAATCAAAACATGTTACTCTTAAAACAGAGGCAGTTGAATGATGAAAAGGAGGAATTTTATTTGAAAAAGCTAATCGCCGCGGTGCTGAGCGCAGCACTGCTGGCAAGTGCTCTTCCGGCCTGCGCCACCTCTGTGGGCACGCCGGCATCTTCTTCGGGCGCCGGGACGGCGTCTTCCTCGGGGGACGCCGGGTCCGGCGGAAAGGTCATGCTCAAGCTGTTCACGGGCAAAATCGAGACCATCGACGTCATGAATGAAATCATCAACGATTTCAACGCGTCCCAGAACAAAATCACGGTGGAGCAGGAGTACCAGAAAGACGCCAGCAACATCATCAAGATCAAATTTGCTTCCGGGGAAATCCCAGACATCATGACGACATACGAACAGGGGTATGTCGACCAGGGCAAATATCTGGACCTGTCCGGCCAGTCGGATTGGTGGAGCCGCCTCTCTTCCGCCATGAAAGCCGACTGCACCGACGTGAAAACCGGCAAGCAGTACCGCGTCTGCACCAACATGACAACGGCCGGCTTCTTTTACAACAAAGAGATTTTCAGCCAGCTCGGCCTGAAGCCGGCACAGACATGGGACGAATTTGAAAAGAATCTGGAAACGATCAAGGCAAAGAAGCCGGGCGTGACCCCCTGGTTCATCTTCGGGAAGGAAGCCTGGCATCTGGGGCATCTGATCGAGTTCATCCCGCACGGCTACATCAAGCAGACGCTCGGCACGGTCGAGGCGAGAAAAGCGATGCTCGACAACGACAAGACCAAGCTGAACTTCGGCGCCTCCGACGGGGCCGTCGCCGTCTTTGCGAAGGACCTGACGGAGCTGAAGAGCAAGGGGCTCATCAACTCCGACGTTCTGGCTGCAACAAGCGACAACTGCGTGCAGGATTTCGTCACGGGAAAGGCCGCCATGTTCAGCAACGGGATGTGGGTCCTCTCAAGCCTGACGGACGCCGACCCGAACATTGCAAGCAAAATCGGCTTTGCCCCCTACCCGGCGTACATGCCGAACTCCAAGCCGGTCGTTCTGAGCGCGGAGGATTCCGGGTACTCGATCTCCGCGACAACGAAGCACAAGGCGGAAACCATAGAATTCCTGAATTACCTGTTCAAGCCTGAGAACCAGAAAAAATACAGCGAAGCCGCGGGTGCGCCCAGCGCGTTCTCGGACGTTCAGGCGGAATGGGCGCCGGCCTCCGTTGTGAACGAAGTCAACACCGTGCTGAAAAGCGCCGTCAACATTGATTTCACCAACGAAAAGCCCGCCGGATTCTCCGGGGACGACGCGGGCCGCATGGTGCAGGACCTGCTCGGCGGAAAATACACGCCCGAAACATTCGCCAAGGCTTACGAAAAAGCCTGGGACGACGGCATGAAATAAGCGAAGGCATTTTGCAGAGGGGGTGTCTTAACGGATGCCCCCTCGTTTGATTAAAGGGGTTATCTGCCAGTTATGATGAGAACAAAGAAAATAGGATTGCATACTTTTATGGCCGTTCCGGCCTTTCTTCTGTTCGCGCTGTTTTTCCTCTACCCTCTTTCGCAGGGGATCTGGATGAGCCTGACGGACTGGGACGGCATCAGCCGGGCCAATTTTATAGGGCTGCGCAACTTTTTCGACTTTTTCAAGGACGACAGGGCGATGGCGGACATCAGAAACACCCTGCTGTTCGCGCTGGGAAGCGCGCCGCTCCTGAACCTTGTGGGGCTTGGGTACGCGCTTCTGATGAACGGAAAGTTCAGGGGAAAAAGCGCCGCCCGCGTCATGATCTACCTGCCCGCGATCATCAGCCCGCTGATCATGGGGTACATCTGGTATATGCTGCTGCAGCCCGACCGCGGGTTCCTCGCCCACGCGCTGGAGCTGATCGGGAAATCCCAGTGGCTCGGCAACTGGCTGGGCGACTACGGCGCCTGCATGGTCTTACTCATTCTCGTCAACGTCTGGCAGTACGCCGGCATGACCATGGTGATCTACCTCGCGGGGCTGCAGAGCATTCCGGAAGAGCTGTACGAATCTGCGAAGATCGACGGCGCCGGCTTCCGGGACAGCTTCCGCTATGTCACCATTCCCATGCTGCTGCCGTCCATCCGGATCAACGTCGTCACCAACATCATCGGCTCCCTGGCCGTGTTCGACATCGTCATGGCGCTGACCGACGGCGGGCCGGGCTATTCCACCGAAACCCTCAGCATTTACATCATGCGCATGTGCTACGGAAGCAAAACCGGGTATTCCACGGCCGTTGCGATCATCATGTTCTTCATCATTTTGATCCCGGTTATGATATCCATGCGTCTGACGCGGGAAAAGGAGTGAGACGGATTGAACGCTGCCGCTAAATTCTTCAAACATTTCGCAATTGTTCTGATCTGCGCCGTCTGCCTGATCCCCTTTTACATTCTGCTGATTCTCTCCCTGAACCGGCCGCAGCGGATTTTTTACCAGGGGAATCTGTTCATTCCCGATTTCTATTTCCAGAACTACATCGACGCCTGGCAGAAATCCCATATCGGGACGGCGATCGTCAACTCCGCCGTCATCACCGTGGAATCGCTGGCGATTATTCTGATTTTCGGGGCAATGGCCGCTTTCGCCATCGCGCGGTTCAACTACAAATTCAATAAGTTCGTTTTCTGGCTTTTCATGAGCTGCATGATGATCCCCGGCATCATCAACACGGTGCCGCTCTACACCCTGATGATCCGCATCCGGGCGGTCAACACCCTGTGGGGGATGAGCCTGGTCTGCGCCTCCATTGCTCTTCCGTCCTCCGTCTTCATTTTCACGGGCTTCGTCAGATCCCTCCCGCGGGAGATCGAGGAGGCCGCGGTCATCGACGGCTGTTCCTGGTTCAAGGTCTTCTGGAAAATCACCTTCCCCCTCCTGAGACCCTCCGTCGCCGCGGTGGTGATTCTGAACGGGTTCGGCATCTGGAACAACTATGCCCAGGCGGTGTTTTTTTTGCAGGACACGAACAAGCACAACATCCCGCAGGCGCTGTCGGTTTATTTTCAGCAGTTCGCCGGGGCGCACTGGAATTTAATGGCCGCGACCGCAGTGATTGCCGTCATCCCCGTGATCGCCGCTTTTCTGGTTTTCCAGAAAAGCCTGATGGAAGGGCTGACGGCGGGCGCGCTGAAAGGGTGACGGTGACGGATGCGGATTGATTTTTATCCCGACAAAGCGCAGTACCTGACCGGGGAACCGGTCGGGCTGACCGCCGAGCTGGACGGGAACCCGCCCGAAGGCGGAGAAGCCGTGCTGCGGATTTTCCGGCTGGACGAAACCGTTACCATCCGGAAATGCCCGGCCGCAAAAAAGATGGCGTTCCGGCTGGAAGGGTTTCCCGAAGCCTTTGCCGGCTTCGGCGCGGAGCTTACCCTGATGCAAAACGGGGCCGCAGCGCAATGCGCTTCGACGGCCTTCGACGTTGTGTCGGAACACCGGCGGGCCGTCCGTTACGGATTCCTCAGCGACTTCGATACGTCGGACGCGGGCTGCGACGACGTGGAGACGCTGCGAAAATACCACGTCAACTACGTCCAGTATTACGACTGGTCTTACCGGCACGACGAGCTTGTCGCGCCCGCCGACCGGTATGCCGATATGATGGGGAAGCCCGTCGACATCAATACCGTCAAAGAAAAAATTGCCGCCTGCCGGCGCTTCGGCATAAAATCGCTGGGCTACGGCGCGGTGTACGCCGCTTCGCGGTCCTTTTACGAAAAGCACCCGGACTGGGGATTTTATACCAGCGCGGGCGACCCGTTTGTATTCATCGGCACGTTTTACCTCATGAACGTGCAGCGGGGTTCCCCCTGGCGGGAACACATTCTCAGCGAATATGCCAAGGCGGTCGGGCGGGTCGGCTTCGACGGCATCCATATGGACACCTACGGCTTCCCCAAAACCGCTTTTTCCCGCCTGAACCGTCAAAGCGGGCTGGTCAGGCTTGCGGAAGAATACCCCAGCCTGATCGAAGAGGCGAAAGAGACGCTGGACCGCGTCCGGCCGGACAGCGCCCTGATTTTCAACAACGTGGGCAACTGGCCGGTCGAGGGGGTCGCCACGGCGCCGCAGGACGCCGTCTACATTGAAGTATGGGACCCCAACACCCGGTATTCGCACATCCGGCAGATTATCGCCGACGCAAAAAGGGCATGCGGCAACAGCAAGCCCGTTATCCTGGCCGCGTATCTCGCGCCGTTCCGCACGGATACGCCGGAGCGGGCGGAAAACGCCGCGCTGTTGCTGACCGCGGCCATCGCGTCAAACGGCGCCTCCCATCTGCTGCTCGGGGAAAAGGACGCGGTCCTGACGCAGGGTTATTACGTTGGCCATTCTTTTCTGTCGGAGCGGCAGGCGGACCGGATGCGCCGGTACTACGATTTTACCGTGCGGTATCTCGAGCTGTTATACGACGGCACGCTGACCGACGTCGGTACCACGCACATCGGCTGGGACAATACCGAATACAAATGCGAAAACCGGGCCTGGAGCCCGGACGGAAGGCCCGGGACCCTGTGGCTCACCATCCGTGAAAACGACAGCCGCAAGCTGATCAGCATCATCAATCTGTTCGGGTGCGAAGACGATGAGTGGAACCGGGGAAAAAGCACCCCCGTCCCGCAGACCGGCATCCGGTTTCAGGTGCAGCTTGACCGGCAGGTGAAAGGGATCTTCCTCGCTTCCCCCGACAGGGAGGACGGAAGATCCGTGCCCCTTCCCTACCATCTGGAACGGACGGACCGCGGAATGGCGGCGCATTTTACGGTCCCCGGCGTCTGCCGCTGGAGCCTGGTTTACATCGTTCTGAAAAACGATTTTCTGATCTGAAATACAACCCGGAACGGAGCGGATTTTATGGAGCGGAAATGGTGGAAAGAGGCCGTCGTTTACCAGATTTACCCGCGCAGCTTTCTGGACGGCAACGGCGACGGTATCGGGGATCTGCGCGGAATCATACAAAAGCTCGACTACATCGGGGAGCTCGGCGCGGACGTCATCTGGCTCTGCCCCGTCTACCAATCCCCGAACGCGGACAACGGGTACGACATCAGCGGCTATCGGAGCATCATGACGGACTTCGGCACTATGGCGGATTTCGACGAACTGCTGCGGGAGGCGCACCGGCGCGGAATCAAAATCATCATGGATCTCGTGGTCAACCATACCTCGGACGAGCACCGGTGGTTCCGGGAAAGCAGGAGGTCGGAAGAAAACCCTTACCGGGATTATTATTTCTGGCGGGAAGGGAAAGGCTCCGACCCGCCCAACAACTGGGGCAGCTGCTTCGGCGGGCCGGCGTGGAGCTATGACGGGCAGACGGGAATGTACTACCTGCACCTGTTTTCTTCAAAGCAGCCGGACCTGAACTGGGACAACCCGAAAGTCCGGGACGCCGTCTACCGAATCATGACCTGGTGGCTGGAAAAGGGCGTGGACGGCTTCCGGATGGACGTCATCAGCTTCATTTCCAAAGATACCTCTTTCCCGGACGGAACGGTGGGCGAAGGGAAACGGTACGGCGAATTCGGCCCCCACGCGATCAACGGCCCCCATGTCCACGAATATCTCCGTGAAATGAACCGGGAGGTCCTCTCCCGGTACGACATCATGACGGTCGGGGAAACCCCGGACGTCACGGTGGAAGAAGCCCTGAAGTATTCGGGAGAAAGCTCGGGAGAACTGAATATGGTGTTCCAGTTTGAGCACATGGGCCTCGACGCCGGCAAATACGGCAAATGGAGCAGCAGGCGGTTCGAGCTGCCGGAACTGAAAAGGGTTCTGAGCAAATGGCAGACCGGACTTGAAGGCCGCGCATGGAACAGCCTGTTCTGGGGCAATCATGATCAGCCCCGCGCCGTTTCCCGCTTCGGAGACGACACCAGCCCCCTCTTCCGGGAAAAGTCCGCCAAAATGCTGGCCACCTGCCTTTATATGATGAAGGGCACCCCCTTTCTCTATCAGGGGGAAGAACTGGGCATGGCAAACGCCGCGTTCGGCAGGCTGGAGGACTACCGGGACATTGAAACCAAAAACGCCTTTGCTGAGCTGGTAAACCAGTTCGGCATTCCCGAGAAAACCGTGATGGAACATATCCGTCATGCCAGCCGCGACAACGCCCGCACCCCCATGCAGTGGAACGACCGGAAAAACGCGGGCTTTTCCTCCGCAGAGCCGTGGATCGGGGTCAACCCGGACTATGTCTCAGTCAACGCGGAAAGAGAGCGGCAGAACCCGAACTCGGTCTATCACTACTACCGAAAGCTCATTTCCCTTCGAAAGCACTGCCCCATCATCGTCTACGGCAGATACGAACTGATCGAAGAGGGAGACCCCTCGGTCTTCGCCTACACCCGGAGCCTTGACTGCCATACGCTGCTGGTCGTCTGCAGCTTCAGCAAAGAAGCCGTGAAATTTACGTTACCGGACGAATTCCACACCGGCAGCCGGAAAATGCTGATTGCGAACTGGGAAACAGGCAAAAGCGGGGAAGCGGAAAACGAAATCCTGCTCCGGCCCTACGAGGCAAGAGTTTATTTCATCTGAAGCATCCCGGCGGGCCTAACCGCACGTCACGGCCCCTTCTACAAATCGTCGACAAAGGCCCCGCTTTTGGAGTAGGCGGTGCTGCGGGCTTCAAAAAAGTCGGTCTTGATGGCGTTCGCGTTGCTGTACTGCCCCGCCCATTCCATCGATTCCGGCTCCTTGTCGTGTCCGCCGTAAATCGGTTCAAATTCCAGGCCGAAGCAGCGCAGGTTGCCAAGGTACTGAACGTAATCCGTAATCATCTGCTCTGTCAGGCCGCTCACCTCGTCCCCGATGACATAATGCCCCCACGCGATTTCCTGCTCGCAGCCCGTACGGATCATCTCACGGTAGGACGCGGTCTTCTCCGGGGTAAAAAGCTCCGGATTTTCTTTTCGCAATTCCAACAGGATATTGCGGAAAAGCCAGAGGTGGGTGTTTTCGTCCCGGTTAATGTAACGGATGATCTGCACCGAACCAGGCATGCGGCCGTTGCGCCCCAGATTGTAGAAAAACATAAACCCGCTGTAAAAGTAGACCCCCTCCAGAATATAGTTCGCCACCACCGTGCGCATCAGGTTTTCGGGGGTCTGGTTCTGGTAAAAGGCGTTATACTGCTCGCCGATGAAGGTGTTGCGGGCCAGAAGATGCCGGTCGTTTTTCCACTGGTACAAAATTTCATTCCGCCGCTGCGGCTCGCAGATGGTGTCGAGCATATAGCTGTAACTCTGGCTGTGGATCGCCTCCTGATAGGACTGAATGCTCAGGCAGAGATTCACCTCGCTGGCCGTGACGTATTCGCCGAGATAAGGCAGGTTTGCGGTCTGAATGCTGTCCAGAAAAATAAGGAACGACAGGATCTTGTCGTAAGCGCGCCGCTCGGCCGCGGGCAGGTGCGGGTAGTCCTTGCTGTCCGTCGCAAGGCTGACCTCCTCGGGGATCCAGAAATTATTCATCGCCTGGCGGTACCATTCGCTGGCCCACTGGTATTTCATGTTGTTGAAATCGTTCAGGTTTGTGGTGTCCCCGCCGATCATGCGGCGGTGGTTCAGGTCAATATCGCCGTCCGGGTTAAACAGCGGTTTTTTCTTCATGCTATCTCCTCACATTCTAAAGCTTTCACTTTCGCCGTTCTGATCCGCCGGGCAGGCCCGCTCAGGAGGAGCAGACCTCGCAGTCTTCCACTTCCAGGCTCTTGCTCCGGATATAATAAATCGTCTTGACCCCCTGCTCAAAGGCGAGGAGATACAGATTCAGGATCTGGCGGAACGTGTACGCGTCCGTAATATAGAGGTTCATGCTCTGCGCCTGGTCGATGTGGCGCTGCCGCACGCCCGCGGCGCGGACCGACCAAGTCTGGTCGATGTGATATGCGCTTTTGTAATACCAGTAGGTCGCGGCGCCCAGATCCGGCGCGACGCGCGGCATCAGGCCGTTCTTCTTTTCTTCCAGAAAAAACCGGCTCATAATGGGGTCGAGCCCCGCCGTCGTTCCGGCGATGATGCTGGTGCTGCTGGTCGGGGCAACCGCAAGCAGCCAGCCGTTGCGCATGCCCTGCGCGGCCACCCTGCGGCGCAGTTCCCGCCACGCCGGGCCGGTGTAGCCCCGCTTTTCAAAATAGGCGCCGGTCTGCCAGTCGCTGCCCTCGAACAGCTCGTAGCTTCCCTTTTCGGCGGCGTTTTCGCAGCTGGCGCTGATGGCGGCGTAATTGATCTTTTCAAACACCCTGTCCGCAAAAGCCAGGTGCTCGTCGCTCTCCCACGCGATGCCGTGCCTGGCGAGCATGTGGTGGTAGCCGCTGACGCCCAGGCCGATGGGCCGGTATTTCAGGTTGTTGACTTTGGCGTAGGGCACGGGGAAAAAGTTCAGGTCGATGACGTTGTCCAGCGCACGCACCGCGCTGCGGGTCAGCTCCCGGATCTCTTCGTCGCTGTCGACGTCGATACGCCCGAGCGAAAGGCTTGCCAGGTTGCAGACGACAAAATCGCCCGGCTTGGTCACGGTCACGACCACCGTTTCGCCGTCTACCGTCTTGATCTTCTGCTCCACGTCTTCGATGGCGCCCATGTTCTGAGCGATTTCGGTGCACAGGTTGCTGCAGTAGATAATCCCCTTGTCGCCGTTTGGATTGGCGCGGTTGACGGCGTCGCGGTTGAACACAAAGGGCGTGCCGGTCTCCACCGCGCTTTTGATCACAAGCCGCACGATCTCTTTGACCGGGACGACGCGCTTCTGAATTGCTGGGTCGCGGACGCAGTCCCAATACCGCTTTTCCCATTCGTCGCCCCAGTAGTCTTCCAGACAATAGCCCTTGTGCGTCAGAATGTCGTGGGGGCACATCAGGAACCAGTCGGCGTTCAGATTTTCCCGGGCCATTTTCCAGAACAGATCGGGGTAGCATACCGCCGGGAACACGTCGTGCGCCTTCATGCGCTCGTCGCCGTTATTGGTGCGCAGAGCCAGAAACTCCGGCAGATCCCGATGCCAGGCGTCCAGATACACCGCGACGGCGCCCTGCCGCACGCCGAGCTGATCCACGGCGACGGCGGTGTCGTTGGCAAGGCGGATCCAGCGGATCACGCCGCCCGCCGCTCCCTCAAAGCCGCGGATGGGGCTGTTCCGTGCGCGTACCTTGCCGAAATACAGGCCCATGCCTCCGCCGTATTTGCTTACCTGCGCGAAATTGTCGATGCTGCGGTAAATGCCGATCAAACTGTCCGGCACGGTATCGATAAAGCAGGAAGAAAGCTGATGGAAGGGCTTGCGCGCGTTGGCAAGGGTGGGGGTCGCCATCGTCACCTTCAGCGTGCTCAGCATGTCGTAGAACCGGCGGACCCACACAAGGCGGTCCGTCTTTTCCGGCATGGCCAGGTGCAGCGCAATGCCGAGGAACATCTCCTGAGGCGTTTCGAGGGGAAGGTTCCCGTGGCTGCAGATGACGTACCGCTTCAGCAGAAGGCCCAGCCCGGAATAGGTCAGCAGTTTGTCGCGGGAATCGTCGAGGAATTCCGCGGCGGCCTCGATTTCCGCCCGGGGGTAATTTTCCAGAATATATTTTCCGTACAGGCCGCGTTCCGTGAGAAAGCGGAGCTTATCGTAAAATCCGTTTAAATGGTACGGCTCCAGCGCGGAGGCCAGATTTTGGGTGAACTGCAGCATCAGCAGGCGCGCGGCCGCAAATTCCCACAAAGGAGCCTGCTGGGTCGTCAGTTCCTCTGCGGCCTGAATCAGCATCTCCATCTTTTCATTCTGGGACATGCCGTCTTTCAGAAACGAAAGGAACCTTTCCTCCAGGCGGTCCAGCCCATAGCTTTGGGCCGGAAAATCGCGCTGAATGCCGGCCAAAACGTCTTCCATCGCTTCTGCGTCCCGGAACTGCCCGGCAATCCGGCGGCGCAGCCCGCGCAGGCGCGTGTGCTCGCTGCGGTAAAGGATATAGCTCTTGCTTTGCTGGTAGAAGCCCTGTTCCATGAGGGTCTGCTCCACGAGATCCTGAATCGTTTCGACCTGCACATCTCCCGGCAGAGCCTTTATCTTGCTTTCTACAGACTGTGTGATGCTCTTTAAGGCATCTTCCGGCGCAGTTCCGTCCACGCTGAGAAATGCCTTGCGCACGGCCTGTGTTATTTTTTCCGGCTGGTAGCCTTGCCTTCGCCCGTCACGCTTTATAATCTCCATGTTTTTCCCCTGCCAATTGTGTTGTTTTCACTATAATAGCACAACATGCAGTATTAATCAAGCCATATCGCTTCCACAGTCCCCCACGCGGGAGGATCGGTTTCTTCGGGGCGCGGTTCGACGCCCGGCGGGCGGCCGCCGGCCGCATTCCGATCTTCATCATGCTCTTTTGAAAAAAAGCGAACAGGAAAGCACGCCAAAATATTTTGTGTAAAAAGGATCCGCCCTGATTTCCAAAATAAAAACGAAAGCGAAGATTACAGAAAAAAGATAGATTCAGGGAAAAACGCAAACCGGCCGGTTTGTAAAATTGGGGAAAAACAGTCCGGGACGGTTTGTGGAATCCTGGCATATAAAAAATTATCCGTCAAAGCAAAGAAATGATATAATCTCCCAATAAATGTGGTATAATCTTCTTTGAAATACGAAATTTTATTAGGAGGGCTACTTATGCCGCGTGGAAGAAAGAAAGCGACCCCTGAATCTCTTGAACAGCAAATCAACGCTCTCGACGCAGAGATTGAATCTTACCAGAAGAAAATCCGTGAGGCAAAAGATAAAAGGAAAGAGCTTTCGGAACAGAAAAAGAAACAGGAATTGGAAATCCTATATTCCACGATCCAGAACAGCGGGAAATCCGTCGGCGAGGTCCTTCAGCTTTTAAAGGACAAATAGACCGGAAGCACTCTGTTGTGATAAAAGGGAGCAACCATAAATCGGTTGTTCCCTTTTATTCTTTTTGATTGAATCCGGCCGATGCGTCATCCCGCCTGCAGCGGCTTTGGCTGCCAAAGAGCGATTTCAGGCTTTTCTGCATGTATCTTTTGACTGCTGCCACGGCGATATTCCGATTTTTCAAATTTGATACAAATGTTTTACCAGCCCAAAAGCAAATTCTATGCGATCTCTTTCTCTTGTTCTACTTTAAGCATTTACCATAAAGAGATACGCGTGTAATATAGCTTATTTTATTCTAACTCGCGATTCAAAATAATCTCGGTATCAAAAATGTCTTCTCAATTGACCGAATCAGAAAAATCACAAAAATACAAACCGGGCATATCATGGTAGAGTTCGACAATGCAAAGTATCCTCGAGAAATGAGGTGAAAAATATGAAAAAATAATTGGCGGGCCCTGCCAAACAGGGCCCGCCGCTTTTTGAGGGTGTGCCCGGCCGGAAAATACGGCGACACCCAGCCTCTCTCTTATTTTATACATCCAGTCTAATATATCCAGTATATGAGATCCAATATATATTTCAATCCACGCCGCGCTCCCGGCATCCAGGCACGGGCCAGACTATGCTGCACGGCATGAAAGTGTCACTGCACGCCTATCGGAACCTCTATATCTGAAAGATGGACGGAATCACATTAATGGAATCTGCGATTGCAGGATTCAAAAATATCCATTTTTAAATGCCACGGGCAGCCTGTCTGCCCGCATTTTTTACCCCCGCTGGCCATAGATTTTAGGGGGTGATAGATTTGGAAAGCGCACAAAGGGAATTGCTGTCTGTCCTGCTGAAACGTGTCTTTTCGCTTGGCCTGATCCCGGAGGCGACCTATCTGTCCGCCCGGAACGCAGTCGCTTCCACAATAAACCTGCCCGAGCTGCTGTGGGATCCCGTGCGCCCGGCAAAGGGGGCGGGCCCGGATGGAAGTGCGCAAAATCCGGGCTGAGATGCGGATGGGGCGGTCGATTTTCGATTTCCCGCTGCGGGTTACCTTCTACGCGAGGGTGTCGACCGAGAAATACGAACAGCTCAACAGCCTCGAAAACCAAGTGCAGTATTACACGGAGCTGATAAAAAGTAAAGCGAACTGGACCTACGTCGAAGGTTATGTCGACGAGGGGATCAGCGGAACAAGCACAAAAAAGCGGGATAGTTTCAATCGGATGATTGCGGATGCCAAAGCCGGACGCTTTGACTTCATCATCACGAAAGAAATATCCCGCTTTTCCCGCAGTACGCTGGACAGCATCAAATATACGCAGGAACTCCTAGAACACAACGTGGGGGTCCTGTTCCAGAACGACAACATCAACACCCTGGACACCGACAGCGAATTCCGGCTGGTGGTCATGGCCGGCGTGGCGCAGGACGAGGTGCGCAAGCTCTCGGAACGGCTCAAATTCGGCTTCCGGCAATCCATTAAAAACGGGCGGGTGCTGGGCAACGACAAGCTCTGGGGCTACGATAAAAAGGATTGCAGACTGACCGTCAACGAAGAAGAGGCCGAGGTGGTCCGCCTGATTTTCGACCTCTACGCCAACCAGAAATTAGGCATCCGCCGCCTCTCCCAGAAGCTCTGCGATATGGGTTATACCAGCCGGAAGGGCAACGCGTTCAACGTCCTGACCATCCGGCATATTCTGACGAACCCGAAATACAAGGGCTGGTACTGCGGCAACAAATCCCAATCGCTGGATTACCGGAGCAAAAGGAAAATCGTTCTCGGTGAGGACGAATGGGTCACCTACCCCGACCCGGAAATCCCCGCCATCGTGCCGGAAGAGCTGTGGGATCGGGCCAACGCCTTGTACAAATCCCGCAGCAAGCAGATGATGTCCCACCAAAGCGCCGCCGAATTTCATAACCGCTATGCCTACAGCGGCAAGATCCTCTGTGAGGAGCACGGAACCAGCTTTCATCGGCAGCTGCTGAAGAGCTCCAAGGGCGGCAGAGAGGTCTGGCAATGCCGGGTCTACCGCCAACGGGGACGGGCGGCCTGCTCCGCGCCGGAGCTGCGGACGACGGAGCTCGATGCAATCATGGCGAAAATCTTCTCGCAGATGGCTCGGGACAAAAAAGCCATCATCGACGCGTTGATCTCCCTCCTCCGCAGCGTGCCGGAGGAACATAACTATGAACACGACAGGCAGAAGCTGGAGGCGGAGATCGCGCGGGTTCGGGCAAAAAAAGACCGCCTGCTGGAAATCAGCATGGCGGGAGGCATCAGCATCTCAGAATTCAAGGATCGGAACGATGGTTTCAACGGGCAGATTCAGGAGATTGAACGGAAACTGGAACTTCTGAAGCAGGAGCAGGCGAAAACCGCCGCCATCGCGGAGAATCTGGAACAAATAAAGGCCGCCCTCCGGCGGGAGCTTACCTTTGCCGACGGCATCGACTCCGAACTGGTGACGACCATTCTGGAGCATATCGTAGTGAAAAAAGACAGTACAAAAAAGAACATCCACCTGGAAATCCACCTGAAACCGGGCGGGACGCGGGACGTTCTGTTTACGCGGGAAAAATCGTCCTTTCGCTTGCTCCGTTTTTGATGATATGAGCGACCAGGCGCAGATTATGCTCAATCAGCTTTGCTTTGGCAGCCTTGTCGCCATGCTTCATCTTTTCCAGACACTCCTGCTCTTCCTGGGCATTGAGCGGCCTGGGGAAAGAACCGGAGCCCGTCACATGGAGCACGAAAAAAATCAGACCTGAAAGCGCAACGCCAAGCACAGCACCCAACATGAAAAGATTCCCCTCCCCGAGCGTCAAATATTAGCAGTATATGCCCAGGGGGAATTTTTGTTGCAAGTCCTTCCGCGCCGGCGCGCTTTCTTATGCAAAAAATCGGGCAGCCGCGGCAGGCGTTACAGGATGCACTGAACGGTGCTTTTTTCAAGAAGCTCGATGGGGTGATACGAGAGTTTTGACTTGCGCAGGCCGGCGTCGCCCACGTCCTCTTCCCTGTTGACGAACTCTGCGCCGCCGGCGAAATGCCTGACGAATTCCTGCACGATAACCTGGTAGACGCCCTGGTAGCGGATATCCGCCTTTTCAATATGGACAAAAAGCGTGTCGCGCACGCGCTCGCCGATCGAAATGGCGGCGATGCTGCCGTCCACCTCAAGAAAGCCCCCGAACATGCCGTACCGGTCGAAGCACTCCAGCACCTCCGCCGTTTTGAGGGCTTCTTCTTTGGCAAAGGGGCTGTCCTTCTGGTACTGCGCCGTAAAATCCTGGTAAAAAGCACGGACGCGCCCGATGTTTTCTTCCGTGATGCTGCGAAACGCATAGTCCGGGTACATGCGCTGGAACCGGTGGATGTGGTTGCGCTGGCCGTCGTATTTTTTGCCGGAAAAATCAGCGAGGTCCGTCGCCCGGTAAAGATAGTCGAACCAGTCGCGGCTCGGGGTGATCCGGGCGTTCGGATACCTCTGCTGCAAGAGGGGAAGCTCCTCGCGTGGGACGGTGCAGAAAATCAGCGGGATGCCGTGCCCGGCGCAGTACTGCTCGACCTGCTCGACCGCTCCTTTCGGGTCCCTGCCCAAAGGGACGGTGAACGCGGTGACCCCGCCGAAATATTTCACCTGAAAAACCAGCGTGTCGTTAAAAACGGCATACTGGCTGTGAAAAAAGTCCCGCCACATAAAGATCCCGCCGATGGAATAATCGCAGATTCTCGTGTTCTGCATGGCGAGATACGGCCCGACGGTTGGAACGTCGGATAATTTAAGCTCCGTAAATTTCAGCATAAAAAGATAAATTCCCTGTCTCCCGAAAATATAATTTGCACACGGAAATACCGGTGCGGGAAACTCCCGCGCCGCCCTTCTCCGCAAACATGCCATATAGTATAGGCGTTTTGCCGCCAAAAATCAATGCCGGCGGGAACGCACACGCCCGTCACGCGTCTGTGCCGGCTTCCCCGCCGGGAACGCCGTAGGAATCCAGAAAGCTGTGGCGGCCGAGGGAATCCCGGTAGCCCGTAACCGCCTCAAGGTTCACGTTTGCGACGCTGTGGAAGATATTTTTGTCGATATTTGGGTCGGTCCGGCGCAGCGTCTGGAGCAGCGCCTTGACCTCCTGCCGTTTCGAGACGGTGCCGCTGCCTTCGCGCGCGCAGTTTTCGGTGAAACGGCAGGCGCAGCGCAGGAACCGCAGGCCGTTGTAATCGCGCCAGGCGACGACGTCGCGCTCCCTGACAAGGTACAGCGGGCGGATCAGCTCCATGCCCGGGTGGTTCGTGCTGCACAGCTTCGGCATCATGGTCCTGACCTCCGCCCCGTACAGCATGCTCAGCAGGATTGTCTCGATCACGTCGTCAAAATGATGCCCGAGGGCGATTTTATTGCAGCCGAGCTCCGCAGCAAATTTGTAGAGGCAGCCGCGGCGCATCTTTGCACAGAGGTAGCACGGCGTGCGATCCGTCCCGGCGACGATATCGAAAATCTTCGTGTCGAAAACATGCACGGGCAGACCGAGCAGCCCGGCGTTTTCAAGGATCAGGCGCCTGTTTTCCGGGCTGTAGCCCGGGTCCATGACGACATATTCCACATGGAAGGGAAAATCGCTGTATTTCTGAAGCCGGCGCATGCACATGGCCGTAAGGGTGGAATCTTTTCCGCCGGAGATGCAGACGGCCACGCGGTCGCCTTCGGAAAGGAGGCGGTAACGCTTCACGGCGTTCAGGAACGGCAGCCAGATCTGCCGGCGGTATTTTTTCACGATGCTCCGCTCCGCCTGTTCCTCTTTCGGGCCCATAAAATTCCTCTTTTTGTCCCGGCCCCAAAATTTTTTCGGGGCCGCTTTTTTCGGGCTGCCGGCAAAGCTCCGGGCTGCCGGTATTTTCCTGTTTTATTGTACCATCTTCGACACCCTATGGCAAGACGGCCGGCCCCCCGCGGGCGGAAAAAAGCTTCTGCCCGCGCCCCGCGGAAAGGCGGCCGGAATAAAAACAGGCGGAAGGCTCCCAATGGAACCTCCCGCGCTGCTCAAGCCGGTTGTTTAATTTTCATCGGACGGAGAAATCATAAAGTCCAACGGAACCATCCCCCAATTCCATTTCTGCAATCGGAAAAGATCTCGCCGTGTATTCTGAAATCCCTGATTCCGAAATCAACTTCCTGCTTTATTGGGTACAGATCATGTACCCGGCACTTAGAATGCTCTGTTTTCGGCAAATTATGCGCCGCCGTTTTCTTCTCTTGACAGAACGGATCCGGCTGGTATAAAATAGAGTAAATATCAAATTTTCGACAATTGAAAACCGTAAACACCGGGAAGGAGAAAGTAGGCTTTTCCCGCCTGAGCAGAGAGCCCTTGCACGCTGAAAGAGGGTCGGGCGGAAACTTGCTGAAAATGGCTCCGGAGTGGCGCACCGAGGCGGCGATGCCGTTAGGCTGCGACGGGATTTCCCGTTACTGAAAGCGAGTATTCCGCAGAAGCGGCGTACTCTCAGAGGCCGGTTCCGTGAGGCGCCGGCAAATTGAAGTGGTATCATGGGTGATTATATCCCGTCTTCTGAGTTTTTGGAAGGCGGGATTTTTTTATCACGCAAACCGGGAACAATTTTTCACAGGAGGGATCTGGCTATGTTGAACACCTCGGTCATCGGGTACCCGCGCATCGGCGCGGACAGGGAACTGAAGTTCTGGACGGAAGATTATTTCAAGGGGAAAATTTCCGCCGCCGAGCTCAAAAAGAACGCGGAAGCGCTTCGGGCAAGGCATTGGAAAATTCAGAAGGAAGCCGGCGTCGGCTTGATTCCGTCGAACGACTTTTCCTTCTACGACAACATGCTCGACACCGTGTTTCTGCTGAACGCGCAGCCCGCGCCGTACCGGCGGATCGGCCTCGGCGGGCCGGGCTCCTATTTTGCGGCGGCGCGCGGGTATCAGGGCGAAAAGGGCGACGTAAAAGCGCTGCCCATGAAGAAATGGTTCAATACGAACTACCATTATCTGGTGCCCCAGCTCGACGCGGACACCGAAATCCGTCTTGCGGGCGAAAAGCCCTTCGCCGAATTCGGCGAGGCAAAGCGGCTCGGCATCCTGACGAAGCCGGCCGTCATCGGCCCGCTGACCTTTCTGAAGCTGTCGGAATTCCGAAGCGGAACAAAACCCGCGGATTTCGCGCCCGCCCTCGCCGCCGCCTACCGTGAGATTCTGGCCCGTTTCCGCTCCCTCGGCGCCGAATGGGTCGAGATCGACGAGCCGGCGCTCGTAACGGATCTTTCCACGGAAGAAATCGGGCTGTTCGCCTCGCTGTACCGCTCGATCCTTTCGGGAAAAGGCTCGCTCAAAGTGCTGCTGCAAACCTATTTCGGCGATATCCGCGACGCCTACGGCACGGCGTTGGCCCTGGATTTCGACGGAATCGGCCTGGATTTTGTCGAAGGGAACCGGACCGAACAGCTGATAGAGGCGAACGGTTTTCCGCAGGACAAACTTCTGTTCGCCGGCGTCGTGAACGGCCGCAATATCTGGCGGAACGACTATGAAAAGACCCTGGCCCTGCTCGGCCGACTGCCGGTCGCAAAAAACCGGATTGTCGTCGGCACCTCCTGCTCGCTTCTGCACGTGCCCTACACCGTGGAAAGCGAACCCGCGCTCGCCGGGGAATACAAGGTGCACTTTGCATTCGCGCAGGAAAAGCTCGCGGAGCTTGCCGAGCTGGACCGCCTGCTGAACGCTGAAAATTACGCCGGCGACCCGGCATACCTTGAGAACCGCAGGCGGCACGCCTCCCGCAAAGAATATGAAGACAAGGAGCTCCGCGCGCGCATCGCCGCGCTGACCGAGAGCGACTTCACCCGCAAGCCGGACTTCTACGAGCGGGAAAAGATCCAGAAGGAAGAACTGGGCCTGCCGCTTCTGCCGACGACGACCATCGGCTCTTTCCCCCAGACAAAAGAGGTCAAGGCCCTGCGCGCGAAGCTGCGCAAGGGCGAAATCACCCGCGAAGCGTACGATGCCGGCGTCAAGGACAAAATTGCCTCCTGCATCCGCCTGCAGGAAGAGCTGGGGCTTGACGTGCTTGTTCACGGCGAATTTGAGCGCAACGACATGGTCGAGTACTTCGGCGAAAACCTCTCCGGCTTTCTGTTCACCAAAAAGGCATGGGTGCAGTCCTACGGCACGCGCTGCGTAAAGCCGCCGATTATCTGGAGCGACGTGCGCCGCACAAGGCCCATCACGGTCGCGACCAGCGTCTACGCGCAGAGCCTGACGCAAAAGCCGGTCAAAGGCATGCTGACCGGGCCGGTGACGATTCTCAACTGGTCGTTCCCGCGCGAGGACGTCACCCGCAGGGAGATGGCCTTCCAGATTGCGCTGGCCATCCGCGCAGAGGTGCTGGACCTTGAAAAAGCCGGCCTGCGCGTCATCCAGATCGACGAGGCGGCGCTCAAGGAAAAGCTGCCCCTGCGGAAGGCCGACTGGCACAGCGACTACCTCGACTGGGCCATCCCCGCGTTCCGGCTCGTGCATTCCGGCGTGAAGCCTTCGACGCAGATTCACACCCATATGTGCTACAGCGAATTCGGCGACATCGTGAAGGACATCGACGACATGGATGCCGACGTGATTTCGTTCGAGGCTTCCCGCTCCAACCTCGAGATTGTGGACGCCCTCAACCGCGTGCACTTCAAAACGGAGGTCGGCCCCGGCGTGTACGACATCCACTCCCCGCGCATCCCGTCTCAGGAGGAGATCGAGGCGGAGCTTCGCGCAGAGCTGAAAAAAATCCCGAAAGAAAAGCTCTGGGTCAACCCGGACTGCGGCCTGAAAACGCGCGGCGAGGAAGAGGCTTTCCCCAGCCTGCGGAACCTTGTCGCGGCGGCGAAAGCCGTGCGCTCCACGCTGGCATAACCAACCGACGCCAAAGGCGCCCCCGGGGGGCGGGCCCCCCCCGGGCGC
>JAEZCC010000020.1 GCA_023412715.1 Bacillota bacterium
GGGCATCCATCGGACTGTCTGTTACACCACTCCCGCTTGGCTCCGGTGTACAATACGAGAGCCGGGTTTCGCTGGGATACTTGAACCAGAGTTTTCAAAACGCTGTCAGGGATGGTATCCGTTACGGGCTGGAGCAGGGCTTGTTCGGCTGGAACGTAACGGACTGTAAGATTTGCTTTGAATACGGGCTTTATTACAGTCCGGTCAGCACGCCGGCGGACTTCCGCTCATTGGCCCCGATTGTATTGGAACAGGCATTGAAGGAATCAGGGACGCAACTGCTGGAACCTTATCTCTCCTTCACCCTCTATGCGCCCCGGGAATATCTTTCCAGGGCTTATCATGATGCACCGAAATACTGTGCCACCATCGAAACGGTCCAGGTAAAAAAGGATGAAGTTGTCTTTACTGGCGAGATTCCCGCCCGCTGTATACAGGCATACCGTACTGATCTGGCCTTTTACACCAACGGGCAGAGCGTATGCCTTACAGAACTGAAAGGGTATCAGGCCGCTGTCGGTCAGCCGGTCATCCAGCCCCGCCGTCCAAACAGCCGCCTGGACAAGGTGCGCCATATGTTTCAGAAGGTAATGTAAAGATACATAATCGTCAAGACGGCAACAATCAGAAGTTATGGAGGGTAACAATGGAATATAGTAAGGAAGATTTAATGGAAGCAAAAAAGCAAATTTGGGGAGTGGGAGAGAACATGGGAACAGAGGAAAGTAAAAAAATCTGGGAGGAGAACGCACAATTTTGGGATAATGCAATGGGTGACGAATCTAATGAATTTCACAGAGAGGTAGTGCGTCCCAAAGTAACGGAACTTCTATCTCCTAATCCTGCGGATTACATTTTGGATATTGCGTGTGGCAATGGAAATTATTCTTCGTATCTTGCACAAAGAGGCGCTTCGGTTGTCGCTTTTGATTACAGCAAAAAAATGATAGAATTGGCTAAAAGACGGCAATCACAATATGCAAAACAAATTGAATTTTGTGTGGCGGATGCGACCGATAGAAAAAGTATATTAGAATTAAAAAGAAATCGAGCCTTTACGAAAGCAGTTTCTAATATGGCAATTATGGATATTACGGATATTGAACCACTTCTTATGGCTGTTTATGAACTGTTGCAGGAAAGCGGAATTTTTGTCTTTGCAACGCAACACCCTTGTTTTGTCACGTTGACTGAAAAATATATGACACCGCACAGTTACTATGATATAGCGATTGAAGGGCAACCGAAAGAGCAGATTTATTATCATCGTTCCATACAAGATATTTTTAACCTTTGTTTTAGAGCTGGATTTGTCATTGATGGATTTTATGAAGAATGTTTTAAAACCAACAAAGAAATTCCTATGGTAATGATAGTAAGGCTTAAGAAGGTAAAACGTGATAGCTTAAAATAAATTCAAGTTTGTCGGGTAAATAGCAAACCCAGCCGAGCCAGTCAACGGTCAAGATGAACGGCGCATATGCGCAGCCGTTGACAGCCCCGCCCGCCTTTGCTGGTAGGCAATCAAGGGGCGACAGCAAGAAGTGCCACCGCCCCGCACTATTATTCAGAAAGGGGAATTTCCATGACCGACCAGATAGCCTATCAAGAATATATCCAGCGCAGGTACAACGCCTTTTGCAAGACTGTTATCCGCTGTGCCGCCTTGGACAAGATTTTGAAGCTTAAACGGCAATGGGAACGGCAAGTTTCCCTTGACTATCTGATGAACGAGAAGTTTGTCCAGTTTGCCGCGTCGGAGCCGGACGAGGAATACCCATTTACCGTCTGCGGTCAGACCGTCCTGCTCTGCAACGCCGCCCTTGCCGACGCGATCTCTGTTTTGCCGGAGCAGACGCGGGAAGAAATCCTGCGCTATTACTTTCTGCGCCAGCCGCAGCGCGTGATCGGCGCGTGTATTGGCCGGTCACGCAGCACAGCGGGGCGGCATATCCAGCTTGCCTTGCAGCGGCTACGCGAAGAAATGGGGGTGAGCCGGTATGAGTAGACTTCTCCCCTATGAAACAATCCTCAAAGCCCGTGAGGGCGACCCAGAAGCCGTGAACGCTGTCCTGCTCCACTACGCCGGATATATCCGCTATTTCTCAAAAGTGAACGGGCAGGTCAACGCCGAGGTGGAGGACTATGTAAAGCAGCGGTTAATTGACTGTCAATTCAAGTTCCGGCTTGACGAACCACCGGACAAGTCATAAAAACTGAATACCAGCCGCCACCGACGCGGCCAGCGAAAGCAGTAAGTCTTGAAAAAGATTTACTGCTTTTTTTGTTGTCCGGCTCCGCTCCCGGCCATTTTGCCCCCTGCCGGTTGTAGTAGTAAGCGAGGAGGGAATTTTTCTGCCCTGGTGTTTGGCATTTGGAGCATTTACCCGTAGTAGAGGGCAAAGAGAAAGGATTTCTCCAACACCGGGTAGAAACCACTGCGTCCGGTGTCATTTTAGCGAAAGCGGGCAGGAATGCCCTTTACAGGATTAGTAGTAGCAGAAAAAGAGAAACAAACTTTTGTGGTTGCAGTTTTCCAAAAAAGTGGCGGACGGAAGTGAGAGAAAGTTTGCAGTCACGGAGAGCAAGTTTCTACCACGGTGCCAAAATCCGCAATTCTGCAGTTTTGCCCCTCGCGGGAAACTTGTTGGGGAGTGCCTTCCCCAAACCCTGCTCATGCGCCCTTACGGGCGAGAAAGGAGGTCACACCATGCGAAAGAAATACAACACGCCCCACCGCAGCCGCGTTGTGAAAACCCGGCTGTCCGAAGATGAGTATGCCGACTTCACAGCGCGGCTTGCGCCCTATGGTATCAGCCAGTCCGAATTTCTCCGGCAGGCGATACGGCGGGCGACCATACGCCCGGTTGTCCATGTGTCGTCGGTCAATGACGAGTTGCTTTCCGCTGTCGGGAAGCTGACAGCCGAGTACGGCAGGATCGGCGGCAACCTCAATCAGATTGCCCGGTATCTGAACGAATACGGCGTACCCTACAACACCCTTTCCGGCGAGGTACGCGCCGCCATATCCGACCTTGCCGTCCTCAAGTATGAAGTCCTCAAGAAAGTAGGTGACGCGGTTGGCAACACTCAAGCATATCAACTCTAAAAACGCCGACTACGGAGCCGCCGAGCAATATCTTCTCTTTGAGCATGACGAGTTTACCATGAAGCCCGTCCTTGATGAAACCGGCAGGCTTATCCCCCGCGAGGACTACCGGCTGTCCACGCTGAACTGCGACGGGGAGGATTTTGCCGTTGCGTGTATGCGGGCCAATCTCCGCTATCAGAAAAACCAGCGGCGGGAAGATGTGAAAAGCCACCACTACATCATCAGCTTTGACCCGCGGGACGGGCCGGACAACGGCCTGACCGTAGACCGGGCGCAGGCGTTGGGGGAACAATTCTGTAAAGAGCATTTTCCCGGCCACCAGGCCCTTGTCTGCACCCACCCGGACGGGCATAACCACAGCGGCAACATTCATGTGCATATCGTCATAAACAGCCTGCGGATTGAGGAAGTGCCGTTCCTGCCCTACATGGACAGGCCGGCCGATACGAAAGTCGGCTGCAAGCACCGATGTACCGACGCTGCCCTGCGCTACTTCAAATCCGAAGTCATGGAGATGTGCCACCGGGAGGGGCTTTATCAAATCGACCTCTTGAACGGCAGCAAGAACCGCGTCACCGACCGGGAGTATTGGGCGCAGAAAAAGGGACAGGCCGCGCTGGACAAGCAGAACGCCCCCATGATTGCCGATAGTATCACGCCCCGGCAGACCAAGTTTGAAACGAACAAGGAGAAGCTGCGGCAGACCCTACGGAAAGCCCTTGCCACCGCCGCCAGCTTTGACGAGTTTTCCTCTCTGTTGCTGCAGGAGGGTGTGACCGTCAAGGAGAGCCGGGGGCGGCTTTCCTACCTCACGCCGGACAGGACAAAGCCAATTACCGCCCGGAAGCTGGGCGACGATTTTGACCGCGCCGCTGTCTTTGCCGTTTTAGAGCAAAACGCCGCCAGAGCAGCCGAAGCGCCAGCCAGATCCCCCGATCCCCCACGCACCATAAAAGACCGCTTGCAGGTTGCCAGAGCCGAGATAGCCGCCCCGAAACAGGACGGAGTGCAGCGGCTTGTGGACATTGAGCAGAAAATGGCCGAGGGCAAAGGCCGGGGCTATGAACGCTGGGCGAAGATACACAATCTGAAGCAGGCCGCCAAAACGCTGTCCGTCTACCAGCAATACGGCTTTACTTCCCCGGAGCAGTTAGAAGCCGCCGTTGACACCGCCTATCAGAAAATGCGCCAGACCAGCGGCGAACTGAAAGCACTGGAAACGAAGCTGCAAGGGAAAAAGAAGTTGCAGCGGCAGGTGTTGGCCTACGCCCAGACCAAGGCCGCCCGCGACGGGCTGCGGGCACAGAAATCCGAGAAAGCCCGCGCCGCATACCGGCAGGCCCATGAGAGCGATTTTATCATAGCCGACGCAGCAGCCCGGTATTTCAAGGCGCATGGCATTACCAAGCTGCCCGCCCGGAAAGCGTTGCAGGCCGAGATCGAGCAGCTTATCTCCGAGAAAGACGGCCTGTATAACACCTATCACGAACAGAAACAGCGGTTCAAGGAGTTGCAGACCGTCAAGCGGAACATCGACCAGATTTTGCGCCGGGACGAGCCGCACCGCAGAAAGGAGCAGAGCCATGAGCGATAACCTGCCCCACATGGACTACCGCCAGCACCGGCGGGCGCGGCGGCTGGTACATGAGTGCTGTAACTACGATGAGGGGAACTGCCTGCTATTGGACGACGGGGAGCCTTGCGTGTGCGTCCAGAGCATTTCCTTTTCCCTCATGTGCCACTGGTTCCGTGTGGCTGTCCTGCCCCTTGACGGGGAGCTGGCCGCAGCCCTCTTGTGCCGGGGAAGCCGGAAACGGTGTGCCGTCTGCGGGGCGGCCTTTGTCCCCAAATCCAACCGGGGAAAATACTGCCCCGACTGCGCCGGGCGCATGAAGAAAATCAAAGCCGCCGAGAGAAAGCGGAAACAAAGGCAGAGATGTCACGCTTTAGAGCCTTTCAAACCCGCATAAATCAAGGCTTTTTTCGTGGGTGTCAAAGGGTACGCGATACATTTATCCTTTTCCCCCGGAAACGGCGTTTTAATGCGTGACAATACGCCAAAATCAACCCGAACACAGGGAGGTGATCCTATCGCTGATTATATCAGGGCAGACACGCGGCTGCCCGCCTATCTGCCGTATCCCCGTTTCCTGCTGAAAATGGAGATTTCACAGACCGCCAAGCTGCTGTATTCGCTGCTGTTAGACCGTTCCACCCTCTCCCAGAAAAACAAGTGGCTGGACGACGAGGGCAGGATTTATATTATCTATCCCATCGCGGAGATAGCAGAAATACTGGATAAAGGCAGCACCACCATCAAGGGGGCGCTTAATGAACTGGACACGGCGGGGCTGTTGGAACGGGAACGGGGCGGCTTCTCCGCACCGAACCGGCTTTATGTCAAAGTACCGCCAGTGCCACAGGTACAGTTTTCAGACCAACTGATGGCCGGAAGTCCGCCCCTCATAGAGCCGGAAAACCGTCCTACTGATGGTCAGAAAACCGACCTTATGATGGTCGGAAAACCGTCCCCTAACCAAACTACTATAAACAACCTTACAGAGAGCCAAACAAAGGGAGTGAGTGGGGGGCCGTCCGCGCCCTATGGCCGATATGGAAATATTTTTCTGTCACAGACCGAATACGACGAGTTGCAGGCAGAGTACCCTGACAGGCTGGAACGGTTCATCGAGGAAATGAGCCGCTACCTTGCCGCCAACGGGAAAAGCTACCAGAACTATGCCGCCGCCCTGCGGATATGGGCGGGGAACGACAAAAAGGAAGCCCCTAAAAAGGGCATACCAGACTACTCATGCAAGGAGGGCGAGAGTTTATGAAGAATGAAATCAACGCGGTTTTGGAGAATATGACGACCACCATCCCGGAGCCGGAGGACTACACCGGCGAGGACGGTTTACTGTACTGCGGCAAGTGCCGCAAGCCGAAAGAAGCCTATTTTGCGCCGGATAAGGCCGCTATCTTCGGGCGCGACCGCCACCCGGCAGAGTGCGACTGCCAGAGAACCGCCCGCGAGGAACGGGAAGCCGCCGAAAAGCGGCGCAGACACCTTGACACCGTGGAAGAACTGAAACGCCGGGGCTTTACCGACCCCACCATGCGGGACTGGACTTTCGAGAACGACAACGGCAGGAACCCGCAGACCGGGCTTGCCCGCCGGTATGTGGAGCATTGGGAAGATATGCGGACAGACAATATCGGCTGCCTGTTCTGGGGCGGCGTAGGCACCGGCAAAAGCTACCTTGCAGGCTGTATCGCAAACGCCCTCATGGAGAAAGAAATCCCCGTCCGCATGACGAACTTTGCTCTTATCCTCAATGACCTTGCCGCCAGCTTTGAGGGGCGCAACGAGTACATTTCCCGCCTTTGTCGTTATCCGCTGCTGATCCTTGACGACTTCGGCATGGAACGCGGGACGGAATACGGGCTGGAACAGGTGTTCAATGTGATTGACAGCCGTTACCGCAGCGGCAAGCCGCTGATCGTCACGACCAACCTTACGCTGGACGACCTGCACAACCCGGAGGACACCGCCCATTCCCGGATTTATGACCGCCTGCTTTCCATGTGCGTCCCGGTACGCTTTACCGGCGACAACTTCCGGCAGGAAACCGCCAAGCGGAAAATGGAGAGCATGAAGAAACTGATTACCGACTGAAAGGAGTATTGCCTATGGCAGATAACAAGCAGCACGACACCCGCACCACCCGCCGCCCTGACTGTGTGACGGAAATCCGCATGGGCAATTCCGTCCTTGTCGTGTCCGGCTATTTCAAGAAAGACACCACAACCACAGCCGCCGACAAAATGGCGCGGGTACTGGAAGCGGAAGCCGCTGCTACACAGGAGCCGACTTATCCGGCGTGAACCGGGGCATGGAAAAGCGGCCATGCCAGGGAGCATGACCGCTGGAACGAAAATCGGAAGTGCTTTAGCAATTCTTAATCTCATTCTCTATAAAATAATTTGCAATTTCAAAGGCTTTTATTCTTCTCTTTGCCAATGTGATTTGTGATTTATAACGCTCGGAATTATCCTTTGATTCAAATGTTTTTACTGTTTCTCTTAGCTTGTGCAGAGTTGAATCAATTTGCCTTTTGGCCGCGGTTAATTCATCTATTGTATACTTCATGTTTTCTCCTTTAACTTCTGATTTTTTTGTTAAATCAGAGTATACCACGGAGTTATGAACTTTTCTACTGCAAATATGGGACGACAACCCATACCATAAAAATCGGAAAATTGAAAAGCTGTAAAGAAGCAAATTTAACGCTTTTGCCGCTGTACAGCCCCCGCCGTTCCGTGGTACAATGAAACCACGGAATAGTGGGGCTGGCTGTCGGAAACGGAGGATTTTATGTTAAGACAAGCCACCCAAAACCTCATTACCGCCCTTTATCCGAGATTGTCCCACGAGGATGAATTGCAAGGCGAGAGTAATTCCATATCGAACCAAAAAAGGATACTCGAAACCTACGCAAAACAGAACGGCTTTACCAATCTGCGCTGGTACACCGACGACGGTTTTTCCGGCGCGAACTTCCAGCGGCCCGGATTTCAAGCCATGCTTGCGGACATTGAAGCCGGGAAAGTGGGTACGGTCATCGTCAAGGACATGAGCCGGTTAGGGCGAAACTACTTGCAGGTAGGGTTTTACACGGAAATGCTGTTCCCTCAAAAGGGTGTGCGTTTTATCGCTGTCAACGATAATGTGGACAGTGCCAGCGAGGGCATGGACAACGATTTTACCCCGCTGCGAAATCTGTTCAATGAATGGCTGGTGAGAGATACGAGCAAGAAAATCAAGGCAGTGAAAAAGTCAAAAGGCATGAGCGGCAAGCCTGTTACCAGCAAGCCGGTTTACGGCTATGTGATGGACGAGGACGAGAATTTTATTATAGACGAGGAAGCCGCCCCGGTGGTGCAGCAGATTTACCAGCTTTGCCTTGCCGGGAACGGCCCGACCAAGATTGCCCGTATGCTGACGGAGCAGCAAATCCCCACGCCGGGGACGCTGGAATATCAGCGGACAGGCAGCACCCGCCGTTATCACCCAGGCTATGAGTGCAAATGGGCGACCAACACCGTCGTTCATATCCTCGAAAACCGAGAGTACACCGGATGTCTGGTGAACTTCAAAACGGAAAAGCCTTCTTATAAGGTCAAGCACAGCATAGAGAACCCCGTCGAGAAGCAGGCCATTTTCGAGAACCACCATGAGCCGATCATCGACAAGGAAACATGGGAACGGGTGCAGGAGTTACGCAAACAGCGCAAACGCCCGAACCGCTACGATGAAGTGGGGCTGTTCTCCGGGATTTTGTTCTGCGCCGACTGCGGCCATGTGCTGTATCAGCAGCGGTATCAGAACAAAGACCGCAAACAGGACTGCTACATCTGCGGCAGCTACAAGAAGCGCACCCGCAACTGTACGGCGCACTTTATCCGCACCGATCTGTTGACCGCTGGTGTCCTGGCAAATCTCCGGCAAGTGACCGAATACGCAGCCAAGCATGAGAGCCGGTTTGTGAAACTACTTGTCCAGCAGAACGAGATCGGCGGCAAGCGAAAGACCGCCGCAGCCATCAAGCAGCTTGAACAGGCGCAGGAACGCATTTCTGAAATCAGCCGCATTATCAAGCGGCTGTATGAGGACAATGTAAACGGCAAAATCAGCGATGAGCGTTTCATGGAACTGTCGGCTGACTACGAAGCCGAGCAAGCGGAGCTGAAAAAGAGAGCCGCCGCCCTGCAAGCCGAACTGGACAAGTCACAGGCAGCTACCGTCAACGCCGAGAAATTTATGGGCATTGTCCGCAAGCACCTTGCCTTTGAAGAACTGACCCCCACTCTCTTGCGGGAAATGATCGAGAAAATTGTGGTGCATGAGTGCAGCTATGATGAGAACGGCACCCGCAGGCAGGACATTGAGATTTATTACAGCTTTGTCGGCAAGATTGACTTGCCCGAATAACCGCCCGACCTATCCGACACAATGGCCAAGTGTCGGATAGGAACGGCAAAATTTTTTGCACTTCTATTGCTTCTTTATCACACATAAGCAAAAAGTCAGGGCATTAAACAGCTTATGGCAGGCGGCGGCGTGGCCCTGATCGGCATTACGCTGGTTCCTCTGCTCTCCAACTTGTTCGGCTGATGCCGACGCGAAAACACTCCGCGCCCCCATTCACGGGGGCGCGGGAAAGGAGGTGATGCCGCTTGGATTTCATCAAGCAGCAAATTACCGAATGGCTGAAAGAAATACTCATCGGCGGCATCATGAATAACCTGTCGGGCATGTTCGACAACGTAAACAGTCAGGTCGGGCAGATCGCCTCTCAGGTGGGAACGACGCCGCAGGCGTGGAACACCGGCATTTACAACATGATCCGGACCCTGTCCGAAAACGTCATGATGCCCATCGCGGGCCTGATCCTCGCGTTCGTCATGACGCTGGAACTGATCCAGATCATCACCGACAAAAACAATTTTCACGACATTGAAAGCGCCGTTTTCTTTAAGTGGATTTTCAAAACGGCCTGCGCTATCCTCATCGTGACCAACACATGGAACATCGTCATGGGCATATTTGACGTGGCGCAGAGCGTTGTCAACAGCGCGGCGGGAATTATTGTTTCCGACACGTCCATCGACATCAGTTCCGTCACGGCAAACCTTCAGACGCGGCTCATGGCTATGGATCTCGGCCCCCTGTTTGGCTTGTGGTTCCAGAGCATTTTCGTGGGCTTTACCATGTGGGCGCTCACGATCTGCATTTTCATCATCGTGTACGGGAGAATGATTGAAATCTATTTAGCCACTTCCATCGCGCCGATTCCAATGGCGACGATGCTGAACCGGGAATCGGGCGGCATGGGCCAGAATTATCTGCGCTCCCTGTTTGCGCTGGGATTTCAGGGCTTTCTCATCATCGTCTGCGTGGCGATTTACGCCGTTTTGGTAAAAAGCATCAGCGTGAGCATGGACATCAGCAAGGCAATCTGGACATGCATGGGCTACACGGTGCTGCTGTGCTTTACGCTTTTTAAGACCGGAAGCCTCGCAAAATCAATTTTCAACGCGCATTGACGGAGGTGATATTCAATGCAGGACAAATTACAGGAGCTTTTTGACCGGCTGGATGCCAACCTTTCGGCGTTTCAGACGGCATGGGAAGCAAAAAGCAAAACGGAACTGATAGACACATCCCGCGAGATCACCGCGATTAAGGACTCCCATTATTATCTGACCGAAAGTCACGGCTTTGAATCGGAAGAAATCGACTATCTTCTCCTGTTTGAAAACCCTTTACAGGTTGTCGCGGACAAGTGGCTGGAACGCACGGAAGATCTGAGCGATTTCAGCTTTGCGCTCGACGAGGTGTTCGACAAGCAGGACGCGCTCCGGGATTACGAACGGAAGGAAAAACCGTCTGTGCTGGAACAGCTTCATCATACCGCCGATACTGCCGCGAAAGCCGCGTACCCGACAAAAGACCAGGAGGCGCGCTGACATGGCCTATGTTCCCGTTCCCAAGGACCTGACAGCAGTGAAAACGAAGGTCCTGTTCAATTTAACAAAACGGCAGCTTGTCTGTTTCAGCGGCGGCGCGCTTGTCGGCGTACCGCTTTTCTTTTTGCTCAAGGGGCCAGCGGGTTTCAGCGCCGGAGCCGCTTCCCTCTGCATGGTGCTCGTCATGCTGCCGTTTTTCCTAACGGCCGTCTATGAGAAAAACGGCCTGCCGCTGGAAAAGATCATCCGCAACATCGTTCGGGTGCTGTTCCTCCGGCCGAAGCAGCGTCCCTATCAGACCAACAATTATTACGCCGTGCTCGCACGGCAAAGTAAACTCGACAAGGAGGTGCATCAAATTGTCGGTAAAAAATCAAAAACCGCTCATAAATCGGTCGCTATCCCGCGCCGAAAGGCGTCAAATCGAAGCTGCCGTCACAAGAGCGCGACAGACCGATAAGAAAAAGCAGTCGGCACAGGACAGCATCCCGTTCCAGCGCATGTTCCCGGACGGAATCTGCCGCGTGACCGACAGCTATTACACGAAAACCGTTCAGTTTCAGGACATCAACTATCAGCTCAATCAGAACGAGGACAAAACCGCCTTTTTTGAGGGCTGGTGCGATTTCCTCAACTATTTCGACAGCTCCATCAAATTCCAGCTCTCATTTCTGAACCTCTCCGCAACGCGGGACAGTTTTGCAAGAAGCGTCACCATCCCTCCGCAGGGGGACGATTTCGACAGCCTGCGTTCGGAGTATACGGAAATGCTCCGGAATCAGCTTGCCAAAGGCAACAACGGCCTCATCAAAACCAAGTACCTGACCTTCGGCATCGAAGCGGACAGCCTGAAAGCGGCCAAACCCCGGCTGGAACGCGTCGAGATCGACATCCTCAACAACTTCAAACATCTCGGCGTGACATCCGCATCGCTGAACGGCGCAGACCGCCTGCGGTTGCTGCACGACATCTTCCGCATGGACGCGCCGGAACCGTTCCGCTTTTCGTGGGACTGGCTTGTTCCCTCCGGCCTCTCCGTCAAGGATTTCATCGCGCCCAACTCTTTCGAGTTCAAAAGCGGCAGCATGTTCGGCATGGGACATCAGGTTGGCGCGGTCAGTTTTCTCCAAATCCTCGCTCCGGAACTGAATGACCGGATGCTGGCCGATTTTCTCGACATGGAATCCAGCCTCATCGTTACCATGCACATCCAATCCATCGACCAGGTGAGCGCCATCAAGACAGTGAAACGGAAAATCACGGACCTCGATTCCATGAAGATTCAGGAGCAGAAAAAGGCCATCCGTTCCGGGTACGACATGGACATCATCCCCTCCGACCTCGCCACTTACGGCGAGGAAGCGAAAAAGCTTTTACAAGATTTACAGTCCCGCAATGAGCGCATGTTTCTCGTGACTTTCCTCGTCCTCAACGTGGCCGAGAACCGGCAGCGGCTCGATAACAACGTATTTCAGGCAAGCTCCCTCGCGCAGAAATACAACTGCGCGTTGACCCGCCTCGACTTCCGGCAGGAAGAAGGGCTGATGAGCAGCCTGCCGCTCGGTCTGAATCAGGTGGAAATTCAGCGGGGCCTGACCACATCAAGCACCGCTATTTTTATCCCCTTTACCACACAGGAACTGTTCCAGACCGGGCGCGAGGCGCTGTACTGCGGGCTGAACGCTTTGAGCAACAACCTCATCATGGTCGATAGAAAACTCTTGAAAAACCCCAACGGCCTGATTCTCGGCACACCGGGCGCTGGTAAATCTTTCGCCGCCAAGCGCGAAATCGTCAATGTGTTCCTTGTCACAAACGACGACATCATCGTCTGCGACCCGGAGGCCGAATACGGCCCGCTGATCGAGCGTTTGCACGGGCAGATCATCAAAATATCGCCCGCGTCCACCGATTACATCAACCCGATGGACATCAACCTCAACTATTCCGAGGAAGAAAACCCGTTATCCTTGAAGTCCGATTTCATTCTGTCGCTCTGCGAGTTGATCGTCGGCGGCAAGGAAGGCTTACAGCCGGTGGAAAAAACGGTCATCGACCGCTGCGTCAGGCTGGTGTACCGGAATTACCTCAACGACCCGCGCCCGGAGAATATGCCGATTCTGGAGGATTTGTATAACGAGCTGCGGAGGCAGGACGAAAAGGAAGCGCAGTATATCGCCACGGCGCTGGAGATTTACGTCACCGGCTCCCTCAACGTGTTCAACCACCGCACTACTGTGAATGTGAAAAACCGTGTCATCAGTTACGATATCCGGGAGCTTGGCAAGCAGCTCAAAAAAATCGGGATGCTCATCGTGCAGGATCAGGTCTGGAACCGCGTCACCGTCAACCGGGCCGTGGGAAAATCCACGCGCTACTATATCGACGAGTTCCATC
>JAEZCC010000032.1 GCA_023412715.1 Bacillota bacterium
CGGCACAGGCTGATAAGCTGCATCAGTTGCTGGATCTGAGTGTTGTCGTAGTCCGGCGACAGCAACAATTCGAGGGCAGGCATCGGTGTGCTGGTGTTGCCATTCAGAGCTGCCAGCACCTGGTAACAGCGCTGTGCCGCCGAATGGGGAAAATCGTTGCAGGGCGCGAGGGTGAAACCGGCCGGAGCGCTGTCGTCCGGCTGGATACAGGTGTCCAGCCCCCAGCAGGCACACAGCGACCTTGCTGTATGCACCAGCGGTGAGGGCTTTGTCTCATCGGGCGCGGCGGGTTCAGTCGGTGGCTCAGGCTCTGGTAGTGGTGCTTTTTCTGCTTCCGGCGGTGGCGGCCAGAGGACCTTTTCGGCTGGAGGCCCCAGCAGCACCTGCCGCTTGCTCTGTCCATCGGTCAGTTCCGCCAGCAACGTATTCCAGCTCATGCCGCTGCGACAGCTCATCTCGCCGAGCAGTTCGTCCTGCACCAGTTGCGGTACCACGGCTTCCGGCTCGCCGTTGAAGGTGGCGAGGGCGGTGCTGAACAGGTCGGCAAATTCTGGCTGGCGTTCCAGCGGCATCAGCTTTGCCCAGACCTGTTCCGCCGCGCTGCGTAGCGCCAGCAGGCGATCGATAACCTTACGGGTGAGGCCGCCGTATAGCGCGTTAGGGATGCAGGGCAGCAGCCAGTCGACGGTCTGTAACATCCGGCTGATTTGCGACTGGCTGACGGGATAGCCGTCGCGGGTGAGTTGCTCCGCCAGCGCCTGCTGCGTCGGGCATTCAATACCTGCCTCGAGGTAAAGATCGCGCAGGTGCAGGATCCCTTCCGCGCGTTCGATAAACATCAATCCGTTATGCAGGTCGCTTTCCGCCAGATGGCCGATCAGGCACTGGACTTCGCCTTGCTGCGGTGACAGCGTTTCCGGCCATGGTCTGAATGGCCAGCAGACGCGGTGGTAACGTTCATCCTGCGTCTCCTGCCACAGTTCATTGAGGATGGCGAGGCGCGTATTCCCGCCGCTGGCGAGCATATATTTTTCATCACCGGGGCGACGGGTCAACACTGGCGGGTTATCCAGTCCACGGGCAAGAATTGACGCTTTCAGCACGTCATAGCCGGGGTTGCGGGTGACGCGGGGATTGAGGGAGAACGGC
Source organism: Bacillota bacterium (assembly GCA_023412715.1). Lineage (GTDB taxonomy): Bacteria > Bacillota > Clostridia > Oscillospirales > Acutalibacteraceae > Thermocaproicibacter. The sequence continues at coordinate 1,150 of JAEZCC010000032.1, forward strand.
TGGATTTGCTCCAGGCTGACCTGGACCATCTCCTGTTCTCCGGTATTGCTGACGCCGTGAAGCCAGCGGTTGAGCAGGTGTGAAGCGCACATAATCTTCCTCCGGCATTCAGACATCGCGGGTAAGCCGGATGCGCTGGTGGATCCAGGCATCCACCTCGCTTTCCAGCCAGGCGACGTGGCGGCTGTTGAGTCGGATGGATGGCGGAAACTGTTGCAGCTGTATTTGCCGATAAATCCACGATTTACCGAAGCCGATTTTGTCTTCCACCTGACGTAAGCGTAAAAATCTGTCGCTATTCATAACCATTCCTCCTGTGTCCAGATTCGTTCACATCAGCACGATGGGCGTTGTTATCAAAGCAGCAGCGTCCCTGCCAGGCAGTAAAAATCCTTATCTGGGTTAGTGAGAGTTGTTAGTTGAAATGGTTAGTTGATCGCGTTACGGCGGTGCGCCGCGCTGGAGTGCGGTTTTCAACGTCTCGGGGCTCAGCGGCAGGTGCATACCTTCCTCACGCGCCCAGCATTCGAAAATGTTCAGCAGTTTGTAGGGATGCTCCAGCATTTCCTCGTCCAGTTGCGGGTTGTGCTTGCAGGCCAGCCAGAGCAAACGGGAAAGCGCGGAGGTGATCCGCTCCTTTGATTCTGGTTGATGACGGGTCAGGAAGGCTTCGAGATGAGTGCGGCGGATGACGAACAGTGCGTCAGGAGGCAGCGTGTCCTGCAGGTAGCAGACGGACAGACTGAGCCGGGATTTCAGGTCATTGTGGCCATTACCATATAGCTGGCCAATCAGCAGATGAAGCTCTTCCTGGAGGTTGTTTTGCGTGGCGAGCAGTTCCAGTAAAAGCTCCCGCAACGATTTGCGGCAACAGAGTTGGTAGTAGCTGTCGTTTTCATCGCAGACCACGATGCCAATCTGGTTGCAGCAATGGGTATCATTGGGGCAAGGGCGATTCAACGTTTTCGCCAGTTGCTGGTGGAGCAGCAGGCGCTCAATGCCGATTAACGGCAAATTCCACAGATGGCTGGTGGTCAGTTGCAGAGTTGGGTCGCGTCTGCACGGCGGCGAGTTTGCCATCACTTTGCGGTTGCCGGGTTTGTTGCACTGCGAAGGTGGAAAAGGAGGCTTACTGAATCGGCAGGCAAAGCGGCAAGGCGGATTGAGTGGTCTCAGCAGAACGGGCGAAGGGAAGTAGACCGAGAGCGACAGATCGCCGTGCAGGGCATGGCGGATCAGGTCGGCGGGCAGCAACGTGATGTTGTGCTGCCGGATGACTTCTGCAGCCTCATCCAGCGTCAGCCACTCTTGGCGAATTTTGTGTGGGGGCATGGGTAACTCCTATTAGTTACGTATGATGAGTACTATCTAAAAAAGCCAACTAAAGCGAGGTAAGGTGAGTTCTTTTAACTGGTTGTTTTGTATGTGATCTATTGGTGTTTTTTTTAGGTTTTTTACTGTTTTATTTAGGAAATCAATGATTACGAATAGGCATAAATATGGTATGATATCCATTAGTATAATATCAATGGATAAAGGCTTCTGTTATGAATTTTGAAGAGCTTATAAATGATATTGAAAGACTCTTAATTGGTAAAGAGTTGCAGTCTATAAATCCTAACACCCCCCCATTATTCCTTTTAAAAATAGACAGGGATATTGGTAAATATTACGTGTCTGTTTCTTTAAATGCTAAGCCTACGGCAAGGTCAATTTCTGAATTTGAATATATATTTAATGACTTACTGCGTAAAGGGTTTTGTAATGTAGATCAGTCATTATATGGTAGCTCTTCAAGCCGTAATCACCCGGAAACAATATTTGCAAACTTGCCTTATATTCAATTCTTTAAGTTCAAGAAAAAGAAACATATATTATTACGTAATAAAAATGTACACGAAGCAGGTCAACTTTCTGAATTACAAGGGGCTGAGTCTCGTGCTATAAGGAAGCAAATAGAAAATTATTTATCTCTAAATTTAAGTGAAATTGCAGAGCAGCAGTTAAAATCATTGGAAAAAATGTTCGATGCGTATGATGCTATTTTAAAAAAATACCCAGGGGATATCCCTGTTATAATGGCTGAGCAAGGCTTGTTGGGATTAAAAAACATTAGCGAAGTACTGATTAATTCTTATGTTTCCTTGGATTTTGACAGTAGTGGCGATAAAATAAATAAATTAAGTAAATTTAAACAGGTGGAGTTATTTAAAGAAGATTTATCTTTAGAGGATTTAATTGAGTCCCCTGAGATAAGTGGAGTTGATTCAGGTGATAAGAATATTGAGGAACAATCGGAATCAGAATTAGCACCTGAGCAAAAACGTACGGGCATTGCAAAAATGCTTATGACTACACCAGTTTTAACACTAATTTTTGATCGTGTAAGATATGATGAAATTGAGTTACAACCTGACTTTCAGAGAAAAGACCGAATTTGGCCTGACGACAAAAAGTCAAAACTTATTGAATCAATATTAATGAAGCTTCCATTACCGGGGTTTTACTTTGGTGAAAAGCCAAACGGTAACTGGGTAGTTATTGATGGCCTTCAAAGAACGACTACAATTTGTGATTATATGAGTGGTCATTTCTCATTGAAAGGGCTCTCTATTTTAGAGCACTTAAATGGAAAGAGTTTTAAAGATCTTACTCGAACCGAGCAACGAGACATTAGAGAGTATCAAATTACGGCTTACCAAATAGAACTAAATGATGATAGTTCTGAATTGGTTGTAGAACTATTCCATAGAATAAACACTTATGGTGTAAAGTTAAGTAGTCAAGAAATAAGATCTGCACTTAATAAAGGCAATAGCGTAACCTTTTTACGTTATTTAGCTTCATTAGAAACGTTCAAAAAAGCGACGCAATTTAAAGTAAAGCCGGACAGGCAAAAAGATATGGAGCTCTGTTTGTCCGCTCTTGCTTTTATGGTACTTGGTTATAATAACTATGGCCAACATTCGTATGATCATTTTTTATGTAGTGCAATGCAGAAGCTAAATAATTATCCATTAAGCATCATTAATAAAGAAGAGATTGATGCTGGAACAGCTCTTATTTCTCCTTCAAGTGAAGTCTTTTTAACTTTATATTCAAAATATAATCAGGCTTTAATCTTAGCAAATGAAGTTTTTGGTGAAATAGCTTTTTCAAAAGATCCGGAAAATAAAAAATCACCTATTAATAAACAACTCTTTGAGTTAATTGTTACTGTTTTCTCTGTATTTGACTCACATCAAAAGGAGATGATGTTAGCTAATGGTGATAAATTTATTGATAGCTTATACTTGGCTATTGAGGAGAATAGTAGTCGATATGCTAAGTGGGAGTCTGATACATATGAAAAGGACGATAGAGGATTTAGAGACTCAATATCTACTTCGACAGGTAAAAGAATATCTGTTGTATATCGATTTGATGCTTTTTTAAATATCCTTGAAAAAAGCACAGGAATAACTATTGATAGTAAATTATTACAGGGGGAGTGATGAAAAAAATTACGTCTTTAACATTAAAAAATTTCAAAGCTTATAAAGAACAGAGTTTTGATTTTAGTAATTTAACTGTATTTTGCGGTAATAATTCTGTTGGTAAAAGTACGGCTATTCAAGCTATCGGTATGTTTCTCCAATCAGATATGAATGGTAACAGTAATCTAAAAATAAATGGCGATTTAGTTCATGTCGGAGACTTCGACGATATTCATAATTTCAGTATGCGTGAGGATGATGTTTTATATTTAAAATATACATTTGAAGACGATACGGTTTGCTGGGGATATGGTATAGAAGAAGGGGATGCTAGAGAAGAACTTTCTAGGAAAAATGAATTACCTTTTATTGGGTGTGATAAACAATTAAGAACTATAACAAACTCACTTAAAGATAACTTTTCATTCCAATATTTGGAAGCGGAGAGATTTGGTCCAAGAGATAATATTCCATTATCACAGCACAATTATCATGAAGGTTGGCTTGGGAAAAATGGGGAACATACAATTGAAGTTCTTGAGAGTTTGGTCACAAGGAGGCGTTTAAATTTTTCTGCTCAAGAGGATCCTAGGAAACATGAAGGAATTATTAATAATAATGTTTTCAATCATATTGAAGCATGGATGTCTGAGATTTCACCAGGGCATCGTATCTCACCTAGAATTGAGGCTAGGGCGAATGTTGCATTTAATGTCATAATCCCTTCACCTGGACAATTAACGAAACCTATTAACATAGGATTTGGATTTAGTTATGCTCTTAGTATTGTCACTGCTTTAATGCTGGCATCAAAAAATGAACTCGTTATTATTGAAAATCCTGAGGCTCATCTACATCCAAGAGGTCAAAGCTATTTAGGACGACTTATTGCTTTATCAGCAAAAGCAGGGATCCAGGTTATTATTGAGACTCATAGTGATCATCTTCTTAATGGCATAAGAGTAATTGCACGCACAGATCCAACTTTTGATGCTTCTCTTTTTACTCTTTACTATATTTCACGAGAAAATGATGAAACATCTGTCGCCAAAATAAAAATAAATAATGAAGGGAAACTTTCCGAATGGCCTAGAGGGTTCTTTGATCAACAATCACAGGATATGTATACGATAATGACAGGCTCTTTTGATCATCCCAATATTTAATATTGTAGGGACATATAAAATGAAAGCTGGCGTGTTTCTTATTCCTGAATGTTTTGATTTCAATACGGATATTTTATCTTTAAGTTCGGACCTTGATCTGGCTTCGAAACTCGTAGTAAATACCCGTTCAGAATTTATTCACTTTATGAAATCTAGGGAGTTTGACTCGAAGATTGCGGAGTTATTGTTTTCCACATCACCTGATTATGCTGGAATGATGTCAAGATTTTACGATCAGCATCTATCAAAAGTTATAAAAATGGATATTAATGACGATGATATTATTGATATTATAAATAGCGAAGAACCTAAGTATTCTAACCGTTTGTTATCAATTTTTAATACGGGAAAAAAAGATTTAAATATTAAATATGTTAATAGATTAATTGACTCAGAAATTAAGATGAATGATTATTGTACTGATATCTTATTGAATTACCCAAGAAATGACGAGCAATACTGTGAGGATATACAGCAGGTTTATAAAAATTTAATTTTCCTAGATTATCCAGAGGCAAAAGAATTTAAGACATTTAATAGTCTCAAGAGAATGACCGGTGGTTATGATAATTTCTTGAAGGCTATAACCAATTTTTTAAGTTATATGAATAAATTCGAATTCAAAACGAAAGATATGATGGATACATTGAAAATGATGGAGAGTGATTTAGGATCTCCAGTAACTCCGGAAGGAGGGGGGAAGAAAAGCCGATCTTTGAAAAGAGATTTTTTAATTAATGGAAAGCTATATACAAATGTAAACTGCGAATTCCATTTGAAATTAGAAAATGTTGATGATACTAAGGGAAACAGAAAACACCATAAGAATAGAATTTATTTTGGATTTATTATGATAAGTGATAAAAACAGAGTGGCAATAGCTCATATTGGGGAACACATTTGAAATCATTTTAAACCTACTGATAGTATATATCAGTAGGTTCATGTTAATTTGATGTTCTTAGCTATATAACACAATCTTCCATAAAAGAATCTAGAAATAAATCATTTATTCCTTTAGGTTTTCTTCGGTCGCATAGAGAGTATAATTCTTCAACTGAAGAGTAAGGGAAGAATTTAGCTTTTAATTCAATGAATTGGGGCATGTTTGCAAATTCTATCACCTTTGCTCGATATTCATCAGGAGCAACGATAGTCCAACGGATATCTTGTAATCTCGGTGCATGATCATAGAATTGTTTCATGCGAGTCAGACCACTTTTTATACCAGTACTGTGTTCAATCTCCATTACTGCTGGCATCATGCGGCCTTCCCTAAACCAAATGCAGTCTATAAGACGAGCATCTTTAATCGCATCATTATACGATTGGAGTACTTGCTCATCAGATAATGAACTTATTACACCGTCCATTTGCGCTATAGCTTTACCATTATATTGTAAGCTACGATCATTGGCTGCTACCCAAGTATCTAAACCTAAACAATAACCTATTTTTACTAAGGCAATTTGTATCTGAGCATGACGTCTTTTTTCTTCAATAGTCATGCCTTTAGTCGGTTTAATTGTCTCAATATCAACGCTTTGGTGAACAACATCGAAGCTCATTTCAGAGACAACAATATTAGTCTGGTGCTCAATTAACAAACCATTAGTATGCGGCATATCTGGCAGAAAAATCAGATGCTTATGTCCTGGTTTTATAGACTTTTGTGCATTCATGATTTCCAGTCTGGCTGGCCTACACCAATAGAACTCTGGAGTATGTGCGAGCAAGCTCTCCAATACCGAGCGGGTGTTGTAACTGGCACCGAAAACCCTTTCAACGTTGACAGGTCTGTTTTCTTCGAGTGCATTTGCAAGTCGCCAAAGCATTTGAGTCGAAATACTCTCTGTTTTAGCTGTTGCTTGAGTTTGACCTTTCTTAGGATCAAATCTCTTTATTTCGATAGGACCTTCGGGATGTTGGATACGTACAATCTCAATCTTCCCGCTATTCCTATCGTTTATATAGTTAAACAGCGTATTTTTGGGTAAGCTCGAAATCGCC
>JAEZCC010000042.1 GCA_023412715.1 Bacillota bacterium
GGGAAGAGACGGGCCTGCTTTCGTCCTGCGCGTCCGGCTCTAGCGGATGGGCGCGGGCCGGCGCCGGTAGACAAGAAAGTGCAGAAGGATCGCCATCAGCTGGAAGAGCAGCCCCGCGCCGCAGACGCCGTACCACCCGAGCTGCTGAAAGCAGAGGGTGCCCAGAAAAGAGCCGGCCGCGCCGCCGATAAAGTAGGAAAACATGAACACGGTGTTGTTCCTGCTGCGCGCCTCGTCGCCCAGCGCCTGCACCCGCGCCATGTTGGAGACCTGGCCGCACTGGTTGCCGAGGTCCAGCACGACGACGCCGACAATCAGGCCCCAGATGTGAAGCCCGAAAAAGCTGAAGCAGAGGTAAGCGAGGGTGGACAGCACGACGCCGATCCCCACCGTATAGCGGGGGCTTTTCCGGTCGGCCGCCTTGCCGATCAGCGGCGCGGCGAGCGCCCCGGCGACGCCCGCCAGCCCGAACAGGCCGGCCTCCCTTGCCCCCATGCGGTAGTGTGGGGTTTCCAGAAGGAAAATCAGCGACGTCCAGAACGCGCTGAACGAACCGAACATGAAAAAGCCGTTCAGAGCGGATTCGCGCAGCGTGCGCTGGCGCCGAATCAGGCCGGGAATGGAGCCGAGCAGGGCGAAATACGGCATCTGCGCGGCCGATTCGCTTTTTGGGAAACGGCTGCGGACAATGACCGCCATGAGGAGCATCAGGCCGCCCGCGGCCCAGTAGACGACCCGCCAGCCCGCGGCGGCGCCCACGAACCCGCTGAAGGTCCTGGACAGCAGAATCCCAATCAGCAGGCCGCTCATAACGTCGCCGATGATTTTGCCGCTCTCCTCAGGGCGCGCGAGCTGCGCTGCGTAAGGGACAATCAGCTGCGGGACGATGGTCGTCAGGCCGATGGCGAACATGGCGGCCAGCAGGATCGTGTAGCTCGGCGACCACGCGGCGGCGAACAGGGCCGCCGCCACCAGAAGCAGCATCCGCAGAATCACGGATTTCCGCTCGGTCATGTCGCCGAGCGGCACGAACAGCAGCAGGCCGAGCGCATAGCCGATTTGGGTCAGCATGGCGGCGATTCCGGCCGCGTTCTGCGAAAGGCGGAACGCGTCTGCAATCTGTGCCTCCAAAGGCTGGATGTAGTAAAGGTTTGCCACAGACACGCCGCAGATGACCGCCATCAGCAGGACGGCCGGCTTTGTGAGGACGAACGCCGTTTCCTTTTCCTGTTCCAAAACGAAGGCTCCTTTTTCTCTATGTATATCTACTATACATTATTTGCAAAATAATTTATCTGCCCAGGGATTTCTGAAACCGCCGCAGAAACCCGGCGACGAACTGCAGCTGCTCCGGAGTTGCGCCCGCCAGGCTTTCCGCTATCCTTTCCCGGTATTTTTCGTGTGCGTCCTTATGGCTGCGCACGGCCGTCTGCCCTTTCAGGGTCAGGCGCAGAAGGATGATTTTGTTGTTTTCGGGGCTGGAGCATCTGACGGCCATCTGCTTTTTTTCAAGCCGTTTTGCCGTCTGTGACGCGGCCCCGCGGGTGACGCCGAGTTGCCGGGCGATTCCGGAGATGTGCAGGCCCGGGTTCTCTTCAATGCATTGCAGCATGTGGATCTCGGAGTGGTACAGCTCCATATCGGTGCCGAAGGTCCGCGCGCGGCTGTCGCTTTCATAGAATTCGCTGATGACGTTCAGCAGAAGCTCGCAGATTTCCGTAATCTTATCGTTTTTCATAGCAATATTGTATAGCATATATACAATACTGTCAAGCGCCGGCGATGCCGCCGCGGGGCCGGAAGGCTTCAACGCATCGAAAAAAGCGCCGCAAAGCAGATTGCTTAGCGGCGCTTTCGGGATTTCGGGCGGATTGGGTTTTCAGCCCGTCTGTTACACTTTGACCCATGAGAACAGGGAACGCAGCCAGTGGAAGAATCCTCCGCCGGACTGGGCCTGCGAAGAAGCGGTCCTGACCGGGGCGGGCTTTTCCTCCGGGACTTTTATCTCCGCCGTTTTATAGACGAATTTCAGCGTGGTCGAGGTTCCTTCCGCCGATTCCGAGAAAATGCTGTGCTGGTCCGCCAGCTTCAGGTAGGCGTCTTTTCTGGCCAGCAGGTCCTCCGCGCTGTCGAGCTTTTGCAGATACAGGTCGGCCGTGCCGTCCTTCTGAAGCCCGTCCAGCGTGTCGAGCGCGCCGCGGAACAGTGAAACTGTCCCGGGTTCGGTCCCCTGCTTCATAATTTCCATGAGATCCCTGTTGTCCATGACGTCGCGCCCGATTTTCAGAAGCGTCTTCGCCGTCTGGGGCAGGCTTTGCAGGCTGGCCTGGACTTCCGGCCGGCTCAGATCGTTCCGCAGGGAAGCCGCGAGGGGGTACGCTTGCCTGAGATCGCTCCGCAGGGTCGGAAGCATGCCGGCGAACGTTTTGAGCTGTGCGCTGTCGGCCGTATTCATCAGGCTTTTCAGAACGGCGATATTGCCGCTGTTGCTTTTCAGGTCGGCTTCCATGCCCGAGAGCTTGCCGGCCCAGGAGGCGAGATAGTCCAGATCCTCCTTGTCGGAAAGCAGGGCCTCCGCCTCCTGCAGGCAGCTGTTCAGGTCGGTCTGGTGGCTCCAGGTGAGCGTGCCGAGATCCTTCTGCAGATTGTCGAGATAGGGCCCGCAGCTGCCCAAAGAGGCCATCGCGCCGGCAAGTCTGCCCGCGTAGTCGCTTCCCAGTTCGCTGCGAAGGCTCGACTGCAGGCCGGCGGAGCTGCTCAGAAGGCTGTTCACGTACGGCGTCAGGGCCGCCGCGGCCGGCGTCGCGAGATTTGTGACAAAGGACTGCTGCTGTGCCGGCGACATTCCCTGAAGCGCGGCTCCGAGCGCGTTTTTCACGTCGGAGGCGGGCAGGGCCGCGTCCGGGTTCTCCTGGAGCACCGTGGGCATCATCTGACTCATCAGGTCGGTCAGGACGGCCTGCCCGTTCGGCACTCCCGATACCGCGGCCGTTAGCGTCTGCAGCTTCACTTTTCCATTGGAATCGACCACGCCGGGCTGCGCCAGCATGGCCTGCAGCTGCTGCAGGACGGCCGCGTCGGGCGTGATGCCGCCGAGCGCCGAGGCGGAAACCGCCGCGCCCGGATTATTGCTCAGAAAAGACGCGGCAAGCGCCTGCTGCTGGTCGGCCGGCAGGGCCGAAAGGCTCATGCCGAATCCGTTCATGAGGGTCAGGAGCGCGCCTGCCGAAATCTTTCCGTTCGCCGCTTTGCCGTCGATTGTCTGGCCCATCAGGCCGGCAAGGTTTCTGGAAAGGTACGACTGTAAAAGCGCCTGGATGTCCGCCTGGCTGAACTGCAGGGAAGCGGACGACTCCAGCCCGGCCGCGGAGGCGGCCGCCGAAAGGCCGTTCATGCTGCTGAGGGTGCCGGAAAGGCCGCTGCGCACGCCGGGGCTGCCGAGCGCCGCCAGCACAGAGAGCGAATCGGCGCTCGTGGCGTTCAGAAGACTCCCCGTGTCCTGCAGAATGCTGTTCAGGCTGCCGGACGCTTTGCCGTAATCGTTCATCAGCTTCTGGAGGCCGGCGAGCTTGCTTGTGTCGAATGTGCTCAGCTGCTCATAATCGTTCAGAAGGGCTTCCGCCTTTTTGGTGTCGACGGCCGCGAGGCTGTCTCCCGTTTTGCTCAGGATGTTGCTGTCGAGAAGATATTTGAGGTCCGCTTTGCTCAGGTCTGAGGTGATGCGGTCGCAGAGCCTGAAGGTGCCGTCGTTCACGTATTTCGGCAGAATGTCGGCCGCACGCGTGTCGAGACCGTAGAAATCGAAAACGTCGTCGATGAGCAGCCTCGCCGCGGCGGTGCGGTCGGGATCCGTGAACAGGGAACGGAGGTTTTTCTGCGGATCGGCGTTTTCAAGGTTCGTCTGGATCTGCTTGAGCTGGTCCAGACTCGAGACCAGCTCTCCGATGTCGCCGGTCTGCGCCAGCTTGTCGGAATCGATCAGCTTGGGCGCCGCTGCGATTGTGACGGAGGGAAGGTGGAATTTTTCCGCGTCCGCCTCTATGGTCAGCGTATCCGGAAAATCGAGGCCGCTCAGCTCCGAAAAGCCGCTGTCGGCAAGGCCCAGGCTCTCGGAAAGTCCCGGCATGGCAGAGAAGGTGACGAACTGGTTGTTGCCGTCCGAAAGCAGCTTGCCGGAATTGATTTTCACGTTCCGGAACGTGTCGGAAGGGAGAATGGCGGCGGCAATTACCGTCATGGGCGCGTTCATCGCAATGTTCTTGCCGCGCACGCTGACGGTGTAGGTGTCCGTGTTCCGCACGGTGAGGCTGATAGTGACTTTTCCGGACTTGCCGGCGATTTCTTCCGCCGTGACCGGTTTGCCGTCCAGCGTATAGGCGAGGGAAACGGAGAGAGGCGCCTTCTTGTCGGTCGTCCCCTGGTAGTAGATGTTTTTGCTGCCGTTGTCCGCGTCGAGCACCCATTGCAGCGTGTCGCCCTGCCGGATTGCCTTTTCGTCGGTCTTTACGTTCTGGATGTTCTGCAGGTCGGACCGGTCCGCAATCTGCCGGGAAGTGTCGTCGGAATGCAGCCAGTCGGAAACGATCGTGCTCTGGACCGCCCCCGCGGAATCGAGCGAGACGTAAACGGTCTCGTCCTTCTGCGCGGAGGACGCGCTCGCGAGCGCCGCGTTGGGCGCCGAAAGCGCGAGCACGGCCGCCAGGGAAACGCACCCTGCCCGGCCCAGCTGATGAAGCGTTTGTTTTTTCATCGGAATACCTCCAATCGATGGAATGTTTCCGCCACGCGGTCTTCGCGCGGCAGGCGAATCGTTCGGATTCACGACTTTTTCCAGTGGTAGCTCAGCTTGTCAATCAGCGGCTCCGTCAGGTAGAGCAGCGCGGGCAGAAACGTCATGATGACGATGACGCTGATGATGGCGCCCCTTGCCAGCATGTCGCAGATGCTCTTGATAATCTCGATATTGGAGACGACGGAGACGCCGGAGGTCGCGCAGAACAGCACGAGCGCGCTTGTCACGACGGCGGGGAAAGACGTGGTGACGGCCGTCCGGACCGCCTCGGCGCGGCCGTGCCCGGCACGAAGCTCCTCCTGAAAGCGCGAGGTCATCAGGATGGAATAGTCCACCGTGGCGCCCAGCTGGATGCAGCTGACCACCGTCGGGGAAATGAACGGAATCGCGGTGCCGGTAAGCGCGGACAGGCCGATGTTGATGAAAATGGAGCACTCAATTACGCTGATCAGGATAATCGGGACGGCCAGCGAGCGGAACGTCAGGGCGATGATGGCGAACACGAAGGCGATTGAAATCAGGTCGGTGACCTTGAAGTCGTGGTCCGCCACGCTGATGAGGTCCCTGGTCAGCGCGCCTTCCCCGGTGATCTGCGAAGAGGGGTCGTATTTTTTCGTGATCTCCGCCATTTGCTCAATCTGGCTGTTTTCGTCGTCGTCGGCCGTCTTGTACCTGGAGTTGACGAGGATGATCTGCCGCCCGTCCTTCTTGAAGATTTCCCTCACCTCCTGCGGGACGAAGCTTTCCGGAATGGACGCCCCGACGATATCGCCGTAAGAAACGACGGAGCTGACGCCGCCGAGCTTCTTGATGTCTGCCGTCATGGACTGAATCTGGTAAGACGGCAGCTTGTCGTCCGCAATAATGAAGTGCGTCGAAGACATGTCGAATGTGTCGTTCAGTTTGTTGGACGCGACGATGGAGCTGAGGCCTTGGGGAAGCGATTGCTGCAGGTTGTAATAGACGTCTGTCTGGTTGCGCAGAAAAATCGCCGGGGCAATCAGCAGCAGGAACGCCGCCGCGAAGGCCCTGCGGTGTCTCGTGATAAAATCGCAGCAGCGCCCGAACGGCGGGATGACCGTCTTGTGGGTGAAACGGTGAATCGGTTTGTCGAACACCAGAATCAGCGAAGGCAGAATCGTCAGGGTGGAAAGCACGCCGAAAATGACGCCCTTCATCATCACGATGCCGATGTCCCTGCCGAGGGTCAGCTCCATGAAGCAGAGGGCGCCGAAGCCCGCCACCGTTACGCTGGAACTGCTGACGATGGCGACGAACGCCTCGCGGATTGCCTTCGCCATCGCGTCCCGCGGGTCGCCGTATTTCGGCTTCTCTTCATCGTAGCGGTTCAGGAGGAAGATGGAGAAATCCATCGTCACGCCCAGCTGCAGAATCGCGGCAATCGCCTGCGTGATGTAGGAAATCTGGCCGAGGAACACGTTCGTCCCGAAATTGTAGGCCATGGGGAAGAGAAACCCCAGCATGAAAATGAACGGCTGAAGCCACGAGCGCATGCACAGAAGCATCGCCGTGATGGAAAACAGGAAGGCGAACAGCATGTAGTATGGCATCTGCCCGTTGACGAGGCCGCTGGTGTCCTTCGTGACGGCCGAAAGGCCGCTCAGAAAGCAGTCCCGGTTCAGCAGCTTCCGCACGCTGCTCAGGGCGGCCAGCGTGTCGTCGGAAGAGGCGGCGCCTTTGTAGGTGACAATCAGCAGTGTGGAATTTTTGCTGTAGAACGTGTCCTTCAGCAGGTCGGGCAGCATTTCTTTCGGAATGCTGTCGCCTGCGATGTCGTCGGCCCAGAGGGCGCTGTTCACGCCCGGCACCTGCTTGATTCTTTCCTTCAGCGCCGTCACGTCCTTCGCCTGCATGTTGTCGATGACGATGAGGGAGGTGGCGGCGTCGTGGAAGGTGTTCTCCAGCACGTCTTCCCCTTTGGTCGAGTCGAGCGTTTTCGGCAGGTATGAAAGAATGTCGTAGTTGACGCGGGTATTCGCGTAGCCGATGATGCTCGGGATCAGCAGCAGGACCGCAATCGTGATGATCAGGGCGGGGTGGTGCGTCAGAAAACGGGTGGTTTTGGAAGGCAAAAAAGACTCCTCCTTTGGGGTGGATTCCGGAAAAAGGGTACAAAAAAGAAAGCCCTTCTTTCTCTTCTTTGAAAAAAGGAACGTCAGGTTCCGTGCAGCCGAAAATCAGGCGAGGATCTGCCGGACGGAACGGTAAAGCTCCGTCCTGATTTCGTCGAACCCGTAGGGAAGCTTTAGCACGATGGAGTTGTAGCACACGACGCTCACCAGGCACACGATCAGGTAAAGGCGTTTGCCGGCGTTGTCGCTGCTTCCGCCGTTCAGCATGAAATTGCGGACAAAGGCCTGCCTTGTGTTTTCCATCTCTTCGCAGTGGAACAGCTTCTGGTAAAGGCCCGGCGACTGATTTTTGAAAATCAGATCCAGGAACCGCGCGTCGTCCCGAAAATAGTTCACGAGAAAATCGACGAAAAAGATCACGCTTTCCTGAAAATCGAGGCGGTCGGTTTTCTGCTTTTCGGTGAGGCTGCCGAGGGCGCTGGTCAGCACCCGCGAGATTTTGCGGACGATGACGTTGTCCACAAGGTCGTATTTGTCCTTGCAGTAAAGGTAAAACGTGCCCTTGGCGACGCCCGCATGCCTGACGATTTCGTCGACGACGGTGTCGTGAACCCCTTTCGAGATGAAAAGATCGTAAGCCGCGTCATACAGCTTCGTTTTTTTCATCGCTTTTTTGAGGGGGATTTTATCGCTCACGCGATTCGCCTCCTATCCAAGAAAAATGACCGGAAGTCATTTTATGCAACTAGGAGTATAGCCCAAAAATGACTGTCAGTCAATATTTAAAATCCAGATTCGTGATATCACCCAATATTTTATTTGTCAGCTTCAGAAATCTGTCTGCGGTGACATGGGCGCGGAGGCGCTGCCTGCCGGGTCATGCGATGGATTGCCGGGCAGGCGGGTCCCAGCATGTATCTGCCCGCGTCTGGTAAAGTCAGGAAAAACCGGGAGCTTTTGGGCGCCTGGAGCGGCATCGAAGCTTAAATATGAAAATAATTTCTATAATTGCAACGGAATTTTTAAAAAATTTTCAAAATCCTCTGGACATCTCAAAAACGCGGGTATATAATGTGTGCATGAAAAAGATTTCAGTTTCAAATATAATTTTATGAAAATATTATAAATCTACCAGGCAGGAAATCTCGCATTGCATAAAAAACATAAAGTAAGAAACCAAATTAAGTTTATTATACCGAATGCAGACACCCGTTAAAACCACATAAAAAGGGTAGGAGAAAGCCATGAAAACGAAAGACATAGAAGAACAGGAAAATATCGAGTACCTCTCCAGAATTAAAGCCAACTACCAGCAGCTCAGCAAATTGGAGAAAAAGGTCGCGGATTATCTGCTGAGCAATAAGACCAATGCGTTTGAAGGGTCAATTAATACGATGGCGGAAAAAATCGGAGTGAGCACCGCGACAATTACCAGGTTCTGCCGAAGCGTGGGCTTCAAGGGGTTTAACGAGCTCCAGTTCTATGTGGAGAGAGAGCTGCTTTCTCCCAGCGGAGAGGCGGAGCAGATCAACCGCACCGATTCCGTCAAGGTGCTGAAGCAGAAATTGTTTGGCTTCAACGAAAGAGTTATCAACGACACCATGATGGTCCTCGACGACAATGAGGTGGAAAAGGCCATCAACCTCATTGCAAAGGCCAGAAAGGTCAATTTGTACGGGGAAGGCGCTTCCGGGGCTTCTGTCATGATGGCGTACAACCTGTTTTTACAGATCGGCCTGCCGTGCGAGGCGTTCCACGACATATTCCTCGAGGTCATGTCGGCTTCCATCATGAAGAAGAACGACGTCGCTCTGGGAATTTCATTCAGCGGCAGCTCCATCAACACGATCGAGGCGCTTCGGGTGGCGAAGGAACAGGGGGCGACGACAATCTGCATCACGGGCATTGTCAATTCGCCGATTACGAAATACGCCGACATCGCCCTTTATATCAGTTCCAAAGAGAGCGTATATCTCTGCGACCTTTCCGCGGCGCGCATCAGCGAGCTTTGTGTGATAGGCCTGCTGCAGGCGGGCATTCTGACAAAAAATTATGAAAAGTATGCAGGAAATATCGCAAAGGTGAAAGATGTCATCAAGCTTAAAAAAATAAAGCAGTGAAGAGCGGTATTTTGGGGACCGCTGACAGTGGAAAGGTGGCTCTGACATGGGTGAGGATGTTCAGAAGGATATTCTGCTTCAGACTTTCGACATTAAAAAAAGCTTTGGCGCCAACACCGTTTTAAGGGGGATCAACTTTGCCTTAAAAAAGGGTGAGGTCCATGCGATGCTCGGTGAAAACGGAGCCGGAAAGAGCACTTTTATCAAGATGCTGTCCGGCGCGCTGACACCGGACAGCGGAAGCATCCTGGTGGAGGGGAAAAGATTTGGCAGTCTCACGCCGTCCCGATCTTTTGAGCTTGGCATTGCGACCATTTATCAGGAAACCAGCCTGTACCCGGACCTTTCGGTGGCGGAGAACCTGTTTGTGGGGAGACGGGTAAAACGGCGCGGCTTTCTGGACTGGAAAACAATGGTGGGCGAGGCCAACGGAATTTTCGGAAAGCTCGGCGTAAAGATTTCTCCCTATGTAAAATTACGTGATTTTGGAAAGGCAACGGCTCAGCTTGTTGAAATCGCAAGGGCGCTGCTGAGCAGCGCCAAAATCCTGATTATGGACGAACCAACGGCTTCCCTTTCCGCCAGCGAAACGGAAAATCTGTTTGCGGTGATTGAAAAATTAAAGGAAGCCGGCACCTCCATCATCTACATATCGCACCGCCTGGATGAAGTGTTTCAGATTGCAGACCGCATGCTGATCCTCCGCGACGGCATGGTCGCCGCCGATGTTCTGACCGCGGAAGTGGACCACGGCTGGGTTGTGGAAACCATGATCGGCAGGCACGTGGATCAGCTTTACCCCCACCAGTACCAGAAGCCCGGCGAAGTGTTGCTGGAGGTCAGCCGCCTCACCCGTTCCGGGGTTTACCGGGATGTCAGCTTCACGGTGCGGAAGGGCGAGATTGTTGCGCTGGCCGGGCTTGTAGGCTCCGGCCGCACGGAAGTGGCAAGAGCGATCTTCGGAATCGACCGCTATGATTCCGGCAAGGTGATGATTTCGGGCGGCGAATCGGCAAGGCGCCAGCCGTGGGATGTCATCGACCAGGGAGTCGGCATGGTCCCGGAGGATCGCGGCAGGCAGGGAGTGATTTTGGACCTGACGGCGGCAAACAATTTTGTCGTCGCTTCCCTTCGCAGGCTGTCGCATGCGGGCATGCGGAATTTTAAGCGGGAAAACGATCTGGTCCGCCAGCTGGTTGAAGAGCTGAACCTGCGGCCGGAGAATGCCGAGCTTCTGGCGAAGCTGTTTTCAGGCGGCAACCAGCAGAAAATTGTGATTGGGAAATGGCTGGCGACAAAGCCAAAACTGCTCATATTGGATGAGCCGACCTGCGGCGTGGACGTGGGTGCCCGCTATGAAGTCTATAAGATCATGGATGAACTGGTACACAACGGAATGGGGATTCTCATCATATCGTCGGACTTCCCTGAAATAGAGCATATGGCTGACAGAATCTATGTGATGAGGAAGGGGCAGATCATCAAAGAACTGCCCCGCGGCAGCGGCCAGGAGCTTATCCTGAAGGAAGCCGTCGGTTAAGGGAAGGTGGAAACAGATGTATAAGGAAAGAAAAAGCATTCTCAGTTTGCTTTCGTTTTTCGGCATTATCCTGCTGCTTCTGGTATTTGAAAGCCCTGATTTCTTCACTTTGAAAAATTTTTCCGACATCATGCTCGGTTCGGCGACCACCATCATCGGTGCAATGGGAATGATGCTGGTCATTCTGATGGGGCAGATTGATGTTTCGGTGGGATCCATTTTTGCCATCTGCTGCGCCGTCACGGGTGTGCTCGCCAAGAGCGGGATGCCGATCCCTCTGGCGGTGCTGACGGCTGTCTGCGCGGGCGCCGCGCTGGGCGCGGTAAACGGTTTGCTTTTCGCTGTCGTCGGCATCGACGCGATTGTCGTCACGCTGGGCATGAACAGCATCTACCGCGGCGGCCTGATTCTGTGCACGCAGGGCGCGTGGATTACCGGGCTGCCTCCCGCCATCCTGCAGATTGGGCAGGGCAAGCTGCTGGGCGTGCCGGTGCCCGTTTGGATTTCTTTGTGCGTTTTTGCACTGCTCGCGCTGCTGCTGCGCTATACGTCCTGGGGACGGAATCTCTATGCGATTGGTTCCAATACGCGGGCGGCGCATCTGAGCGGGATCAAGGTAAAACTGACGCAGGTCAGCGCTTTCGCCGTCAACGGCGCGCTGGTCGCCGTTTCGGCCGTCATCTATGCCACGCGCTTCGGCGGCGTGGAATCGAATACCGGGCAGGGCTTTGAAATGGTGTTTATTTCAGCCGCAGTGGTGGGCGGCGTCAGCATCCTGGGCGGGTCGGGCTCCACGTTCGGCACGCTGCTCGGGGCAATCCTGATTGGCACGGTCAGCACGGTCCTGATTTTCTTTAAAATTAATTCCTATTGGGAACAGGCCGTGGAAGGCATTATCATTCTGGCTGCCGTGTCCCTTTACCAGATCCACGGCGACCGCATCAAAGCTTTTTTCAAGAGGGAAGGAGGAAACGGCGTTGAAAAACTGGGTACAAAAGGATAGTAACCTGTTGGGCCTTATCGGCGTGTTGCTCATCGTCGTCATCGTCATGTCGCTTCTTTCCCCTTATTTTCTCACGGTTTCTTATATGGTGAATGCCATGCGCTATGTGTCGGAAATCGGGCTGATTGCGCTCGGCATGACGGCGGTTATGCTCACAGGGGGCATCGATCTTTCCGTAGGGTCGGTACTGGCACTGGCCGCTGTAAGCCTTGGCGTGTTCAGCCAGATGGGGATTCCTCCGGCTGTTTCAGTGGTTCTGGTCCTGCTGATCGGCATCCTGGCGGGCTTTTTCAACGGATTGGTCATCACGAAGGTCGGAATCCCTGCCATGATCGTTACGCTTGCCACGATGTATCTGTACAGGGGGATTGCGCTGGGGATTTCCTCAGGGAACGCGTTTCCCGTTTCCGACAGACTCTATTTTCTGGGGGAAGGCACGGTGCTCGGCATCCCGGTGCAATTTATCAGCCTCGCGGCGGCATACGTCGTCATCGGCCTGCTGTTCAGGCGCTTCAACCTCGGCATCAAGCTTACCGTCATCGGGTTTAATGAAGAAGTGGCAAGATTCTCCGGCCTTCGCATTACCTGGGAGAAAATCAAGGTGTATATCATCTCCGGATTTTTCAGCGCGCTTGCGGGCATTATTTTCGCATGCCGGGTGACAAGCGCAAAGTCTGACTATGGAACCGGGTATGAACTGGACGCAATCACGATGACCGTGCTTGGGGGCGCGTCCATGGCCGGCGGCCGGGTCAGCGTGCTGGGGACGCTGCTCGGCACAATCATCATAGAACTGCTGCGCCTGGGCATGACGACCGCAAACGTGCAGAGCGAGGTGCAGTCCATTATTATCGGTATCATCCTGATTGCGGCGGTATCGCTCAACGTTATCCGCAGCAAATGGCCTTCGTTCGGCCTGAGCGCTAAAAAAACGCCGGCGCAGTAATCGGATCTTCCAGGAGGAGCTTTTCATTCGTGCGGGTGAAAAGCAGCTTAAGCCCTCCAATTTATGTGTAACAATTTAACATAAATGTAAATTTTTATATTACAACGCAGAATAGATGCTGCAACTATTTCCGGCTTCCGCGGTAAGAATTTTTTCCATGCTTCCGAAATCATCCGCATTTTGCGGTCGGCGGCGTGAAAAATTCCGATAGTTTATCCACAGTCAGTGATTGGTCTCAAACGCATCCATCGATTGCAACAGACATCGAAAATTCAGAATGAGGCGTCATGAAGGAGGAGTTTTCAATGAAAAAGGTTCAAAAAGCGCTCTTGGCGATCCTGTCTGTTTCGTTGCTTGCTGGTTTTGTGTGCATTCCGGGGTGTTCGAACACCGCGTCCGGCGGAGGGTCGGGGGCCGGTTCTGCCGGCACCGTATCCGCAGGCGGGTCGAAGACCTACCGCGTGGTGGTGATGCCGAAGGTGGTGGGAATCGATTATTACAATGCGGTCAAAACAGGGGTGGATAAAGCCGCGGGCGAACTGAAAGACAAAGTGTCGGTACAGTGGACGGGCCCGACCGACGCGCAGGTGGACAAGCAGATTCAGATGCTCCAGACCATTATTCCGACCAAGCCGGACCTCATAGCCGTTGCCGCCGATGATACGAGCGCCATCGTTCCGGTCCTCAAGCAGGCAAGCGCCGCGGGCATCAAGGTGATGACCTGGGACGGCGACGCAACCTCCCGCGACTTCTTTGTGAATCTGGTGGATTACACCGAGTTCGGCAATGCGCTGACGGACGATCTGGCGAAGCAGATTGGAGAAAAAGGCGACATTTCCATCATTACGACGTCTTTTACGGCACCGAACCAGGCGGCATGGATTAAGGCGATTAAGGCAAGGCTGGCGGAGAAATATCCGGATATCAAAATCCTTGATTCCCGTGCCGTCGGGGAAGACACCCAGAAGGCCAACCAGTGCGCGCAGGATATGATTAAAGCGATGCCCACGCTCAAGGGAATTATTGTGCTTGGCTGCCCGGACGTGCCGGGAGCCGTCGACGCCGTCAAACAGGCCGGCAAAGTCGGCAAGATTGCGATCGTGGGGAACGGCACGCCGAATGCAATGAAAAGCTACCTGAAGGAGGGATCCATTCAGGATTCGCTCCTCTGGGACGCTCCGGCCCACGGCTATCTGACGGTGTATGCCGCCTATCAGCTGCTGAGCGGTGGAATGACGGCCGGTACCCCGTTCCAGGCAGGTTCTTTAGGCACGTTCACGCCTAAAAAGGACGACGTCAGCCTTGAGATCGGCCTGCCTCTGCTTACGCTGACCAAAGACAACGTGGACAAATACAATTTCTGACCTTACTTGAGGCTGAGAAAACCGCGGACCGGCATTCTATGTGCATGCACCGGGCCTGCGCCGCCCGGCGTATGCGCGGAATGCCGCAGACAGAAAAACGATGGTCGCCTGCGGCCGGAACCAACGGCAAAAAATCTGATTCCGCAGGGCGTAAAAGGGAATTTTAAATCCGGGAAAGGAAGAACGCAAGAATGAGCAGGGTAAAGCTGTACGTGCTTGACTTCGGCGAAATGATGATGGACAAAAACCTGATGGTTGGCAATTCGGTTCTTGCAACGAGAGAAACCCCGAACCGTCCGGCGGAATATATTACATTCCCCGTACCCGGATTTTTAATTGAGACGCCCGGCGGATATATCCTCTGCGATACGGGCTGCAATCCCGGGGCCATGGGGCCGAACGGCAGGTGGCCGCAGGAATTTCAGGTTCGGTCGCCGTTCCTGGGCGGCGCGGACTGCTCGGCGGTGAACCGGCTGAAGGAGCTTGGACTTGCGCCGGACGATGTTAAAACGGTTGTGCTGACCCACATGCACAACGATCACGCCGGCGGAGTTGAATTTTTCCCTCATGCCCGTTTTTTAGTGAACCGAAACGAATTTGACGCATGCATCCGCTGCTATGCGACACATGACTATATGAGCTCGTATATCTGGGCCGATACCGATCAATGGATCCGCCATCGGATGAACTGGGACTTTATCTCGGAGAAGGACGGCGATATTAGGCTTGCGCCGGGCGTGACGCTGCTCAACTTCGGCCCCGGCCATGCGCGGGGAATGCTCGGCCTGTACCTGGAGCTGGAAAAGACGGGCGGCGTCATCATCACCTCGGACGCCGTCTATTGCGAAGAGAATTTCGGCCCTCCCATGCTCGAGCCGGGAGTCGTGTTCGACACTGTCGGCTGGCGGGCGACGACGAGGCGGATTCACCTGCTTGCCGAACAGACCGGCTCGCAGGTATGGTTCGGGCACGACATGAAGCAGTTCAAAAACTTGGTAAAGGCTCCGCACGGTTGTTATGATTAATTTCAGGCATTCCCTCCGGCGGGTTTCGCATCATACAACACCGGTGAAAAAGCCTTGCCCGTTTCCCGCAAACAAAAGACAGGAAGGTGATTGCTTATGGCGATGATCGGTATAATCGCGGATGATCTGACCGGTGCGATGACTGCCGGGTCGCTGCTCTCAAAAGCCGGGGTTGATACGACGGTTCTTCTCAAAACGGATTATCTTCGAAAGGGAGAGCCTGTGTGCGAACGTCAGGCCGTTATTCTGAATTTAAACAGCAGGTCCGCTCCGCGTGAAATTGCATACCGGCGCGTGCATGACGCCGTTCTGCGGCTGCGCGAAACCGGGATCCGCCAATTTTCAAAGCGGATTGACACGACGCTGCGGGGCGATATCGGAACGGAAATAGACGCCATGCTGGATGCGCTGGGCGAAGATTACATAGCCGTCATGGTGCCCGCCATGCCGCAGTCAAACCGGATCCTGATAGGCGGTTATTCAATCATCGACGGAGTTCCGCTCTCTAAAACCTCCGTAGCCCATGATGTAAAGACGCCGGTGCGGGAATCCTTTGTTCCCCGGCTGCTTGCGTCCCAGACAAGGCGTAACATTGGCTATGTCGAGCTTGACGAGCTCCTGAAAGGTGAGGATTCCCTCAGAAAGTCCCTGCAGAAAAAGCGGGAAGACGGGGTCGAAATCCTGCTGGTTGACGCAACGTCAATCGAAGATGTTGCGATGATTGCCGACACCATTGTGGATCTGGGCTGGAAGACGGTTTCGGTGGATCCGGGCCCCTTTACTGAAAAAATGGTCCTGTCACGCGGGTGGGCCGCGCAGAGGCCCATGAAATTGCGGCGGATCCGCAACAAACCGGAGGCGGACGACGAAGGGACGGTCGTGGTGGTAGCCGGAAGCGCTACGCCGGTGACCACAATGCAGATAAACGCCCTGAGGCGCGTGCCGGGTACACACACGGTCCCGGTCAGAGTGCCGCTGATTCTCTCCGACGAGGAAGCATGCCGGAGGGAGATCGCCGGTGCTGTGAATCAGACGGTAAAGCTTCTGAAGTCCAGCCCTGTTCCGAGGGTGATTATTCTTGCGTTTGAGACCACCCTGACGGGGGAGCTGATTGATTTATCACGGGACCGGCACCGCGGTTTTGCCGAGGGCGATGCCGCCGACCATATGGCAACGTGCCTGGGCAGAATCGTCAGAGAAACCATGAACAAAGCTTTCGGCGGCGTGACGGGCATGTATCTGACGGGTGGCGATATTATGGCCAGCACCTGCAGAATGCTGGATGCGAAGGGAATAGAGCTGATCGATTATGTGATTCCGCAGGCCGACCAGGGCAGGCTGGTGGGCGGGCCGTTCGCCGGCCTTTCCCTGATTGGAAAGGGCGGGCTGACCGGGGAAAGAAACACGGCGATCCAATGCGTGAACCGACTTTTTGACGAAAGGAAATACAATCATGCAATCAGTAAAAGTTAAACCGGCAGTGGCCGTTACGATGGGAGACCCGGCGGGGATAGGACCGGAAATTGTGGTTAAGACCTTGATGACCCCGATGATTTATGACGTATGCCGCCCTTTTATTATCGGCAACAGGGAAATCCTCGCCAAGGCGGCCGAAAGCCTAAGTCTGACGCCTGCCTTCCATGAGATTAAGACGCCGGAGGAAGCGTCCTTTTCCTTCGGGACAATCGACGTCCTGGACCCCAGCGACTATGACGCTTCCGGAATTGTGTATGGCGCCGTGCAGAAAAAAGCGGGCGCCATGGCTTTCGGCTACGTAAAAAAATCAATTGAACTGGGCCTTGCCAAAAAAATTGACGCGGTTTCGACGGCTCCAATCAACAAAGCGGCGCTCAGGGCCGCGGACATTCATTTTATCGGGCATACGGAAATCTATGCGGAACTGACGAAGGCTCCCTATGCTCTCACCATGTTCAATGTTCATAAATTAAGAGTGTTCTTTGTAAGCCGCCATAAATCCCTCAGAGACGCCATTGCCTATGCAAACAAGGAAAACGTTCTGCGTTTTCTTCGTAATATTGATACGGAATTGAAGAAGCTCGGCTTTGAACACCCCGCGATTGCCGTTGCCGCAATCAATCCGCACGGCGGCGAAGGAGGCATGTTCGGCACAGAAGAGATGACCGATATCATCCCTGCGGTGAAAGAAGCCCAGAAACTTGGCATTCACGCCATAGGGCCGATTCCGGCCGATTCCATTTTCAACCTGGGGAAGCAGGGACGGTACGATTGCATCCTTTCCATGTACCACGATCAGGGCCATATCGCATGTAAGACGCTGGATTTCGACAAATCCGTGACCTTGACGCTCGGCCTTCCATTCATGCGCAGTTCCGTCGACCATGGGACCGCTTTCGATATTGCGGGCAAGGGTATTGCCAACGCTGAGAGCATGATTGAGTCCACGCGCGTCGTGGCGGAATACAGCGCGAGAGCAATCGAGAAAACGCAGACGGAAGATAACGAATGAGGAAAATCACGGACTGAACGGGCCGCGGCCGGCGAAGGTACATCCATACAGCGGCGGACCGGGAAAGGCCCGCCGGGGGGGCCCGGGTGCCGATACGGCTTAAGAGGCAATCAGGCCTTCTTTGACCAGGAACGCGTGGGCGACATCGCCGGGCTGCTTCTGCTCTTCGTCCACCTCGTAATTCAGCTCCATCATTACGCTGTCGGTCAGGTGCGATCCCAGCTCTTTCAGCACGGGGGCAAGCTCCGGGTATTTTTCCAGAATCCCGCCGCGCGCGATGGGCATGGCGTAATACGGCGGGAAAAAGTTCTTGTCGTCTTTCAGCGTGACCAGATTGAACTTTTTCAGAAGGCCGTCGGTGGCAAATGCGTCCACGACGTCCGTTTCTCCGTTTTCCAGCGCCACATAACGGGGGGAGCCGTCCAGCCCGGTGGTTTTCTGGAACCGGAAGTCGTATTTTTTCAGCAGGCCTGGCAGGCCGTCGTCGCGGTTCAGAAACTCCAGCGTCGTGCCCGCGCGCAGCCGGTCCGCGGACTTCGCCAGGTCGCTGATGGTTTTCAGGCCGTACTTCTGCGCCGTCGCCTGGGTGACGGCCAGGGTATAGGTGTTGTTGAATTTCATCTGATCCAGCGTGTCGATGTTGAAATTCGCCTTCAGCTCTTTTTTCACGGAATCGTAAACCTGCTGCACGTCGCTGATCGGCTTGTGGCCGAGGATGTCGCCGTAGGCGGTGCCGCTGTATTCGATATACAGATCGATGCTGCCCGATTTCAGCGCCGAGAAGCAGACCTGGGTGCCGCCCAGATTTTCCTGGCGGTTGACGGAGATGTCGGTTTTATCTTCAATGTAATCCGCGACCATGTTGGTCAAAATCATCTGCTCCGTAAAATCCTTGCCCCCGACCGTGACGACCTGCGGGCTGCTCTGTTTGGCGGTGAACAGGTTGACGCCGAACACGGCCGCCAGCAAAACGCAGAATACGCCGAGGATTCCTTTCTGCAGGCGGCGCGTCCTCTGGATGCTGAGGTGCGCGCGCGGATTCGTCTTCTGCAGGCTGGCCGGCGTCACCAGCCGTTCCACCAGGCCGAGCAGAAAATCGACCAGCAGCGCCAGCAGGCACGCAGGGATTGCGCCGGCCAGAATCTGGTTGTTGTTGACGGTGCGGATGCCCGAAAAGACCAGATATCCGAGGCCGCCCGCGCCGATGAACGCCGCGATGGTCATCAGCCCGACGGCGGTGACCGCGGAAATGCGCACGCCCGCCATAATGACCGGCAGGGCCAGCGGGATCTGCACCTTGGTCAGGACCTGAAACCTCGTCAGGCCGATTCCCTGGGCCGCCTCTATCATCTGCGGGTTGATGTTGTCGATGCCGGTCGCGGTGTTTTTGATAATCGGCAGCAGGGAATACAGGATGACGCAGACGACCGCCGGCAGGGTCCCGATGCCGAGGAACGGGATGGCGAACCCGAGCATCGCCATGCTGGGGATGGCCTGCACGACGCTGGCGACGCCCAGCACGGGCTTATTCAGCCGCTTGATGTAACAGATCAGGATGCCGAGCGGGACGCCGATCAGAATGGCGATGGCGACCGAAACGGCGGTCAGCCGGACATGCTCGAGCGTAAGAGAAAAAATCTGCGCCTGGTTCTGCTGAAAGTAAGAGAAGAAATCGCCCATCTAAACGACCTCCGTTTCCAAAAACTGGCTGCTCATGGTCGCCACCAGGCTGCTGCGCGTGATCAGCCCCACCAGGGCGCCGGAGTCGTCTAGCACCGGCACCGTCGCAATGCGGTTTTCGTTGATCAGCTTCAGCACGTCCAGAATCGTTTCCTGCGGGGAGACGTGCGGAACGTCCCGCGTCATGACGCTGCCTGCCCCGACGGAGCGGTCGGGCACGGCCAATGCCTGCGCGGCGGTCAGGATCCCGAGCAGAACGCCGTTTTCCACCACCATCAGGCTGTCTACCTTCCGGCTGCGCATGCGCTCCAGGCAGCGGAAGAGGGAAAGCGACGGCAGGCATTCCACGGGGTTTTCAATCATGATGTCCTTCGCTTTGATAAAGTCCGGGGAACTCCAGATGCGCTTGCGCCCCACAAACTGCGCGACGAATTCGTTGGCCGGATTTTTCAGGATGTTTTCCGGCGTGTCGTACTGGATCAGCGCCCCTTTGTCCATGATGATCATGCGGTCCGCCAGCTTGACGGCTTCGTCCATGTCGTGCGTGACGAACACGATGGTTTTCTTCAGCTTGGCCTGCAAAGAAAGCAGCTCGTCCTGCAGCCCCTCGCGGGTAATGGGATCCAGCGCGGAAAACGGTTCGTCCATCAGCACGATTTCGGGGTCGGTGGCGAAAGCGCGGGCCACGCCGACCCGCTGCTGCTGCCCGCCGGAAAGCTCGCTGGGGTAGCGGTCGAGAAGAGGCTCCTCCAGCCCCACCATCCGCATAAGCTCCAGCGTGCGCTTTTCTATCTCCGCACGGTCCGTTTTCTGGACGCGGGGGATCATCTCTATATTTTTCCGGGCCGTCAGGTGGGGAAAGAGCCCCGTCTGCTGAATGACGTACCCCATGTTGCGGCGAAGCGCAATGACGTCTTTGCGGGCGATGTCTTCTCCGTCGATCAGCACTCTGCCCGAAGTGGGGCTGAGCAGCCGGTTGATCATTTTCAGCGTGGTCGTCTTTCCGCAGCCGCTCGCCCCGATGATGACCAGAAAGCAGCCGTCTTCTATTTCAAATGAAAGATCGGAAACCACGCTGCGTCCCTTGAACTTTTTGCAGACCCGGTCAAATTGAATCACAGGAAGACCTCCCTTTTCGTTAAAGTAACAATTCAATTATACCATCAAGTTGTCACTTTCGTCAAACGGAGGCCTGCCGTTTCTTCGGAAGGCCGGAATCCGGCGCCGCGGAAAGGCGGGAAGATCCCGGCTTTTTGCGGTTTCAGCTTTCCGGGTACAGAAATTGATTGACGCGCTCGGGGCAGTCCCTGTCGCCGATGAAATAGAAGACGTCGTGCTCCGTTAAAACGGCGTATGGCCCGGGCGAAAGCAGCAGGCTGTCCCCGCGCCGGATCGCCACGATGGTGGCCGCGGTATGGTGCCAGAAATTGATTTCGCTGACGGAGCGGTTCAGATAGGGGGAACTGCCGCGGATCTCCACGCGGTAAGGGGCGAACGGGTTGCCGGAACGAAGCCGGTCCGTTTTCTCCATAAGATCCGAAAGGCACTGGTTGAAGTGCTGCATTTCCTTTTGCTGGCGGCAGACGCTCTGCAGAAGGCTCTGCTTCAAATCGTCGACCGTGCGGATGTCCCCGTACTGACGGACAAACTCGGCCGCCTTCTGGTACGACTTGATGGTGACGCCGCTGCCCTTTTCGGCTTCCACGATCTGCAGGTCCGCCAATACGCAGATCGCGCGCCGCGCCGTTTCGGCGGAGACGCCGTACTGGCTGGCCAGCGCGGAGCGCGCATAGATTTTTTCGCCTACGCGGTAGTGGCCCTGCGCGATTTTCGCCGCCAGATCAGCGGCAATCTGCTGATATCTGGGGCTGGTGATCTTTAAAGTGTTTGTCATACTCCCATTCTCCCGCTTGTGGTATTTCGGCTTCATTATACTCCGCTTCTGTAAAAACACAATTCCCGGGCGGAGGGATCGGCTGAAAAAGCGCCGCAGAGCAGTTGCTCTGCGGCGCTTTCTGGCGTCCCCGGGGCGATTTGAACGCCCGGCCTACCGCTTAGGAGGCGGTCGCTCTATCCAGCTGAGCTACGGAGACATATGCGGTTTTTAAGGAAAACGGCCCGCCGTGCGGCGCGCTGCCGCGGGCGCGAAAGGCATCGTCTGCCCCGGAGGACTCCCGGCAAACTCCCGGCACGGTGCGGGCACAAACATGTTATATTATAGGGGCGGCGGGCCCGTTTGTCAATTGCCGCGCGCTATTTTTTCCGTTCCCCGCCGCCGTTTTCAGCGGCTTCCGGCGGGGCGGCGGGGGCCGGTTCCTTTTCGATGGTGATGCGGGCGATGCGCCGGTCGTCCATCTCTTCCACGGTCATGGTGAGGGTCTTGACCTTCACGTGGGGGTGCTCGCCCGGCTTCGGGATGCGCCCGAGGTGCTCCATCACGAGGCCGGCGATGGTGTCGTAGTCCCCTTCCGGAAGCTGTACGCCCGTCAGGTCCGAGATTTCGTCGACGGACGCCGTGCCGTCCACGCTGAAGCGGTTCTCGCCCTCCCGGTGGATCTCGTCCTCTTCCTTGTCGTACTCGTCCTGCATATTGCCGACGATGGACTCGAGCAGATCCTCCATGGTGATGATGCCCTCGGTGCCGCCGTATTCGTCCACGACGACGGCGATCTGCAGGCGGCGGGCCGTCATTTCAGAGAACAGTTCGCTGCAGGGCTTGCTTTCCGGCACAAAATAGGCAGGGCGCATCAGCTTTGTCAGATTCGCCTCCGCCGGAACGGGCTTGCCCACGAAGCGGAGCAGGTCCTTTATATATATAATGCCGAGAATATTGTCGAGGTCCTCTTCAAACAGCGGGATGCGCGAGACGCCGTTTTCTATCGAGAGGGCGACGGCGTTCTCGATCGTGTCGGTGTTTTCGACGGCGATGACCTCCGTGCGGTGGGTCATGACTTCGCCCGCCGTGCTGTCGCTGAACTCGAAGATGTTCGAGATCATGTCTTTGGCGTCTTCGTCCAGCACGCCTTTTTCCTCACCGGCGTCCACCATCATCAGGATCTGCTCCTGGGTGACGGTTTCTTCGCCGTCCGCCGGGTCGATGCCCATCAGCCGGAGCACGGCGTTGGTGGAGGCGGTCAGGAACGAGACGACCGGGCGGAAGACGGCCGCCGTGGAGGACAGGACGCCCGCCGAGCGGAACGCGAGCGACTCGGCGCGGTTCATGGCGATCTTTTTCGGAACCAGCTCGCCGAACACAAGCGAGAAGTACGAGAGGATGAGCGTGATGAGAAACGTGGAAAGCCCCTCGGTGACCGAGCGGGAAAACGGCAGGAACGAGAGCGCCGAGGCCAGCATGCCGGAGAAGTTCTGCGAAGCCGCGGCGGAGCTGAGGAACCCTGCGAGCGTGACGCCAATCTGAATCGTCGAGAAAAACCGGCCGGAGTCGGAGGAAAGGGCCAGCAGCTTTTTCGCTTTCCGGTCGCCCTCGTTCGCCATCTTTTCGATTTTGGCGTCGTTCAGGGTGACGATGGCGATTTCATTCGCGGCGAAAAAAGCGTTGATGAGAATCAGGACGACGAGAAGCAGAATGGAAAACCACGGAGAGACGCTGCGCGGAATTCCGGCATCCAGCAGGGACGGTAGCAGAGGAAGCGCCGTTCCACCAGGTTCGGGCGGCATAGGTTTACCCCTTTCAGTCGGTTGAATCAAGCCGGTCAGAATACCGGCGTATTTGGTACGATGTATATCATATCCATTCTATTGTAGGGCACTTGGGCGGCGCTGTCAATCTTTATCAAAGCAGGCGGCAGGATACCCGCGCGGAAAAAAGCAAAAATTTTCCTCTCAATTCCCGAGAGGTAGGACAATTTGCTTGTTTTAACTTTACACGGCAGGGAAAAAATGATACTATTTATGTATGTGCAGCGGTATTCTGTGCAAACCGGATTTTAAATCCGTAAGGAGGAAAGTAGTAAGATATGGATTCAAGAAAAATGAAAACCATGGATGGCAACAACGCCACGGCCTACGTCTCGTATGCCTTTACGGACGTCTCCGCCATCTACCCCATTACGCCTTCGTCTGTGATGGCGGATGAGACCGACAAAATGGCCGCGGCCAACAGGAAGAACCTGTTCGGCAGGCCGGTCCGGATCACCGAGATGCAGTCCGAGGGCGGCGCCTCCGGAGCGGTTCACGGGTCGCTCGCGGCCGGCGCGCTCACGACGACCTACACCGCGTCGCAGGGCCTTCTGCTGATGATCCCCAACCTTTACAAGATCGCGGGCGAGTTCCTGCCGGGCGTGTTCCACGTTTCCGCGCGCTCCCTTTCCACGCAGGCGCTCTGCATTTTCGGCGATCACTCCGACATCTACGCATGCCGCCAGACCGGCGTGGCCATGCTGTGCTCCAACAGCCCGCAGGAGTGCATGGACCTCGGCGCCGTCGCGCATCTTTCTGCCATCAAGGGGAACATGCCCGTGATGCATTTCTTCGACGGCTTCCGCACCTCTCACGAAATTCAGAAGATCCATATCTGGGACGACAAAGACCTTGCCGACATGCTCGACTGGGACGCCGTGAACAGGTTCCGCCGCAACGCCATGAACCCGGAGCATCCGGTCACGAAGGGCACGTCTGAGAACGACGACCTGTTCTTCCAGGTCAACGAGGCCAGCAACAGCCACTACGACGCGTTCCCCGAGGTCGTCGTGGACTATATGAACAAGGTCAACGCGAAGATCGGCACCGACTACAAGCCGTTCAACTACTACGGCGCGCCGGACGCGACCGAGGTCATCATCGCCATGGGCAGCGTGTGCGAATGCACGGAGGAAGTCATCGACTACCTGAACGCGAAGGGCGAGAAGCTCGGCCTCATAAAGGTCCATCTGTACCGCCCGTTCATCCCGAAATACCTGACGGACGTCCTGCCGAAGACCGTCAAGAAGATCAGCGTGCTCGACCGCACGAAAGAGCGCGGATCCATCGGCGAGCCGCTTTACCTCGACGTGGTCGCGGCCCTCAAGGACACCGAGTTCGGCTCCCTGCCGATTTACACCGGCCGCTACGGCATCGGCTCGAAGGATACGAACCCGGGCCAGATTGTCGCCGTGTACCGCAACATGCAGTCCGCTTCCCCGAAGAAGCGCTTCACCATCGGCATCGACGACGACGTGACCAACCTGTCGCTGCCCGTGCCCGAGAATCCGGACACCACGGCCGCCGGAACGCACTCCTGCAAATTCTGGGGCCTCGGCGCGGACGGCACCGTCGGCGCGAACAAGAACTCCATCAAGATCATCGGCGACCATACCGACATGTACGCGCAGGGCTACTTCGCCTACGACTCCAAAAAGTCCGGCGGCCTGACCATCTCTCACCTGCGCTTCGGCAAAAAGCCGATCAAGTCCACCTATTACGTCGCGAAGGCCGACTTCGTCGCCTGCCACAAGCCCTCTTACGTCGACGTGTACGACATGGTCGAGGACCTGAAGCCCGGCGGGAGCTTCCTGCTGAACTGCGAATGGGACGAAGCGGAGCTGGACAAGCACCTGCCCGGCAAGATGAAGAAATATATTGCGGACAACAACATCAACTTCTACACCATCAACGGCGTGAAGCTCGGCAAGGAGATCGGCCTCGGCGGCCGCATCAACACCATCCTGCAGTCCGCGTTCTTCACTATTGCGGACATCATCCCGAAGGATGAAGCCATCAAGTATATGAAAGACGCGGCGACCAAGTCCTACAGCAAGAAGGGCGAAAAGATCGTCAAGATGAACCACGACGCCATCGACCGCGGCGCGAACGAATTCGTCAAGGTCAAGGTGCCGGCTTCCTGGAAGACCGCCGTGGACGATTCCAAGGTCGTCAAGGTCGAGACCGGCGACAAGGATCTGACGGAGTACGTCAACAACGTGCTGATTCCGGCGAACCGCCACCAGGGCGACCAGCTGCCGGTTTCCGCAGTCCTCAAGATGGCCGACGGCACGGTCCCGTCCGGCTCCGCCGCTTACGAGAAGCGCGGCATCGCCATCGACGTGCCGGAATGGAACCCGGCGAACTGCATCCAGTGCAACACCTGCTCTTACGTCTGCCCGCACGCAGTGATCCGCCCGGCCGTGATGAACGCCGAAGAAGCCGCCAAGGCGCCGAAGAGCATGAAGATGAAAGACATGACGCTGATGCCCGGCCTCAAATTTGCGGTCACTATTTCCACGCTCGACTGCACGGGCTGCGGCTCCTGCGCGACGGTATGCCCGGGCCTGCGCGGCAACAAGGCTCTGACCATGAAGCCGATGGAGACCCAGGCGGCAAGCCAGGAGGGCTTCGACTACGGCCTCACGCTTTCCCCGAAGCCGGAAGTCGCCGCCAAGTTCAAGGCGACCACGGTCAAGGGCAGCCAGTTCCGCAAGCCGCTGCTGGAGTTCTCCGGCGCGTGCGCGGGCTGCGGCGAGACCCCTTACGCAAAGCTTGTGACACAGCTTTTCGGCGACAGGATGTATATCGCGAACGCCACGGGCTGCTCGTCCATCTGGGGCGGCTCCGCACCGGCGACGCCTTACACCCGCAACGAAAAAGGCTACGGTCCGGCCTGGAACAACTCGCTGTTTGAAGACAATGCCGAGTTCGGCTACGGCATGGCCCTTGCGAACGACGCCATCCGCGCCCGCCTCAAGGACGACGTGACCGCGGTTGCCGAGGGCGATTCCAACGACGCGCTGAAAGCCGCCGCCAAGGAATACCTCGACACCTTCGACAGCAGCACCGCGAACCGCGAGCCTGCCGACAAGCTGATTGCCGAGCTCGCGAAGATCAAGGACGGCACCTGCGAGATTGCGGCGCTTGCAAGAAAGATTCTTCCCGACAAGGACTACCTCGCGAAGAAGTCCGTCTGGATCTTCGGCGGCGACGGCTGGTCCTACGACATCGGCTTCGGCGGCCTCGACCACGTGCTCGCCTCCGGCGAAAACGTGAACGTCCTCGTCTTCGACACCGAGGTTTACTCCAACACCGGCGGGCAGGCCTCCAAGGCGACGCCGATCGGTTCCGTGGCGCAGTTCGCCGCGACCGGCAAAGCCACCAAGAAGAAGGATATGCCTGGCATGTTCATGACCTACGGCTATGTCTACGTCGCGCATGTCGCCATGGGCGCCGACTACAACCAGACGGTCAAGGCGATTCAGGAAGCGGAGAGCTACGACGGCCCGTCCATCATCATCGCCTACGCGCCCTGCATCAACCAGGGCATCAAGGGCGGCATGGGCATCTCCCAGCTTGAAGAGAAGAAGGCGGTTTCGGCCGGTTACTGGAAGAACTTCCGTTTCGACCCGCGCCTCGTGCAGCAGGGCAAGAACCCGTTCCAGCTTGACAGCAAAGCCCCGACCGAGTCTTACCGCGACTTCATCATGGGCGAGGTCCGCTACAATTCGCTGACCCGCGCATTCCCGGAGCGCGCGGAAGATCTGTTCACAAAAGCCGAGGAATACGCGAAGGAAGACTACGCGCACCTCGAAAAGCTCTCGAAGCTGTAAATTGAACCGTTTCTGTAAGCGAAGCGCCCCCGCGCAGGATTTTATTTATCCCGCGCGGGGGCGCTTTTTTACTTTCCTTTCCGGAAGTTACAATTTTTCTTTATTTTGTTCACAAAAATATCAATCGCTTATCATATCTTTTTCATAGTCGCATGGCATAATGATTGCAGTAAAGATTGAGAAAGGATGATTGTCATGTATGATCCCAACAACCACAACGGCTTCGGCGGGTCAGACTGCGATGAAGATAAAAAAGGGTGGACGGACCGCCCAGGCAGCTCTTCCGGCAGTAACGGGACCATTTGGGAAGGCAGCAGCTACCACTATTACAGAACGCCGGAGGACGGCGAAAAACCGAGGCAGGACGATGCCTACCATTCTCAGCTGCCGTACCGGACGTATGTCGAGCCCGTGACGGAAGAAAAACCGAAGAAGCACACGTTCCGCAAGGTCCTGGCGGGCGTGCTGGCCTGCATGGTCGTTTCGGCCGGTTCCGTCGCGGGGTTCGCCGCCCTGATCGACAACGGCGTCGTGAAATTCGGCTCTTCCTCCGCCGGCACGTCGCCGGTCTTCACCATTGCAAAGGACAGCGCGTCCTCTTCGGCGGCGGCCCCCACGACCAACACCGCGACGGCGGGGGAGCTGACAAAGCAGCAGGTCGCCCAGAAGGTGGTTCCCTCCGTCGTCTGCATCCAGAGCTTCAGCAACAAGACCCGGACCACCGCTTATGAAAACGGAACGACGAACGGGACCGCCTTCTTCAGCTTCGGCAACGGAGACGGGAGCAACGACGGCGGCAACGGCAATGGCAGCGGCGACAGCGGAAACAGCGACGGCGGCACGGCCGTGTCGCCCACGAGCGAGGGCAGCGGCATCATCGCCACGAGCGACGGCTATATTGTCACGAACGCGCATGTGGTTTCCGACGCCTCTACGCTCAAGGTCATCCTTTCGAGCGGGAAGACGTATGAAGCAAAGCTTATCGGCAGCGACAGCGTGACCGACCTCGCGCTGATTAAAATCGACGCCGCGGGCCTGGCCGCCGCGACCTTCGGTTCCAGCGACGACCTCAAGGTGGCCGACACGGTCATGGCCGTCGGCAACCCGGGCGGCGAAGAGTTCAGTTCCACCGTTACGGTCGGCTATATTTCAGCCCTGAACCGCGAGATCACGAATTCCGAGACCGGCTATACCATGAAAGCCATCCAGACCGACGCGGCCATCAATCCCGGCAACTCCGGCGGCGCGCTGGTCAACATGAAGGGCCAGGTCGTCGGCATCAATTCTTCCAAGATTGTCGCCACGGGCTATGAGGGCCTCGGTTTCGCCATCCCCATCAACACCGCCCAGCCCATCATCAGCGAGCTTAAGGCGTACGGCTACGTGAAAGACCGCGCTGCGCTCGGCATTACCGGCCAGTACCTCGACAGCATGACGGCCCGCTTCTACAGCATGCCGACCGGGATGTACGTCGCTTCCGTCAGCAGCAGCTACGTTTCCGCGGCCGGCATCCAGAAGGGCGACATTATCACGAAAATCGACGGAAAGACCGTTTCAAGCCAGAGCACCATCACGTCCGTCGTGACCGGCAAAAAACCGGGCGACACCGTGACGCTCAGCGTGTCGCGCCCCTTGAGCGGCCAGACGTTCACCGCGGCCGTCAAGCTCACGCAGGCGACCGGCAAATAATACCCGCCGCAGTACAAAAAGAATCCCCCGACCGCATTCCGCAGCCGGGGGATTCTTTTTTGCGGCTTTTTCGGATCCGCCGCGGGCCCGGAAATCATCTGCAGCCGGCCGGGAGGATGGCCGGCGCCGTTCAGCCGAACGGATTTTCGGACGGATACCGCTCGGACTTCGGCTGGTTGTAAGCGATGTTTTGGATCCCCAGGGACCGGAAGACTGTGAACAGGGCTTTGCCTGCATGCCCGAACGCGACGGCGCCGTGATGCGGAAAGTGCTTTTCAATCAGGACGTGACGGTAGAACCGCCCCATTTCCGGAATCGCGAAAACGCCGATCCCGCCGAACGACCGGGTCGCCACGGGGAGGATCTCGCCCTGTGCGATGTAGGAGCTCAGCTTTGCGTCGGCCGTTCCCTGCAGGCGGAAGAAGGTGATGTCCCCGGGGACGATGTCCCCTTCCAGCGTGCCGCGCGTGAAGTCCGGCTTGCCGCCGTGTTCGAGCAGGCGGTTCTGGATCAGCTGATATTTCAGCCCGCCGTTCGAGAGCTTGCAGAACGGGGTATTCCCGCAGTGGAAGCCCATGAAGGTGTCCGAAAGGGCGTAGCGGTATTTTTCCGCGATTTCTTCGTCGTACAGGTCTTTCGGGACGCTGTTGTTGATGTCCAGCAGGGTGACCGCGTCGCCCGTGACGCACGCCCCGATGTATTCGCTCAGCGCGCCGTAGATGTCCACCTCGCAGGCCACGGGGATCCCGCGCGAAACCAGCCGGCTGTTGACGTAGCACGGTTCGAACCCGAACTCCTTCGGGAAGGCCGGCCAGCATTTGTCGGCGAAAGCGACGTAATCCCGCGTACCCCTGTTGTCCCGCGCCCAGTCCAGCAGGGTCAGTTCAAACTGGGCCATGCGGGGCAGCAGGTCGGGGTAGCGGTTCCCTTTTGCGCCGAGCTCTTCCGCCATGTCTTCGGCGACCCCGGGAACCCTCGGGTCGTCCTTGTGGGCCCTGTAGGCGACCAGAAGGTCCAGCTCGGAGTTTTCCTGGATTTCCACCCCGAGGTCGTACAGCGGCTGAATCGGCGCGTTGCACGCGAAAAAGTCCTGCGGGCGCGGGCCGAACGTGATGATTTTGAGCGAGGCGAGGCCCAGAAGCGCGCGGGCGGCCGGGACGAATTCGGCTATTTTGTCCGCGACTTCGTCCGCGGTCCCGACCGGGTACTCGGGGATGACGGCGGGGATCCTGCGCAGGCCGAGGTTATAGGAGCAGTTCAGCATGCCGCAGTACGCGTCCCCCCTGCCGCCGATCAGATCCTTTCCCGTTTCTTCCGCGGCCGCGGCGTACATGACGGGGCCGGGGAAATTCTTTGCAATCAGCGTTTCCGGGGTTTCCGGCCCGAAATTGCCGAGAAACACGACGAGGGAGTTGCACCCGGCTTCTTTGACCTCCCGGAGCGCCTTTGTCATGTCGCCTTCGTTTTCGACCGTCGTCTTCGCTTCATAGATGGCGCCGTACCGTTCTGCGTAGCTTTCGGCGATCGCTTTCCTGCGCTTTTCCGAAAGGGAAATGACGAAGCAGTCGCGGCTGACCGCGATGATGCCCAGCCTGACTTCGGGAATGTTCTTCATTCTGAATCTCCTCCATTGTCGTGATTTTACGGACGGCTCCGTTTGGCGGCGCCGTAAATTGCGGCCTTTCCGGCGTTCCCCGCGCCTTTTTCAGACCGGGATATTTTCGCCTTTCAGGCCGGGGAACGCACCCTCCGCCCCAAGGCCGGATTCCGGATGCGCAATCAGCCATTTGTTCCTCGCGAACAGCAGCCGGTCCTCCGCAGCCGGCGCGGGCTTTGCGCCGAGCGCGAGGTTGGTCCCACGCGGCAGGGCCACCGCGTCGTAAAAACCGCGGCCGGCCGCGGTGCACGGCGCGTAGTGGAGCGTCGTCGCGTAAAGCTCTGCCATCGTTCCGGCCGGCACCAGAAACGCCCTGACAAGGGACGTGTCGTATGTAAAATCGTCCGGATCCATGTCCTGCCGCAGCCCGACCAGAAGAATCAGATCCGTCCCGGCGATATTGACCTCGGAGCTGCGGTGGTATTCCAGAGCGTTCAGCTTATGGTTATTCCCGTTGCAGTAGCCGAGCTGAATCGGCAGCCCGCCGAATTCCCGCTCCTGAAGCTCTTTGAAAACGGGCAGGCGTTCCAGAGAAGCGTCGGAGGCGGCGTAGACGGTCCCGCGGTCCGGAAATTCGGTCTTTCCGAGCGCCTCCAAAAGCTCCGGGCAGCCGTAACCCGTCACCACCCTGCCGTATTTTGAAAAGGACGGGTCCGATACGGGGAAAATCTCCCTTATCGTTTGCATCTTCGTTTCCTCCCTAAAGTTCGTTCACACGCCTTTGCCGCCGGTTTCGGCAGTCCGTTCACCGCCGCATGGGCAGGGGAGAGCCGGTCACCGTGAAGGCCGCCGACGGGACGGACGCCCCCAGAAGCTCCGCGCTGCGCCCGTCGGGCTGGCTTCCGCCGACGAACAGGCGGAATTCCCCCGGCTCCAGGACGCAGCTTCCGTCTTCCTCAATCAGCGCCATCTGGCGCGCAGAGATTGCGAAGCGCAGCCCGGCGGCTTCCCCCGGCTTCAGATGGACTCTGCGGAACCCGACGAGCTGGTAATGCGGCACCCGCACGCTCGCCTTGAGATCCTGAAGATAGACCTGCACGATTTCGTCCGATTCGTGGGGGCCGGTGTTCCTGACCCGCGACGCGACCGTGACGCCGCAGCCGGCCTGCACCGTTTCTTTGTCCACGGCGGGCCGGTCGTAAGAAAAAGAGGTGTAGCTTAGGCCGTACCCGAACGGATACAGGGGCGTCCCGTGAAAAAAGCGGTAGGTCCTGTTCTCCATGGAATAGTTTTCAAAATCCGGAAGATCGTCGTCCGAGCGGTAAAACGTGATCGGCAGCCGCCCGCTGGGCGAAAAGCCGCCGAACAGCAGGGAGGCGACCGCACGTCCCCCCTGCGCGCCGGGGTACCATGCCTGCAGGACCGCGTCGGCGTGCCGGTCCGCCCAGCCGACCGCGAGCGCGCTGCCGGACAGCAGCACCACCACGACGGGCGTGCCCGTCGCCTTCACCTCTTCGAGCAGCGACTCCTGGTTGCCCGGAAGGTTGAGGTTCGGCCTGTCGCCGGAAGAGAATTCGTTGGAGGTGTCGCCCTCTTCGCCTTCGAGGCTGGCGTCGAGGCCCAGGCAGACGACGGCGACATCCGCGCGTTCCGCGGCGGAGACGGCCTCCGCGAGGCGGTCGTTTTTCTGCGAAAGGCGGCTCATGCTGTTTTTGTAAAGATGGCAGCCTTCCGCGTAATAGACCCTCGTCCCGGGGGCGGCGGCCTGCCGGATTCCCTCGAGAACCGTGACGCTTTCGGAGGGGGTGCCGCAGTAGTTGCCGCACAGGGCGGCGCGGCTGTCGGCGTTGGGGCCGATGACCGCAATGGAGCGGATTTTCTCTTTGTCGAGGGGAAGAAAGCCGTTCCGGTTGCGCAGCAGCACGAGGGACTTTTCCGCCACCTCTTCCGAAAATTCCCTGTGCTCTTCGCAGTCGTTTTCTTCATAGGGGATGGAAGCGTAGGGCACGTGCTCCGGGCTGTCGAACATGCCCAGGCGCATCCGGATCAGCATGAGGCGGTACACCGCCTCGTCGAGCTGCCGCTCCGTTAACATCCCCGCGCGGAAGCCCTTGACCAGGCTTGCAAACGCGCAGCCGCAGTTCAGGTCGCAGCCGCTTTTCAGGGCGAGGGCGGAGGATTCCTCGATGTCTTTCGTCACCTTGTGCGCCTCGTTGAAGTCCTTGATTGCCCAGCAGTCCGAGGTTACGTAGCCCGTGAACTCCCATTCGTCCCGCAGGATGTCCGTCAGAAGCGTTTTGCTGCCGCAGCAGGGCTCGCCGTTCAGCCTGTTGTACGCGCCCATCACGCCGGCGACGGCGCCTTCCCGGACCGCCGCCTCGAAGGCGGGGAGGTATGTTTCCCATAGATCCTTTTCCGAGACCTCCGCGT
The DNA here is from genome assembly GCA_023412715.1 of Bacillota bacterium. GTDB lineage: Bacteria > Bacillota > Clostridia > Oscillospirales > Acutalibacteraceae > Thermocaproicibacter. The sequence continues at coordinate 32,303 of JAEZCC010000042.1, forward strand.
TGAACCTGTGGCGTTCGCTCTCCGGGCCGCTGTACGCGGCGAAATGCTTGGCGCAGGCGGCCGCCTTCAGGTATTTCGGGTCCTTGCCCTGAATCCCCCGGATAAAGGCGACGCCGAGGCGCGAGGTCAGGTAGGGGTCCTCCCCGAAGGTCTCCTGGCCGCGGCCCCAGCGCGGGTCGCGGTCGATGTTGATGGTGGGGGACCAGAACGTCAGGCCCTTGAAAATGTCGCGGTCCCCCTTGCGCTGGAACTCGTGGTATTTTGCCCTGCCCTCGGTGGATATGATGTCCGCCATTTTTTCGACAAGCTGCTCGTCGAAGGTCGCGGCAATCCCAATCGCCTGGGGAAAAACGGTGGACACCCCCGCCCGCGCGACCCCGTGCAGGGCCTCGGACCACCAGTTGTAGCCCGGAATATTCAGCCGCTCAATCGCCGGAGCCTCGTACTGCATCTGGGCGATTTTTTCTTCCAGCGTCATGCGCGAAGCGAGATCGCGCGCCCTCTCTTCAAAACTGAGTGCTTCGTTTCGGTAATCCGGTAAATTCGTCGTCATTGGCCGCCTCCACATATGTATTGCAGTGTTTGGTATTATCTTATCTTTTTGGAAGCCGGCAGTCTTATCAGATTTTGCTGAATTCATCTCATTTCTTGCCCGATTTTAAAAAGCATATTGAACAAATCTAAGAAGCTTTTTATAATGTGTGCAAAAGAGGTTATGGCAATTCAATAATATTTTACTGAAACAGCGCAATGCTTTGATTCAAATTTTATATTACGTGTGGCAGGAAACGCAAAAATATTTGAAAATAGAAATATATGCCCGATAGAATTACAACAAGAAATGACTATTTTTGTAAACCGTCGCTTAACCGGGAAAAGGCATCTGCGGACTTTTCTGGAAAATGCCTTCCGCCTGGTTTAGAATAATATGCGATTCATTCTAAGGAGGAGAAATTTATGAAGGCAAAACGTTGGTTTGCAGGCGCGCTGAGCATGGCCGTCCTGCTGACGGCGGGCACCGCGTGCGCAAACGGCAATTCACAGGGGGCGCAGAGCGCTTCGCAGTCCGGCGCCGCTTCCCAGGCGGCTCCCGCGGAGAAGGTCACGCTGACCTTCTGGAACAACTACACAAACGACACCCAGCACATCATGGAGGACACCATCAAGCAGTGGAACACGGACCACCCGAACATCGAGGTCCAGGCGAGCGCGACGGAAAACAACGCCTACAAGACGAAAATCAAGACGGCCATCGCGGCCGGCAATGCGCCGGACATTATCTACACCTGGGCCGGCGGTTTCACGAAGACTTTCGTGGACGCGGGCAAAATCCTTCCGCTTGACGAATACCTGAACGACGGCACGAAAGACAAGATGCTGACCGGCGCCCTGACGAACATCACGTTCGACGGCAAGGTCTACGGCCTTACATACAACCAGCAGGCCGGCGCGCTGTATGTGAACGACGGCCTGTTTACCGACAACGGCGTAAAGGTGCCGACCACGTTCGACGAGCTGCTGGCTGCGGTCAAGACCTTCAAATCGAAGGGCATCACCCCCATGGTCGTCGGCGAAAAAGACGAATGGCCGGGCATGTGGTACTATGACATGATCGCGCTCCGCGAGGCCGGCGCGCAGACCTGCCTGGATGCTTTGAACAAGAAGGCTTCCTTCGACCAGGCCCCGTTTGCTGACGCGGCGCAGAAGCTGCAGGAGCTTGTGGACGCCGGGGCTTTCTCGAAAGACGTTCTTGGCGTGACGCGCGACGAGTCCGTCGCCATGTTCACGCAGGGCAAGGTGCCGATGTATTTCGGCGGCAACTTCGACGCGCAGGTCATTGACGATTCGCTGAAAGGGAAAGTAAGCGCGGTGAAATTCCCGACGATTTCGGGCGGCAAGGGTGCCGATACCGAATACCTCGGCGGCGGCGCGGACGCTTTGTCCGTCGACGCGGGCACCAAGCATAAGGACGAAGCGGTCCAGGCGATTAAATATCTCGCGTCCACGTTCTCCAGCAAGATGTACCTGACCGGCGCCGGCCTGCCGGAGTGGAAGTACGACGACGTCGACCAGTCCAAAATAGACCCGCTTTCGAAGCAGATTATGGACGACATCGTGACCGGGTCGACCGGCAGCGTGCCGGCGTGGGATCTGTTCCTGACCGGGAACGACGCGCAGACCCACCTGGATCTGGTGCAGAACCTGTTCGGAAAACAGATTGCCCCGCAGGATTTTGCCAAGCAGATGCAGCAGAAAATCAATAAATCCTGAGCCTGCCGGTTGAAAAGAAAGATTTTCCCTGTTATCATTTTATCTTAACAGGGAAAATCCTTTTCTTAACGATGCACCCTGCCGCAACTGATTCAGGAAAGAAGGCTGATGTCTATGGAAAAATTGCTGCGGGACAAAAAGGCAATTTTTCTCTTCACGTTCCCGACGTTTCTTCTGTTCACGGTCATTGTAGTTCTTCCTATTTTCTTCTCGGTTTATTACAGCACGCTGAACTGGGACGGTTTTTCAAAAGGAATATTCGTGGGGTTCGAAAACTATAAGAACCTGTTTGTCGACAATACGGACGGCTTTCTGCAGGCGGTCGTCAACTCGCTGATTCTGGCGCTGATTTCGGTCGGCATCCAGCTTCCCATCTCGCTGCTTCTTGCGCTGATCCTCTCGAGAGGGATCCGGGGGGAACGCTTTTTCCGCACGGTTTACTTCATTCCGGTCATTATCTCCACGGTGGTCATCGGACAGCTGTGGATGAAAATCTATAATTCCGATTACGGCATGCTGAACACGGTCCTGCGGGCTTTCGGACTCGATTCTGCGGCGGACGCCTGGCTCGCCGACCCGAAGACCGCCCTGGCCTGCGTTTTTGCCGCCATGCTGTGGCAGTACGTGGGCTACCACATGCTGCTGATGTATGCCAGCGCAAAATCCATTTCGCCGGATATTTACGAGGCGGCGCGCATAGACGGCGCCACCGAGATGAAGATGGCCCTTCATATCACGATTCCGCTGATGAAGCCGATTCTCTGCGTCTGCATCATTTTTGCCGTCACCGGGTCGTTCAAAGCATTCGACCTTATCTACGTCATGACGGGCGGCGGCCCGCTGCACGCCACGGAAGTCCCCACCACCCTGATGTACACGACCATTTTTTCCCGTTATCAGTATGGATACGGAAGCGCAATGGCCATTTTTATTATTGTGGAATGCCTTGTTTTCACTGTGGTGATTAATAAGCTTTTCAGCAGAAATACGGAAGATTGAAACTTGGTGATTCATATGAGAACAGATTCCAGGCCCGCAGAAGACAAAAAAAGAACGAAGAAAATCAAAATTTCTTCGCTCGTTCTGTACTGCTTTCTGGGGCTGTATGCGGTGATACAGGTTTATCCCCTTCTCTGGCTTTTTCTTTTTTCCTTCAAAAACAACAACGAAATCTACAGCGGGAATGCCATGGGGATCCCGGAAGTGTGGAGGTTTTCCAATTACTCTTCGGTCCTGACGAACGGCAACGTGGCGGTTTACCTGCTCAACAGCGTGATTGTGACAGGCGTGACCATCGTGCTTTCCACCATTCTGCTCGCGACCTCGGCCTATGCCATTGTGCGCATGCGGTGGAAATGGAACAACGTGTTTCTGACCTACATCCTTCTCGGCATGATGGTTCCGCTCCACGCCACGCTTCTTCCGCTGTTCATCGTTTTAAAGTCCATGGGGCTGCTCAACAGCTACCTGTCGCTGATTCTGCCCTACGCGGCCTTCGCCCTGCCCATCGGGGTTTTCATCATGGTCGGCTTCCTGCGGAATATCCCGCGGGAGCTGGAAGAATCGGCCTGCCTGGACGGCTGCAACATATACAAGATGTTCTATTACATTTCCCTGCCGCTGGTCCGCCCGGCCATTGCGACGGTCGCAATCTTTACGTTCCTTTCTTCCTGGAACGAGCTGATGTTCGCGAACACGTTCATCAACGACGACATGTTCAAGACGCTCACGGTCGGCATCATGTCCCTTTCCGGGCAGCAGGGGACGCAGTGGGGGCCAATCGGGGCCGGCCTTGTGATCGCCACGGTTCCCACGCTGATTATCTACCTGCTGTTCAGCAACCAGATTCAGAAGAGCATGATCGCCGGCGCAGTCAAGGGGTAAAGAATTTTCCCGCTCCGCGCGGGGAACAGGATTCCTTCGCCGCAGTTTTCTGCGCCGGAGGAATTTTTCATGCCCGGCGGAAAGCGGCGGGCGGGGCTAAAACCCGGTGTGCAGCTTCCTGAAATCCTTCGGGGAACAGCCTTTGATCTGGCGGAACAGCCTGTCGAACGTCGAGATGCTGCTGAACCCCACGGCGTAGGCGACCTCCGAAACCGTATAGTTCGGGTCCACCATAAGCACCTCCGCTTTTTTGATTCTGTACTCGTTCAGGTACTGGTGAAAGTTTTTCTCGGTGACCTCCTTGAACAGGCGGGAAAAATAATATTCACTGAACCCGGCGGCGTGAGAGATGTCTTTCAGGTGGATGTCTTCCGTGTAGTTTTTCTCGATATAATTGAGCGATTTGCTGATTTTGTCGAGTCCGATGTTGCTTTTTCTTCCGCCGTTTTTCAGGTTCCCTATCATCAGCTGCGAGGGGCTGCACCGGCAGAGCAGGACGAGAATGTCCATCATGCGGGCGGTGTAGTACAGTTCGTCCGCAATCCCCCCGGTCTGCTGCTCTTTCAGGATCTTCTGGATCTCGTCCTCCAGGCTCCGGTAAAGCTCGCCGTCGTCCGGCGAAATCTGCCGCACGTCGCGCAGCTGCGTGTAGAGCCGCTCGATGTTCATATAGGAATTCAGGTTCGAGAATTCGTAGTTGATGAAAATCCGGATTCCGGTGGCGGTTTCGCTGCAGAATTCGTGGATGTCCCCGCCCGGGATATAGAGGATGTCCTTTTCCCCGAGCACGTACTTTTTCGAGTTCACCAGCACGACAAAATCGTTTTTCAGCACGTAGACCAGCTCGATGGCGTTATGCCAGTGAGGCGGGTAGGAAAAATTGATGTTCTGGTTGACAATCAGGCGAAAAGGGAAGCTTTTATCGAAGATTTTCTTTTCATGAAGGCCGTCGATAATCATACGTTTTCCCCTTTTCACAAAAACCGCGCGGCGGTCTTTTCAGGTGTCATCCTGCGGGCGGGGGAACGAGGCCGCAATCAGCGTTTCGTAGTCCGGACGCTCCTCTTTCGGGAACTCCCCCTCCAGCGAAAACTTTTTCTGCAGCCTGCCGAACACGTCGGGCAGCATTTGCAGGACTTCGTACGGGTCGTCCGGCAGAAGCACGATGGCCTGGTTGACGCTTTCCACGAGGTACCCGGTCCGTTCCCCGCCGCGCAGCTTCATGATCCCCCTCGGCTCGCCCAGGCGGTCGAGCGGCACGCGCAGGGTCCGGAAAATCGGCGCGGCGCAGTCCGGCTGTTTTTCCTGCGAAGAGCTGACCACGAAGACAATCGTTTTATCTTTCAGAAGGGTCGAAAGGCAGCCGTTCAGGTTCTGCGGCCGGGCGCAGACGGAGATGCAGCCCGGGTCCACGCCGAAGAAGCCGCACGCGCGGGCAATCGCCCGCTGGCATGCGGAGGTCCTGTGGGCAAGATAGAACAGAATTCCTGCGTCCAAGTTGATTCCTTCCTTACTGGGTTTCAGAATTTACGGGCTTCCGGCGCGGAAGCTTTGGCGAGCGGGGCGGCGCGGGTCATCCCCGGCGCTTTTCGCGGGAATAGGCCGCCTCCTCCATGCCGCCGAGGTTCAGCACCCTGCGGCGCACCATGTCGAGCGCGTTCGACGCGGCGAGAAAGCGCAGATAGCCGCGCCCTTTGTGCGTGTTGCCGCGCATCTCGCGCACCCAGGTGTTTTCTCCGTCGCACAGGGCGAGGTAAACGAGGCCGACCGGCTTCTCCGAGGTGCCGCCGTCCGGGCCGGCGATGCCCGTGACGCCGAGGCCGAAATCGGAGCCGGAAAGCTTCCGGATCCCCTGCGCCATCAGCCGGGCGACCTGCGGGCTGACCGCGCCGTACTGCCGAAGAATATCCTCCGGCACGCCGAGCAGCTTCGTCTTGGCCTCGTTCGCATAGGTCACCACGCCCATGCGGAACACCGCGGAGGAGCCGGGAATGTCGGTGATGCGCTTCGCCACGAGCCCGCCGGTGCAGGATTCCGCCGTGGCGGCGGTCAGGCGCTTTTCGGTCAGCAGGCGCACGACGGTTTCTTCCAGGCTCTCGATATCGACGCTGTAAACGCAGTCGCCGAGGCGCCGTTTCAGCTCCGCCACGACCGGTTCGCATAAGGCTGCGGCCTGTTCCGCGCTTTCGGCGCGCGCCGTCACGCGCACGAACATCTCGCCGTCCTTCGCGTAGGTTGCGGCGGTCGGGTTCGGGCAGGCGCACAGGTCTTCAATCTGCTCGGCGACGTTGCCCTCGCCGAGGCCGAACACATGCACCATGCGCGAGACGATGGCCGCTTTTCCGCCGCCCGCGAGGAACGGCACGGCGTAATGCTTGAGCATGGGGATCAGCTCCGACGGCGGGCCGGGCAGCATGGCGACCAGCTTGCCGGAATCGGTCTTAAAGCCGCAGCCCGGCGCGGTGCCGTTGTCGTTCGGGAAGACCGTGCAGCCCTCGGGCAGCATGGCCTGCTTTTTCTGCGTCTCGCCGAGCGCGCGGCCCTGAAAATACTGCCGGATGTGCTCCATGCTGGTTTCGTCCATCGCCAGCTTTTTGCCCGCGGCGGAGGCGATGGTCTCTTTCGTGAGGTCGTCGCCCGTGGGGCCGAGGCCGCCCGTGGTGATGACGATGTCGCTGCGCGTAAGGGCGGTTTCGAGCGCGCTGCGCAGGCGCTCCGGGTTGTCGCCGACGGTGCAGGCGTACAGAAGGCCGATGCCCGCGGCCGAAAGCTCGCGCGCCACGAAGGACGCGTCCGTATTGATGGTATGGCCCAGAAGAAGCTCTGTGCCGACGGAAATGATTTCAGCGTTCATGGGATGAATCTCCTCAGCGTTCCGGCTCTATTTTTGTCGTTCTGACCCGGCCCAGGCAGTCTTCCAGCAGGGCGGGGACGTCCAGCTTTTCTTCGGCGTGCTCGACGAATTTCAGCACCGGCCTCGTGCGCGGGTGGCGGGGCGTGAACACCGTGCAGCAGTCCTCGTAGGGGAGGATGGAAAGGTCGTAGGTACCGATGCGGCGCGCGAGCGCGATGATATCGACTTTGTCCATGCCGATGAGCGGCCGGAAGACCGGCATCGACGCGGCGGCGTCCGTGCAGGCGATGGCCTGCAGGGTCTGGCTCGCGACCTGCCCGAGGCTTTCGCCGGTAATCAGCGCGCCGCAGCCCTGTTCCGCGGCGATGCGCTCCGCCGCGCGCATCATCATCCGGCGCATGATGACGGTGAAATACTCTTCCGGGCATTTCGCCATAATCTCTTCCTGAATTTTGGCGAAGGGCACGGTGTACATCGTCATATGGCCGGCGTAGCGCCCGACCCTGCGCAGCAGATCGGCCACCTTCTGCTCGGCGCGCTCGCTGGTGTAGGGCGGGCTGGCGAAATGCACGGCCGTCAGCTCCACGCCGCGCCGCGCCATCATCCACGAGGCGACGGGGCTGTCGATGCCGCCGCTGATGAGCACGGCGGCCTTCCCGCCGGTGCCGACGGGGATCCCCCCCGCGCCGCGCAGGGAATTGCCGTGCACGTAGGCCGCCAGGTCGCGGATTTCGACGCGCACGGTGAATTCCGGCTCGTTCACGTCCACGGCGATGTGCGGGAAGGCTTTTTGCAGGTAGCCGCCGACCTCGGCGCAGATTTCCGGCGATTTGAGCGGGAATTTCTTGTCCGAGCGCCTGCACTCGACCTTGAACGACTTCGCGGCTTCCAGGTCGCGGCGCAGATATTCCGCGGCGGCGCGGCAGACCGCGCCGATTTCCTTTTCCGTCTCGCAGGCGCGGGAATACGCCGCGATGCCGAAGATCCTCGACACGCGTTCCTCCGCCTCGCCGATGTCGGCGTCCCCGCGCGGGGTGATATAGACGGTGGACTGAATCTCGCGGACGTCGAACCGGCCGGAGTCCGGCAACCTGCGGCGGATGTTTTTGAGCAGCATGTCCTCGAACGCGCGGCGGTTCAGGCCCTTGAGCACGACCTCGCCCAGCTTTACCAGAATGACTTCCTTCATATAGGCTTCTCCTTTTACGGCTTACAGCGGGCGTTTCACGAGGGCCGAAAGACCTTCCCTGAAGGCGGCGAGGAACAGCTTCGCTTCATCGAGAGTGTTGAACCGGCTGAAACTCAGGCGCAGCGAAGAGGCGATGCGCTCGCGCGGCAGGCCCATCGCGTGCAGCACGTAGCTTTCGCGCCCTTTCGAGCAGGCCGATCCCGAGGAGACGTAGATGCCTTTGTCTGAAAGGAAGTGCAGCATCGTCTCCGCGCGGACGCCCCCCGCCGAGAAGTTCAGGATGTAAGGCAGGCAGTCCTCCGGGGAATTGATCGCTACGCCGGGAATCTCCGCGAGGCCCGCACGCAGAAAGCCGTTCAGTTCCTTCATTTTCGGCAGCTCGTCCGACGGATCCGGAAGCGCGGCGACGGCCGCCCCGAGACCCGCGATGAGCGGGACGCTCTCCGTGCCGGGGCGCACGTCCTTTTCCTGACCGCCGCCGAACGTCAGCGGCTCGATGTGCACGCCGCGGCGCATGTAGAGCGCGCCCGCGCCTTTCGGCCCGTGGATTTTGTGGCCGCTCATGCTCATCAGGCCGACGCCGTATTTCCGGGGGCGCAGCGCCAGCTTGCCGAACGCCTGCACCGCGTCCACGTGCAGCAGCGCGGGCGCCTTCGCGCGGGCAATCGCCTCCGCGGCGGCCTCGACGGGGAGGACGGAGCCGACCTCGTTGTTGACCCGCATCATGCTGACGAGGACGGTCTGCGGCGTCACGGCCTCAAAAACCTGCTCCGGCGCGATTTTGCCTTCGAGGTCCGGCTTCAAATATACGACCTCGAACCCTTCCTGCTCCAGACGCTTCATCACGTTGAGGACGGAGGGGTGCTCGATGGCCGTCGTCACGATGCGGTTCCCGCGCTTTTTGCGCGCGCGGGCGGCGCCGAACAGAGCGAGGTTGTTGCTCTCGGTCCCGCCGGACGTGAAATAGATCTCCTCCGGTTCGGCGGAGAGCAGAGACGCGACGGCCTCGCGTGCCTTTCGCATGGCCTGCTCCGCCCGGAAGCCCTTCGTGTGCAGGGAAGACGGGTTGCCGTAATTTTCGGTCATCGTCTCTACCACGGCCTCGGCGGCCTCGCGGCAGACCCGCGTGGTGGAAGAATTGTCAAAATATATTTCTGTCAACGGTTGTTACCTCTCTCTGTTTTGTCGCGTTTCTGCCTGCGGCCGGGTCAGGGCCGCGTGCCGCTTCCGCGGGATGCAAAGCACCCTTCGCGCCTACGGCGGACCAAAACGATAGCCTTCGGCAGGGTGGCTTCTTACTGCATTGCCCTGGGTTTGCACTCAACCGGCCACGTGCAAACTTGCGTGCAGGCTCAGCCTGCCGCTGCGCTTACACGCAATCCCGGCCCGGCTTGTCCGCCCGTCCGAACGCCCGGCTGAAACGGACCGTGTCCTCAGGCTCAGTCTGCCTTATTATACACCAAGTCCGGTCGGGAGGCAATGCGGAGCCTTCTTGACCGGACTTTTTGTCATGCTATAATAGGTTCATAAATTCAAGGGGGAACCGTCTTGAAATTCAAATCGAAGGTCGACTGGTGGTACTATCTTGTCACCGCCGTGTTTGCGGGCGCGTGCGTCCTTCTGACCGTCTGCGCGTTTCAGACCGGCAAAACTCTGCTGAAGGCGGAAGCGGCTTTGTGTCTCCTGATCTTCTTCCTGATGATTCTGCCGGTCCTTTTCATGTCCTGCTGCATCTTTGAAAAGGGCTGCCTGCGTGTCAAGTGCGGCTTTTTCGGGAACACCCCGTTTGTGGGGTCCCGCATCCCTTACTGGGATATCGTGTCTGTTGAAAATACCCGCGACCCGTCCTCTTCCATGGCGCCGTCGCTCGACCGGGTCGGCATCGAATTCCGCTCCGGCGGAAAGCATAACGGTTACGTCATGGTCGCCCCGAAAGAGAAACAGCGGTTTATCGACGAGCTGCGCAGGCGGAATCCGATGATTTTCTACAAAACCGGCGATGAAACGCCCGGCAAGGGCGGCGGCTTTACTGTTTGAATTCCTCAATCCGGTAGCGCGGGCGGCCCTTTGCCTCCGCGTAGATCTTGCCGACGTACGTGCCGAGCACGCCCATGCACAGCATGAGAAGCCCGCCGAGCAGCCACAGCGACCACACGGCCCACACCCACGCCGCAAGCCCCGAGGTGAAGTGGAGAATCAGCGTCCAGAGAAGGCCCGCGAAGCCGACGAGCGACGTGAGGCAGCCGAGGCCGGTAATCAGGCTCAGGGGCTTCACGCTGAACGAGGTGATGCCGTCGATCGCGAACGAGACCATCTTTTTGAGCGGGTATTTCGACTCGCCGGCAAAGCGCTCGTGCCGGTCGTAAAAAACGTAGTCGCTGCGGTAGCCGATGAGCGGCACGAGGCCGCGCAGGAAGAGGTTGACCTCGCGGTACTCGCTCAGCGCGTCGAGCGCGCGGCGGCTCATCAGGCGGTAGTCCGCGTGGTTGAAGACCGTCTCGACGCCCATCCGGTCCATCAGGCGGTAAAAGGCGAGCGCCGTAAAGCGCTTGAAAAACGTGTCGGTGTCGCGCTTGTTCCGCACGCCGTACACGACGTCGCAGCCCTCGTTGAACTTCTTGACGAACTCGTCGAGCACCTCGACGTCGTCCTGCAGGTCGGCGTCCAGGCTGACGGCGCAGTCTGCGAGGGTGCGCGCCTGCATCAGCCCGGCCAGCAGCGCGTTCTGGTGGCCGCGGTTGTGCGCGAGCTTCAGCCCGCAGATGAATTCGCTCTGCGTGCAGTATTCCGAAATCAGCTTCCATGTGCCGTCGCGGCTGCCGTCGTCTACGAACAGCATGCGGCTTTTCCGGTCCGCAAGGCCGGAAGCGATCATGGATTCGAGCTTTACGGTCAGCCGCCGGACGGTTTCCGGCAGGACTTTTTCTTCATTGTAGCAGGGAATGACGAAATAAACGACAGGCATGCAATCAACCTCCGTTTAGGCTGCCGGTGAAGTCGCGCAGCCGCAAAATTGACGGGCAATTTGGCCTGCCGCGTTGGCTGCGCTTGCCTTGCGCGATTTCTCGGCGCCTGAAATTTTTTACACTTTGGGCGCGGCCGGAAGCTTCACCCGAAATGTTTTCCGCTTTTTCTTCGGGTCGATGGAGCGGGTCAGCAGCATATAAACAAGGAACAGAACGCCGCCGCCGAGGGCGACGAACGCGCCCGCCTTCGCGCCGGGCGTCTGGTAATTGAAGCGGATGGACGAGGTGCCCGCCGGGACCTCGACGGCCATGAAGCCGACGTTGACCTCCGCAATCTGCGCGGGCCTGCCGTTGACCGTGGCGCTCCAGCCGTCCTCATACGGCACGCTGAAAAAGACCAGCCGGTCCTTCGACGACGTGAAGGCCGCGGAGAAACCGGCGCTGTCGCGGCTGAACGAAGAAGCGGAAGCCGCCTTCCGCGCGACGCAGTCCGTGTAATAGGCTTCCTGGCTGTACGACTGCGCCTGCGTCGCAAGGTGGGAAAGGATGCCGCTGTATTTGACCACGTCGTTGTCCTCCAGCACGAGGGCTTTCAGCAACAGCAGGTGGCGATCGGCTTCCGGCACCGTGTTGTACTCGGAGCGGGAAACGTACGAGTCGTAGCTGAACCCCATGGGGATGTAATAGTCGTTGCGGTAGACGTTGCAGCCGTTCTGCGTGGCGTAATAGCTCCAGCCCGGCATCAGGGTCTGCCCGGCGGAATCCGTGAACGATTTGCCGAAATCGAGCGGGTCGAACAGCCATTCGCAGCTCGTGAGGCCCCGCAGGCCGTACACCGTCGTGTCCGGGCGGGAGGCGACGTCGCGCTGCACGCCGATGGTGGGGTAAAACTCCATCAGCGAGCCGGGCACGATGCTGTGGAACGCCTGAATGGTCGGCAGCTGCCAGTACATGGCCTGGTTGTCCATGCCATCGTAGACGTCCACGCGGCAGACGGCCGTGTCGGGCAGATTGATGCCGCTGCCCTTGTTGAGCGAATAGGGGATGATCCAGTGGTGGGCGTCGTCGCTCTGGGTCTTGCCGAGAGCGATGAAATACGCGGCGTAAACGACCGAAACCAGCGCGATGCCCGCCATGCAGCCTTTGAGGAATTTTTTGCGGTCGCGGCGGAAATTACGGAAGACCGCGGTCAGCAGCGCAAGGCTGATGAGCGACACGGCCACGTACGGCCAGAAGCGGGTGGGGTAGTCCTCGAGGCCTGCGGTCAGGATCTTGTTGCCGAGCTGATCGGTCGTGGATTTCGGCATCAGGCCGATGGGCAGGGCGATGCCGAGCGTGATGCCGAGCGTCCAGCGGATGGCCCGCCGCCAGCTTTCGGGGGCCGCGTACTGCAGCGAGGCCACGGTCGCCATCGACATCATCAGCGTCAGCATATAGTACCAGCGCGCGTAATAGGCCATGTTGAAAAGCTGGAACGCCGCGTTGAGAACGGGCACCAGCGCCATCAGGAAGAGAATGCAGAGAAACGTCTTCAGCCAGTGCTTCCGGCGGTTCTGCAGGAAGACGATGACGCCGCTCATGCTGAACAGCGGCAGCCACGCGCCGAGCGAAGACCATTTGGCCTCGCTGTCGGGCGTGAAGTTCGGCCTTGCCGGAATATCCGGCGGGAAGAAGAAGCACTCGAGAATATGCACGTACCGCTGGTTGTAGTCGTACAGCAGCGCGTTCCAGCCGCTCGGCGGGTCGTTGACGCGCGGGTTCTGGATGATGGCCAGCACCGTGGGCAGCAGAAGGAAGCACGAGCACAGCACGCCGATGACCGCCTCGGCGAACAGCAGCAGAAAGTCGCGCACGCTCATCGTCCAGCTGCCGGAAAGCGTCCGGACGATCCAGTAGAGAATCAGGAAGGTGACCTGTCCCACAAAGAAATAGTAGTTGACCGTGCAGCACAGGAAGACCGTCAGCGCGAAGACGCCGCGCCTGCGGTGGTACATGTACTCGTCCATGCCCCACAGCAGCAGCGGGAAGAAGACGATTGCCTCATGGAAATGGTTGAAAAAGATGTTGTAGACGGAAAAGCCGGAAAACGCGTACAGCAGCGCGCCCACGAGGGCGTAGTCCGGGTGGTGGACGTAGCGCTCCATCCAGATGTACGAGGTCAGCGTGGCGCACGCGAATTTGAGGATCAGCAGCGGGCCCATCAGGTGCGGCACCATCCAGCTCGGGAAGGGGATGGTCAGCCAGAAAAACGGGCTGCCCAGCAGGTAGAACGAGTATGAGCCGATGAAGTTGACGCCGAGGTCGGTGTTCCAGTTCCAGCCCCAGCTGCCGCTGCGGATCGCGTCGTGGGCCATCTGGTAGAACGGGACCTGCTGCACGTTGTAATCCCCGTAAAAGAGGAAATACCCGTTGTCGAACACGATGAACGGGATGAAAATCACAAACGCGAGGGCCAGCCCGTACAGAAAGGCTTTCCGGTGATAACGGCCGGCCTGGTAGCCGCGGAGGGAATGAAACTCGGTCACTGCGCCGCCTCCCAAAATTTTCTTGTCATATTATAACATAATGTTTTGTCCAAACAATGCATAAAAATGTTTTCTTTTCTGATTTTCATCTTGAATTCGGAGGAAAAAACGGTATGATTAAAAAACGGAGGAGGGGATTCGACGCCATGTACCATTTTTTCGCCATGCTGTCGCGCATGAAAAACATCAACCGCTGGGGCCTGATGCGCAACACGAGACAGGAGAACCTCTGCGAGCACAGCTTTGAGACGGCGGTCATCGCCCACGCGCTGGCCGTTCTGCGCAACACGCGGTTCGGCGGCCGCGCCGACGCCGAGCGGGCCGCGGCGCTCGCCCTGTTTCACGACGCGAGCGAAATCGTGACCGGCGACATGCCGACGCCCGTCAAGTACCACAGCCGGAAGATACGCTCCGCCTACCGCGAGGTCGAGACGGAGGCGAAAAACCGCCTGCTCTCTTTCCTGCCGGACGACCTGCGCGGGGTGTATGCCGACCTGCTGGACGCGCGCGGGGAAGAGGACGCCGAGCTGCTGAAAATCGTCAGGGCGGCGGACAAAATCTCCGCGGTCATCAAATGCGTGGAAGAAAAGCGCATGGGCAATTCGGAATTTGTCAGCGCGGAAACCTCGCTGCGCGCCGCCGTGGAGGACATGCACCTGCCGGAGGCGGACTGCTTCATGCGGGAGTTCCTCCCGTCGTACAGCCTTACGCTTGACGAGCAGGAATGACCGGTTCCGCTTCCGCCGTTTTATTTTGAATCCGGAAACTTTTTGCAATTTACTTTCCCGCCGACTTGATATATAATATAAAACATTGATTCCGGCTTATAATACTGTGTAATCGGCCAAGCCCTGCAGGCGTACGGCGGCTGCGCGGCGCAATGAAAAGCAAGGAATGATGTTGTGAAAAAAACAAAAACCGCGCTTCTGCGCAACGTGGCGATCCTCGTCGTCAGCCTGCTGCTTGTTGTCACGGGCTGCGGCTTCGTCTATACCGACCAGCTGCTCAGTAAAATCAACTTCGTGCCGGAGCCGGCGGATTCGCAGGCCCAGACCGGCCCGCTGTTCGACGACACGCAGAGCGGCGCGGCGGAAAGCGCCAAGTCCGGCGTGCTGGGCGGGCTTTACCACGACGACGCCGTCACCAACATCCTGCTTCTCGGCGCGGACGATTACCAGCAGAACGATACCGGCCGCAGCGACAGCATGATGCTCGTCTCGGTCGACACGCGCCATAAAAAGCTGAAGGTGACCTCTTTTATGCGCGACATGTACGTCGCGCTTCCCGGCCTCGGCAGCAACAAGCTCAACGCCGCGTACAGCCTCAACGGGGGCAAGGTCAAGGGCGCGGAGGGCGTCGTTTCCGCCATTGAGGCGAATTTCGGCGTCGACATCAACCGCTTTGTCATCATCGATTTCACCGCGTTCCCGACGATCATCGACCGCCTCGGCGGCGTCACCATCACGCTGACCGCGGGCGAGGCGAAGCTTGTCAATCAGTATTCCAAAGATCCCAGACATAATCTGAAAGCGGGCACCTACAACCTCAGCGGCCTGCAGGCCCGCTATTATGCCCGCATCCGCGACATCGGCGACGACTACGAGCGCACGCAGCGCCAGCGCAAGGTCTTTCAGAGCATCGTCTCCAAGATGAAGACGTCGAGCCTGCCGACGATTCTGGGCGCGCTCTCCGACACGCTTCCGCTCGTGACCACCAATATGACGAAAAACGAGGTGGTCTCGATGGCGCAGAATTCGCTGACCTATCTCAACTATCCCGTCAGCGAGCACCGCGTCCCCGGCGACGGCGAATTCCAGTCGGAAAAGGTCTATATCGGCAAGACAAAGTCCGACGTCCTGGTCCCCGATCTCGACAAATGCAGGCAGACCCTCGCGGAGTTTATCTACGAGAGCGACCTGCCGAGCAAGGTCTACTGAATCAAGGCTTCGCGTAAAAGCACGTTCAAACGGCCAGCCCTGGGATTGTGTGCAGGCACAGCGGTTCTGAATCGGCGGCACACGGTCCCCCGGGCCCGGCAGACGACGGAAGCGCGCCATACCGTTCCCGCCACAATAAGCTATTTTATTCCATCCGCCCCGCGGCGGGCCGAAACGGCCTGTGGCCGCGGCTTTTTTATTTAAAGGAGCTGCTGGAGCTTTGTCCACGCCTTTGTATTCCGCCCTGCTGGAGCACCGGGCGAAGAACCGCGCGTCGTTCCATACGCCCGGCCATAAAAACAGCCCGCTGGCCCTTCCGGCGGACCTGTATTCCCTCGACTTCACCGAGCTGCCGGACACCGACAGCCTGTTTGAAGCCTCGGGGCCGATTCTGGAAGCGGAAGAGAAGGCCGCGGCCCTGTTCGGGGCAGAGCGCACCTGCCTTTCGGCCGGCGGATGCACGCTGTGCATCCAGGCCATGCTGCGCCTTGCCGCGCCGCTCGGCGGCAAAGTGCTGTGCGGGCGCGTGGTGCACCGCTCGGCGGTCAACGCAATGGCGCTGCTCGGGATCGAGCCGGTCTGGGCGATGCCGCAGAATGTCGCCGCCGAGGTGAAAAAACACCCGGAGGTCTGCGCGGCGTACGTCACAAGCCCCAATTATTACGGGCAGCTGCTCGACATTCCCGCGATTGCGGAAGAGTGCCGCGAGCGCGGTATCCCCTTGCTTGTGGATAACGCCCACGGCACGCACCTGATGTTCACCCGGCCGAAACTGCATCCCCTCGCGCTCGGCGCCTCCATGACCGCCGATTCCGCGCACAAGACGCTCGGCGTGCTGACCGGCGGCGCGTGGCTGCAGATCGGCGACGGGCGGTACGCGGCCGGGGCGAAAAGCGCCATGGCTCTGTTCGGCTCCACCAGCCCGGCCTACCCGGTCATGGCCTCGCTGGACCTGGTCCGCGAATGGCTCGAAACGCACCCGGACGCTTTCGCGCGGGTGCAGGAAAGCGCGGAGAAAATCCGCCGGACGGCCTTGTCGCTCGGCATCGCGCTGCCGGAAGGCCCGTGCGACCCCGCCCGCATCACGCTCGACGTCTCTTCCGCCGGCCTCACGGGGACGCAGGCCGCCGAACGGTTCCGCGCGGCGGGCGTCGAGCCGGAATACGCGGACGATTCCTTCGTCGTGCTGATTCCGTCGCCGTTTAATTCCCCGGAGGATTTCCGGCGGCTGAAGGCGGCCGTCCTGTCGCTGCCCATAGGGAAACCGCTGCCGCGGCGCGGCGCGGCGTTCCCGCCGATTGCGCCGTCCGCCGTCCCGCTGCGCGAGGCTTTGCTTTCGGAGACGGAGACCGTTCCCCTGGAAGACGCCTGCGGCGAAATCGCCGCCGAGGCGGCCTGCCCGTGCCCTCCGGGCGTGCCGGCCGTGATGCCGGGGGAGCGCATTACAAAAGAAGCGGCCGACTTTCTGCGAAGCTATGGCTTTTTAAAAATAAAAGTGTTAAAATAATAATCAGAACAAAGCATATTAATTAGCAGCATGTCAACAGTAATGTGGCGGCCGGAAACGGGCGTACTGGGGGGATTTTCCATGAAACTAGTCATGGCCATCGTAAGCAGCGAAGACAGCGGCCTTGTTTCGGCCGCCCTCACGAAAGACGGCTTTGCCGTCACGAAGCTCGCCACGACGGGGGGCTTCCTCAAATCCGGGAACACCACGTTCATCGTGGGCACCGACGACAGCAAGGTGGATCAGGTCATCGGCATCATCAGGCAGCAGAGCCGCCGGCGCACGCAGCTGGTTCCCAGCAACACCACAATGGACATGGGCATGTTCAACGCCTACCCGGTCGAGGTCACGGTGGGCGGCTCCACGGTGTTCGTCCTGAACGTGGAGCGGTTCGAAAAGATATGAACCTGAAGCTGGAAGGCCTCGGCATGCCGCCGGAGGCCGCGGATGCCCTGCGCCGGGCGTTCGCGCAGGATCGGATGCCCCACGCTCTGCTTCTGGAGGCTTCGCCCGCCCGGGCGAAAGCCGTCGCGCAGAGGCTTGCGCAGGCGGCCGTCTGTCTGTCGGAGGAAGAGCGGCCGTGCGGCGTCTGCGCCGAGTGCGTGCGCGCGCAGGCCGGCTCGCACCCGGATATTCTGACCCTCGACGGCGACGAAGACCCGCGCGCGTTCCCCGTGGACGCGATCCGCGCCGTCCGCGCCGCCGCCTATGTCAAGCCGAACGAGGCCCGGTGCAAGGTGTTCGTTTTGCTCGGCGCGCAGAATATGTCTGAAATTTCGCAGAATGCTTTATTAAAAGTTCTGGAGGAACCGCCGGAAAACGTCCTGTTCCTGCTGACCTCCTCCAGCGCCGCCGCCCTTCTGCCGACCGTGCTGTCCCGCGTGCAGATCGTTTCGCCGGGGGACGAGGCGCTTTCCGGCGACTGGGGCAGGGCGGAAGAGATCGCGCGGGCCGTTGCGGCTTCCGGCGAGGCGGAACTGCTCTTCCTCACGGCCGACGGCGTGAAGGACCGCGCGCAGCTGCAAGGCTGGATGCGGCAGTTCCTGTTCCTCCTGCGCGACGCGCTGGCGCTGCGCTCGGGCGGGGAGACGTGCCTTTCCGGCCGAAGAGAGGCTGCGGAAGCCCTCGGCGGCAGCCTGACGCGGCTAAGCCTCACGGCGATGATGGACAGGACGGAGGAAGCTCTGGCCGCGCTGGAACGCAACGCGAACGCCGCGCTGCTGGTCACTTGGTGGTGCGCGCATCTGCGCGCGGCAGCGGGGCGGTGACATTTAAAAATTCCTTGAAAGACAGGGAGGGAAATATGGCTGAAGTCATTGGCGTGAGGTTCAAAAACGTAGGCAAGGTCTACTATTTTGATCCGGACGGAAACGCCCTTAAAAAGGGCGATAAAGTGATTGTCGAGACGGCCCGGGGGGTCGAGTGCGGGGAAGTCGCCATGGAAAACCGGCAGATCGGCAGTGAAGAGCTGGTCCAGCCCCTGCGCAAGCTGATTCGGGCCGCGACCGCGGAAGACCTCAAAAAAGTGGAGGAAAACCGCAGAAAAGAAAAGAACGCGTTCCAGGTCTGCCTGCGCAAAATTGCGGACCACAAGCTCGAGATGAAGCTTGTGGACGTGGAATACACGTTCGACAATTCGAAGATCCTGTTTTACTTTACCGCCGACGGGCGGGTCGATTTCCGCGAGCTTGTCAAGGACCTCGCGTCGGTTTTCCGCACGAGGATCGAGCTGCGGCAGATCGGCGTGCGCGACGAGGCGAAGATGCTCGGCGGCATCGGCGTCTGCGGCAGGCCGTTCTGCTGTTCCACCTTCCTCGGCGGCTTTCAGCCCGTCTCGATCAAGATGGCCAAAGAGCAGGGCCTGTCCCTCAACCCCGTGAAGATTTCCGGCATCTGCGGCCGCCTGATGTGCTGCCTGAAATATGAGCAGGAAAGCTACCAGGAGCTGCTGCGCGTGGTGCCGGGCATCAATTTCGTCGTCATGACGCCGAAGGGCAAGGGGACGGTCACGGACCACAATTTGCTGACTGGCAGCGTCACCGTGCGCCTCGATTCCACTCCGGACGCCGCGCCGCTTGTCTTCAAGGCCAAAGAGGTCCGCGTCCTGAAGGGCTCGCGGCCCAACGTTACGCAGGCGGAGATTGAGCAGCTGAAAAATCTGGAAGGCGAATAGGTTTCCAGTTGCAGTCAAAGGCATGCAGGACTTGTCCTGCATGCCTTATTCGTATTACAGACGACAAAATATACGAAAAGTTTACAGATTTGCTGTCTGAAGGCCCGCCGCGTATCCGGCTTTTGGCGAAAGAGCAGATACCCCGGCGAGACCGGGGATTTTTTGTACACGCCAAAGTCCTGTTTGACCGGCCGCGTCTCAGAATGCTTTTCTCTGCCCGCAGCGGGATTTCTCACCCCGGCTTCCTTCCGCACAGAAAGCAAAGCGAAACCTACGGATGGTACTTGCGCGGAAGGGAGGCGGGAGGGCGCTCCCCGCATTGGAGTGAACCCTGCTTCCGTTCTACTGCGCGGCAAATTCTGTATTATTTATGACAAAATGTACGAATGGTTTACAAATCCGCTGCTTAAAGACCTTTTATATACTCATATTCCGGTGAAAGAGCAAAAAATCCCATACGGCAAAGCAAATCGTGCTATCGCTCCGTCATGCAAGAAATTTGTACTATTTATGATGAAATATACGAAAAGTTTATGAATTCGCTGCCGGAAAACCTACCATGCGCCCGACTTTTAGCGAACAGTAAAAAATTCGCGCAGCGGAAACGGGCCGTACTCCCGTTTCCGCTGCGCGGAGGAAAAGGAGGAGAGGTTTCAACGCGCCGGGCGGGCCGGAAGGACCGCGCCCCGGCACAGGGACAGCAGCTGCTGCCGCTGCTCCCGTGTCAGGACGGCCTCCGGCGAATTCCCGTCGCAGGTATTGTCGTTTTCAACAATCAGCACGCAGGCATCCGTAGAAAGCGTATGGGAATGCCACGTCCCCCGCCGGATGTTGTAGACGGTCAGGGGCTGGAGGATCTGCGCGCAGATGGTTCCGGGCGCGTCCTGGCCGTCCGCCAGAAAAAGCGTGCAGCTTCCATGCGCGAGGAAAAAAAGCTCGTCGGTCTCGTTGTGCTTCTGAAACTTGCGGATATTCTGCGGCAGGAGCTCGTCGCAGTAGCACAGGCGCGCGACGCGCCAGCTTTCAAAACGGATCAGCGGGGCGTATCCCTCGCCCTGCGCGCCTTGGACCTCAAGCATGCTTTCGGGAATCAAATCGACCGCGTCCTTTCCAATAGAATATCGACCGTGTGAAGCCTGCCGGCGTCGAGCGTTTTCAGCGCTTCCGCACGGATGCGGGGCGGCTCCAGGGGCGCGCCGTCCAGGGACGCCGATTGCACGCGGAATTCCCCGAAATCGAGCCGGCCGGGGTTCCTGTAAACCACGCGGAAGCGTTTGCCGCCGAACAGCAGCTCGCAGCAGGCGGTGCCGTCGGCGCCGAACTGCTCGGCGGCGAGCTTCGGGTCGA
The DNA here is from genome assembly GCA_023412715.1 of Bacillota bacterium. Classification (GTDB taxonomy): domain Bacteria; phylum Bacillota; class Clostridia; order Oscillospirales; family Acutalibacteraceae; genus Thermocaproicibacter. The sequence continues at coordinate 52,956 of JAEZCC010000042.1, forward strand.
ACAGCAGGTCGCCCCATTCGCCCCGGATGCCGAACGCCTGCGTCGTCAGCGTCATCAGCAGCCAGCTCGCCGCGCCGGTCAGGTAGGGGTACATGCCGCGTCCGCGCGGATTGAAATATTCCGGGATCCCGGGGTAGATGCGGCTTTTTGCGACCGCCATGCTCTGCCCGCACAGCGCTTTCAGCGCGCGGTAGCCTTCGGCGGCGAAACCGCGTTTATAGAGCGCGTAGGCAAACATGACGGCCATATGGCTGAAAACCGAGCCGTTTTCCTTGTGGCCGAACGCGAAGCCGAACTGGCGGCCCAGGTCGGTCTTGACTTCATGGAAATCCGTGTTCAGGCGGTAGCCGCCGTCCGCCGCGTCGAACAGATAGCGCTTCGCGGCCCGCACAATCTCTTTCGTCAGCGAGTCGTCGGCCACGCCGGACATGACGGCGAAGACCTGCCCGGTCAGCGTCATGCGGACGCCCGCCGGCGTTTCGCCCTCCACGGGCCTGCCGTGGTTGTCGTAATATCCGTTCAGCCAGGTGTACCCTTCGCGCGAGGAGACGCGCTCCTGGCGGACGATCCGCTCCGCGAGGCGCGCGGCCTTTTCCCGCAGGACGGCGGCGAGCCGCAGGGGCGGGTGCGCTTTTTTCCGCCCGGAAACGCCGTGCGCGCAGCTTTCGCAGAACGCGCCGAGCCGTTCCTGCATTGCTTCCGGCGAGCCGTCGTCCCCGTCCAGCAGGAGGGACACTTCCTCCGCCAGCAGAACGGGGGAGCCGTGCCCCCGCTCCTCCAGCTTTTCCAGCAGTGCCGCGAGGGACCGCAGGTTGCCGCAGTACATGGAGGAAAACGCGGCGCTTTCCCCGCGCTCTGCGGCCATGTCGAGCGCGTCGTTCCAGTCCGCGTTGTGCAGGCGCAGCATGCCGTGTTCGCCCACGTCGAGGCACGCGGTCAGGTTTTCAATCAGCAGATGTTCCAGCACGGTGCCGCGGGATACGGCGCCGCTGCGGTCGGTCAGGAGCGTCCCGCCGGCTTCGTCGAACGCGGGGTCCAGCTTCTGGCAGCGGAACAGCCGGGCGTCGCGGAAATAGGTCTGCTCCTTCAGCAGGAAATCGAAGTCGCCGCTCTGCTCCAGGTAAAAGACGACCGTGTTCGCCGGCCAGGCTGCGTGGTCCATCCAGACGCGGACGATCCGGTCACGGTCGGCGAGGAAGCTGACCCCGTCCGAGCCGACGATGGTGGCGTTCGTCCCATCGAAGCGGATGCCGGCGCAGCTGGCGTAGAGGATGCCGCGCGCCTTTTCCGGCTCCGTCATCAGCAGGGCGATGCAGTCCTGCCACAGGTCTCGCCAGCCGCGCCCGCCGCGGCCGTAGTCGTGGTACGGCAGGAACGAGCATCCGCAGATGCGGCGCAGAATCGGTTCGCAGCCGACCCAGTTCATCCACCGGTCGAAATCGGCGGAGGCGGTGCGGAGGCGGACGGTCAGCTTCTTTTCCCACGCCGCGCGGTTCTTTGCGAGATACGCGTCGAACTTCTCTTCCGTGAGGTATTTCTGCTCGATCCGTTCGGGGTCGATGCACAGCGCCAACAGGTACGCCGCCCGTCCGCCGGGCTGCAGGGTGACGTCCGCAAAGCGCAGGCCGCCCAGGCTCTCCCAGCCGCTGAGGACGGCGCCCGCATGTTCGGGGGGGGAGAGATTCTCCGTGACGGCCCGCGGCCAGTCGAGCGCGCCGCCTTCACCGGTGAAACGCTCGAGGTCCGGGAAAAATCCGACGGGCGGCGCCCCTGCCGCGTCCGCCCCGAAAACGGCGTACGAGGTCCGGCAGACCGAATGCCCGCGCTCGTCGAACAGCAGCGTCGGTGTCACGCGCACTCCGTAGGGCAGCGTCTCGGTGCGGTTCAGCAGCGACGTCACGTGCCGGTGGCTGCGGATATTGTCCGCCGATCTCGCGTAAATCGGCACCGCCGCCGTCGGCGTCAGCGTGACGGCGCGATCCGAAAGGTTCGTCAGCACGACCTTCATCAGCTCCGCCGTGTCGCGTTCGTCCGGCACGAACGAGGTGATCTCGGACCGCAGCCCGAGCCGGCTGTTTTCGCGGATTACGCGGTGCCACAGAAAGCCGGCTTCCACGCGGGAGGTCTCGCGGCCCTCCGCGCGGTCGGCGGCCTGCCCGGCCCCCGCGCCGCAGGCGGACCAGACGCCCGCCCCTTCCCGCAGGCGGGCCCAGAAATTCCTGGTGAAGCGCGACTCGTGCAGATCCTCTGCGCTGGCCGGCGGGAGCAGGAACGTGTTCTGCCCCGTCTTCGCGTCCCCGGCCAGGGTCGGCGTGACGCTCGCGATCATGCCCGCTTCGTTCACGAGGGGAAAGTACAGGTAGCGGCAGGATTCCGGGTTCTCCAGGCAGAAAGAGCCGAGCGCGTCGAGGTAGTGAAGCACAGGTTCCCGCGGCATGGCGATTTCCTCCAAAAGCGATTTATTTTGTAAACACGTGTTCATAAATTTCTCTTTCACTATAAGCTATTTCAACTCCGGAATCAATATAAATTTGCATAATCTATATAATCAATAAATAAATGTCGCATTTTTAATAAAATATTTCTAAAAAATCTTGATTATTCAAATGGAAAATGCTATATTACCAATAGAGAGTTATAAAAGCGTGTTAACAAAAGAGGGGAAAAGACATAAACAGCAGAGAAATCGCCAAGCTGGCGGGCGTCTCGCGCAGCACCGTTTCGCGGGTGGTGAACAACTACAGCAACGTGCCGGAAGAGACGAAAAAGCGAGTGATGGAAGTCGTAGAAAAGTACCATTACGTGCCCCATGCCTCGGCAAGGATTCTGGCGGGCGGCTACAGCAGGATTATCGGCCTGTTTATGGTCGACATGAAACGGGGGACCGAGGGGCGCAAGCTCTCGATGAGCTCCTACTTCCTGCCGTTCCTCAGCGGGGTGATCGACGCGGCCAACCGCAGGGGCTACCAGGTGCTGGTCTCCGCCATCGGCAGCCCCGCCGGGTACCAGGGCGTGGAAAAGGTCTTCGGCAACAAGACCATTTCCGGCGGGATCTTCATCGGCCAGCAGAGCGACAAAGAGATTGAGCGCATCAACGCGCTGGGGTACAAGACGGTGATGATCGACCGCGCCTGGGACGAGACGAAGCGCAGCCCGAACGGCATCATCATCAACCCGGACAATTTCGCCGGGGCGTATGATGCGGTCCGCTACCTTGCGCAGCTCGGCCACACGCGCATTGCCCATGTCACGGGGTACGCGGGTCAGCTGGCGACGGCGGAGCGGCTCGACGGCTATAAAAAGGCGCTCGCCGACAGCGGCCTCGCCTACGACGCCGGCATCGTGCTGAAGGGGGATTTCATGTCCGACAGCGGCTCCGCGGCCACGCGGCGGCTTCTTCAGATGAAAGACCGGCCGACGGCCGTGTTTTACGCGAACGACAGCATGGCGCTCGGCGGCATGAAGGCCGCGCAGGAGGCCGGGCTCTCCGTTCCCGAAGACCTTTCCGTCGTCGGGTTCGACGACATCGAGGCGGCGGCCGGCGCCCGCCCGCCGCTGACCACGGTGCGGCAGCCGATGCAGGAGATGTCGGCCAGCGCCGCGGACACGCTGATTTCGTTCATCGAAGGCGGCAGCAGCTACTTTGCCCATTATGTCATGCCCGTGCAGCTGATACGCAGGCAGTCCTGCAGCCGGCCGGGAGGCTGACCGAAGGGGGGAAGGGCCCATGGCGGGAATCAAGCCCTTGGAATCGATTCTCCAGCGGTACCGGCAGGCGGACATCCGGACGAAAATCAATATCTATTACCTCTCCGTCATGATGATTTCCATCCTCGCGGTCCTTCTGGTCTTCAACAGCATGAGCTCTTCCTACCTGGAGCAGAAGGTCGAGGTCAGCGCGCAGCAGACCTCGCAGGCGCTGGAGCAGAACATCAGCAGCGCCGCGCACAACGTTTCCCAGTGCTCCGACTACATCTATTTCGACGATTCCATCCAGACGGCGCTGCGCCGCTCCCGCACAGAAGGGATCGACCCCGCCATCCAGAGCACCATCAACAAGAGGCTGATGGACATGATTCTGCTCAACAGCTACATATCTTCCGTTTATCTGTTCGACAACTACAACAACGTTTACGGCACCAGCAAGCAGAACGTGGCCCCGGTCGTGAACGAAGACGTGAAAAGGGCGCCGTGGTATGCGAGCGTGGAAGCCTCGGGCGGCAGCCCGGTCTGGGTGACGGACGACGGCAGCGTCGTCGGCAAGACGGACACGGACCTGCCGGTCTCGCTGGTGCGGGTCGTCTACGACGTGGAGACCTACAAGCAGTCCGGGATCCTGATGATCCACCTGAACCGGGACTTCCTCCACGATGTCCTGCAGAAGCTCAACAGCAAGGACGCCTCGCAGTTTTTCATCATTGACGACAAGGGCCGCTACATCACCGAGTCGGCGGACTGCCGCAAAAAAGAGACGGACGGTTTTCTCAGCCTTTCCGCGCGGCAGCCGGACGTCTGCCTGACCGGCAGGCTGGGCGGAGGGAAGGTCGTTTTCAGCTCGACCAAGTCGAAGACCCTCAACTGGCGCATCATCGGGATCCTGCCGCTGAGCGGGGTCTTCGGGCAGGCGGAGGGCACGGGCACGATGATGCTGACGGTCGTGCTGCTGGACATGGTGCTGTTCCTTCTGGGGCAGAAGTACCTCGCGAGCCTCATCGCGAAGCCGCTCACCAGAATGGGCAGATACATGAAAAACGTGCAGAACGGGCGCTTTGAGCCGATGCCGGTGGAGACGGACCGCGACGACGAGGTCGTCCGGCTGAAAAAGGTCTTCAACATCATGGTGGACCGCATCCAGAACCTTCTGCTTGTGGAGAAGGAGGAGCAGACCCGGCTGCGCCTGAGCGAGCTGAACATGCTGCGGGCGCAGATCAACCCGCACTTCCTCTACAACACGCTCGACGCGGTCAGCGCCCTCACGCTGACGAAGGACTGCTCCGGCGCGTACACGCTGACCCGGGCGCTCGAGAATTTCTACCGCATCAGCCTCAGCAGCGGCAGGGACGTCATCACCGTCGGCGACGAAATCCGCTGCATCGGCGACTACGTGACCATCATGAACATCCGCTACGACGGGACGTTCACCATGCAGTACCGGGTCAGCGAAGAGATTATGGACTGCCGCATCCTCAAGCTGATCCTTCAGCCTTTTGTGGAGAATTCGATTCTCCACGGCGTCCACAACCGGCACGGCGAGGGGAAAATCATCCTGAGCGGCGCCCGGAAGGGGGAAACGCTGGAATTCCGCGTGGAAGACAACGGCGCGGGCATTCCCGCCGAACGCCTGGAGGAGATTATGGGCCGGACGGAGACGGCGGCGACCAGGGGGTCGTTCGGAATCCGCAGCTCCGTCACGAGAATCTCGCTGTTCTACGGGGTGGACTCCCCCGTTTCCATCCGCAGCGAAGTAAACAGGGGCACGGCTGTGACCGTAAGGGTGCCGATCATCGGCAGGGAGGAGAACGATGGAGCAAATCAGAGTGGCGATTGTGGACGACGAGCATCTGGAGCGGACGCTGATCCGCTATAGCTTCCCCTGGGAAGAAAACGGTTTTGCCATTGTGGGCGAGGCGGACTCCGGCGAAGACATGATCCGCCGGTTCGACGCCGTCCGGCCGGACGTCATCTTCGCCGACATCTGCATGCCGTTCATGAACGGCCTTGAGATGACGCAGGCCCTGCGCGCCATGAAAAAAGACGCGGAAGTCGTCATCCTGACCGGCCACCGGGACTTTGCGTTCGCGCAGCAGGCCATTCACCTTGGCGTGCTGGAATACCTCATCAAGCCCGTCCAGTACGAAGAGCTGCAAAACGTCGTCCGCTCGGTCAAGGCCCGCCTGGAGCGCGGACGGGCGGCCGGCCGCGGCGCGGCGGAGCCGGAAAAGCCGGAGAAAAAGTACAGCGACCTCGTGAGCCGCGCCATGCAGCTCATCGGCGAATCGCTTTCCGACTGCGGGCTTTCCCTCAAGAGCCTTTCCGAGAGGCTGTACGTCAGCCCGGGGTACCTGTGCCGCACCTTCAAGAAGGAAACGAACGAGAACGTGACGAACTACATCATCAGGATGCGCATCCGCCAGAGCCTGGACTACCTTGACAACACCGGCCTCAAGGCGTACGAGATTGCGGAAAAGGTCGGGTTCGAGGATCCCCATTATTTCAGCATCCTGTTTAAAAAGCAGGTCGGCAGATCCATTCAGGAGTACCGGCGCTGCGGGCCGGACCCCGCGGGGAAGACGCTCGCAAAAAGCGGCTGACGGCGGATTCTCTGCAAAACGCCCTAATACCATCCGCTTAGAGGACAAAAAAGTATACATTATAGGCAAAATATTGACTGCCATTTTTCCGCGCAGCCGATATAATTAAAATGGTAAAATTGAAAACGGCCGTTTTCTAATTTTGATTTTGAACGAAAGGGAGAGTTAAGTTGAACAGTGCGCTGAAAAAAACAGTATCCTCTGTTCTGGCAGGCCTGATGTTGCTGAGCGCCGCGGCCTGCAGTTCCTCTACCGGGACGCAGTCGGCGGCGGACAACACCGCCTCCGCCGCTTCCGCCGCAGGCGGAAGCTCCGCGGCCCCGGGAGAAAAAGTTACCCTGAAGGTCTGGCACCAGTGGTCGGACGATTCCAACAGCCTGCGCAAAGACTACAACGACGCAGTCGCCGAGTATCAGAAGGAAAATCCGAACGTCACAATAGAGTCCGATTCCCTTGCGACGGAGGCCTATAAGAACAAGCTTGTCACGGCTTTTGCCAGCAACGCGGCGGACGTGGACGTATTTTATGACTGGAGCCCCGGAAGCACAAGCAGCCTTGCGGCCGCCGGAAAGCTGCTCGCCATTGACAGCTATGTGAAGGACGACGTCCTCAGCCAGACGAAAGACGGTTCTCTGTCGGCCTTCAAGATCAACGGCAAGCTGTATTCGCTGCCGATGTTCTCCTGGTACATGATGCTTTACTGCAACCGCGACCTCTTCAAGCAGGCCGGCGTGGAAGAACCGAAGACATACGACGATCTGCTGACCGCGGTCAAGGGCCTGAAGGCGAAGGGGATTCTCCCCATTGCGAACGGCACCAAAGACGCGTGGAACGCCTGCTTCATCTATGAGTTTCTCGCCATGCGCGAGAACGGCGCCGACGCCGTCGTGAATTACCTGAACGGCCAGGCCAAGATGGACACCGGCTACGCGAACGCGGCACAGAAGGTCATGGATCTCGTTTCCGCCGGAGCGTTCGGCAACAGCACGCTGGGCACCGGCTCGAGCGATGCCGACACGCAGTTCACTACGGGCAAGGCCGCCATGCGCATCATGGGCAGCTGGTTCGCGGGCAACTGCTACGGCAAAGGCTCCACCGTCCAGGGTAAAGTCGACGCGCTGCCCGTACCGCTCGTAAGCGGCGGCAAGGGCGACGAGACGAACTTCTGCGGCGGGTTCACAGAGACCTTCTTTGTGAACAGCGCCACCAAGCATCCGGACGAAGCGGTCAAGTTCATGATCTACATCAACCGCACCATGGGCAAATATGCCGCCGAGACCAGCCAGGGCTTTGACGGCTGGAAGGACGAAGTCGACCAGAGCGGCTGGAACGACGTGTTCAAGCAGATCAACGACGCGACCTCAAAGTGCAAGACGAGCGTCCTCGCGTGGGATACCTTCCTTGACAGTGCAAAGACCAAGACCCACCAGGACGACGTTCAGGCGCTGTTTGCCAAAAAGATTACCCCGGATCAGTTCATTCAGAACGAAAACGCTTCCTGGAATTAACCGGAAGCCGGGTTTCTCGGGCCGGAAAGCCGTCATGTCGGCAAAATCCATGATGGCTCCGGCCCTTTCTTTTCAAAAGGTCTTTTTCCCTTGGCACTGCGGGCACAGCGGAAAGCAAAGCCCGTCGAAAAGCGGGCCGCTTCGGCAGTTCAGCATCGAAATAAGGTGATTGCATTGAATAATCTGATGTATAAAAAAAGATCCATTGCCGTTTTTGTACTGCCTTCCGTTCTGATTTACCTCTGCATCGTCGTCATTCCTATTTTCATCACCGCCTACCTGGGCTTCTTCAAATGGAACGGCGTAGGCAGCATGACGTTTACGGGCTTTACCAACTATATCAAGCTGCTTGTTCAGGACGCGGTCTTTCACCAGGCGATTCTCAATTCCCTGATTCTGGCCCTCTGCTCGATTTTCATCCAGCTTCCCATCGCTTTTCTGCTTGCTCTCACCCTTTCGCGCGGGGTCAGGTTCGAGCGGTTCTTCCGCACGGTCTATTTCATTCCGGTCATTCTTTCCAGCATGGTGATAGCACAGCTCTGGCTTCGAATATTTGATGCCGATTACGGCCTTTTGAATTATATTTTGAAAGCTACCGGCTTTTCTTACCTGGCGCAGCCGTGGATGGCCCAGACCCAGACGGCCTTCGCGTGCACGGTGATCCCCGCCATCTGGCAGTACGTCGGCCAGTACATCCTCATCTTTTACGCCGGGATGAAGGGCGTCCCCGAGGAATTGTACGAAGCGGCCAAAATAGACGGGGCGAACGGCACGCAGAGCATGTTCCGCATTACGATTCCGCTGCTTTCGCCGGTCATCAAGGTCTGCATTATTTTTTCGCTGACCGGCTCCTTCAAATCCTTCGACCTTGTCTACGCCATGACGAACGGCGGCCCGCTGCACAGCTCGGAGCTGCCCAGCACCGCCATGTACTCGAACCTGTTCGGCGCCGGGGCCTACGGCTACGGCAGCGCGCAGGCGTTCTTCATCGTGGTCGAATGTCTGCTTGCCACTCTGCTTGTGGGCCTGGCGTTCCGCAGGTCAGAGCGCGCGGTTTCCGCAATTTAGGGGGGATATCGTCATGGAACAGACAAAACGCAGACGCAGGCCGGGCCGGGTCGTCAAGCTGACGGTCCTGTTTTTGATTGCCGTCATTCAGATTTTCCCCCTGTTCTGGCTGCTTGAATTCTCTCTGAAAGACAACAACGAAATCTACAGCAGCAACGTTCTGGGCCTGCCGCACGTCTGGCGGTGGGAGAATTACTCGAGCGCCCTGCTGACGGGCGGCCTGCTGCAGTATTTCTTCAACAGCGTCTTTTACACCGCCGTGACCATCGTGCTGGCGGGCGTGCTCAGCACCATGGCCGCGTATGCGATTTCGCGCCTCAGCTGGAAGGGCAGCACGGGCACCTACACCCTGTTCACGCTCGGCATCATGATTCCGCTGCAGGCGGTGCTGCTGCCGCTTTTCCTGGTGCTCGGGAGGATGAAGCTGCTGAACACCTACTGGGCGCTGCTCATCCCCTACACCGCGTTCGCCATCCCGATGAGCATCATCATTCTGTGCGGCTTTTTCGGCTCGATCCCGCGCGACATTGAAGAGGCGGCGTTCCTGGACGGGTGCAGCATCTACGGCGTGTTTTTCCGCATCATCCTGCCGATGATCCGCTCGGCCATCGCGACGGTTTCCATCTTCACCTTCCTCGGCACCTGGAACGAGCTGATGTTTGCGAACACGTTCGTCAACAGCTCGGCGTTCCGCACGCTTCCGGTCGGCATCTTCTCCTTCGCGGGGGAATTCCAGACGAACTGGGGCGCCATCGGCGCCGGCATGGTTGTCGCGACGATTCCGACCATCCTGATTTACTGCTTCCTGAGCGATCAGATCCAGTCGAGCGTCATCGCAGGCTCCGTCAAAGGCTGACTCTGCCTTGCAGAGGGAGGCCCCGCCGTTATTCGCGCGGAGCCTCCCTTCTTCGCGCGGAAGGGAAAAAAGCTGTTGCAATTTCATGGTTTTATGTTACAATGTGCTTAGATTATATGAGATGGAGGTGTGTTCTGAATGGCGTATGTTATCAGTGATGATTGCATTTCCTGCGGTGCCTGCGCGGGTGAGTGCCCGGTAGGCGCGATTTCCGAAGGTGACGGGAAATTTGAGATTGACCCTGAAAAATGCACGGAGTGCGGCTCCTGCGCGAGTGTTTGCCCGGTGGGCGCACCGAAGCCGGAATAAATTTCTGCAGGAATTGCCTTGGGAAGGGCGGAGCGCGGGGCGCCCCGCTTTTTTCTTTGCGGAGGGAACGGATGACACAGGCGGATGACGCCGGCGCGCTTCGCGGCGGGGAGAGGCTGGAGCCTCTGGCCCGCGGCGTCTCGGTGATCGTCGGCAACGGGCATACTTTCAATACCGACACGGTGCTGCTGGCCGCCTTTTCCATGCCGGGGGAAGGCGAGGTCTGCGCGGATTTCGGCACGGGGTGCGGCGCCATCCCGCTGATCTGGTGCGCGCGGGCGAAGCCGCGCTTCGTCTATGCCGTGGAGCTGCAGCCGGCGGCCTGCTCCATGGCCGGGCGTTCGGCGGCGCGCAGCGGCATGGCGGACCGCATCGGCGTGGTCGGGTGCGACATCCGCAGGCTGCGGGAGGAGCGGGCGCTGCCTGCGGGCGGCCTCGACCGCATCGCCTGCAACCCGCCCTACAAGCCGGCGGGCACGGGGATTGAAAGCGCGGACGAGAGCGGCAGGATTGCCCGGCACGAAACCGCGTGCACGTTCGCGGAGACCGCCGCGGCCGCGTCGTGTTTTCTGCGCTGGGGCGGCCGCTTTTTCTGCTGCATGCGGCCCGAGCGCCTGTGCGGCACGCTGCTCGACCTGCGGCGGGCCGGGCTTGAGCCGAAGCGGATCCGCTTTGTGCAGCAGCGCGCGCAGTCGGCGCCGTTTCTGTTCCTGCTGCAGGCCGCCCGCGGCGGCAGGCCGGGCATGCGGGTCGAGCCGGTCCTGCTTGTGGAAAACGGGCGGGACGGGCTTTCGGAAGAAATGCTCGCCGTTTACGGCGATTATAAGGAGGGGCATACATGAGCGGAAGGCTGATTGTGGTCGGCACGCCGATCGGCAACCTGTCGGACTTTTCGCCCCGTGCGGCCGAGGCGCTGGCTTCTGCCGATTTCATCGCCGCGGAAGACACGCGCGTGACCCGCAAGCTGCTGACGCATTTCAACATCCACAAGCCTCTGGTCAGCTACCACGAGCATAACAAGCAGGAGCGCGGCGATACGCTGTGCGGCCGCATGGCGGCGGGCGAGGTCTGCGCGCTGGTCTCCGACGCCGGAATGCCGGCCATCTCGGACCCGGGCGAGCTGCTTGTCGCGCAGTGCGTGGAGCGGGGCATCCCGGTCAGCGTCGTGCCGGGGCCGAGCGCCGTCGTTTCCGCGCTGGCGATTTCAGGCCTGCCGACGGGGCGCTTTACCTTCGAGGGCTTTCTGAGCGTCAACAAAAAGAGCCGCAGGGAGCATCTCGAAAGCCTGAAGGGCGAAACGCGCACCATGGTTTTCTACGAGGCGCCGCACAAGCTTGCCGCGACCCTTGCGGATCTTCTGGGCGCGTTCGGCGATCGCCGGGTCGCCCTTGCGCGCGAGCTGACGAAAATCCACGAAGAGGTCGTGCGCACGACGCTCGCGCAGGCGGCGCAGCGTTATGCCGACGGCGGCGCAAAGGGCGAGTTCGTCCTCGTCGTGGAGGGCGCGCCGGAATCCGCGCCGCAGGCGGCGCCCGAGCAGGACGCCGTCGCCCTGGCGCGGGCGTATCTCGCGCAGGGGAATTCCGCGGCGCAGGCGGCAAAGCGCGCGGCGGCGGAAACGGGAAGAAAGAAAAACGAGCTGTACCGCGAACTGATGAACGACGGCAAAACTCGCTGACGGGGCGGAAAAGAAACCAATGCAGATTTTCATACAGTTTTTTCTGGAGATAAGGGCGTTCCTCCTCCGCCGCGCGGGGGACTATTTTGCGCAGGGAAGCCGGTATTTCGGCGCGCTTGTCAAATGGATTTTGCTGGCGGGCCTGACCGGCGCGCTGGCGGGGGGAGCGGGCACGCTGTTCTATTTCTGTGTCGCCGCCGCGACCCGGCTGCGCCTGCAGAACGAATGGCTCGTCTGGCTGCTGCCGGCGGGCGGCGCGCTGATTGCTTTCCTTTATCATCTGGCCAAAGCGGACCATTCGCAGGGCACCAACCTTGTGATCGAGGCGATCCGTTCCCCCGAGCCGGTGCCGCTCAAGATGGCGCCTCTCATTTTTGTCTCGACCGCCGTCACGCACCTGGTCGGCGGCTCGGCGGGGCGCGAGGGTGCCGCGCTGCAGATCGGCGGCAGCCTCGGGTACGGCGTCGGCCGGCTGTTCCGGCTGGATGAGCGGGATCTCCACCTCATCACCATGTGCGGCATGGCGGCCTGCTTCAGCGCTTTGTTCGGGACGCCGGTCACAGCCGCAGTTTTCGTCATGGAGGTCGTGACGGTCGGGGTCATGTATTATTCGGCCCTGGTGCCCTGCACCGTGGCGGCGCTGGTGGGCGCCTTCCTCGCGCGGCAGTTCCGCGAGCCGGTCACGGCCTTTGCCGTGGCGGGCGTGCCCGCCGTGAGCTTCTTTTCTGTCGGGCGGGTCGTCGCGCTGGCGGCGCTGTGCGCGGCGGTGAGCTGGTTTTACTGCAAAATGATGCGCGGCTGCCACCATATGTTCCAGCGCCGCATACCCGGCAAAATCGCTCGCGCGGCGGTCGGCGGCGCAGTCATCGCCCTGCTGACCCTGCCGTTCGGGAGGGATTATCTCGGCCTCGGTTCCGCGCAGATCACCGCGTCCCTCGGCGGTCACGCGCAGACGTGGGCGTTCCTGCTGAAAATCCTGTTTACCGCGCTGACAATCGGCAGCGGGTTTAAAGGCGGCGAGATTATCCCGGCGTTTTTCGCCGGTTCCACGTTCGGGTGCGCCGCCGGCGGCCTGCTCGGCCTGAATCCCTCGTTCGGGGCGTCGATCGGCCTTGTGGCGGTGTTCTGCGGCGTGACCAACTGCCCGCTGACGTCCCTGGTCCTCAGCGTGGAGGTGTTCGGCGCAAAAGGCATCCTTTTCTACCTTCTGGCCGCCTCGGTCAGCTATCTGCTTTCCGGCTGTTCCGGCATCTATTCCCGCCAGAAGATCCTTTACGCGAAGGATAAGGCGCTTTACCTCGGCGACGACGAATAATGCGCGCAAAATGCCGCGCCTGCGAGAATTCCGGAAACGGATGGGCATCCTAACTTTGTTCCCCGGAGGCTTCCGGGAGAACAAAGGAGGAGCAGATTCATGTCTCAGGGAAAATTCCGTGGCGGGAAGAAAACGTCCCGCCCGTCTGTCCGCAGGCTCCGGCAGGGACGCGCCGCTTTCTGCGCCGCGCTGGCCCTGAGCCTTTGCTGCGGCCTGTTTTCCGCCTGCGGCAAGGCCGCGGCCGCGTCTTCCGAAACGACGTCTTCCCGGGCAGTTTCGTCTGAAGCCGCCGTTTCCAAAACCGCCGCAGTTTCTTCCGCCGCTTCTTCGCGGGCACCGGCCGCTTCCGTCATCTATGAAAATAAGCAATACGGCCTGCGCGTCGCTCTGCCGGAGGACTGGAAGGGCTACCAGGTGCTGACGCAGCAGTGGGCGGCGTTCAAGGTTTCCGACCCCGGCGCGGGGAACTCCGTCTTCGGACCGGAGATTGTGCTCCGCAGCCCGAAATGGACGCAGGCGAAGCCGTACCAGGACATCCCGATTATGATTTTTTCACCTGAGCAGTGGCAGCAGCTGAATCAGGACGTCATCCACATCGGCGCCGCGCCGATTGGCCCGCGGGAGCTGGCCAGAAACGCGAGATATGTGTTCGCGCTGCCCGCGCGGTATAATTTTGCGTTCCCGGAGGGCTACGAGGAAGTCGAAAAAATCATTGACTCCGGCGCTGTCACGGCCTTCGAATGGACCCTGTGAACGAGGCGGCATGCCGGTAAAAATACGGGGCACCCGGTTTTCCGGGCGTCCCGTATTTTTTGTCTGTTCCGGGCAGGATTATTCGTCGTTGGCCCGGACGGCGTCGTCGCCGCGCTCCCCGGTGCGGATGCGGATCGCGTCGATCACGTCGTAGACGAAGATCTTTCCGTCGCCGATGTTGCCGGTCTGGGCGGCTTCCGTAATTCTGCGGATGACCTCTTCCGCCTGCCCGTCGGGTACGACAAGCTCCAGCTTGATTTTCGGCAGGAAGTTGTAGTCCGCTTCCGCCCCGCGGACAATCTCTTTCCAGCCGCGCTGACAGCCGATGCCCATAATCTGGCTCACGCTGATGCCGCTCAGATCCAGCGGCATCAGGCTTTCTTTGATATCTTCAATCTGCTCGGGACGGATAATCGCCTCAATTTTTTTCATGGCAGAAATTCCCCTTTCGCAAGGATGCGCGCAGGCTCCGCAAATCAGTCCATGCCGTTGAACGCCGGGTAGGCCTGCTCGCCGTGCTCCACAATGTCCAGACCGATTTCTTCCTCTTTGCCTTCCACGCGGATGCGTTTTGTGCAAAGCTTCGCAATGCCGATGGAAATGAGCGTGCCGATTACCGCCACGGCGATCGCGACCCCGACCGCGGCGAGCTGGCGCACGAAGAGACTGGCGTCGCCGTAGATCAGGCCGTTCCATCTGGCGGCCGGGTTAATGGAGCTCTGCGCGAAAATCCCGGTGGAAATCCCTCCCCAGATGCCGCCGACGCCGTGGCAGCCGAAAACGTCCAGCGCGTCGTCGTAGCCGAACTTGCCCTTGACGACGGTGATGAAGAAATAAGAGATCGGGCTTGCCAGCGCCCCGATGACGATGGAAGCCCACACGGGCACGAACCCGGCGCCGGGCGTGATGGCGACAAGGCCGATCACCATGCCGGTGGAAGCGCCGACCAGCGACGGGTTCCCGCTGCGGACCCTTTCAATCAGCATCCACGACAGCATCGCGGCCGCGGCGGAAGTGTTGGTGGTCAGAAAGGCGTGCGCGGCAAGCTCGTTCGCGGCTCCCGCGCTGCCGCCGTTGAAGCCGAACCAGCCGAACCAGAGAAGGGCGGCTCCCAGAAAGACCATAGGGACGTTGTGCGGGTGGTACGAGATTTTTCCGTAATGCTTCCGCTTGCCGAGCATAATGGCAAGCACCAGCGCGCTGATGCCGGAGGTGATGTGCACCACGTTGCCGCCGGCGAAATCAACGGCGCCGAGATTCATCAGCAGGCCGCCGCCCCACACCATGTGCGCCATGGGGTAGTAGACCAGCAGGGACCAGACGCCGAGAAAAATGAACAGCGTCGGGAAGCGCATCCGTTCCACGACGGCGCCCGTGATCAGGGCGGGCGTGATGATGGCGAACATCATCTGAAAGATGGCAAAAGTCAGCGTGTTGGGGTACGCCAGAGTCTGATCCTTCAATGTGTCGAAATTCATGCCGAACCAGTTCAGATTGCCGATAAAGCCCCCGGTGTCGCCGCTGAAGGAGAGCGAGAAGCCCACCAGAACCCAGAGGATGGAGGCGAGGCCGAGCGTCAGCGCGCAGGAGAGGATGGTGTTGATGGAATTCTTGCGCTTTGTCATGCCGGAGTAGAAAAAAGCAAGGCCGGGCGTCATAAGAAAAACGAGGGCCGAACATGTCAGCATCCAGGCAAAATCGCCGTGATTCATGCAATGTTACCTCCCAGAAAATGGATTGGCAAGGCACTGCCGCTGCATTACAGCGCTATAAGCAGCGACAAAAAACGGGGCCAGCGGTGATTCCAAGTGAAATCACCACCGGCCCCATTGCCAATTGTTTGTTAAGATGATAACATATCTTTTTAGGAAAAGCAAGCAATCTGCATTAATTTTAACGACAGAATTCATAATTTCCTTGTCTTTAGAAGGTAGCACCACTTTTCTCCCCCGGTTTTGCAGAACGGGTTATGCCTGCCATCGGCTAAGAAGAATAAGCGAAAGCGGACGGATGCATGGCCTGCCGCCGGCGGCCCTGCCGGGTGAAAAAATCTTGACTTTTACGCCGAAAGCTAATATAATAATAAAGCTGTCCTAAAAAGCAGCGGTTGTGCGCTCGTAGCTCAGCTGGATAGAGTACTTGACTACGAATCAAGGGGTCGCGGGTTCGAATCCCTCCGGGCGCACCAAAAAGCAGAAGTTCAACCCTTGCGGTTGGGCTTCTGTTTTTTCATACGGTTTGGGAGGGACTCGAACCCGAAAGGGTCTGAGCGTGAAAAAGCTGTGCCTGTGTCACAGTTTTAGCGAAGAGCGGCGCAGCGGCTTGCCGCAAGCCGGCAGGCGGTGAAACCGCCGGCAAGTCCCTCCGGGCGCACCAGTCGAGAGCCTCGACACGCAATTCGCCTTTGAGGCCTTTTTTACTTGAGAAAGTGACTGCCGCAAAACTTTCGTTTTGCAACAGCCCCGTATCTATTTTTTATTATGTTTTGTAAAAGTTGCTTTTCAGAAGGCAACTCCACTAACAAAAGCCCCGTCAAGTGAAAGGATGACAATTCTTATCATGGAAAGGGGTATACGAAATGACCGAAGAGAATTATCAATATCGTACCAGTCCGTTCCTGCTACGAAATCAGTTTGCGGGCAAAGGCAAATTTCAGATTCCCTTGATTCCAAAATTTCAGGCGTAGAAAGACGACTTTGAGAATTTGAGGCTGATCGGCTTCGATAAAACAAAACTGGAGAACACCAACCATCTGGACCGCATGGTTCATTTCTTTCTGTACGATTATAAGTTTGACCGGGTCTGGAAAAATCCCGATACCGATCTGGAAAAGCTAAGGCGCTACCGCGCGGTGCTTTCCCCGGATTTCAGCATGTACGTCGAGATGGCGCCCGTTCTGCAGCTTACCAACACGTTCCGGAACCGCTGGTGCGGCGCCTATTTCGCGTCCAAAGGGATCCGCGTCGTTCCGACCGTCAACTGGGGCAACGAAAACACGTTTGAATTCTGCTTTGACGGAATCGAAAAAGGCTCAACGGTCGCGGTGTCCACCTATATGGTGTCGGAGCATGACAACCGGCAGGATCAGAAGGAGTTCTTCCTCAAGGGTTATAGCGAGATGCTCCGCCGGATCGAACCGGAGAAAATCATCTGCTATAACGAGCCGTTTCCCGAAATGCAGGGCGATATCGTGTTCGTCGACTATGAGCTGAGCTCGTGGAAGTACATGAACGACGATCCGTATGTGCCTTCCAAATATGTGAAATACATCTGCGGGGCGGAACCGCTTCCGGTCGGAAGCGATCTCATCATCAAACAGGGACATGTTTTAAGCAGGTACGAAGAGTGCTATAATCATTATATCCAGACGGGGATGGGCAGCGCCTACGGGGGAAAATGGAGACCGAACCCGAACAAGCCGGAAGACCAACGGTTTTTGGAAACGCCGGGAGAAATAAAAACGACCTTCAAAAACGGCTATCGGGTTGACACAAAAATAGGCCAAGATGGCAGGGCGGGAAAAGAGAGACATTATACTGATCATGGATTTCCTAAATATCATACAAATCCACATGACCATCTCATTTATTGGGACGAGAATAACGGAACACCCCGGATGGGACGTGAAATCAATTACCCAAAATCAAACTATCCTACTGGCGCGCCGGAATTTAAGGACTTTAAGGAGATGAATGTTTTGAACACAATTGTGAAAGCAAATAGCTTGGAGGAAAATCGGTTTAAAACAATCAGTGATTTCAAAGATTGTATGCGTCGCGGTGGTGAAGTGGAATTTATTTGGGATGGGAAGACGTTTGGCGTTTTCTCAAAACTGCAAAAAGCACCATCTTCTCCGCAACAAATGCTGATCTCACAGGTCTATGTTGAAAATATGGAACAAACTGAAAAATGGTGCGATTCTGCCGATGAAGTGCTGGAATATAGGGTCGGCAACGACAGGCTTGGGGATGTGATTACGCAGGTTACGGTGACCGACAGAACGATATAACTAGGTGCTTTTTGGTATAAATACTGCTTCTTAACTGTCCGTGAACCCTTGATATTACTGACTTTTTTGGTCAAATGCCGCAAGAACACCCGCACCAGCAGGCTGAGCCTGCACGCGATTCACGCTCCTCACAGTGTGGGGAACCGTTTTGTTTTCTGCACGCGGTTGAAGTCTGCATCTAAATTGAGCAAATGACACAAATAAAGGCAGGGCTTTTGCCCTGCCTTCCTTTTTGCCTGCCGCGGGGCGGGAACCCGGTGATGCCGTATGCGCGGCATGCGGACGGGAAAAGAAATTTTTGCTTTTGGGCGATCTTTATGCTACATTTAATCTGGGTTTCATGGGAGCACATGGTCACTTGCCGGAGGTGAGCGAATATCAGGCTCCTGATTGTTCCGATGTCGGCGATAGCCGGGACGGCCGGCCCGTTTTCCAGGGCTGAAATTCCGGCGAAAGCTTCCGGGAGAATGCGGCGGAACGCGGCAAAGCGCCGGCCTCTTTGGGAGGAGCGGCTTGTATCAGAAGCAGCCTCCAGAAATGATGGGAGGCGGAATCCGGGATCCTGACGCGTTTGAAGTTGGAACGACGGAAAAGATTTTTCGCCTTATAGGCCAATCAGAGATAGGGAGGCATCCTTATGAAAGAACTGATACTTGTCACGTCTCCGCCCGCCTGCGGAAAAACTTATATTTCAAAGCAGCTTGCAAAGAACCTGAAGCATGTCGTTTATCTGGACAAGGATACGCTCATTGTGCTGTCCAAGCAGATCTTTGCCGTCGCGCATGAAGAGTATAACAGAAGCTCCGGCTTCTTCGAAAAGAATATAAGGGATTACGAATACGCCGCCATCGTCGATCTTGCGCTTGAGGCGTTGGAATATGATGACATCGTCCTCATCAGCGCTCCTTTTACCAGAGAAGTCCGGGACAAAGGTTATATGGACGGCCTGAGGGCAAAGCTCAGGCAAAAGAAGGCGAAGTTAATCGTAATATGGGTGCAGACCGACGTTGAAGTGGTCAGACAGAGAATGATTCAACGGAACAGCGACAGGGATTCCTGGAAACTCGCCAACTGGGATCAATATATCGCGGGGGTGAATTTTGACATCCCGAAAGAGCTCGACGATCCGTCGTGCAAGGACGACTTACTGGTATTCGAGAATTCCTCGGAAGAGGAATATAACAAATCGATGAGGAAGGTACTGGATATCCTTGAATCGCCGGACACTTTTCCCTGTTAGGGGCATCCTGCGGATCGGCGGCTTTTCATAGCTCCCATGCTATAATAACCATTATGAAAAAGCCGAAGGCTAAACACGAATGAATAGAAAAACGAAAGACGGGGAGTATGCTTGAATATTACCATCAGACCATATGCCACAAAGGATTTTCCAGCCATGGTAAATATTTGGAATGAGGTGGTGGATGAAGGCACAGCTTTTCCGCAGCTTGAACTTTTAACTCCGATAACCGGACAAGAATTTTTTGCCGAGCAGACTTATACGGCCGTGGCGGACAATATCTGTTCGGACTGGCCGAGGTCGGGGATCGCGGGCAGATTGTTCTTCCGCAGAAGGCGCGCACCGTATTTGATCTTCAGGCGGGGGATAGGGTCCTGATTGTCGGCGATCAGAAAAAGGGGATTGCAATGTTCAAGATCGGCGGGGTTCACGATCTCTTATTTCACAAGGATGCCGAATGATTTTATGAAAGGGGAAACTCTGCATGAAAGAATACAAATACATTGTGCTTGAATATGAAAACCACAAAGCGACCAGTTCAAGCATCACGTGGCACAGGGAAATCATCGACGAGCAGGCGAAGAACGGGTTCCGTTACGCCGGTTATCTCCCGACGAAAATGGGCCCGAGCGGGAAGATCCTCTCGGTGGATCTGATCTTTGAAAAAGAAGATTGAGACGGATTTCCTGATTTTATTAATCCGCGGGGCGTACCCCCGGCCACCCCGGAAGCGGCGCGAAAAGCCGGAAGAAAGCCGTGCCTTTTTTTCTGTGGCAAACCATGCTATGATGGAGGCAAATCAAACAGCGGGGGGATGGGCAAATGATATTGTCGGATAAAACGATCAGGGAGCTGCTGAAAAACAAGGATCTGGAAATATATCCACTCGAGGAGATACAGATTCAGCCTGCAAGCGTCGATATCCGTCTGGGGAATACGTTCACGATACTGGAAGACACCTCTTCCAGCGTCGTTCGGCTGTCGGGTGAAATGCGGTACAAAACGATACGGTCGGACCGGTATCTGCTTATGCCCGCGCAATTCGTTCTGGCCACGACCATGGAATATTTCAAGCTGCCGAATCACATGACCGCTTTTGTCGAAGGCAGAAGCTCCATCGGCCGGCTGGGGCTGTCCATCCAGAATGCCGGCTGGGTGGATCCCGGGTTTGAAGGGGAGATTACGCTCGAGCTCTTCAACGCCAACCGATGCGCCATTGAGCTGCAGGCCGGCCGCCGCATCGGACAATTGGTGTTTGCGCAGCTCGATCATGACGCCGAACATCCGTACCGCGGCAAATATCAGGGGCAAAAGGGCGCGACGGGCTCGCGCATTTATCTGGACAGAGAATGGAAGGGCTGACCCCATTGCGCCGTTGGACGGGCGTTCGGCGGTGGAATCATTGCTGCAATAAAAAAGAGATGGCGGAATGCCATCTCTTTTTTGGCCTGCCGCGAGGCGGGAATCCCGGCGCGGCTTCTGTGCTCCCTCCTGCCATGCCGGCGTCCGCATCGTCAGAACGCCCTGGGGGCTTTGGCCGGCGGCTCGACGGAGCCGCGTTCCACCAGCTGCACGTCGAGGGTGATGTTTTCCGCCGGGGCCCCCGGATCCTCAATGTGATGGAACAGCATATCCGTGGCAATCTGCGCTTTCCTTTCGATGTCCTGGCGAATCGTCGTCAGGCCGGGAATGGTGTATGCGGCAAAAAAGAGGTCGTCGAAGCCGATGACGGAGCAGTCGCCGGGAATCGAAAGCCCGATTGCCTTCAGCCGGCTGATCAGCTTCAGCGCGTTCACATCGGCCGGGGCGAAAAAAGCGGTGGTCGGCTCCGGGCAGAGGCAGAGGGAGCGTAAGACGTCCTCCTCCGGCAGGTCGGCAAGGATGCGGTCCTCCGACAGCGGGAAGCCGGCCCTTTCGAGGGCGTCGCGGAAGCCGATCAGCCTTTGGCGCACCACGCCGCTGGCGTTCGAATAGCTTGCGACAAAGCCGACCCGCCTGTGCCCTTTTTGCAGCAGGTATGTGGCGGCCAGTTCTCCGCCTTTATAATCGTCGACCCCTACGTTGGTGATCTGCCGCACGGGGCTGTAGCTGTCGATAAAAATCAGCGGAATCTTGTTGTCGGCCTGGATCTGGCGCATGTTTTGATCGAACATGCCCAGAAAGACGGCGCCCTCCACATACCAGGAGCGCAGGCGCTTCGTGATATCCTGATAGTCCGACGCGTAATACAGCATGGGCGAATAGTCGTGCGCCTGGATCCGGTGGCAGACCCGCCCGATCAAAGCCCCGTTGTAAGGGTATTCCATGGCCGAGCCGTCCCCCTGGACGATGACCGCGATGATCCGCGACGCGTGCGAGGAGAGGCTGCGCGCGGACTGGCTCGGCACATATCCGCATTTTTCAATAATGGCCTGGATCTTTTTGATGTTGCCGTCCGAAACCTTTGAAAACTGGCCGTTCACGACGCGGGAAACCGTCATGACGCTGACGCCCGCTTCCGCGGCGATGTCTTTTAAAGTGATCATAGCTGCCGGCGTACCTCATTTCGCTGTTTTAAAGCTGCTGCCATCCGGTGGGAAAGCCCCGCGCAGAAAGGGCAGGCCTTTTCCGCCGGTCTGTGTTAACGATAAACTCAAAAAATACAGAGAAACCCGGCTTTGCGTCAAAGCCGAAAGCCGCGGCTGCAATTACATTATATTACATATCTTCCGGCAAGACAAGATGATCCGGAAGGATATTTTTGTGAGTTTTTCAGGAAAGACCTTGACATTTTCCGGAAAGAGGATTATCGTATGACTGTGGTTACGCTAACACAATAAAAATACAATAATTTTTACGATTTATTAGGATAAATAGAATAAAATATTAAAACTATTTCTATATTTTACTGCAATATAAGAACCAATATACTCAATATCGCGGAAAAATATCTGATTATAATGATATCGTTATCACAACTTATTTTTGCTTTTGGAAAAGAGGCCACAGCATGAAGATGAATAACACTGCCGTTCCGGCGGCCGGCGGCCGGGGAAAAGGGAGAATGGACGCGGCGCTGGGCGGCACTGGGCGGCGGATATGGAAAAACGGCGGCCTGTATCTGCTGATACTGCCCGCGCTCATCCTTTCGTTCTGCTTTGCTTACATACCGATGTACGGCATCCTGATTGCGTTTAAGGATTACCGCAACACCCTGGGAATTCTGGGGAGCCCGTGGGCAAGCCCGTGGTACAAGTATTTTCTGAAATTTTTCAACTCGTACCAGTTCTGGCCGACGATCCGGAACACTCTGCTGATCAGCCTGTACGGGCTTGCGGCGTCTTTTCCGCTGCCGATTCTTCTGGCTTTGATTATCAATCAGATGCGTGCAAAACGCTTTAAACGGGTGTTCCAGACGGTTTCTTATCTTCCGCATTTCATCTCTACGGTCGTCATGGTGGGGCTGCTGCTGATTCTGCTTTCCCCGAGCACGGGGCTGATTGGGAACATCTTCCGCATGTTCGGCGCGGACGCGCCCAACCTGATGGGAAGCCCGGACGCGTTCAGCAGCGTTTACGTCTGGTCGGACGTCTGGCAGCACACCGGGTGGGACAGCATCATTTACGTTGCGGCGCTGTCCGCGGTCGACCCGGCCCTGTATGAGGCGGCCACGGTCGACGGGGCCAGCCGGTGGCAGAAGATGCGCTATATGGATTTGCCGATGCTGATGCCGACGGCCGCCATTCTGCTGATTATGCGGGTCGGGAACATCATGGGGCTGGGCTTCGAAAAAGTCTACCTCATGCAGAACGACCTGAACAACTCCGCAAGCGAGATCATCTCCACCTATGTTTACAAGATCGGGATTATCAGCAGCCAGTACAGCTATTCCTCGGCAATCAACCTTTTCAATACGGTCGTCAACTTTATCCTGCTTATCATCGTCAACCAGATCTCCAAAAAACTCAGCGACAACAGCCTTTGGTAAGAAAGGAGGAAAAATTCATGACAAATCCGACTGCGGCAACGGAACGCCCCGGCCCGCGGAATAATTCCGATGTCGTGTTCCGCGCCGTTGTGTACGGGCTGGCCATCCTCAGCATGGTTGTGATTCTGTATCCTTTGTATTTCATCGTCATCGCGTCGTTCAGCGATCCCACCAATGTGGCGAACGGCTACGTCTGGCTGTACCCGAAGGGCTTCACCCTGGACGGCTACACCGAACTGGCAAAACAGGCCGACCTCTGGCAGGGGTATGTCAACACGGTCCTCTACACCGTCGTGGGGACGGCGATCGGGCTGGCGGTAAACATTCCCGTGGCGTATGCGCTTTCCCGCAGGGACCTGGTCGGGCGCAGATTTTTCTCCTTTTTCTTCCTGTTCACCATGTTCTTCAGCGGCGGGCTGGTCCCGACCTTCCTGACCGTGCAGCAGTTCCACCTGTACAACACGTTCTGGGTGATTGTGCTTCCGTTTTCCGTTTCGGTTTACGACGTCATTGTGGCGCGCACCTTCTTCCAGACCAGCATCCCTCTGGAGCTCTGGGACGCGGCGCAGATCGACGGCTGCGGAAACCTGCGGTATTTCTTCCGGATTGCGCTGCCGCTCTCGAAAGCCATTGTGGCCGTGCTGGGCCTGTGGATCGCCGTAGGCATCTGGAATTCCTATTTTACGGCTTTGATTTACTTGAAGGATCAGGCTTTGTACCCGCTGCAGCTGATTCTGAGGAACATTCTGGTCACCAACCAGATGCAGTCGGCCATGGGCACCGGCGAGGCGGCGCAGATTGCCCTGCGCAAGGCCAATCTTCTTCGCTACTCGTCCATTCTTGTGTCGACCGTGCCCATCATGTGCGTTTACCCGTTCGTGCAGAAGTATTTCAACCAGGGAGTTATGATCGGTGCAGTAAAAGGTTAAATCCTGTAGCTGAGACGATAAATTTTTACTGAAAGAGGAGCGAGTGAAATGAGGAAAAAGGCAAAATGGCTGTCTGCTCTGCTGGCGGGCGCTGTTTGCGCGGCGTCGCTGGCCGGGTGCGGCACGGGAGGCGGGAATCCCGCCTCTGAAGCAGCGAGCAAGGCCGCTGGCAGCACCGCCGCGTCTGTGCAGCCGGTGACCCTCAAGGTGCTGACGACACGGTGGGGCAGCATGGGCGATTCCTTTACCAAGAACAAATTTTTAGTCGACGCTGAAAAAACCGCCAACGTCCACATCGAGTGGCAGGTCCAGTCCCTGAACGACTGGAGCGAACAAAAGTCCATCATGCTGGCGAGCGGCCAGCTGCCGGACGTCATTTTCGGCGACCAGACGTTTTCGTCGGAAGATATTGTGAACAACCTGGACTTTTTCCGGCCGCTGGACGAGATCATCAGCCAGTACATGCCGAATTATCAGAAGGCCATCACCGAAATGCCGAAGCTGAAGCAGGTCTCGGTCTTCCCGGACGGCAAGATGTATTCGCTGGCGAAGAACCTGCCCGCGCGCCCGAAAATCCGCAACCAGCCGGTCATCAACAAGACGTGGCTCACCAAGCTGGGCCTGAAAGAGCCGACCAATCTGGACGAACTGGAAACCGTGCTGAAGGCGTTCAAGGATAAGGACCCGAACGGCAACGGCAAGAAGGACGAAATCCCGATTGCGGGCGTCGCGAAGGGCGTTGAAACGGATCTTCTGAATCCGTTCGGAATCACCGACGCCTACGACAACGGGTTTATCCTGCAGGACGGCAAGCCGGTTTACTTCCGCGCCTCCGAGAATTATAAGGCGGGCGTCAAATGGCTCAACAAGCTGTACAGCGGGGGCCTGATCGACAAAGAAGCCTTTACGCAGGACGGTACCATGCTTTCTGCAAAGCAGCAGGACGCCAACGCCGCGCGCGTCGGCTTTACCTACCAGTGGACGCCCGACGCGGTCTTCGGCAAGTGGAGCGACCAGTATGAGGCGATTGCGCCGCTCGCGGGGCCGGACGGCAAGCGGTACGCCGGCGGGGATCCGAACGGGTACAGCAGCATCACGCGCAACGAGGTGGAGATTTCGCAGTCGTGCAAGGATCCGGAGGCCGCCGCCCGCTGGGTCGATCTGTTCTACACGGGCGAGGCGAGCATCCAGAATTTCTGGGGCGCCATCGGCACGGTGATCCAGAAAAACAGCGACGGGACCTATCAGCTGATGGATCCGCCGGCGGGGACCAGCGCGGACGCATGGTATTGGGACCAGAGCCTGCGCGATTTCGGCCCGAAGTATGTCCCGGCAGATTTTCAGTCCAAAATAAAGCTTTCCGCCAAGAGCGGCGACGGGCTGAAGCTTGAAATCGCCAAGCTGGGCGACCAGTACGTGACCGAGCCTTTCCCGGACGTCATGCACACCACCGAGGAATACTCGCAGCTGCCCAACCTGTCGACCGATATCGGGAACTACGCCACCTCCATGTTCGCAAAATGGGTCACCAAGGGCGGGGTCGATCAGGACTGGGACGCATACCTCAAGAAGCTGAACGACATGGGCCTGCAGCAGTATGTAAAAATTCAGACGGACGCCTACACCCGCTATACGAGCGTGAAATAACGCGTCTTTTCGGCGGTTCGGTTTCAGGGAAGGGCGGGCTGCCTGGCCTGCCCTTTCCATTGATGCGGAAAAATTATCAGTTTGAGGAGAATAGGAATGGATTACACGGCTCAATTGGAATGTCGGCCCTGTGCGGACAGCAAAGCGATGGTTCAGGGCGACAGATATCGCTTTACCGTTCTGACTCCTTTTCTTATCAGAATGGAATACAGCCTTACGGGGAATTTCGAAGATCATGCCACACAGGTCGTGCTGAACCGCAATTTTTCCGTTCCGCCGTTCTCCACGAAAGAAAAAGGCGACCTCCTCGTCTTAAGGACGGAAGGCTTCACGCTGATTTATCACAAGGATCTCGGCTTTACCAGAAGCGGGCTGCAGGTGAAAGCCGCGGGGAACTACAGCCTTCACCGCAGCGTCTGGCGCATGGGGGAGAAGCCCGACGATCTGCGCGGCACGGCGCGGACCCTCGACAATATCGACGGCGGCATCCCCCTGGATCACGGAATCCAGTCCAGGGACGGGTGGTCGCTGATGGACGATACCGGCTCCCTTCTCCTTACGGAAGACGGGTGGGTGCGGCCGCGCCCGGGGGACGAAACGGCCGACCTGTATTTCTTCGCCTACGGCCACGATTACCTGCGCTGCCTGCGGGACTATTACCGCCTTACGGGAGCCCCCCCGCTTCTGCCCCGCTATGCGCTGGGCAACTGGTGGAGCCGCTACCACCGCTATACGGAATGGGAGTACAAAACCCTGATGAAGCGCTTCGAACGGGAAGAAATCCCTTTTACCGTCTCCGTGCTGGACATGGACTGGCATATCACGCAGGTCGACCCGGCTTACGGCACCGGCTGGACTGGCTATACGTGGAACCGGGAGCTGATCCCGGAGCCGGAGGAATTCCTCGCCTGGCTTCATGAAAACGGATTTCACGTGACGCTGAACATCCACCCCGCCGACGGCGTCCGCCCGCACGAAGCGTGCTACGAACGTCTGGCGCGGGCTTTGAACATGGACCCGGCGGAGAGGGAAACGATTCGGTTCGACAGTTCGGACCGGAAGGCTCTGGAAGCCTGGCTGCGGTATGTCCTGCACCCGTTGGAGGACGAGGGCGTCGATTTCTGGTGGATTGACTGGCAGCAGGGCAACTGCAGCGACCTTCCCGGGCTGGATCCCCTTTGGGTGCTGAACCATTTCTGTTACCTGGACAACGGGCGGGCGGGGAAGACGCCGCTGACGCTTTCCCGCTACGCCGGCCCGGGCAGCCACCGTTACCCCATTGGGTTTTCGGGCGACACCGTCGTTTCGTGGGCGTCCCTGGACTTTCAGCCGTACTTTACGGCGACGGCGGCCAATATCGGGTACGGCTGGTGGAGCCACGACATCGGCGGCCATATGAAAGGGAGCGGCAACGAAGAGCTTGAGACGCGGTGGATTCAGTTCGGGGCCTTTTCTCCAATCCTGCGGCTGCACAGCTCGGCCAATCCGTTCAGCGGCAAAGAGCCCTGGCAGTACGGCCCGGAAGCGGAAGCGGTGATGAAAAAATTTCTGCGGCTCCGACACCGGATGATTCCCTATCTGTACACCATGAACCGAATCAACCACCGCGACGGCATTCCGCTGATTCTGCCGATGTATTACCGCAGCCCGGAGGTGCCGGAGGCGTATTGCGTCCCGAACGAATACTGGTTTGGAACGCAGATGATCGCCTGTCCCATCACGCGGCCCGCGGACCGTGCTTTTGGGACCGCGAAGTTCGCGGGGTGGCTGCCCGAGGGCGTCTGGTTCGACTTTTTTACGGGAATGCGCTACGAGGGCGGGCGCCGGATCAATTTTTACCGTCCTCTGGACAGGATCCCCGTTTTTGCCAAGGCCGGCGCGATTGTCCCCCTGTCGGGCGACGCGGGGAATACCGCCGCAAATCCGCGGGCGCTTGAAATCCGCATTTTTCCGGGGGCGGACGGCCGGTTCGATCTCTATGAGGATGACGGCAGCGGGAAAAGGGAGGAATGCTGGGCGAAAACGGGCCTCGCCCTCCGGTGGGGCCGCGGCGCAAGCTTTACGGCGGGGCCCGCAGAGGGCAACCTTCCGGCGCTGCCGCAGGAGCGGTCCTACACGCTCTCCTTTGTCGGGGTGGAGGAGGCTTCCGCCACGGCCGAGGTGGACGGCCGCGAGGTCCCCTGCTCGGTATCCTATGATGATGCGGCTTCCACGCTACGCGTGACCGTCACGAAAGTCCCTGTTTCCGGAAAGCTTCAGGTCGTGCTGGGCAAAGCCGCCGTTGCCGGCAATCGGCCCGCCGGGCGAATCTTCGATTTTCTGCGCCGCGCCCAGATCCCAGACGAACTGAAAGAAGC
Source organism: Bacillota bacterium (assembly GCA_023412715.1). Lineage (GTDB taxonomy): Bacteria > Bacillota > Clostridia > Oscillospirales > Acutalibacteraceae > Thermocaproicibacter. The sequence goes on from JAEZCC010000042.1 coordinate 80,903, forward strand.
CGTTTACGGATGCGTGCAGGCGGCGGAGCGCGGCAAAAACCTGAAATTCGCTATCGGGATGCTCCAGTCCATGGGGTTGTCGGACGACCTGCTGGGCAATCTTTTCGAGATTCTGCTGGCGTGAGCGCGAAGCCGGCATCTCTTCTTTCGCGGCCGCTCCGCTTGACCGGTTCGTTTTATCGTGCGGATTCCGCACGGTCGGCCAAAAATCCGACGTGATTGATTATGAGCTATCATGATTGGAATGGATAGAATGGCTGCAATCAGCTTACAGGCCCGTCTTATGACAGCCAAGACAGGCCTGTAAGTATTTTTATCAGAATACAACAAGATCTTTCACACATTTATTGTATAATAGCCATAAATTCCAATGCGGTTTTACAGGATAGAACGTCGCGTTTATGGATTTTATCTTTAAAATTTATTTTCAGAGAATATAAATAAGCGTCACCTGTATGGCAAGAATCAAAGAGTTATTCCTGAAACGGGACGGGAATCGCGCAATGATGGAAAATCACTTGCATACTTATGATGCTTTTGCTATAATATCATTTAGATAGAGTTAAAAACAAGCATATCTGTCATAACTGTGCAAAAGAGTGATATGATGTTTTCTGAACAGAGACAAGCGAAAATCATGCAGCTGCTTAAGGAATATAATGAAGTCACGGTCGGTTCGCTGACTTCAATTCTCTCTGTGTCGGAGGCAACGGTCAGACGTGATTTGGAAACCTTGGAAAAAATGAACTTCCTCCACCGTACGCACGGCGGAGCTGTTTTAATTTCGGATAATTCCCCGGATGTCCGCGCCATTGTGAACCAGACAAACGGCATATCGGAAAGCAGCGACAACATCGGCAAGACGGCGGTCAGGCTCCTGGTGAAGGACGAGGTTATTGCGATTGGCCCGGGAGAACTGGGGCAGGCTTTCGCCAGAAATATTCCCGGCGATTTTTCGTGTACGGTTATTACGAACGATGCTTTAATCATGCTGGGGCTGCTGAAGCGCCCTTCCGTGAAAGTCGTCATGGTTGGGGGCGCGATGCTCAGGGAATCGGACGACGACATTTTTGCGTCCGGCGAACTGGCGATAGAAATATTGGATGAGCTGCATGTCGACAAGGCCTTTTTAAGCGTCAGCGGGATCGATCTCGAAAAGGGGCTGACGATTAAAAATTACGAGCATGCGCTGATTTGGAAAAAATTGAAGAAAATTTCCAACGAAACAATTATCCTTGCAAAACCGGAAGCCTTTGACAAAAAGGACTTTATCAAATTAATGCCGGTTGATGAAATAAAAAAAATTATTTCAAGCAAAGATGTCAGTGACAAATATAAAAAATATTTCTTTGAGCATGGCATTCCGCTGTATACGGGCCTGGATCTGTAAGGGGGCGGCGTAGCCGGATCGCCCGGCACGGGAGGCCGTCCGCAGGAATTTTCGGAATTCCGCGGCGCCCGGAAGGTGTGTTTTGAAGCGGCTGTCTGCGCCCGGCCGCGCATGCCGCATCCGGACCACCCGGCGCCGGGTTTCCCTTCCGGGGCGCAAAAGGCTGCCGGCAGCGGAAAAACAGAGCGGGCCCTTTTTGGCCTCTCCGGCGATTCGGGAAAGCGCGCGGCCCTTTTCGCTTTTGCAGGCACGGCCTGAGTCCGCCTCGTTTTCAGCATCGGAGCACTGCAATTCCGGAATTTCCCCTGACGCCGGAATTCCGTTTTGCAGCGGTTCCGGCCAAAGACAGCCCGGCTGTCTTTCAATTTCATATTTTGCGCCATCGCGTTTCCGCCGGCCTGTCCTGCCCCGATTTTCATGCAGGTCTTAAGGCGTCTTCTGGGTATTCTTCACTGCGCTTTTTATCATATTCGCACACTTTTCTTTTCCTGCTTGCACATCCGGGTGTGTCAGAGTATAGCTCCAAAGCTTGTAATGTGAGGAAGTTGCTTATGATTTCTGACGAACTTTGTTTTATGAAAAATATTTGTAAAACGTTTCATGGCGTGCAGGTCTTAAACAATGTCAATATCGGCCTGAGAATGGGCGAAATTCACGCCGTCATAGGCAGCATCGGGGCAGGAAAATCCGTTCTCATGCGGATCTTGGCGGGGCTGGAGCAGCCGACGAGCGGCGAAATCTATATTCAGGGGCAGAGGCTGAAAGGCTATAATACTTCACAGATGGTGAAGCTTGGCATTTCGCTGATCAGCCACGACATGATGCTCGTCCCCAGTCTGAGCGTGCTGGACAATATTCTGCTTGGGAAATATCCTAAAAACGGCCGTTTCGGGTACCTGGACAGAAAGACCGCCGAAGCGATTGGAAAGAAAAACTTGGAGCTTTTAAATATCCAGATGGACCTCGACCGAAAAGTGGAGACTTTCGGCCTGGCGGAAAGACGGCTGATTGCGTTGGTCAAAGCGCTTTGCTGCAACGCAAAAATCCTGATTCTCGACGAGGCCGAGCTGGGGCTCAGCGATGCGGAATGCGAAAGCTTTTACAATGAACTGGTGGAATTGAAGCAGTACGGGGTTAGCACGTTTTTCATTTCCCAGAGGCTGAAAACCGTTTTACGGATATCCGACAGAATCTCTATGCTCGATGACGGACGCATTACGTGGACAAAGAGCAATACGCCGGACAACCACAGGAAAATCCAGGAGAAGCTGTGCCTGGGCATCGAAAAGAAGGGCTATCCGAAATTAAATCCCCAAATCGGCGCGGATGTCCTGAGGGCGGTCCATCTTTCCAATGCGAACGTGTTAAAGGACGTCAGCTTTACCCTGCTGAAGGGAGAAGTCCTCGGGGTAACCGGCGCGGCCGGCTCCGGGCGCACTTCCCTTGCAAAATCCCTGTTCGGGATGGATCCCTCCTGCCGCGGGGATGTTTTCATCAATCGGCAAAAGGCGCTGATCCGGACCCCGGAAGACGCTATCCGCTTCAGGCTGGGCTATGTGCAGGAGGATGCGGAAAACGATCTTGTCCCGGATATGTCCGCAATAGAAAATCTGACGCTTGCAAATTTAAAGGGGATTTGCCACGGCCGGCTTCTGGATCTGAAGCTGGAGCGCTCCAATCTGTCGTTTTATCTGGAACGCGTCGGGCTTCTGCGGACAAAGCACAGGTGCGCCGTAAGCAAACTGAGCAGCGGGGAGAAGCAGAAAGTAATCATTTCCAAATGGCTGTTTTCCGGAGCCGACATTATCATATTGGATGAACCGACGAACAGCCTCGACGTGGTGGCAAAGGTTGAATTTTATAATATCCTGACGTCGCTGGCGCTGGAAGGCCTGTCGTTCCTGCTCATCTCCACTGATTTTAACGAGCTTTGCGGCATGTGCGACCGCGTTCTGGTCCTTAAGAACGGGCAGGTTTCCGAAGAAATCCATAAGGATGAAATGAAGCCGTTTAACATATTGTCGAAAATATATTAGTTTAGTCCGGAAATGGAACAGGAAAAACACAGACACGCCCTGAAGAGGCTTACAGCCGATCAGGGCGTATTTTTTTGCTGCTTGCTGTCTGAAACAAAATTATCGTTTTTGACTGTTAAAAAATAAATCAAGCAAAAACGATAAAAAATGCTTGACGATATTCAAACTCTGGTATATAATTAGCAGCGTGATAGATAAATTAGTCAAAAATATTATATAAATACTGATAAATTTGAGCTTATTGCTAATTTGACAATAGAGAAGAAGAGCAATAATCAATCATATACAATCAATAAATCAATCAAAGAGATGCAGTCCGGCATACGCGGACGACTCAAACGTTTTATAAATGGAGGTTAGTATGGAAAAGCAGAGTGACGGCTTCGTGCTGGAAATGAAGGGGATCAGCAAACATTTTCCCGGCGTCCTTGCCTTGGACAATGTGGAATTTCGTCTGAACGCCGGAAAGGTCCACGCCCTGATGGGCGAAAACGGCGCCGGCAAGTCGACCCTGATGAGAATCCTTGCTGGGATTATCCAGGCCGACAAGGGCGAGATCGTCTACAACGGCAGGCCGGTGCGCTTTCAGACCCCGAGAGAGGCTCTGGACTACGGAATCGCAATGATTCATCAGGAACTGAGCCCAATCCTGGATATGTCTATTTCTGAAAATCTGTTTTTGGGGAGGGAGTATTTAAGAGGCAGAAGCAGGCTGATTGATCATAAGCAGATGAAAGAGCAGGCGAGCAAGTATCTGAAGCGGGTCGGTATGAGCCTGAATCCGGATCTGCTGATGAGAGATCTCACGGTGTCGCAGATGCAGATGGTAGAAATCGCCAAAGCTCTGGCTTACGATTCCCAGATCATCATCATGGATGAACCCACTTCATCGATTACGCCGAACGAGGTCGAAAAGCTGTTTTCCATTATCAGGCAGCTCAAGGAGGAAGGGCGGTGCATCATCTATATCACGCATAAGCTCGACGAAGTCTTCACCATTTCGGATGAAATCACGGTGTTCCGCGACGGGCGCTATATCGGCACTTACGCCGCCGCCGACATGGATGAAAAGAAATTGATCAAGCTGATGGTCGCCCGCGACCTGGAAGAAATTTATCCGAAGCGTCACAACAAAATCGGAGAAGTCAGGTTAGGCGTAAAGAACTTTTCGAGGGCAGGGAGCTTTGAAAATGTTTCCTTTGAACTGCATGCGGGCGAGATCCTGGGGTTTGCCGGCCTGATCGGCGCCGGCCGGACTGAAATTGCGGACACGATTTTCGGTGTTGCGAAACCGACCGGCGGCGCCGTTTACATCAACGGAGAAGAGATTACAAAACCGACCCCAAAAAAGATGAGCTACAAAGGAATCGGTTATGTTACGGAAGACCGCAAATCCACCGGCCTGATTCTGGGAATGAATATCCGCGACAACAGCACCCTCGCTTCGCTCAAGCACTTTTCAAAAAAATTCGGCTACATCAACAGCAAGCTAGTCGCCTCAAAATGCGCGGAATACATCAAAAAGCTGAACATCAAAACGCCGAGCGCAGATCAGCTTGCCCAGGATCTCAGCGGGGGCAACCAGCAGAAGGTCGTCCTGGCCAAATGGCTGATGATGAACCCCGATATCATCATTTTTGATGAACCGACAAGGGGCATCGACGTCGGGGCGAAGTCGGAAATCTACCGGATGATTGCCGATTTGGCGGAGCAGGGAAAGGCCATTATCTTTATTTCTTCCGAAATGCCGGAGATCCTGGGGATGTGCGACCGAATCCTTGTCCTGCACGAGGGCAGGGTGAGCGGCCAGGTCGATATTTCCGAGGCTACGCAAGAAAAATTGTTGTCATATGCCACTGGCTTGGCTGATAAGGGAGGTAATTCGATTGCAGGATGAAGCAGCAGTAAAAACATCCAGAATATCAGGTGAAAACGTAAAGGACCTGGCGGCAAAATACTCTTTGATTTTGGTGATCCTTCTCCTGGGCATTATTCTTTCCGTTGCGACAGACACCTTTTTCACCGCGACAAATCTAATCAATGTACTCAGGCAGGTTTCCATCAACGGCATTCTGGCAATAGGCATGACGTTCGTGATTCTGACAAGCGGAATCGACCTGACGGTCGGGGCGACCGTAGCCCTCGCGGGAATCGTCACGGCAGGCTTCCTGCGGGATCAGGGCTGGGGCACATGGGAGGTTTTCTTCCTGTCCGTTGCAATCGGAATGGCCGTCGGGCTGATTAACGGCTATTTCGTGGCGTATTGGAAAGCCGCGCCTTTCGTGGTCACGCTCTCTACGATGTCGATTGCGAGAGGCATTACATATGTTTATTCCGACGCACGGCCGATTTCTCCGCTTCCGCAAGACTTTTTGAATATCGGTACGGGCAGCATCCTGCAGATCCCGACTCCGACCGTTTTCTTCCTCGTGATTTTCATTATCGGCTATATTATTCTGAAGCATTTCAGCATAGGCCGTTACATCTACGCCGTCGGCGGCAATCAGAATGCCGCGCTGGTTTCCGGAATCAATGTCAGAAGGGTGCTGATGTTCGTTTATGCGGCCAGCGGAGTGCTGTGCGGCATTGCGGCGGTGGTCCTTACGTCACGTGTTTCAGCGGGGCTGCCCACGGCGGGCGAGGGCTATGAAATGGATGCGATCGCGGCGACCGTAATCGGCGGAACCAGCATGTCGGGCGGCCGCGGTAAATTATGGGGCACCGTTTTAGGCACCCTGCTGATCGGCATGATTGGAAACGGACTGGATCTGCTTAACGTTTCTTCTTTCTATCAGCAGATTTTCAAAGGTATTATTATTTTGGCTGCGGTTCTGATCGATTCAAAACGCAACCGTTAAATAGTAATAAATTTAATTTTTCTATGGGAGGAGATTAAATGAAAAAGGTTCTATCTGTCGTGCTTGCGGCAGCAATGTTGGCTTCGGTGGCTGTGGGCTGCCAGCCGTCGTCAAGCACAGCGTCAGTTGCCGGCACGGCATCGGGGGGTTCCGATGCGGCAAGCACGGCCGCCGCCGGCACCACCAGCAGCGGCAAGAAAATCAAAGTCGGTTCCACGGTTTACTATTACACGGAGTTCATTACCCTGATGGCGAAAGGAATGAAGCGGGAGGCCGCTCAGGAGGGAGTGGACCTGACAATCCTGGACGCCAACAACGACGCGCAGAGGCAGCTTTCACAGGTCGAGAATCTGATTGCGCAGAAGGTCGATGTCATTGTGGTTGCGGCCGTCGACACCGATGCAATCGTGCCCGCCGTCGAGATGTGCAAAAAAGCCAATATCCCTCTTGTTGCGGTCAACATGCTCATCAACACCAAAGAGTCTTACTATTACGTGGGGCCGAACGACGTACAGGCGGGCGAGGAAGAGATGCAGGCCTGCATCGACGCAATCGGCGGGAAGGGCAACATCGTGATCCTGCAGGGCCCGATCGGTACGTCCGCCCAACTGCAGCGCTCGGAAGGCAACCACAATGTGCTGAAAAAATATCCCGACGTCAAAGTCCTTGCGGAGCAGCCGGCAAACTGGGACAGATCCCAGGCCCTGACGCTTACAGAGAACTGGCTTCAGGCATTCCCGGATAAAATCAGCGGCATCGTGGCGCACAACGACGAAATGGCCATGGGCGCCCTGAAGGCGATTCAGGCAAAGGGGCTGAAGCTTCCAATTACCGGCGTCGACGCCATTAAGGACGGATGCCTTTCCATTAAGAACCAGACGCCGTTTATTGCCACGGTTTATCAGAACGCGGATCTGGAAGGCAGTCTCGGCGTAAAGACGGCGATTCAGATTGCGCGAGGGCAGAAGCCGGAAAAAGAAAAGAACTACATCGACATGGAACTGATGACAAAGGACAACGTCAGCAAGCTTTTGACCACGATTTATCAGTAAACAGGCGGCGCGGCATATCGTTTACCAACAGAAATCATATGCTTTCCACCAATCAAACACGAAACTGCTGGAGAACAGGAGCGTTATCAATGAAAGGTAAAATGAAAGTAGCCATCATGCCCGAGAAACGGAAGCTGGAAGTCGTTGAAAGGGAGATCCCTCAGCCGAAAGCAGGGGAACTGCAGGTCAAGCTCGAGTATGTCGGGGTCTGCGGTTCGGATCTGCATTTTTACAACGACGGAAGAATCGGCAACTGGGTGCCTGACGAACCGCTGGTGCTGGGACACGAGCCCGGCGGAGTGGTCACGGACATCGGCGAGGGCGTGAAGGGCTTCAAAGTCGGGGACCGCATCTGCATTGAACCGGGCGTCGGCTGCGGCGTGTGCGATATGTGCAAAAAGGGCCTGTACAATCTGTGCCCCCACATGTCTTTCATGGCAATCCCTCACGAGAGGGACGGCGTATGGTCGGAATACTGCACCCACCCCGCGAATATGTGCTACAGGCTTCCCGAGAATGTGAGCACTCTGGAGGGCGCGCTGATTGAACCGCTGGCCGTGGGCTTCCATGCGGTGGGGCTTTCCGGCGCCAAAATCGGTGAAAACGCGGTCGTCCTGGGGTGCGGCTGCATCGGCCTTGTCACAATTATGGTATTGAAAGCGATCGGAATCAACGAGATCTATGCCGTCGACGTAATCGACAAACGGCTGCAGAAAGCGGCGGAGCTCGGCGCGACAAAAATACTGCGCGGAGACAGGGAAGACGTGAAGGGCTTTATCAATTCGCTGCCCGGCGGCGGCGTCAGCCATGTCTTTGAAACGGCCGGGAACAAGTCCACCACGCTCCTGAGCGCGAAGTTGATCCAGATGGGCGGCACCGTCACGCTGGTCGGGATGTGCCCTGATCCCGAGATTACATACGATATCGGTTCCCTTCAGGCAAAAGAAGGAAGAATCATCACGGTATTCCGTTACAGGAACCTCTATCCCACGGCCATCAAGGCGGTGAGCCAGGGGCTGATCCCGGTCAAGTCGATTGTGTCCCATATCTTTGATTTTAAGGATATTGTGGAGGGCGTCGCCTACAGCAACGACAACAAGGCCGACGTCATTAAGGCGGTCATCAGGTTTTAGCGGCGAGCGGTAAACTGAAAGTATCTTTCTCGTACAGCATCGGGAAAGACACTTTCCATAAACAGCGGTTTTTAAAATAAAATCGGAATGACGGGGCGCCGGAACGCATCGGTAAGGGAGGCAATCGGATTGAAAAAGATAATCAATGACAGCGCGGACGTCGTCGATGAAATGATGGACGGCTTTACCGGGGCTTATTCGAGGTATTACACCAGACTGCCGGGTCTGAATGCTTTCGTCTATAATGGAAGAAGAAAAAACAAGGTTTCGCTGGTCATAGGCGGAGGCACCGGGCACGAGCCGCTTTTCAGCGGATTTGCGGGCAAGGGCCTTGCGGACGCGGTGGCAAACGGGAATATTTTCGCATCTCCCAATCCGGAACTCATCTATGAGACTGCGAAAGCGGTGGAAGAGGGGAAGGGAGTTCTGTTCGTATATGGCAATTATGCCGGCGACAACCTGAATTTCGACATGGCAGAGGAACTGTGTTCGGACGACGGCATCAGGACGGCTCACGTGAGGATATGGGACGACTGTGCCTCCGCTCCCAGAGAAAGAATTCAGGACAGGCGCGGCATTGCGGGGGACATCTATGTCATCAAAATCGCCGGGGCCGCCTGCGACGCCGGTCTGGATCTTGATGAGGTCCTCAGGATCACCGAAAAAGCCAGGGACAATATCAGCTCCATCGGCCTGGCCACGTCGCCGGGGACCGTTCCCGGCCTGGATAAGCCGACGTTCGAATTGGGCGGGGATGAAATAGAATACGGCATGGGGCTGCACGGCGAGCGCGGAATCAAACGGACAACCATGCAGCCGGCGGACACTCTGGTCCAGACCATGTACGACGAGATCGGCAAAGAAATGCGGCTGACGTCGAAGGACGAGGTCTGCCTGCTCGTCAACGGGCTCGGCTCGACCACGCTGCTCGAGCTCAGCATCGCCTACAGAAAATTGGCCCGGCTGCTGGACCTGGATAAAGTAAGGGTATACGACAGCGAAATTAAGAGCTTCTGCACCTGCCAGGAAATGGGCGGATTTTCCATTACGGTCCTGAGGCTGGACGAAGAGCTGAAAAAGTATTATTCAGCCCCCTGCTACTCGCCTTATTACGCCAAGGAGGAATTGAAGCCATGAAATCCATAACGGTTGCGCAGACCAAAGAGATGATGCTTCACGTCGCTGACGCGGTGATCGGCAGCAAAGATTATCTGACCCAAATCGACAGCGCCATCGGGGACGGGGACCACGGGATCGGCATGGCGGGCGGCCTGGCCAAAGCAAAGGCCAGGCTGCTTGCCGCGGATGCGTTCGGGAGTGTCAACCAGGTGTTTCAGACGGTCGGCAGGACGATGCTGACGTCCATGGGCGGAGCCTCAGGCGTCATCTTCGGGACCATGATCGAAGGCGGAGCCAAAGCGATGGAAGAAATTAACACCCTGGACTGCGCGGCGTTCACGAAGATGATGCGGGGCTCGCTGACCGCAATCAGAAAAAGATCCAACGCACAGCTGGGCGATAAAACCATGCTGGACGCTTTTATCCCCGCCGTTGAGGCGATGGAAAACGCAGAAACGGATGATTTGGCCGGTCTGCTTGACATTGCGGAAAAAGCGGCAAAGCAGGGCGTGGAAAATACCAAGAGCTATATTGCAAAATATGGCAGGGCCAAATCGCTGATGGAAAGAAGCATCGGCTACCAGGACGCCGGCGCAACCTCGGTCTGGATCATTTTCCGTGCCATGGAGGAATATCTTCAGGACCTGTCGTAGCTGCCCTTCTGCTTCCGTCCCGTGCGGCCGCGTTCATCAGGGACAAAAACCAAAAAACCGTGCCGGGCAGCTCCCGTTCAGCTGCCCGGCACGGCTTTTCCATGCCTGTTCCAATCCTCGAGGCCATGGAAATCATTTTAAAAATTCTTTTGACCATTTTTGAAAAAAGCCTTGACTTGAAGTAGACTCTAAGGTCTAAGATGTTATCGTCAGCGGATTGTATGTTGGCCGGAAGGGGCAGGGCGGGCTGAATTGTGATACAATCATGCGGATGGAGTACGCGGTGCTGGAGGCAGAGTACGGTGACGATTTCAGAAGTAAGCGCGAAATTCGCTCTTTCGCCGGACACGCTGCGCTATTATGAGCGCGTCGGGCTGATTTCGGGCGTCCGCCGCACGAAAAGCGGAGTCCGGAATTACACGGAGGAGGACTGCGGCCGGGTTGAATTCATCAAATGCATGCGGGGCGCGGGGCTCCCGATTGGTGTGCTGATTGAATACATGAAGCTGGTTCGGCAGGGCGACGGCAGCGCCGGGGCGCGGGAGAAGCTTCTGGTCGAGCAGCGCGGGCAGCTCCTTGAAAAGATGAAGGAAATGCAGGAGACGCTCGACCGCCTCAATTACAAAATTGCGGTCTGCAGGCAGAAGGCCGTTCCGGCGGGATGCTCCGCAAATTTAAAGCGGCCGGAAGCGGAATAAGCCGTCTGTGCTTAAAAATTGATGAAGCGAGGGAGTTACATGGCAGAAAATTATCTCGGTGAAAAGATTCCGAAGCTCGGGTTCGGCCTGATGCGCCTGCCCATGATCGGTGAAGACATCGATCTGGAGCAGACGAAAAAGATGGTGGACACTTTTCTTGCAAAAGGGTTTACATACTTCGACACCGCTTATGTCTACGGCGACGGAAAATCGGAAAACGCCGCCCGGGACGCCCTTGTCAGGCGCTACCCCCGGGAGTCGTTCCAGCTTACCTCAAAGCTCCCTCTGTGGGCGGCGACAGGGAAAGACGATCTGGAGCGCTATTTCAGCAAATCGCTGGAACGCGCCGGCGTCGAATACTTTGATTTCTACCTGCTGCACGGCCTGATGGCGGGAAGCCCGGAGCGGTATTCGTCGTCAAACCTCGCGAAAGCGGAAAAGTTCGGCGCATGGGAGTTTATCCAGAAGAAAAAAGCGGAAGGCAGGATCAGGCATATCGGCTTCAGCTTTCACGATACGGCCGAGGTCCTCGACCGGGTCCTCACGGAGCACCCCGAGGCCGAATTTGTTCAGCTGCAGATCAACTACGCGGACTGGGACGACGAAAAGGTGCAGTCCCGCAGGTGCTATGAGACGGCCCGGAAGCATGACGTTCCGGTCGTTATCATGGAACCCGTGAAGGGCGGTACGCTTGCATCGCTCAGGCCCGGAGCCGAAAAAATCCTGCAGGACGCTGACCCGCAGGCGTCCCCCGCCTCGTGGGCCATCCGCTTCTGCGCCTCGCTGGAAGGCGTCGTCACGGTCCTCAGCGGAATGTCGGATCTCGGCCAGCTGAACGACAACGTCTCTTACATGCAGCATTTCAGGGCGATGAACGACCAGGAACGCGGCGTGCTCAAAAAAGTGGTCCGGGAGCTTCACAGCGTGGAAACCATCGGCTGCACGGCCTGCCGGTACTGCGCCGACGGCTGCCCGCAGAAGATCAATATTCCCGCCGTCTTTGAGCTGACGAACAACTACAGAATTTACGGAGGCCGCCCGGACGAGTTGAAAATGAGGTATCGGGACGCGGTGGAGGAAGGCGGCAAGGCCTCCGACTGCATCGCCTGCGGCTCCTGCGAGCGCCATTGCCCGCAGAAGCTTCCGATCATCGGCCTTCTGAAGGAATCGGCAAAGCTGTTCGAGGGCGTGGAACGGTAAGCGAAACGGGATCCGCGCAGCCGGCGATCACAGGGATGGGAAGCAATGAAAGCTCATTGCTTCCCATCCCTTTTTCTGCCGCGGAAAACCGGTTCCCCGGTACGAAAGAAGTGGAGAATATAGGAAAGAAGTCTCTCAGTATATTACAAGAAATTACGCTAATTTATACCAATATAATAACAAATATGAAATATTCCTTGTGTATATTGACTTAAATCTTTTCAATCCATTAAGATATTCCCAAAGAACCGGCATGCGGCGCCGGGTTCAGCGGGATCGGATGCGGTTCTGAGAGGGCTATTTAAAATAGGGAGAGTAGAGCAATGAAGAAAAAATTTCGTTTCACAAGCCTTACCCTGGTGTTTCTTCTCATCTTTTCGGTGTTCGGGGGAACGGCGTCGGCGGCGGCGGACCAGGACTTCATCCAGTTCCCGGACGGCTTCCAGTCCGTGACGGAACTGAACAAAAGCGATATGAAGATTTGGGAGGTGACGATCCCGGATCCCACCCAGACGCTTACCGTGACCTCAAGCGACGCGGACGTGCTCGACCCGCAGCTGGACGAAACGGAAGAGGGCTCCGGCAATTATCTGCTGACCGTGTTTGCCTGGGAAGCCGGGGAGGCGACGCTCACCATTACGGCCAGCAACGGCGCCAGCGTTTCACATTCCATTACGGTTACGGACAAGCCGGTGCAAAGGGACTACACCCTGACCTCCGACACGACCAGCGACTTTTCCATTGTGCAGGGCAACAGCTATACGCTGAAGCTGCACTATGTCGCGGGCGGGAGTGCGCCCAGTACCCCGACTCTTATGACGTATGGAAAGAACAAGGTCCTCGCTATCAGGCTTTTCGATGTCGACAGCGAGAACCACGATTACTTTTACCGTGTGGACGCGGTGGGCGATGTGGGACAGAGCACCGATCTTTACATGACGAATCTCGAATATGTGCCGGAAAAGCTCTGTACGGTAAAAATCACCGCCGGCAAAAACCTGAAGCTTGACACGAACGCTTCCACAATCTACAAGGCGGCTAAGCCGGAATTCAGCTATACCTGCAACGTGGGGGACACGTACCGGTTTGTGGCGTACACGAATTCCGCCACGGCGCCGAAGGTCAGCACAAGCAACGGCTGGACCTCCGCGTCTTACGTGGGGAAGGTCCCCGGCGGGTACGAATACCGCATGAAAGCACTGGACTGGGGCGATTCCGTCGTGCGCGTCACCCTGAACGGCGAGACGGCGTCCTTCCCGGTTTATGCGTACGAGGAAGCGCAGCAGCCGTTTGTAAAATCGGATACGCCGAAATCAATCAGCCTGGAGAAGGGCAAATCCTACACCTTTAAATTCACCATCATGGGCGGCGGCGAACCGAGCTTCACGGCAGGCACCGGCGGGGTGGTTTCCATCCAGACGGTCAAAAAAGAAGGCATCGACTATTTCGTAAAAGTCACCGGCGCCGGCAAGGCGCAGACGGGAACGTCGCTGAACATCACCTTCCCGCAAAGCGGCCGTGCCGGCTTTGACCAGAATGCCGCGGTCATTAACCTTACGCAGCCGAAGACAATCCCTCCGAAGTCCGACACCAACAGCGATTTTTCCGTGAAGCAGGGCCTGAGCTATACTTTTAAAATAACGGGCGCCGCCAGCTTCAACGCCGGTACGGCGGGCGTCTTCACGACGGAGAAGGTCGGGGCTTCCGGGAACGACGTGTTCTACAGAATCACGGCGATCGGCAAGCCCGGGCAGCAGGTGGGGTTCTACATGGCAGCCAAAGGGCAGCAGCAGGCCCAGAAAGTATGCGTCGTGACCGTAGGCCCGCCTGCGCCGATCGTGTCCGACACCAATGCGGATTTCAGGCTTGCAAAAAATGCCTCCTATCAGTTTAAGCTCACCGCGCCCGGCGCGGTGTCCGTCAATTTCGGCGCCGGCACGTCGGGCGTTTTCAGGGTCGCTTTTGTAAAGCGCGTCGGCAGCGACTTTTACTACAGGATCACGGCCATAGGCCGTCCGGGCGACGCGTCGGGGATCTATACGTCTTTGCCGGGCCAGGACGCCAAAAAGCTGTGCATCGTCTCTGTCGCCTGACGGGGAAGGCGGCGGTCTTCCCCGGGCATACGCCGGATTTTTCCGATATCGGGACTTAAAAGAGAGGGCTGCCCCGGAAGCGCTGAGAAGCGCCGGCGGGGCAGCCCTTTATTTAAATAGCTGCACTTGCAACGAAAAACGTTTCCGCTCTGCGGAATTCGCTCTGCGTATGGGATTCCCCTCATACCCGGAGGCGTGATGCGGCAGCCAGAGCATCCAAATTAAGAAAGAACCTATTTCAGGACCAGCCGGACGGCGTCCCGAAGGCTGGGCGCCTGACGGAGCTTCTTCCAGACCGCATATTTTTTGGAATCGTTCTGGAAGGTCCCGTCCAGGCTCTGAAGGTAGCGGCCCAGCTCGTCGTACATCGGCTTATAATCCGTGACGTTCTGCGGCAGGGCACACCGGAACCCAAGGCTTTTATTATAAAACACAAGGGAATCGTCCTGTTTTAGGACGGTCAGCGGGACTTTGTCGCACCGGTATCGGATCAGCCTTCCGGCGAGATTCTCGCTGCCGATCCACTCAGCCTCGGAGGCGTAGCCGCATTCGACGCAGGCAAAAAGCTCGTCCGAGATTCTGTTCCGGGCCGTCCGCTTCGCGCAGCGCGGGCATGTGGAAAAAAGCCCGTTCGCGCTTACTTCCACCGGCGGGGGCAGCCCCTGTTCGGGCAGCCTGTATTGCAATATGGCGGCAAGCGCCGCGTACTGCCAGTTGGAGATGCGGCGCGCCGGTTCGTCCCGTGCCGGCAGCTGGTCGTTTTTTCCGCCGTTCGCCTCCAGAATCACCTGAGAGCGGTTCTCCCGCGCGATTTTTACAATCCGCCCGCAGAGGAGATAGGCGGCCTGTCCCGGTTCGGCCCGCCCCGAAATCCTGCCCTGTTTCAGGATTTCCCCGCCGGGGCCGCAGACCGTATAGTTCAGCCCGCCGAAAAAGCCCCTCGAAACGCCCATTGTGGATTCCGCGGGAAGCGCCGGAGCCAGCCCGCAGGCGATGTTCACCATCAGATAGTAACGGCCGTCCCTTTTTGTCAGGCGGGCGGTGTGAAGAAGACCGGGATTTTCAAGGGCCCGCTTCAGGTCGCCGTACTGCTTTTTCCCGAACGCCAGCGGTACGACGAGATATCTTTTCTTTTCGTCCCGGCCCGACATGGCCGGCATGCCCTCTGCGACGTACTGAAGGCTCAGGCCGCCCGCGGCAGCTTTGCTGAAATACCCGTCCGCCGCGTTCAGCAGGTACAGCTTTGCGTAGAACCTGTCTTTGAATTTGTCGTAAAGCAGGCAGTAATCGCGGTTTACGGCGTATCTGCCGAAATATAGCGGGCGCAGCCGGCCGACCCGGTCAATCAGCTTCGAACAGGCCGAGGCGAATTCCCGGCGGCCCTTTTCGCTGTTTTCCGCGAGGTCGGCGCAGAGGGAAACGGCGGCGCGGTAATGGGGCGCGTCCAGGTACGCGAGCGGGTACCGCGCCGCCGGGTCGGCCCGCTTTTGTTCGATATAGGCCGCCGCCAGTGCCGCAAATTCGATTTTCAGCGAATCCTTGAAAGGCTGCACGTGAAAGCCGTTCAGATCCTTCAGCGTTTTCTTGTCGATCAGCGTGAGCAGCATTTTCTGCGAAATCTGCGCGCCGGATTCCGCCAGCGCGTCGATCCGGTACTCGCAGCGGGAGAGCAGTTCCTGCAGCGCCTGGGAATACCGCAGAAGGGCGCGGTCCATCAGGGCGCGTTTGCGCCTGCCGGGCCGGTATAGCTGAAGCGTCAATGTTTTGTAAGCCATGTTTCGTTCCCACTCAAGTCAGGCCGTTTTTACCGGCGCGCGCGGAAGACCAGCGCCGAAAGGTCGTCCTCCGGCTTCCCGCGGGCCAGCGAGATGCCGGCCGACAGCAGAAGGCGCGCCAGCTTTTCGGCGCTTACCCCAGGCGTCCAGGCGTTCCTCATGTAGGCCGAAATCTGCCCGGCCTTCCAGCCTCCCCGCAGGTTCCGCCCCGCCCCCGCGCGCAGCAGGCCGCCGCCGACGGCGACGATTGTGTCCGCCTCGCCGACGTTCGAGACGCCGCTGCGGACGACCCGGCCCTGCAGGGCTTTGCGGGACGTTTTCAGTTCGACCGGTTTTCCCCGGCGGAGCAGGACGACGTCCGGGGTTTCCATCTGAGAGATGAAAATCGTTCCGCTGGGGATGATCTGCACGATGGTGAAGGCGGAATAGCCGACGCTTTCGCTTTTGCCCGCGGGCTGCGATTCGACAATCATGCCGGCGATCTCTTCGATCGGTTCCCCGCGGGCGAGCATCGCCAGCATCATTTTAACGGCCAGCGAGGCCAGAATGGCCGCTTTTTCGCCCCCGCCGGGGCCGTCGGCCAGCATGGCGGTGACGCCGGCTTCGCCGCGGACGATTTCAATTCGGTCCCCGCACAGCTTTTCCCCGGATCGGCCTACGCACCGGCCGCAGACGTCAATTTGAGCGGCCAATGTTTTCCCCTTCCTCCGGCATGATGTTTTTGGTCAGCTGGTGCAGCGCCACTTCCGTCTCGGAGGTGGTCTCGCCGAGAAGGTTGGCGATCTCCTGCACCACCCGCATCTGCTTGCTGATTGCCTCTTTCGCAAACGCGGCGGTTTCTTCGGTAGTGCGGCGCTGGTTTTCCAGCATCCGCTCCTCATGCGTGATGTCTTCCAGAAGAATGAACAGCAGGCTGCTGTTTTCGACCAGGACGACGGTCTGCCTCACGATCAGATTCAGATTTTTATAATTCTGCTTGTGGTTCAGGATGTTTTTCCCGGTCGCCAGGACCTTTTCAAAATCGGGGCTGGGCAGGATGTGCTGGATCGGCCGGCCGACGGACTTTTCGTTCAGGTGCAGCAGCTTCGCCGCCGAAGGGTTGAACTGCTCCACGTTCAGGGCGGCGTTGATAATCAGGATGCCGGTCGGCGCGTTCTCGACGACCGCGTTCGACATGCTTTCCGCAAGCTCCCGCATGTACGGGATGCACATGCGGATGTCGGCCTTTCCCTGCAGCACGGCGATTGCTTTTTCGCGGCAGGTGTTGTACCCGCAGCAGCCGCAGTTCAGCTCTTTTTCCGGCGAGGTCTTTCCCGTCGCAGCCAGGACCCGCTGAATCTCTTTCTCGTCGATGACGACTTTTCTGCCGGAGCGCGTGCGGAATTTCTTCGAGAACTGCGCGTCGATCCCCTCCGTGAGCGCGGCGGGGGCCTCGTTCTGGAGCTTTACGTTCTGAATCAGCACGTTCTTGGATTTTAGAAAACCGACGTGCATCATTCTCAGCGCCGGGCCGCCGAGGCATCCGCCGGTGCAGGCGTTCATCTCGAAAAAGTAACCGGAAAGATCGTCGCGCACGACGGAGTCCAGAATTTCAATGCAGCGGTCGACCCCGTCGACGCTCAGACATTCGTACGTTCTGCGCTCTTCGCGCAGCAGGTTCTTGATAATGCCGCCGGGGGCGGGGTAGTACCGCGGCAGCGTGTTGCTCAGAGTCCTGCCGTTGCGGTCCTGCTTCGAAAAATCGATCGCTTCCCCGCGGAACCATTGATCCAGCTCGTCGAAGGTCAGAACGGCGAACAGCGAGCCGCCGTTGTCCGGGTCGATGCATTCGTATTTTTTTGAGATGCACGGCCCGATGAACACGACCTTTGCCCGCACGCCGTAAATCTCCTTAATCATGTGGGAGTGCGCGATGACCGGCGTCACCACCGGCGCCAGCTGGGGGATGAGGGAGGGGTAATTTTTTTCAATCAGCAGGTTGACCGAGGGGCAGGCCGACGTGATGATGTTCTTCATCCGGCGCTTCCGGATCAGCTTTTCGTATTCCCGGGTGACCTGCTCGGCGCCGATTGCGGTTTCTTCCACGTGCACAAAGCCGAGCTGCTTGAGCGCGGCCGAGATTTTCAGAATCCCGCACTGCGGGAATGCCGCAATGTAAGACGGCGCCAGAGAAACATAGAGCTTTTCGCCGGCATCGATCGCTTTTTTTATCTTCGGCAGGTCGCTGTTGATCGATTTTGCGTTCTGCGGGCAGACAAGCAGGCAGTTGCCGCAGTAGATGCATTCGTCGCCGATGATATGGATCTGCTCGTCCCGGTACGCGATTGATTTGACGGGGCAGTTCCGGATGCACTTGTAGCAGTTTTTGCAGTTCGATTTATTGAGCCGGATGATATCTTCCATCGTATTTCACCATCTTGCCGGAAAATACTGGTCACACCAATTTTTCAAAAAATTTCTTGCCGACGGGTCCGCTGCAACCATTATAACATATCCGCGGTGCGTTCCGCTATGGTAACATGAGGAACGGATCGGCGGTACGCCGCTTTTACGATTTATTTTATCATGGCGGCTCCCCCGGGGAAAACAAATTTAAGCGCGGGACGACCCGCGCGCCGGTGCCTGCATTATAAATATGGTTTTTTGCAGGAACTGTTTTCTGAGGCCGGAGCGGTCCGCCGCGGTTGCAGGAAACGCAGCGCCGGCGGGCCCTGCGAGGATTTCAGGCCTTCGGAAACGGCTTTTCGTCCGCCCGAAATGACGCGTTTCCGCCCGATTTCGTTGACGCGCCGCGGTTCGCATGATAAAGTTGCGATGAAAATCCAAATATCGGAGCGGTGAAATGAATGAGGAACATTGTAATCTGTGTGGGAAATTCATGCTATTCGAAAGGCTCCTGCGGCATTGCGAGGGAGCTTCGGAAATTAATCGAGAAATATAATCTGAGCGACGTCACGGTCAGCGCTTCCTTCTGCATGAAGCACTGCAGTCCCGAGGGCGTTTCCATGCAGATCGACGGGAATGTGGTGAACGGCGTCACGCCAGAGAATCTCGGCGACGTTTTTGCAAAATACGTTTTGAGCTCCGTGGCCTGCCCTTCCCGTTAAATCCATGCCGTTTCCGGCCGGGACAAAAGGGCAGAGCAATCGAAAGGCAAGGGAAAAATGAGGCTGTTTGATACCAACGTGCAGCAACTGAAATATGAAGTGCTGAAAGAGGTGGTCCGCCTTGCCTCCAGAGACGAACTGGAGGAAGGGCTGGACGGGATCCCCGAGAAAATTGTCCCGGGTCCCGACGCCACCATGCGCTGCTGCATTTACTGCGAGAGGGCCATTGTGAAAGAGCGCGTCAAGCTGGCGATGGGCGGGCATGAAAACACCCCCGGCGTCGTGGAAGTGATCGACATCGCCTGCGACGAGTGCCCGACGGACCGCATGTATGTGACCGAGGCGTGCCGCGGCTGCATTGCGCACCGCTGCCAGGCCGCCTGCCCCGTCGGGGCAATCAGCTTTCAGAACCACAAGGCGGTCATCGACCGCAGCAAATGCAGGGAATGCGGACTGTGCATGAAGGCATGCCCTTATAACGCCATCACCGTCCTGGAACGCCCGTGCATCCTGGCGTGCAAGGCGAAAGCCATCTCGCTCGACGAACACAACAAGGCGAAAATCGATTTCACCAAGTGCGTCGGCTGCGGCATGTGCGTCCGGCAGTGCCCGTTCGGGGCCATTGTCGACAAGTCCTTCCTGCTGGACACGGTCCGCCTGCTGCGCCGCGCGAAAAGCGAGAAGAGCTTCAACGTCTATGCCGTGGTCGCGCCCGCCCTTGCAAGCCAGTTCACTTACGCGAAGCTCGGGCAGGTCGTCTCCGGCCTTCGGGAGGTCGGGTTCTGCGACGTGGTCGAAGTGGCGCTCGGCGCGGACCTGACGGCGGAGAAGGACGCGAAAGAGC
The DNA here is from genome assembly GCA_023412715.1 of Bacillota bacterium. Classification (GTDB taxonomy): domain Bacteria; phylum Bacillota; class Clostridia; order Oscillospirales; family Acutalibacteraceae; genus Thermocaproicibacter. The sequence goes on from JAEZCC010000042.1 coordinate 100,861, forward strand.
TTGCGGAAAAGGGCTTTCTCACGTCTTCCTGCTGCCCGGCGTTCGTTCAGTATATCCGGTCCGCTTTCCCCGAGCTGGCCGATCGCATTTCCGGCAATGCCTCCCCTATGGTCGAGACGGCGAGGCTGATCAAGCAGAAGGACAAGACGGCGAAGGTCGTGTTTATCGGCCCCTGCATCGCGAAAAAGATGGAATACCGGCAGAAGCCGATCGAGGGGATCGTCGACTGCGTGATTACGTTTGAGGAGCTGCAGGCCCTTCTGGACGGCATGGGCGTCAAGGTGGAAGAACTGCCGGAGGAAGAACTGGACGACGCCACGTATTTCGGCAGGATTTTTGCGAAGCACGGGGGCGTCACCGAGGCCGTTCAGCACGCGCTCGAGGAAAACCAAATCGATTTTCAGGTCGCGCCGGCCATGTGCGACGGGCTGGAGGAGTGCCGTGCCGCGCTTCTGAAAGCCTCAAAAGGAAAGGCGGACTTCAATTTTGTGGAAGGCATGGCGTGCCCGGGCGGCTGCATCGGCGGCGCCGGCTGCATCAGCTCGGGCCACGCGGCGAAAAACAAGATGAACCTTGAAACCTACGCCAAAAAAGCTCTGGATATCGATTCCGAAACCTGTTTCGACCAGGTGGTTTCCGCCACGCTTAAAAGTTTGGTCTACAGTAAAAAATAAGGGAGGAATTTTCGGCTATGCTGTGCAAAGACTGCAGTTATTACCACGCGCTTTCCAAAGATGATTTCGGGGATTCGGACGCTTCCTTCTGCGAATTCGCCGACATGCTGTTCCTCGACGACGTCGACAATCTGGAGGCGGAGTATCCCTGCAAGCAGATCAGCTTCGGCGAATATCTGCAAAAGCAGGCCTCCGGCTGCGCCGCTTCGGCGGCCGGCAGATACGCCAGGCCCGAGCTGTTCCGCGAGCTGCAGGAATGCGGGGTCTGCATGCTCAAATTCCCCGACGCCGCCGTCGGGAAGTGCTTCCGCGGGAAGGCGGATTCGAACGCGCGCCATGCGGTCCTGGAAACCTCCGGGGCGCGGAAGAAGTAAGACGGAGGAAACAAACCGTACGGAAATATTCCTTAAATCCGCAGGACGGACAAAACGCGGAGAAAGAGGGATATGATAGAAAAGGCCGCTGCGCGTGGCGTTTCCGCCGCACTGGCCCGAAAGCAGCCCTTATCTTGATTGCCGACCGCAAAGAATTCCGAGCGGGAAGAGCTTCGCCATTTTTCTGTTCAATGGATGAAAAATGCCCTTTCCGCGTGGAAAGGGCATTTTTATTTAGGAGAAAATGTATGGAAAAACGAATCGGCGTCGTCGCCGTGGTGGTGGAGGACCTCTCTTCCGCCGCCGCCGTCAACGAAATTCTCCACCGGTTTTCAGACATCATCGTCGGGCGCATGGGGGTTCCTTACCGGGAGCGGGGAATTTCCGTCATCTCCGTCCTTGTGGACGGAAGCAACGACAGCATCAGCGCAATGACGGGGAAGCTCGGGCGCGTCCCGTCGGTGTCCGTAAAAACGGCTCTGGCAAAATAACCGGAATCGAATCGATAAAATAAAGGGGCAAAAAATCATGAATCGCAAAAATCAGAAAGTGACCGTATGGGTTGCCGAAGCGGCGCTGCTTCTGGCATTGCTGGCAGCCGTTCAGCTGCTGACCTTCGCCGTGCCGAAATCCGTCCCACTCGCCGGGCAGCTTTTTACCGGCTCGCTTGTCAACATGGTGCTGATTGTGGGCGTGGGCTCCGTCGGCTTTTCCGGCACGGCCGTGGCGGCCGTCGTCTCTCCGCTGCTCGCGTACGCGTTCGGGCAGATGACCTTTCCGCAGATGATTCCGGTGGTCGCGGTCGGGAACCTGATTATTGTCGCGATCCTCTGGTTTTTCCTCCGCCCCGCCGATTCCGAAACGCCCGGCGTCGGCAGAAGCGTTCTGGGCGTCGTCGCGGGGGCCGTTGTGAAAACGGCATTTTTGTGGGGCGCGACCGTCTGGGTGATTATCCCCATGTTTTTCGCCCGGAAGGCCCCGGTCGCGGAAAAGCTCGGCATGATGTTCTCGTGGCCGCAGGCGATCACCGCGGTCATCGGCGGAATCCTTGCGCTGCTGATTCTGCCGGCCGTGCGCGCCTACCGGAAAAAGCGCGCCTGATTCCGCGCGGCTTTTCCCGCCGGGCGGCGGCAGCCGCCCGAAACGGTCAGGCGGCTGCCGCCGTTTTGGCCTTTCCCCTCTTCTGCAGGCAGTCGTAGCCCACGGCGAGGAGCAGGACAATCCCTTTGATGATCATCTGGGTGTAGCTATCAATGTTCAGCAGGACAAAGCCGTTCGTCAGAATCCCGAGAATCAGGGTGCCCGCGACGACGTTCGAGATTTTGCCGGAGCCGCCGGTGATGCTGACGCCGCCGAGGATCGCCGCGGTCAGCGCGTCGAATTCAAAGCCCTGCCCGGCGATGGGCTGCGCGGAGTTGGTGCGCGAGAGCATGACGATTCCGGCCACGCCGGCGAAAAAGCCGGAGAGCGTGTACGCAAGGTACTTGATGCCCTTGATTTTGATGCCGGAAAGGCGGGAGGCCTCTTCGTTGCCACCCACCGCATAGAAGTATCTGCCGAAATAGGTTTTGTTCAGCGCAAAAGAGCCGAGCAGGAAGACGACTATCATGATGATGACCGGGATCGGGATAATCCATAAATATCCCTGGCCGACGATTGCGAAATTCGCCGGGAAGCCGTAAATCGGAAGGCCGCCGCAGATCTTATACGCCGCGCCCTGCAGGATGATCTGCGTGGCGAGCGTCACGATAATGGCGGGGATGCCGATATGGCGACAATCCAGCCGTTCAGGAAGCCGGTCAGGGTTGTCATAAGCAGGCCGACCAGGCAGGCCAGCCAGGGGTTCACGCCGCCGCTGACCATCAGGAAGGCGGTGACGACGTTGATCATGCTGATCTGCGAGCCGATTGAAAGGTCGATGCCGCCCAGCAGCACGACGAAGGTCATGCCTACGGCCGCGACGCCCAGCATGGAGGCCTGGCGGGTCAGGTCCAGCAGGTTCGAGACCTGCAGAAACGCCGGCGTGGCGATTGAAAACACAATGAATATTACGACCAGGACCGTAAACATGGCATATTTCTTGATAAAACTGAAAAAATTCATTGCAATTCCCCGTTTCAATTGTTTTTTAAATAGGTTTTCGAGGCGTAGCTCATGATGATTTCCTGGTCGAATTTGTCCTTCCCGACCTCGCCGCTCAGCCTGCCTTCCGCCAGCACGAGGATCCTGTCAGACATGCCCAGCAGCTCCGGCATTTCGGAGGAGATCATGATGATCGTTTTCCCGGATTCCACCAGCGCGTTCATGATTTTATAGATCTCGTGCTTTGCGCCGACGTCGATTCCGCGCGTCGGCTCGTCGAGGATAATCAGGTCCGGGTCCGTCGCAAGCCATTTTGCCAGCACGACCTTCTGCTGGTTGCCGCCGCTGAGGTGGTTGACCGTCTGCTCCAGCGTCGGGGCTTTGATGCTAAGGCTGTCTTTGAACCGGTGGGAAATCTTCTTTTCCTCTGCCCTGTTCACGACAAAGAATCTGGATATTTTCTCGAGGCAGGCCATGCTGATGTTTTCCCGGATGGTCATGGGAAGCACGGCGCCCTGCCTTTTCCTATCCTCCGGGACGAGAGAGATTCCGCACTCGATTGCGTCCTTCGGGCTCTGCGGAGAGATTTCTTTGCCCTTGAAATAGATCTTCCCGCCCGTTTTCTTTTTTGCGCCGAAAATCAGTTCCGCCAGCTCGGTGCGTCCCGCGCCGATCAGCCCGGCAAGGCCCAGAATCTCGCCCTTCTTCAGGGTGAACGAGATGTTTTTCAGGCCGTTCCCGCATAGGTTCTGCACCTCCAGCAGGGTTTCGTCCTGCACGGTGTCTTTCCTTGCGGGGAAGGTTTCCTGGATGTCGTGCCCCACCATCAGCTTCACAAGCTCTTCGATGTTCGTGTCCGAGGTGTTCATGGTCTTGATTTCTTTGCCGTCGCGCAGCACGGTGATGCGGTCTGCCAGGCGGAAGATTTCTTCCAGCCGGTGCGATATGTAGATGATGGACACGCCTTTTTTCTTGAGCTGGTCGACCAGCGTGAACATGCGCTCGACTTCGGCGTTGGTGAGCGGCGCCGACGGTTCGTCCATAATCAGGATCTTCGCGTTCCGCGCGAACGCCTTGGCAATTTCGACCATCTGCTGGTAGCCCACCGTCAGGTCCTTAATCAGCATGTTCGGGTCAATCGCGATCTCGAGCTCCTTTAGAAGCTCCGCCGACTTTTCGGCCATCGCTTTTTTATCGATCATCATTCCGTTCCTGATTTCGCTGCCGAGAAAGATATTTTCCGAGACCGAAAGCTCGTCTATCAGGTTGAACTCCTGATAGATGACTTCGATGCCGCAGTTCTCGGCCAGCTTGGGCGTCATGGAAGAGAACTCTTTTCCGTCGACTATAATTTTCCCCGCGTCCGGGATTTCCGCCCCGGCGCAGGCTTTGATTAGCGTGGACTTTCCTGCGCCGTTTTCACCCACGAGGGCGTGGATTTCCCCTTCCGTCAGTTCCAGGCTGACATTGCTCAGCGCGACGACACCGGGATAGGTTTTCGTGATATTTGCGAGTTTTAGAATCGTCTTTTTCTCAACCATCAGCAATACCCCGTTTTCATAAAGTAGGCCCTGCCGTCCGGGAGGAATCTCTCGGTCCCCCGCGGAAGCGGCAGGCGGCCCAATGAGCAAACCAAGTTAAGCCGACGAAAAGCCGGCTTAACTCGGTGAAAACGCTCTCGATTGTCGGACTTATTTCTGGTAGAAATCTTTTACGTTGGTAAGGCTCACCGGTGTCAGGACCCTGTAAATCTGCTTCGGGACGTCTTCGCCCTTAATCAGCTTCATGGTGTTGTTGAAGATGTCGGTGGCGACGCCGCTCGTCGTGCCTTCGGAAACCGAGGTCCGGATGCCGCCGTCCTTGAGCATGTTCGACAGCGCCTCGTCGGTCGCGTCGGCGCTGAAGATGCCGAAGTCGTCTGTCAGCTTGTCAGCGCCCTTGACCGCTTCTGCCGCGCCGACCGCGCCGCCGTCGCCGATGCAGACGATGACCTTTACGTTCGGGTGCGCCTGAAGGATGGTCTCGGTGGCCGACATGCCCTGCGTCGTGTTGATTGCGCTGGACGTCGCCACGATTTTCGCGTTCGGGGCGTTCTTCGCAAGAGCGTCCGTGATGCCTTTCGCCCTTTCAACAAGGATCGCCAGGGAAGGATAGTTCAGGATGGCCACTTCCGTGGTCCCGCCCAGCTTGTCGTTGATCCACTTGGCGGCTGCCTCGCCGATCAGCGTGCCTAGGTCGTAGTTCTTGATCAGCCATGCGGCGTCATCGCTGTCGCCGAGGTCGTCGTCCCAGGCAAGGACCTTGATGCCCTTGTCCCTTGCCTTTTTCAGCACGGTTTTCATGGCGTTCGGGTCCGAGCACTGAATCACGATGGCATCCACGCCGGTTTGGATGAAGTTTTCGACCTGCGTAATCTGCTTGCTTGCGTTGGAGCCGCAGTCAAGGGTGTTGATCTGAACGTTGCTTTTTTCACCGAGCGCCTTCAGCTTTGTCGCGACGTTCGCGAAAACGGGGTTCGTAAGGTCGTTGACCGCGAAGCCGATGCGGTAGGTTTTGGTGCCGGAAGCGGCCGATGCGGCAGATGCCGGGGCGGCGGAAGACGCTGCGACCGGGCTGGTGGTGCTGCAACCTGCTGCAGAGAATGCGAGGATGGCTGCCGAAAGTAAAAGCGACAAGAACCTTTTCATTTTTTCTCCTCCTAATTCTGACATGGCACAAGAATTATATAAAAATTACAGGACCTGCAGGTTGTTCAGGCGCACGTGTACGCGCCGTCCACAATGGTGTCGCTGCCGGACGTATAGCCCGACGCGCCGCTTGCCAGGTACAGCACCGCCGGGACCAGTTCCTCCGGTTTGCCCATGCGGTGCATCGGGATCAGCGGCATCCAGGCGTCTTTCAGCTCCTGGGGAGTGTTCACCGACATGGGCGTCGCAATGTACCCGGGGCTGAGGCTGTTCACGCGGATGTGGTACTGCGCCCATTCCACGGCCAGCGACCGGGTCATCTGAATGACCGCGGCCTTCGAGGCGTTGTAGGAGCACTGCCACTGCGGAACGTTGACGATGGAGCCGGACATGGAAGCCATGTTGATGATGCTCCCGCGGATTCCCCGTTCAATCATGATGCGCCCGGCTGCGCGCGCCACGACGAACTCGCCGGTGAGGTTGACGTCGACCACCTCGCGGAATTCTTCGACCGTCGCCTCCAGCGTGCCCTGGTGCATGCAGATGCCGGCGTTGTTGAAAATAATGTCCACCGACCCGGAACGCCTGAGGATCTCGGCGAAGGCGGCGTCCACGCTTTCTTCTTTCGTTACGTCGGCGGCAATCCAGTAGGCGCGCCCGCCGGCCGCCTCGATTTTTTCGACGGTTTCCTGCGCACCGGAACGGCAGAGGACGGCGACCTCGGCACCCGCCCGGGCAAGCCCGACGGCGACGACCTGGCCGATCCCGCGGCCGCCGCCGGTGACGACGGCCACTCTGCCTTTCAGACCGAACAACTCTTCCAGATACATCTTTTGCTCCTCCAAATTTTATGATGGGTTCCGTTCAGCCGCGGGGCAGGAGCGGGACCGTTTCCATACAGGACCTGATTTCTTCCAGAGAAGGCATGGCCGGGATCGCGCCGTTTTTCGTTGTCGTGAGCGCGCCGGCGGCATTCGCGAACAGGAGGATGTCCTTCAGCTCCGCTTCTTTCAGGCTGCGGATTTCCTCCAGCGTTTTGCCGCGCAGGCGGAACAGCGCCGCCCCCAGAAATGCGTCCCCGGCTCCGTTCGTGTCGATGGTTTTTACGTCGTAGGTGGGCAGGGCCCCGCACAGGTCCCCGCTGCGGTAAAATGCGCCCCCGGCGCCCAGGGAGATGAAAACGAGCGACGCGCCGGAGTGCGCGAGCGCCGCCGAGCCCTTTTCCAGATCGGTTTCCCCGGTCAGCAGGGTCATTTCCTCTTCGGAAACCTTCACGATGTCTGCCAGCTCCAGACCGGCGGTCATCTGCTCTTTCGCCGTCCCGGCGTCCCCCCAAAGCAGCGGGCGGTAATTCGGGTCGTAGCTGATGATGCGACCATTCTTTCTGGCGGCCCTGACGGCGGAAAGAGTCGCGCTTCTGGAAGGCTCACCGGTCATGGACACGGAGCCGAAGTGCAGGATGCGGCACCCGGCAACCAGACTGCCGTCGATCTCGGAGCTTCGAAGCATCAGGTCCGCGCCGGGCTTACGGTAAAAGCTGAAGGAACGGTCGCCGTTCCGGTCGAGCTGCACGAAGGCGAGCGTCGTGGGGATCTCCGGGTCCGTGCGCAGGCCCGAGACGTCGATGTGCAGCTTTTCCAGCGTGCCGCGAAGAAAGTCCCCGAACCCGTCGTTCCCGATCTTGCCGATAAAGGCGTTGCGGCCGCCCAGCCTGCTGTTGGCCGCGAGCACGTTGGCCGGGGCGCCGCCCGGCTTCTGGGCGAAGAGCGGGTCGCCCGCATCGCTTGCGCCGGCGGGGGTAAAATCAATCAGAAGCTCGCCGACCGCCGTTATGTCAAACATTCCCGTCACCTCGCAGCATCTGGCTGAATTCGATTTTTTCCGCATTCGGGCCTTCTATGGTGAAAAACCTGACGCCGTGTTCCCAGAAGGGGAGAAACTGCACTTCCTTGTCGAGCAGGGAATAGCCCTCCGCCTTCGCCGCCTGGAACGCTCTGTCAATGTCCGCGACGTTCAGGGCGATGTGGTCGATTGCCCCGGCCCGGTTTTTTGCGGCGCGGGTCTCGTAGGTCTCTATGGTCAGGTTTTTCAGGCGCAGAAAAGCGACCGGTTCGCCCGCCGCCTCGTTTTTTGTGCGCAGTGCCGTCTCGAAGCCAAGCCCGTTGTAAAAGGCGACGGTCTTCTCGATGTCGTTCGTCGGGATGCCGATGTGCTGGATTCCCGCCGTCAGTTCCTGAAGGTTCAACTGCAATCCCTCCTTACTTCATAATCTTTACAACTGCTTTGACAATATCCGCCTTGTCGCGCACGCTGGAATCCATCGCGTTCTGGACGTCGTCAAAATCGAAGATATTGGTCACGATTCCCTTGAGGTTGACCCTCCCGGCCGCAACCGCCTCGATTGCCATGGGGTAGATATGCCTGTAGCGGAAAACCGTTTTGATGGTCAGCTCCTTGTCGAGGGCCAGGCTCATCGGCAGCGTGATCATTCCCGTCGCACTGTAGCCCACGCAGACGATGGTGGCGCCCTTTTTCGTCATATGTACCGCCTGCTGCGTCGTCTTTTCCGCCCCGGCCGTTTCAACGACCAGGTCGCAGCCGTTCCCGTCCGTGAGGTCCAGCACGGCTTTGACCGCGTCCTGCTCCTTCCCGTTTATTACGCCGTCGGCGCCCAGCTCGAGGGCTTTGTCCAGCCGCTTCTGCATGATGTCGACCACGTAGACTTTGGAAACGCCCTCCGCTTTCAGGGCCATCATCGAGACCAGCCCGATGCACCCGGCCCCGGTCACGACGGCGGTCTGCCCCGCGTGCGCGCCCCCCTGGTTCGCCGCGTGGAAGCCGACCGCCAGCGGTTCGATCAGCGCGCCTTCCATGGTGCTTACGTTTTCCGGCAGCTTGAAGCAGAGGCCGGCCTCGTGCGCGACGTATTCCTGAAAGACCCCGTCGACGGGCGGCGTCGCAAAGAAGACGACGTCCGGGCAGAGATTGTACCGGCCCGTTTTGCAGAACTCGCAGTGGCCGCAGGTTTTGCCCGGCTCCAGCGCGACCCTGTCGCCGACCTTCAGGTGCCTGACGTTTCCGCCGACTTCCACAACCGTGCCGCCGGACTCATGGCCGAGCACGAACGGCGGCTTTACGATATAATCACCGATGCGGCCGTTTTCGTAGTAGTGCAGGTCCGAGCCGCAGATGCCAACATATTCCAGCTTGACGAGGACTTCGCCGTCCGCCGGGCGGGGAATGTCCCGCTCGACAAACCCCATTTTACCGATTCCGTTCATAACTGCGACTTTCATTTTACCTTGCATGACATGTGTTCCCCTTTCAAGTGGATGAAAACAGCTAAGATAATTAAATGGTTTATTAAAATAGATTAATAAAGATTAACTTGATAATACATGGATTCCATCGGTTTGTCAAGACGTTTTACACAAAAAAAATTGATTTCCATGAGATATTGTGTCACAGCCGATCGCCGCGCGGGGATCCGCCAGGCGCGCGGCCGGCGGAAAACGTGCCTGACCGGCGGCTCCGGGCGCACAAAAAGGGAGGCACCTGAATTCGTATTTCAGATGTCTCCCGATGGAGCGCTGTGCTTTTTTCAGGCGCGGGAAAAGCTCCCGCGGGCCTAGCAGATCTGGTCGATGAACGCCGCAATGTGCATCAGGGCCGCCCCGACCGCCGAGGCCTCCGTGCGGTAAGAGCACACTTTGATGTAGCTTCCGTCCTCTTCGAACGTGTTCAGCTCGGCCGCGCGCCTGCGCAGCTCCAGCACGTAATCTTCCATATAGGCCCCGACATAGCCGCCGAGAATCACGCTGCAGTCGAACGACATGCGCAGGTTGTTGACCGCGGTCGCAAGGTAGTCGAGGTAATTGTCCCAGGCCGAGGCGGCTTTGGCGTTGCCCTCGCGCAGCAGCCTGAAAAAATCCGCCAAGTCCCCGTTGGTCAGGTCCGAGAGGACCGACGCGTTGCAGTAGGCGTCCAGGCAGCCCCTTTTCCCGCAGTAGCATTTCCGCCCGCCGCGCTCAATGGTGATATGCCCGAACTCGCCGCCGCGCTGGTTGTCGCCCTGAAAGATTTTATTGTTCAGAAGGACGGCGCCGCCCACCGAATTGCTTAGGGAAAGGTAGACGCAGCTTTCAATGGATTTTCTGTTCCATATTTCGGCGGTGCCGGCGGCGTTCGCGTCGTTGCAGAAAATGCTGGGGTAGTTGCAGAATTCAACAAAATTCGCGCACTTCACATTCTGTATCTGCAGCACGTGCGAATCGAGCAGAATCTGCCCGTCGGTCGACAGAATCCCGGGGACGGAGACGCCCATCCCCAGAATCGCCTTCGGGTCCGCCTGGGACTGCCCGACAAAGCGGTCTACAATCGCGCCGAGCGCCCTTGCGTATTCAATCGTCTTCTGGTAGAGGATCTTCTCGCGGATGCTTTTCACGACGGTCCCGTCCAGGTTCACCAGCACCGCGCTGATGTGGTTCAGCGTAATGTCCACGCCGAGGGCCAGCCGGGCGTTTTTCACGCAGGTGAGGGCCACGGCTTTCCGCCCGCCGGTGGAGTCGAGCGTCCCGCTTTCTTCGACGAGGCCCTCGTCCTGCAGGGATTTGACGTTCTGCATGACGGTGGGAAGGCTGATGCCCAGCTGATAGGCGATCTCGGGCTTTGAGATGACGCCCTCCTGGTAGATCAGCTTGAAGATCCGGTTGCCGTTCACTTTTTTCAGGCTGGCACTGTTTGTACGTCGCTGCGCCATTTGAATACTCCTTAACCGTTTTTATCAATTCACTTTATTAAGTATATCCCTGATCGGGCATTTTTGCAACATATTCTTATAACCCATTTTAACGGGCCGCGCCCGGAAAATGAACAGTCCTCCCTCCGGCGCCGCCGGGAGGAGGACTGTTCCGCCGAGCGGTTCAGCCGGCGTGCCCGCGCGGCTGCGTGGAGCCCCGGATCTTCAGGACGGGCAGCGTCGTAAAGGTCTGCACCTGCAGCTCCGGATTTTTGATTTTTCTCAGCAGGAGCGTGGCCGCCTGCATGCCCATATCGTTGACGTTGATGTCCACGACGGTTGGCATGGGGTCCATGATTTCCGAAAGGGGGTAATTGTCGAAGCAGATGAGTGCGATGTCTTCCGGTATTTTCAGATGATGCCGGCGGATGGACCGGGTGACGCTGAACGCGACGGTGTTGTCTTCGCAGATGACGGCGTCGGGCCGCCGGGCGCAGGCCAGAAGCTCGTTCATCAGCTCGAAGCTGCGCCCGCTGGAAGCGTCGCCGTATTTTATGAACTCGTCGGGCACGCTCAGTTTTCTGTCGGCCATGACGGAGAGAAACCCGTTCAGGCGCTGCGTGGAAATCTTATCCTCTTTGGCGCCGCCGACGAACGCGATCCTTTCGAAGCCGCATTCCAGAAGATGCTTCACCGCGATCTGGCCGGAAAGGAAGTTGCTGGTGTCGATCCAGCAGGCCTGGCTTTCAAAATTCGGTTTGCCGATGAGGATATGCGGGAATTTCGACTCCATCAGCAAATCCGTCAGCTCCCTGGTCGTGGCGGAGCCGTGGACGATGATGCCGTCGGCGCTTTTCTGCGCGATGATGCGTTCGGCGGTCGCCGTGGACTCGCTCAGGTCGTGGATGCCCACGAGGCTTAGATTGTAGTTTTTTCGGGCCAGCACTTCCTGCGCCCCGCATAAAATGTCGAACATGTGCGGGTTCGCGAACGCGATGTGCGGCTCCAGCTTTGTGACGAAGGCGACGTTCATCGTCTTCTTTTTTACAAAGTTGCGGGCCTGCAGGTTCGGGGAATAGTGCAGCCGGTCCATGACCGCCTGCACGTGCCTGACCGTGGGCTCCGGAATCGAAGGGGAGTGGTTCATGACCTTCGAGACCGTCGAGGGGGACACGTTCGCTTCGCGGGCGACGTCTTTGATTGTGACGGACATGCAATCACCTTGCTTTTAGGAAAACGTTATACCAATATACTACATCGTTTTCCCAAAAAGTCAAGTAAATTATATAAAAATATGTTGATATTTTTTCATATTACTACTATAATAAACGAAAAAGAAACGCATAAAGGCATCTTACAAAGACGGATTTTAGGAAACCGATTTCCTAAATAAAATACATATTAGGAGTGATAGTATGAAAAAGCGCAACAAAATGCTCACGTTTCTGCTGGCCGCGTGCATGATTTTCCCGCAGCTGGCAGGCTGCCGGAATTCCGGGTCGCCGGCGTCCTCCGCGGCGCCTGCGTCTTCCGCGCCCGCCGTCTCTTCCGGGGCCGCCGCGCAGAAAGAACCCGTGACCATCACCATCTGGGACGAAGCCGAAGACGGAATCGTAAAGCCGCTGCAGGCGGAGCTGAACAAGCTGGCGCCCGACGTCACGGTCAAGTTCCAGCGCAAGCAGAACATGAGCGACGCGCTGAAGCTCGTGGGCAACGACCCCTCCAGCGCGCCGGACATATTCCTGTGGGCGCACGACAAAACGGGGACCTTCGCCCAGATGGGCATCCTCGCGCCCGTGACCGACTTCATTGCGGAATCCGAGCTGGGCGATCTGATCCCCATGACCGTGAAGGCGAGCACGTACCAGGGCAAAATCTATCAACTTCCGGTCTATTTTGAAACCCAGCTGCTTCTTTACAACAAGAAGCTGATGAAGAGCGTCCCGGCCACGACGGACGACTGGCTGGCCTACATGAAGGCGAACACGAAGAACGGCACGTACGCCCTTGCGGAGCAGCACAGCACGGCCTACTATGCCGCTGCGTGGATGCATGCGTTCGGCGCGACCATCATCGACGAAAACGGGCAGCCGCAGCTGAACACCCAGGCCATGAAGGACGCCGTCGCCTACCATAAGCAGTTCGTCGCCTACGAGCCGGCCGACGGGGAATACAATACGGACACCGCCCTGTTCCTCGCGGGCAAGGCGCAGGCCATCATCCAGGGGCCGTGGTTCGTCCCGTCCGTCAAGAACGCCGGCATTGACTACGGCGTCGCCGCGCTGCCGACGGTCGGCAAAACCGGAAAGCCGCTGATGCCGTACTCCGGCGTGCAGGGGGTCTTCGTGCTGAAAAACTCGGCCGACACCAAGAAAGACGCTGTCACCGCGGTTCTGCGCCAGCTGCTCAAGCCGGAGGTCGGCATCTTCCTCGCGGACGCGGCGGGCGAGGCCCCGGCTAACAACAAATGCTACGACGACAGCACCGTCAGCGGGAATGCGGACCTCATGAATATGAAGCGGACGGCCGAAACCGCCGTCCCCATGCAGAACCTTCCCGAGATGGACGTCATGTGGACGGTGACGGAAAACGCGCTTTCTGCCATCGACAAGAACAACAAGGACGTCGGCGCCCAGCTGGAGGACGCGCAGAAAAAGGCGCTGGACGGGATTGCCGCAATGAAATAGGGCCTTTGCTCCGCGTTTTCCGATTGAATGCTGAAAACAGGCGATGCCGGCGTTTCGTTTCCTTTCGGCCGGCACCGCCCTCGACTTTGGAACGGCTGGTGTATCAAATGAACAACAAATCCCGACCATGGGCCTATTCCCTCCCGGCGCTTCTGGTAATCGGCCTGATTGTCCTTTTCCCGATTCTGTATACCGGTTACATCTCCCTGACCAACATGAACATCTACCACTGGTTCAACCCGCGGATCGTCGGGTTTGAAAATTACGGCAAAGCCCTTTTTGTGTTCGACAGCGGCTTTCTGCCGGCGCTGCTGCGCACCCTTCTGTGGACCGCGCTGAACATGGCGATTCAGGTGCTTGTTTCGTTCCTGCTGGCGGTCCTTCTGAACAGCGAGGGGCTGGCGCTGAAAAGCCTTTACAAGACCCTGCTGATGTTCCCCTGGGCGATGCCTGCATACGTTTCCATCCTGCTCTGGCGGCTGGGGATTTTCAATTCGCAGTTCGGCCTTCTGAACCAGTGGCTGGGCGTTTTCGGCCTCGCCCCCGTGAACTGGCTCAACGGCAATGTCAGCGCCTTCGTCTGCTGCATGGCCGTCAACCTGTGGATGGCGTTCCCGTTCATGATCCTGACCATGGACGGCGCCATTCAGAGCGTCGACAGGGCGTATTACGAGAGCGCGGTCCTGGAAGGCGCCGGCGTCTTCACCAGGATGACGAAAATCACGTTCCCGATGATCCGCCCCATTATTGCGCCGGCCGTCGTGCTGACGACGTTCGTCACCTTCAAGCAGTTCGACATCGTCTACCTCATGACGCAGCAGCCGGGGGCGAAAACGGGAGCGGACATCCACACGGTCATTACATATGCCTACGAAAAAGCCTTTCTGACGAACAACTACGGCTACAGCGCCGCCGTCTCCATCGTGATTTTCGCCATCATCATCGTCCTTTCCGCCTTGTACAGGAATCCGGCCCGGAAGGAGGGAGCGCGGTGATTCAGAACCCGAGGAGGCGCTTCCTGCGCCTGGTTTTTACAAACGCCTTTTTTGTCGTGATCTGCCTTGCGGGGCTGATCCCGATTCTGTATGCGCTGTCCGTCTCCCTGAACGCGACGAACAGCGTGTTCCACGAAGGATTTTCGCTGCTGCCGTCTCAGCTCACCTCCGCAAATTACAGAAGCGTGCTTTTCGACCAGCCGTTTCTGCTCTGGCTGAGGAACACCGTGCTGCTCGCCGCTTTCACCGTCGTCATCGCCCTGACGGTGGCCGTGCCGGCGGCGTACGCGTTCTCGCGGTTTCGCTTCCGCGGCCGCGGCGCCACGCTGTACGTCCTTCTGCTGCTGAACGCCTTTCCGTCCATCCTTTCCATGTTCGCCCTGTACAGGCTGCTGCGCCTGATGGGGATGATAAACACCTACGCCGGGCTGGTCATAGTCTACACAGGGGGCATGACGATTTTCAGCCTGTGGAACATGAAGGGGTACTTCGACACCATCCCCGTTGAAATCGAGCAGGCGGCCCGGATTGACGGCGCGGGCGACTTTCAGGTGATCTGGAGGGTCGTTCTGCCGCTCGCGAAGCCGACGATTGTCGTCACCGCCATCCTGGTGCTGATCAGCGTCTGGAACGACTACATCTTTGCCATCAACTTTCTCTCGACGGCGGACAAATACACGCTTGCCGCGGGGCTTTATACCCTGCAGGCCACGGAGCAGACCCGCAACTGGCCGCTTTTCTCGGCGGCGTCGCTGCTGGCGTCCCTGCCGGTGCTGGCCATTTTCTTCGCGGTTCAGAAATACATGCAGTCCGGCCTGACCTCCGGCGGCGTCAAAGAATAAGAAAGGGGTTTCTGCTTTTGCTGAAAGAAGCGGTTTTACATATACCGGATTCCTGCTATGCTTTCGCGACCGATGAAAACCATGTCACCTTCCGCCTGAGGACGAAACGGGACGATCTCAGAAAATGTTCCCTCTGCTACGGCGACCGGGTCAGCCGGACAGAGCCCCCCCCGGCGCGGACGGTCCCCATGGAAAAAGCGGGCTCCGACGAACTGTTCGATTATTACGAGTGCAGGCTTTCGGGCTGCTGCCCGCGGCTGTTTTACTATTTTATCCTGGAGGACGAAGCCGGGGGCGCGTATTACTATTATGCGGATGAATTCCATGAGGACGCCCGGTGCGACAGGACGGAGTATTACCAGTTCGCCTATGTCCGGCGGGAAGACGTCGCCAGCGTCCCGGACTGGGCGGCCTCCGCAGTGATTTATCAGATCTTCCCCGACAGCTTCGCAACCGCGAAGCGCGGCATCAGCGGAAAAAGCGCGCGGAAGCCTGACCGTTCCGGAGTGCCCTGCGCCTCCCGCAGCGGCGGGACGCTGCAGGGGATTCTGGAAAACCTCGACTATCTGGCCGACCTCGGAATCAACTGCCTGTATCTGAACCCCGTTTTCGCCGCTTCCTCCTACCACAAATACGACACCGCCGACTATTTTTCGGTCGACCCCTGCTTCGGCACGGAAGACGACCTGAGGCGCCTGGTGTCGGAGTGCCATAAAAACGGCATCCGCGTCATTCTGGACGGCGTGTTCAACCACTGCGGCTCCGGCTTTTTCGCCTTTCAGGACGTGCTGAAAAACGGACGGGCCTCCCGCTACGCGGACTGGTTCTACCGCCTCGAATTCCCGGTGCGCCGCGGGTTCCCGGCAAGCTACGAGACCTTCGCCTACGTGAGCGAGATGCCGAAGCTCAACACCGGCAACAAAGAGGTCGCGGAGTACCTCTGCAATGTGGGCACTTACTGGATCCGGAAGGCCGATATCGACGGCTGGCGGCTGGACGTCGCGAACGAAATCGACCACGGGTTCTGGCGCAGGTTCCGCGAGGCCGTCAAGTCGGTCAAGCCCGACGCGCTTCTGATTGGGGAAATCTGGGAGGACGCGTCGCCCTGGCTTCAGGGGGACCAGCTGGACTCCACCATGAATTACCGCTTCGCCGGTCTGTGCAGGGACTTCTTCGCCGCGCGCAGCCTGTCGGCCGACCAGTTCGACCGGCGGCTTCACGCGATGGTGCTGCGCTATAGAACGCCGATGGCGTACGCCCAGATGAATCTGCTTGACAGCCACGACGTGCCCCGGTTCCTGTCGAGGTGCGGCGGGGACGTCGGGAGGCTGGAGCTGGCTCTTTTCTTTCTGATGACCTTCGTCGGCGTGCCCTCCGTCTTTTACGGGGACGAGGCCGGCCTGCAGGGGCGCTCGGAGGAGGAATACCGCAGGCCGATGCCGTGGGGGGACCGGCCGGAGCAGGGTGCGCTGTTCCGCTTCCTGAAAGGGATGATTGCCCTGCGCAGACGGCATGAGGCGCTGGTACGCGGCGGCTTCCGGACCGTGGCGGTGGAAGGGACCGGCCTGTACGTATTTTCCCGCTCGACGGAGCGGGAAGGGCTGCTGGTGGTGCTGAACAACAGCGGCGCGGAAAGGACGCTGGCCGTCCCGTTCCCCGTGTCGGGCCCAATCGGCGGGACGTCGGGCGGCGCGGAGGCCGGGCGGCGCTTTGAAGCGGGCGAGGCGCTTGCCGTCGGCGCAATGGGAGGCGAAGTCTTCGAGATTTTATCGCCCGCAGGGTAGAAAAGGCCCCGGGACGCAGATGCCTGCGTCCCGGGGCCTTTTGCGGGGCCCGACACTTTTTGCCGGCTCCCTTACAGCTTCATGCTGGTCCGCAGCCCGGCGAGAATGTCTTCGCCAGCTTCCGCAGGGATTTTTTTGCTCGCGAAGCGGACAAACTCGCGGTAAGCCGAAGCCGCGCCGCCCACGGCGAACCCCTCGCCCTCCCGGTCGAGAAGGGTCAGCCGTCTGGACTGCGTGAGCTTGATTTTGTCAATCTCGCCCCAGCGGAGGCTTTTTTCCCGCCCGAGGATCGAAACATAGACCACCCGGTCCTCAAAGACAATGACCACTTTCACAAAAGAATACAGAAACGCCGCGGCGCCGAATGCCGTCGACGCCAGAAGAAAAATGCAGGCGTTGACCTGGCCCGTGTACGAGCTTGCCACGCGTTCCGGCTGCGTCAGCAGAAAATACAGCACGATTCCGGCTTCCACAAAAAGAGCGACGCCGAGCGCCGCGGTGATCCGCGGCTCATAAATCCGGAGGAGTTCTCCCTCCCGCCGCGGCGTGCGCCTTGTAAACAGCAGAAACAGGGCCGCAATCAGAATCGCCAGCATCAGCCCGGCCGTTGCAATCAGCATCGTTTTTCCTCTCCCATCCGTGCGAGCCGCACAATCCCTTCGTAAAGCTCTTTCGACATGCGCTTGTTGCGCGTGTAAAGCAGAAGGACGTCGAACACATAAGGGGAATACGGCAGGCCCAGAAGCCGCCCGGTGAAGGCCATCGCCCCGATTTCCTGAAGGGCGACGACTCTGGACCAGCTCTGGAACCTTCCTATTTTCCACAGGCGGAGAAGCTTGCGCCCGGTGTAGACGCCCGGCCGCGCGTATTCCAGGTAATGGTAAAGCTCGTGCGCAAGCAGAACGTCTTCCACGCGGACGTCCCCCAGAATATCCTCCAGCCCCTGCTCCGCAATCAGCGCCTGGGCGGATTCAATTGTTTTCTGGTACACCGTGATGCGGTCCGGCTCCGTGAAGCACGCGAACATGGTGCCGTCCTCGGCTTCCTCCGCGTGCTCTACCGTGACGCCGCAGCTTTCGGCGTACGCCTCCGGCCGGACGTCCGGCACCTCGCTTAGAATGCCGTCGGCCAGCTTTTCCCCGCAGAGATGGGCGTCGCGGAGAAATTCCCGCTTCTGCTCCGGCGTGATTTTCCCAATCAGGGGTTCCCGGCACATTGCATAGGAATCCCAGAACGCGTCGCCCAGCCGGAGCAGATCCGCCATCATCGGCCGAATCATAGTTCCGTCTTCGCCCCGATGATCAGGACCTCTTCCTCCGGCTCTGCGTCCATGAACTCCGTGCTCATAATGACTTTCAGCTGTTCCAGGCTGAGGGTGTTGGCATAGTCCAGCACCTTGCCCCCGATGCAGAGGTACAGGTCCGGCGTGCGCTCCATCTCCGCCCGGTAGGTCAGCATCTTTTTCCACATCTGCTCGGTCTGGGCTTCCCAGTCGGCAGCCTTGCATTTCACGGCGTCGCCGTCGCCGCGCTGAATCTTGACGAAACCTTTTTTGTCGAGCAGGCGGATCTGCTGTTTGCCGTCCTTCGTCCCGGCGAAGATGTAGAACAGGTCGCTGCTGGTCAGCAGGGAAACGTCGCTTTCCGGCAGGCCCATGGATTTTGCGGCGATCTCCTTCAGCTCTTCCGGGCTGCAGCTTTTCAGCAGGTCGGTGGTCTTGACCTCGGTGGAGCCCAGGGCGATGGCCCTGACCTTTGAGGACTGGGCGTCGATTTCAATCTGCACCTCGACGCTGTCGGGCACGGCGCCGCTCTTAATGGCGAGGCGCGCGGCCTCTTTTTTGATGGCGGCGATGTCGCTCTGCGTCGGGCTCGGGATGACGCGCTCCACCACGTCGCGGATCATGGCGAGCGCCACGCCGATGGAAGAGATGATCTCGGCGTTTTCCGGGATCTGGTATTTCAGGTGCATCAGGTCGGCGGTGAAGGTCAGCAGGGTGCCCGCGCCTCCGCCCGCGCCCACGAGGGTGACCTGATCCCTTTCGAGCTTGTACTTTTCAATCAGGTCTTCCACGACGGGGACGATTTTTTCGCAGGATTTCTGCAGGATGGCGCGCGCCGTGTCCTCGACGGACATGCCGACCTCGTCGGCCAGCAGCTTCATCCCCGCGTAGGCGGCGTCGTATTTGGCGTTCGCCAGCGCGTAGTCGCCCGGCTTCAGGATTTTGAGGACGACGGCGGCGCACGTATTGGTGACCGTCGTGCTTTCGCCGTTGTTCAGCTTGATTGCGATGTAGTCGTCCGGGTCGTTCTCGCGCGGCCTGATGTAGTAGAGCTTCGCGCCCTCGAAAAGCTTCGGGTCGTGGTAGCAGGAGTATTCCATGTGGGCGATGTGCGCGCTGCGCGGGCCGACGTCGACGATGCCGCCCTTTCTCGCGCGCACCATGCTGCCGCCCGCGACGCCCAGCACCCGCACATCGAGCGAGTTCACGTAGGTCTGGTGCCCGCCGATGATGGAGTAATCCACAGCCGGGCGGCCGTTCTTGATGACGCCGATGTTGGTGGACGTGCCGCCGACCTCAAAATAGATGCCGTTGGACGCGCGCAGGTACATCAGCGCGCCCACGACGCTGGCGGCCGGGCCGGAGAGCATGGTGAGGATGGGGCGCTTCTTCATCTCGCCGACTTCCATGACGCCGCCGTCGCCGCGCATGATCATCAGCGGGACGTTGACCCCGGTGGAGCGGACGCTCCGCTCGGTGCTGTTGGCCGTGTCGAGCATTTTTGGCAGGATGCTGGCGTTGATGGCGGCGGTCCGGGTCCTTGTGGTCAGGCCGTACAGCTTCGTGATGTCGGAAGCGACGGTGCAGGGGATGTCCTGCCGCTCGGCTTCTTCCGCAATCTGCTGCTCTTCCGTCACGTCGTCCACGCCGAAGGCCTTGCTGGCCACAATCACCTTTGCCCCTTTGTCGGCCAGCCCCTTGACGGCGGCGCGGACGTTTTCTTCGGACATGTCCTTGATTTTCAGGTAGGTAGGCTCAATCTCAATGAATTTGCCCGTGCCGAGATCAATATTGTCGATGGCGGTCTGCTTTTTGGTCAGCAGGCCCTCCAGGCCGCCTTTCCCGATGCCGACGATGCCGACCTTGGCGACGTCGCCTTCCAGCAGTGCGTTGGTTGCCTGGGTGGTGCTGTGGGCGATGAAGATGACGTCGTCGGGTGAGATGTTGTTCTGGGTCAGGCAGTTTCTGAAGCACTCGATGACCCCCGCCGCCACGCCCATTTTATCGTCATGGGTCGTCATTACGACGCTCTGCCCCACAATCTCGTGTGTTGCATTGTCGATTGCGACTGCTTTCGTGTGGGTACCGCCGACATCAATGCCGACTCTAATTTCTCTGTTTGACATCGATAATCCTCCAAATGTGTTTCCAGTGGTTTTGCGACAATATCGGTTTCTGCGGGCTCCGGCTCAAAACGCAGGCGGCCGCGCCGGACGCGGCACGGCTGCCTGCGTGTCGGAATCAGCCGGGGCAGGTCAGGCTGCGAAAATGAAGTAGGCCACGATTTCCATAATGAACGCGGGAATCAACGCATAGGCAAGCACCTGGCGCAGATAATCCTTGACGGTGGTCTTCGTGTAGCCGATTGCCCACAGGCACCAGGACTGCGTCGGGCAGATGGAACCGTTCACCGTGGTGCTGGGCACGAGGAACAGCGGGAACAGGATGGACGCCGGGTATACGTTCATGGCCTGGAACATGGCGAGCGTCGCGGCGCCTGCGCCCCAAAGGGTGAGAGGCCCGCGGAACAGGGCCAGAATGGCCAGAATGCCGAAGACCAGGAACAGGAAGAACAGGTTCTGCGGCATAATCGGCTTGAGGATGGGCGCGAGCAGCGGCGCGCAGACCTTGGCCGAGCGCAGGAACATCTGCAGGAAGAACAGGAAGGCAAACACAAGGCCGATGTCCGCCACGCCGTCATGGAAGGTCTTCTGCACCAGCTCGCCGAGGCGGTTCCAGTTCCTGAGGTTGCCCGTGAAGAGCAGGGCCCACAGAACGGCGAACAGAATGGCGGTGATAGGCTGGAACTTGAAGAAAATGGCCATGACGACCGGCAGGACCGGCGTCAGCATTGCGAGGCCGTTGACGTTTTTCGTCTCGGTCGGCGCAGCCGGCGCGGCCCACGCGTGAGAAGGCTTTTTCTTTCTCAGGCTCAGGGAAATCATCAGGCAGGTGAAGACCATCTGCAGCGCAAAGCAGATGGTGGCGAAAATCTGGTACTTCGTGTCGTAGGGGAAGTCCGGGATCAGCGCGGCGACCTGCTTGAACCAGCCCATGTTGAAGTAAAGGCCCGCGCCGACGGACATGAGGAACGACGCCGTAGCAAGCGGCTTCGGGATCCCGAGGGAAAGAAGAATCGGGAATACGATGACGCCGATGGCGACGACCGCGCCGGCGCCGTAAGCCGAGGTGAAAATCAGCGACGTGACGATGCTGAGAAGGATGCAGGTGATGACCGGGCGGTCGCCGCCCAGCTCGACCGACTTGCGGATGACCGTGCTGGCAATGCCCGTCTCAACCAGAACGCGCCCGAACCAGCTGCCGAAAATAATGATGACGGCCGTGGTTCCCCAAAGCTCCGGCCCTTGCTCGAAAATGCCGTTATTGATATCGATTGCGTTCTTGGCCGTGGTGGTCCAGGTGGTCAGGCCGGCAATGCACCCGAGCCCGGCCCACAGAATCGCCATTACAAAAAAGCCGAGCATCAGGTTGCCGCCCTTGGCCGCGTAAATGGCAAAAGCAACGTAAGAAAGCAGAAGAATGACCCCGATCACTGTTCCTAGTGTTCCCATCAAACCAACCTCCAAATCATTTCGTATGGATTTTGCGGACTTTCCGTTAAAATGAGTGTCTCCATCACCCGCTTTGTCTATCCCCTCCCGTTCAAATACTTGTGTACCGGTAAACAAATTCTGCAGAATTTATGTCTATGGATTGTAATCATGTAAAAACCACCCCACATCGGCTTGCTATGCCATGTTCCGAGTGCTATGTTAACAATAATGAATAAAAATATATAATTGATTTGTTCAAATTTAGTCCGTTTGATTTTATTATAGCATCCGTTCATAAAAAATCCATACTTTCCGACAAATTAATTGCTTTTCATCACAAAGCACGAATTATTGCCGGACTATTTGTTGCATTTACGAGAAAGACCATCAAAATATATAATTTACAACAAATACATTTATTAAATAGTCATAATTTATAGGAAATATCGCAATAAGACAGGGCCTTTCTCTTGACTTTGCTTTGTGGAGAATCTATAATAAAGCCACAATGTTTGTTTACCGTTTTCCTTTCTCTGAAGTCTGAAATTGAGAAATGAGTGTTTTACGCGATGCTTCCTCCGAACAAGAAATTTACCATCAGCGACATCGCCGAAAGCGCCGGCGTGTCGAAAACGACCGTTTCCCGCTATATCAACGGAAAATACGAGTATATGTCGGAGGAGACCCGCAGGCGGATCGAGTCCATCATTCAGGTCGCAAACTTTCAGCCCAACAATCTGGCCCGCAGCCTGAAGTCGCAGAAAAGCCGCCTGATCGGCCTGGTCGTGGCCGATATCGAAAGCCCGTTCTCGTCTTCCATCATCAAGAGCGCGGGGGATAACCTGCGCGCCGCCGGGTACAATGTGATTATCATCAACAGCGACAACAGCGACGAGAAAGAGCAGGAATACATCAAATCGCTTGTTTCGCAGAGGGTCGACGGCCTGCTGGTGAACACCACGACGCGGTACAACCCGTTTCTGATAGATCTTGCGAACAAGGGGATGCCCATTGTTCTGATCGACCGCTTCGTCATGGACTATAATTTCGACATCGCCTATATCGACTGTAAAAAATCGATGCACGACGCCCTTTCCCATCTGGACGAGCAGGGGTACGGGAAAAAGTTTCTGTTTGTTCAGCCTTACGACAAGATTTCGCCGCGCCTTCTGCGGCGCGAATCGTTTCTGGAATATCTCAGGCGGCAGAACGTCCCTTCGCCGGAACGGCGCGCTTTTGTCGTTGATCTGGACGACGGCGGGTCGGTGTCCGCGGCCCTGCGCACGGTTCTGGCGGAAAGCGCCGGCGACGCGGCCCCCCCGGCCGTCGTAACAACGAACGGGGTCACGCTGCTTCACGCTTTGAACGCGGTGCACGCCATGGCCCTTCAGGTCCCGCAGCAGATTGGCATCTGCGGGTAC
This sequence comes from Bacillota bacterium, assembly GCA_023412715.1. GTDB lineage: Bacteria > Bacillota > Clostridia > Oscillospirales > Acutalibacteraceae > Thermocaproicibacter. The sequence goes on from JAEZCC010000042.1 coordinate 123,981, forward strand.
GACGACTGGGGCTGGGCGACCAACATGGGCTGGGCCTCCATGATCGATCCCGGCATCACCACTCTGGCGTCGCAGTCGCACGCCCTGGGCGTCCTTGCGGGCAATATGCTGCTGGAGCGGATGAAGGACCCGAACCTGCCGAAGCGAAAAGAGATCGTTCCGGCGCAGCTGGTCGTCCGGGGCTCTACAAGGCTGAAAAAATAAAAAACGAGTCTGCAGGCCCCGCAATCGGCGGGGCTTTCTAAAAAAAGCTATGTGTACCGGTTGCTAAAGGCAAGATTTTTTTCGGCGCCTCCTCCGCTGAATCGAAAGCGCGGCACGGCCGCCGGATGGAAGCGCCCCCGAAGCGGAAAGATAACACCGAAGAAGGAAGAAAATGATGAAAACAAATATCGATAGAATTATCGGAGCGGGCCTGATTCCGGTCGCGGCCGTTTCGGACGCTTCCAAGGCGGCGGATCTCGGGCGCGCCCTGTGCGCGGGAGGGATTCCGGTCGTCGAGGCGGCCTGGCTTGCGGAAAGCACCGCGGAGGTCGTCCGCGAACTGAGGCGCGGGGCCCCGCGGCTTGTCGTCGGGGCGGGACGGATCCACACGGGCCGGCAGGCGGAAGCCGCCGTTCTGGCCGGGGCCGCGTTCATTGCGACGTCCGGCTTCGCCGGGGAGGCCGTGGAGTGGTGCATGGAGCATTCCGTCCCGGTATTTCCCGGCTGCAGCACCCCTTCGGACCTAGAGCGCGCGCTTGCGCTCGGCCTTGACACGGTCGGTTTTTTCCCCGCGGGGTTCTGCGGCGGGGCGAAAGCGGTCCAATCGCTTGCGGAGGCCTACGGAACGCTCCGCTTCCTGCCGGCCGGAGGAATCGACCTGCGGGACGTACCGGAATACCTTGCGCTGGACTGCGTGGCCGCCTGCCGCGGCTCGTGGATGGTCCCGGAAGATCTGGTCGGGCGGGGAGACTTCAAGGCGATTGAAGCGCTCTGCCGCGAGGCCGTCCGCACGGCGTACGGCTTTGAGGTGCAGCATGTCGGCATCAACGCCGGGGATGCCGCCGAGGCAGGGCAGATCGGCGGCCGTTTCGGCGAGCTGTTCGGGTTCGTGCTGGAAGAGAACCCGGCCTCCTATTTCGCGGGCGGGCAGATTGAGATCATCAAAGGTCCGTTCCTCGGCAGGCACGGGCATATTGCCGTGCAGACCGTCTGCGTGGACCGCGCGGTCGGATATTTCGGCCTGCTCGGCGTCGGGCTGGATCCCTCGACCATGCAGCGAGGCGGCGACGGCAAAATCGTCTCGGCCTATCTGCGGGAAGAGGTCGGGGGCTTCGCGGTGCACCTCAAAAGGAAGAGCTGAGCCGGCGCGGCGGACCCCCGCACGGATTCCGCCGCCGCAAATCCCTCGTGCGGAGAAATGGCGGTTTGCGCTGAATGACTTATCTGGGAATCGACATCGGCAGCAGCTTTATCAAGGCGGCCGCCTTCGATCTGGAGACGTGCCGCGCCGTTTTGCACACCACGTTCCCGACGGGCGGAAGGCTGAAAAATCCGGACCCGAAAATCTTTGAGCTGGACGCCGGGGCGCTGGCCGGCACGGTCAGGCGGACCATCGAAAAAATCCGGAGCGCGGCCGGAAGAATCGACGGCATTGTGCTTTCCACGCAGATGCACGGTTTCGTTTTTCACAGGGAAGGCGTCCCGGACCGGTACGTCTCGTGGCAGGACAGCCGCTGCACGCGCAGCGTGCCGGGCGGGGAAGAAAGCTGGCTCGACCTGCTGAAACGGCGGATCCCGCCGGAGCGGATGCGATCCTGCGGCGTCTATCTCAAGCCCTCGCTCGGCCTGTGCAACCTTTACGCGCTGGTGCATGCGGAGGGCGCCGGAGATCCCTCCGGCGAGCTTTTCACGCTGGGGTCGTATGTCATCTGGAAGCTGACGGGGAACAATATCTGCCATATGACCAACGCGGCGCCTCTGGGACTTGCGGACGTCACGGCGGGCACATGGGACGCGGGGCTGATCTCCCTGCTGCGTTTCGACGGCATCAGAATGCCGCGGATTGCCCCGGCCGACTTCCAGCCGTGCGGGACCTGCCGGTGCGGCGGGGAGGAGATCCCGGTCTTCCCGGACTACGGCGACCAGCAGACGGCCATCCTCGGCTCTTCCGCCGGTCCCGGCGACATTGTGGTGAACATTGCGACCGCGTCCCAGATTTCCGCTTTTTCGGACCGCTTCGTGCCGGGCGGCTACGAGGTGAGGCCCTACTTTGAAGGCCGGTACATCAACACCATTTCGAACATGCCCGGCGGCCGGAACCTTGACGTGCTGATTTCTTTTCTGCGCGAATGTATGGAGAAAGCGTGCGGCGGCAGGCCGACGCCGAAGCAGGCGTGGGACGCCGTTCTGAAGGATTTCCGTCAGGACAGCCGCGGCCTGCGGACAAATCTGGACTTTTACGACACGCCGGAAAATCTGCGCGGGGGCGCAATCTCGTCCATCCGCCCGGAGAATTTCGGCATTCAGCCTCTGTTCAGTGCCGCGTTCGAATACATGGCGCGGCGGTACTGCGAAAGCATCCGCACCCTGACCAGCGGGAAAAAGCCGCGCGGCGGGCTGGTCTTTTCCGGCGGAATCTCGTGGAAGACCCCTCCGCTCCTGAAGGTCGCGAGCGACGCCGCCGGACTTCCGTACCGCCTTTCCAGCATTCCGAACGAGGCTTTTTCGGGGCTTTTCCGCATTGCGCTGGTCTGTTCGGGCGTCTGCCGCAGCCTTGACGAAAACCCCGGGATGGTCCTGAAAATCGACGAAGGAGATGCTTCTCTTGAATTCCCTAAAAACGAAAATTGAATCCGGAGAGACCGTGCTCGGCACCATGCTGTCGGAAATTTCGACGCCGAATGTCGCAAGAATTTTAAGCGCCGCCGGGTTCGAATACCTGATTATCGACTGCGAGCACGGGTATTTCGACTATTCGCAGACGGCCGCCGTCATCGGCATCTGCAACGGCATCCGGCTGCCGGTCATTGTGCGCATCCCGAAAATCGACCGCGGCTGCGTCACAAAATATATGGACATGGGCGCGGACGGCCTTCTGGTCCCCATGACGGGCACGGCGGAGGACATCCGCCGGGTGGTGGAATACGCGAAATACGCGCCGCTCGGCAGGCGCGGGATTTCCACCATGCGCGCCCACACAAACTATAACCCGCCCCCGCTTTCCCAGTACACCCGCGAGGCCAACGCCCGCACAATCGTCTTTGCGCAGATCGAGACCCGCGAGGGGGTCGCCAACAGCTCCGCCATCGCCGCCGTCGAGGGCGTCGACGCGCTGCTGATCGGCCCGAACGATCTCGCGATGGATCTGGGGGCGCCGGGCAATTTTGCGACGCCCGAAATGGCGGACTGCATCGGGACCGTCATCGCTTCCGCGAAGGCGGCGGGCAAGCGCAGCGGCATCATCGCCTCCAAAATCCCGTTTCTGCAAAGCTGCGGCGACCGGGGCATGACCCTTTTCAGCTGCAACAGCGAGGTCGGCATGATGATGCTCGGGGCAAAAGAAATCGTCGGGCAGTTTCGGCAGCATACCTGATTTACCCCGTTCCCGCGCCTAAAAAAGGCCGGCTGAAAGCCGGCCTTTTTTGCGTCCGCCTACAGTGTCCCGCGCGCCGGATATCACTGCGGGAACAGACGGAAAATGAACGTAAAAAATGCGCCGAGCAGCATCGACGCAGGAATCGTGAGAAACCAGGCCGTGACAATGTCTTTCGCGGTCGACCACCTTACGGCGGAGAACCTCTTGGAAGAGCCCACCCCCATAATCGCGGAAGAGATGACGTGGGTTGTGCTGACGGGCGCCCCGATGGCCGTCATAATCTGGATGACCGACGCGGCCGACGTTTCGGCCGCAAAGCCCTCGACGGGCTCCAGCTGAATCATGTTGATGCCGACGGTCTTGATGATCCGCCAGCCGCCGAGCGCCGTGCCCAGCGCCATGGAAAGCGCGCAGACCAGCTTGACGATCAGCGGAATCCCGCTGCCCGCCTTGAGAAAGCCGCCGCTGATCAGCGCCAGGGTGATGATGCCCATCGTTTTCTGGGCGTCGTTGCTGCCGTGCGAATATGCCATCAGGGCGGCCGAGCAGATCTGCAGTTTTGAAAAGCATTTGTTCACGCCCCTGCGCGAAGCGGTGCGGAGAATCAGATAGAGCAGCTTCATCACGAAATAGCCGATGACGAACCCGATGAGCGGCGAGGTGAACAGGGGAAGGACGACTTTGTGCAGAATATTTACCCACTGGACGACGCCGAGCTGGCCGGACGTGACGATTGCCGAGCCGATCAGGCTGCCGATGAGCGCGTGGGACGAGCTGCTGGGCAGGGCCAGATACCAGGTAATCAGGTTCCAGAGGACGGCGCCGCACAGGGCCGAGGCAATGACGGACAGCCCGGGCAGGCCGTTCAGAATTCCGGAGATGATGGTGTTCGCGACGTTGACGCTGACCAGCGCGCCGACAAAGTTCAGCGTGCCGGACATGATGGTCGCGGCGCGCGGGGTGAGCACCCGCGTGGAAACGGAAGTCGCAATGGAATTGGCGGTATCGTGAAAACCGTTGATGAAATCGAATACGACGGCAAGCAGGACAATGCAGAAAATCATGAGGTGCGGCATCTGTGAAAACAATCCCTTCAAAGTTTGTAAAATCCGCGGACTTGCTGTTTTGAATCTGCCGTCTCATCCGTTTTTTGGGCCGGTCCCGCCGGCGCGCATTTCCGTTGCACCTAAAATCAAAAACAGGCGGTTTCAGACAGAAGCCAACACTTTAAAAGTATATTTTCTTTCCGCCCTTCTGTCAATGGCCGCGGCGCGGGGCGGGGCGGCCAAGGACTTTCCGGCGCGGTAAGGCGGTGAAAAATCCCTGTGGGCTCTGCCGGACGGGATGTGTTTATGATATAATAAAAAAGCAAGAATAACCACGTGCGCGCAGAGCGCACAGGACGGCATGCGGCGCGCAGCGGCCCGCGTGCCCCGCGAAAGGAAGGCTGCTGAATGAAAGATTTTTTTGACCTGGTCCGCTCCCGGCAGAGCTGCCGGAATTTTTCGACAAGACCGGTGGAGCACGAAAAGCTCGTCAGGTGCGGTGAAGCCGCCAGGCTGGCCCCCTCCGCCTGCAACAGCCAGCCGTGGGAATTTGTGGCCGTCGAGGGCGGGCCTCTGCTGGAGAAGGTCTCGGCATGCGCGCGCGCCCTCGGTGGAAACGCCTTCACGCGGAAGTGCCCGGCTTTCGTCGCGGTGACCGAAAAGGCCGCGCTGCTCCGGGAAGACGGCGCCACTGCCGAGGACCAGAAGTACGCCAAGTTCGACATGGGCCTCGCTGCGATGCAGTTCTGCCTGGCGGCGACCGAGCAGGGCCTTTCCACATGCATTCTGGGCGCGGTCGACAAACAGGAGCTGACCCGGCTGCTGTGCGGGGAAGGCGGCGCCGGCGTGTTCGTGCTGATTGCCGTGGGGTACGCCGCGGACGATTCCCTGCGCAAAAAGCAGCGCAAGGACCTCGGCGAGGTCCTGCGCTTCGCGGAGTAAGACGATGCGCCTGTTTTTCGCGATCCTTTTTCCGGAAACGGTCAAAGACGGCCTCTGCGTCGCGATGGAAAAGATGCGGCCATGCTTTCCGGGCGGGAATTTCACCCGGCGGGAAAATCTGCACCTCACCCTCGCGTTCCTGGGCGAGGCCGGCCCGGCGCAGGCGGAGTCCGCGCGTGCGGCGCTCCGGGCGGTGAGAGCCGCGCCGTTCCGGCTGCAGATCGGCGGCATCGGCTGCTTCCGGCGCGGCGGCGGCGACATCTACTGGGCCGGGGTGGAGAAAAGCCGGCCGCTGGCCGCCCTGCACGACGCCCTGAACGCGCAGCTGCGCGCGCGGGGGCTTCGCACGGAGGATCAGCCTTTTCGCCCTCACCTGACGCTGGTGCGGCGGGCCGTGCTGGCGCCGGGGTGCGACAGAGGCGTTTTTGACGTTCCCGTCACGCGCATGCGGGCGGAAAAAGTCAGCCTGATGGAGTCGCGCCGCGAAGAGGGCCGGCTCGTCTACTTGGAAAAGGATTTTCAGGAACTGAAGGAAGGAGAAGGAAAAGGATGAAAGCCCTTATCACCGGCGCAAGCTCCGGCATCGGGCGTGACATTGCCCGCGTCCTCGGCGAAAGGGGATGCGGCCTGATTCTGACGGCCCGCAGGACCGACCGCCTGGAAGAGCTGCGGCGGGAGCTCCCGGGCGGCACGAAGATCGTCGCCGCCGACCTTTCCCGCGGGGAGGACTGCTTCGGCCTGTACGAGCAGACAAAGCAGGAAAACGTGGATATCCTGGTCAACAGCGCCGGGTTCGGCGTGTTCGGCCCGTTTGACGAGACGGACCTGGACCGCGAGCTGCAGATGCTCGACGTGGACGTCCGCGCCGTCCATATCCTGACAAAGCTGTTTTACCGGGACTTCAAGCAGCGCGGCTCGGGGTATCTGCTGAACGTGGCGTCTTCCGCCGCGTTCCAGCCCGGTCCCCTGCTGTCTTCGTATTACGCCGCCAAGGCGTATGTCCTGCGCCTGACGGAGGCTCTGGCGGAGGAGCTGCGCCGCGACGGCAGCGGCGTGTATGTCGGCGCGCTGTGCCCCGGCCCCGTCCGGACGGAGTTCGATTCCGTCGCCGGCGTCAGCTTCAGCATCAGGGGGCTTTCCAGCGAATATGTCGCGCGGTATGCCGTCGAAAAGATGTTCGCCCGCAAAACGGTCATCGTCCCCGGCGCGACCATGAAGGCGGTCCGCGTCTGCGAACGGTTCCTGCCCGAGAGGACAATCGTGCGCATGGCCTACCGCATGCAGAAAAGGAAGCGGCCGTTCTGAGGGGCGGCCGTTTCCAGCGCAGTCGGGATTTTTTCAGAATATCCGCGCAAAGAATATTGACAGGAATCGATTTCCAAATTATACTAACAGTATGAAGTTTCGACATTTTTCGCTCAATTTGCAGTGAAAGTGCCGATTTCTAACTTTAGTCTGCGCAAATAAACTGCAAGGATGGAACGGACAATGAAAAAGGACAAGCAGGCATCGGGGAAATCGATCTCCAAAAAATTGAGCTCAGCTTTTCTTATGCTTTTGGCGGGAACTGTCCTCACGGCGGGAATCGGGATCTTTTCGCTTCTTAAAATCATCTTGCAGAAGGACGTTTCCGACATCCGGGCAATCGGGCTGCCGCTGGTGGCGGCCCTTGCGGTCCTGCTGCTGTTTGAGGTGGTTGTGGCCGTGCTGCTAAGAAGGCGGATCATGAAATCGGTCGACGAGCCGCTGAAAGAAATCGAAAGAGCCACCAAGCTGTTTTCCGTCGGGTACCTTGACACGCATGTCAATTACAGATCCGACGACGAAATCGGCCGCGTGGCCGTCATGCTCAACGGCACGTTCGAGCAGCTGAAAATGATGATTCAGGAGATTTCGGATATTCTGGCCGGCATGGCGGAGGGCGATTACACCCACCCGGGCATCCGGAATTATCAGAACGATTTTCAGCTTGTCTCCGATGCGTTCAACCGCATCCTCGACCGGCAGAACAAGACCTTTAGAATCTTCGTCGAGTCCGCGGCCCAGCTGGACGCGAGCGCGCAGCAGGTGTCGAACGGGGCGCAGCAGCTTGCGCAGGGCGCGACCGAGCAGGCAAGCACTACCGAAGAGCTGACTTCTTCCGTCGCCGAGATCTCCCGGCAGATCGGCGAGAATTCGAAACGCACGGCCGAGGCCGCCCAGTATCTTACCGAAACGGCCCGGCAGGTGGAAGAAAGCGACGGCCAGATGAAGAAGCTCCTTGCCGCCATGGACGACATCAACCAGGCGTCCGACGAGATCGGGAAGATCATCAAGGCGATCGACGACATCGCGTTCCAGACCAATATCCTGGCGCTGAACGCCGCCGTGGAGGCCTCCCGCGCGGGCGAAGCGGGGAAGGGCTTTGCCGTGGTGGCCGACGAGGTCCGCAGCCTTGCGGGCAAGACGGCCGAGGAGTCCAAACGCACGGCGGATCTGATTGAAAGCACGATTGCGAAGATTCACGACGGGCGTGCGCTGGCGACCAGCACGTCGAAGGGCCTCGACGGCGTTTCGGAAAAAGTCGGGCAGCTTGACGATACGGTCCAGAAGATCGCTAAGGCTTCCCAGTCCGAATCCGTCGCGGTCACCCAGGTGGACCAGGGGATGGAGCAGATTTCTTCCGTGGTGCAGAGCAATTCCGCCACGTCGGAAGAAAGCGCTGCCGCGAGCCAGGAGCTTGCGGGCCAGGCCGACGTGCTGAAGAAAGAACTCGACCGGTTCCGCCTGCGCCAGGCGAACGCCTGACCGCGGAAGGCCGCGCGCAAAGTCGTTTCAAAATGAAAAGAACGCCTTCCGGGAGCTGAGTCCCGGAAGGCGTTCTAGTTTTTGGGTCATCCCTGGTTGAAGCATTGGATGCCGGGGAATTCGCCGCCGCCGAGTTCTTTTTCAATATGGAGCAGGCGGTTGTATTTTGCCACGCGCTCCGTGCGGCTCGGGGCGCCGGTCTTGATCTGCCCGGCGTTCAGCGCGACCGCCAGGTCGGCGATGGTGGTGTCTTCCGTCTCGCCGGAGCGGTGGGAAATCACGGCGGTGTAGCCCGCGCGCTTGGCCATGCGGATGGCGCTGATGGTCTCGCTGAGCGTGCCGATCTGGTTCAGCTTGATAAGGATGGAGTTGGCGCAGCGGATCTGGATGCCCTTCTGCAGCCGCTGCGTGTTGGTCACGAACAGGTCGTCGCCGATGAGCTGGATTTTTCCGCCGAGCGCCTCGGTGATCTTCGCCCAGCCCTGCCAGTCGTCCTCGCCGAGCGGATCCTCCAGCGAGCGGATGGGGTATTTTTCGACAAGGTCTTTCCAGAACCCGATCATCTGGTCGGTCGTGTAATGCGTTTTGTGCTTCGGCAGCGTGTAGCCGTCCGGGCCGGCCCATTCGCTGGCGGCGGCGTCAAGGGCGAGCACGAAGTCCTTGCCGGGTTTGTAGCCCGCGGAGCCGACGGCTTCCAGAATCAGCTCGATAGCTTCGGCGTCTGTCGAAAGGTTCGGCGCGTAGCCGCCCTCGTCGCCCACCGCAGTCGCAAGCCCGCGCGATTTGAGGATCTCCGCCAGCTTGTGGAACACCTCCGCCGAGCGGCGCAGCGCTTCCGAAAAGCTGGGCGCGCCCGTGGGCATAATCAGGAATTCCTGGATGTCGATGTTGTTGGAGGCGTGCGCGCCGCCGTTGAGGATGTTCATCATCGGCACGGGCAGCGTGTCGGCGCTGACGCCGCCGATGAACCGGTACAGGGGAAGCCCCAGGGCGTTGGCGGCCGCCCGCGCGGAGGCGAGCGAAACGGCAAGGATTGCATTTGCGCCGTAGCGCGATTTGTCTTTCGTGCCGTCTGCGGCCAGAAGGGCCGCGTCCACTGCTGCGGTGTCCCTTGCGTCCAGGCCGGCGACCGCTTCGGCCAGCGGCTTCTGCGCGTTTTCCACCGCTTTGGTCACGCCTTTCCCGCCGAAGCGGGACTTGTCGCCGTCGCGCAGCTCCAGCGCCTCGAAAGCCCCGGTCGAGGCGCCGCTCGGCACGGCCGCGGTGCCCGTCACGCCGTTCGCCAGCGTGACGGTCGCCTCCACGGTCGGGTTGCCGCGGGAATCCAGAATCTCCATGGCGGAGACGCCCCTGATGCTGAAATCTTGAAACGCGCTCATATTCTTACCTTCTTTATCAGACAATTTTATTTCAGCCGGCCAGCGGCATGCCGCTGGTTAGCTTTGGCTTACTTACTTCCGTCTTTTAAGATATCACACTTAGTATGCGTTGTCAATATCAGGATATGCCGGAAGCGGACTTACCCGTTTCCGCCGGCCTCCGGCTGCGGGGGAGCCCAGGCCGCCGCCTTTGACCGGTACTGTTCCGCTTCCCGCGGGCAGCCGAGCGCATCGTAGCACTGCGCCAGCATGGCGAGCGGGATTTTGCCGCTGGCGCGGATGTCCAGCTCGCTCTGCGCGCGGAAGGCCGCCGTGTAGTACCATGTGGCGGCTTCTTCAAAGTCGCCCGCCGCGCGGTAGTAATGGCCGAGTTCGCAGCAGATCTCCGCGCAGGGGTCGGCGATCACGTTTTTGAGCGCCGTCTTCATCAGCAGCGCGTCGTCGCCTTTGAGCCTTGCCGCGCGGGCCGCGACGCACTGGGCGGCCCGCACGTCTTCGACGCTGCGGCTTTCGTCGTGCAGGACGGACTCGAAATAGGGGAGGGCGCCGGCGAAGTCTTCGTCGGTCCCGCCGATGAACAGCTCTTTCGCGTACATGCGGTGCAGGCGCGAGTCGAGCGGCCCGCGCCGCGAGGCGGCGAGCAGCAGGGCGAGGTCGCGCCCCGCGTGCGCGCCGGCCGGCATATGGATGACGGTGACGTCGGAATTCCACACCCTTGCCGTCAGCTCGACGGTTTCGTGCACGGGCCCCGTCCACCGGAAGGTGCGCAGGCGCCGGAACAGCTTCGGGCGGTATTCCGTGTCAAAATTGTAGGTTGTGTTATAATAGAGCTGGTTGGTGTATTTCATCTGGACGACGTCCGTTTCGGGGGGAAGGGACTGCTTCAGCAGCAGAAAGCGCCGCCGGTTTTCGGCGTCGAGCATTTCGTCGGCATCCGCGGAATAGATGAAATCCATCGCCGCCTTTGAGAAGGCGAAATTCCTTGCCGCGGCGAAGTCGCCGGTCCAGGCGAAGTCGAAAATTTTGTCGGTATATCCCGCGGCGACCTGTTTGGTATTGTCGCGGGAGCCGGTATCTGCTATGATAATCTCATCCGCAATGCCGGAGAGGCTGTCGAGGCACCGGGGCAGGCTTTTCGCCTCGTCTTTTACAATCATGCACACGCTGATGCGGATCACGCCGTTTCCCCCTTCCCGGAATCCCCCAAAATTATACTACATTCCCGCACGGAATGTAAGAGGGAGGGGCCGCGGCGGCCGCCTAAGCATTCCGACCGGCCGTCCGATATAATGAACGGGCGTTTCAGCAGATTTAAACACCACAAACGGGATCCTTGACGATTCGGGGGAGAGAAAATTATGAGAGCATATGTCCGGGGCGGCGCGGGGAAAGACCCTTTCCACGGTCATGAACTGCGGCTGACTATTGGGCTCATTGTAAAAAATGCCGAAAAAACGCTGGACCGGTGCCTTTCTTCCCTCAGCCGGCTGAGGGAAGAGGTGCCGTCGGAACTGATTGTGACGGATACCGGATCGACCGACCGTACGATCGAGATCGCCCGCAAATATACCGACAACGTCCTTTTTTTCGACTGGTGCGGCGATTTTTCCGCCGCCCGCAACACCGGGCTTTTCGCGGCGAAGGGGGAATGGTTTCTGTTCCTCGACGCCGACGAGTGGTTTGAAGACACGGCGGAGCTGGCGCGCTTTTTCAACAGCGGCGAGTGCGACGAATATTGGACCGGCAGCTATGTCGTGCGCAACTACAACGACTGGAAAGGCAAAAAATACAACGATTTCCACGCCTGCAGAATGTACCGCATGTATCCGGGCATCCAATTCCAGCACCGGATCCACGAGGATATCCAGCGCCGGCTCCCGACGAAGATGCTCGGCGTTTTTGTGCACCACTACGGCTATCTGTTCCGCAGCAAGGCCGAGCGCGAAGAGAAGATACGCCGCAACAAGGATCTGCTCCTCAGCGAGCTTCAGGAGGATCCGGAGGATCTGAAGGCGCTTTCCCAGATGGCGGAGCAGTGCATGTTCATCGGCGAGGCCGAACAGGCGGTCCGCTATGCGGAAAAGGGCCTGAAGCTGTCGCAGAGCCTGCCGTTCCGGGAGCGCCGGTTCGGATTTGTGATGGATCTCATCGGCGCTTATTTTTCGGCGGAGCGCTACGCCAGGGTGATGGAGGAGACGGACTCTTTCTTCGCTTCCGAGACCGTGCGGAACGTCTTCCACCTGGAGATTTCCCGGTATGCGCAGATTGCGGCCCTGCGCCTTCAGCAGTACCGCAGGTCGGTCGGATACGGCGAAAGCTACCTTCAGCTTTACGACGACTATACGGCAGGGAAGATGGACACGACGCTGCTGATGTTTGCGCTCTTCCGGAACAATACGGCGGAAGCGAGGGAAGGCTGCCTGATGAACCTGGCGCAGGCGTACAGCTTTCTGGAAGATTACGGGGAAGCCGTCCGCACGTTCCGGCGGCTGGATTTTTCCGCAGAATCCCTCGCGGAAAACGGAAGCCTGCCGCTGTGCTTCGACTTGGTGCGCAAAACGGACGACTTCTCCCTGCTGGCCGACTATTCCAAAGCCTACCTCTCCGCCGCCGCAGCGGACGGGGAAGACCGCTTTGCGGATTTTGCGGAGGCTTACCAGCAGGGGCACCCGGACGAGGAGCGGAAGATCCGGCGCGCCCTGGCCGAGATGGATCTCGGTCCCTATGCGCTGCTGTGCCGCCTGCGCGAGGCGGAGGACGAGGGCGACCATGTTCAGGCGCGCGAGTTTCTGGGCAGGTTCGCGCAGACGGCGGAAAAGCTGCCCGCCTATGCGGGCGACGCGCTGTACTACGCCATGACGGAAGAGAAGAACGTCATGCCGCTGCTGCTGAAGGCGGACGCGGACGATTTTCCGGCGATGGCCCTGCGGGCCGGGCTGGCGCATTCCGAGCTTCCGGAAACCGTGGAGAAATATGCGGAGCTGTACTCTTTTCAGAATGCGGTCGGCCTTCGCTGGATGGCCTGCGCCCTGGAGCGCGCCGTGCTCTGCGCGGCGGAAAGCGACGAACCGGAGCGCTGCCTGAAGCTGTGCGACGTGTACATACGCAATTTCATGAAGCTGATCCGCGCGACCTATCTTCCGGAGATGCTCGCAAAACCGTCGCTTCCCTCGCTGCCGCGGCCGGTCCGCTTCGCCTGTCAGGCCAATTCCGCTTTTGCCGCCCGGAACCGCGGCGACGGCATGGCATACATTTCGGGGCTGCGCGCCGCCCTGCGGGAATATCCAGCGATGGAAAAGCCGGTCCAGCTCCTTCTCGATCGCTTTGAAGAGGAACAGAAAAAGCAGGAGGCCAAGGCGAAGGAGTTCGCCGAGCTCGCAAAGCAGGTCAAAAGCAATATCGAAAGCCTGATTGCCCGGGGTGACCTGACCCACGCGGGGCAGATTACGGCGCAGCTTGCCGCGCTGATGCCGAACGACGAGGACGTGCACCGCTTCCAGAAGCTGACGCACACCGAGCCCACCATGCGCGAGATTGCTTCCCACCTGCCCCAGTGAACCCGCATGATGCAAAAAAGCCGGCGTGAAGGACGAAAACGGACATGACCCCCGCGTTACGCGTGCCC
>JAEZCC010000008.1 GCA_023412715.1 Bacillota bacterium
GCGCATGATCGACTGCGTCGGATATATCGTGCCCAGCGCCATCGGCTACATTGAAAACGACGCGCCGCGCATGGTCATGACTCCCTGGTTCGACGAGCCGATCCCCTTCAACATGGCTGCCGAGGTGGGAACGAAAAAGGTCATCACGGAGCACTCCACCATCGGCCTCGTCATCACGACGGACGGGAGCATCAGCGACATTCCCCGCACGGAGTATGAAGAGGCGGAGGAGCGGGTGGTCCACGAGCTGAAGGTGATCAGCAAGCCCTTCATCGTCCTTCTCAACTGCGTGGATCCCTCGACGGAGGAAGCCGCCTCGCTCGCGAACCGCCTGCAGAACAAATACGAGGTCCCCGTTCTGCCCGTCAACTGTCTCAGAATGGAGGAAAAGGAGATCCGCGCCATCCTTGCAAAGGTGCTGTTCGAATTCCCCGTAAAGGAGATCCGGGTCGAAATGCCCCGCTGGCTCTCCTCCCTCGAAAAGGAGCACTGGCTCCGCTCCTCCGTTTACGCGGCCATTCAGGAGTCCGCCTCTAAGGTTTCCCGCATCCGCGAGGTGGAGGGGATCGCGGATGATATGAAAAGATGCGAATATGTCACGGACGCGAAGGCCGTGTCGTTCGAGCTCGGCACCGGCCACGCCCGCGTTGCGCTTTCCCTGAAGCAGGATCTCTTCTACCGGGTGCTCGGCGAAAAGACCGGGCTTGAAATCACCGACGAGGGGGACCTGCTCGACTGCATGATGAATCTTTCCCAGGTGAAGAAAAAATACGACAGGGTCCGGGAAGCCTACGAAGACGTCCAGTCCACGGGCTATGGCATCGTGATGCCGGAAATCGACGAGCTTACCCTCGAGGAGCCCGAGATCATCCGTCAGGGCGGGAAGTACGGCATCCGCCTGAAAGCGGCGGCCCCTTCGATCCATATGATGAAAACGAGGATCACGACGGAGATCACGCCCATCGTCGGTTCCGAGCAGCAGTCCCAGGAGCTTGTGGAGTACATCCTGAAGGAATTTGAGTCGAATCCCTCGAAGATCTGGGAGTCCAATATTTTCGGCAAGAGCCTGCACGAGCTCGTCAACGAGGGCCTGCACAACAAGCTGTACCGCATGCCCGCGGACGCGCGGGATAAGGTCCGCGAGACGATCGAGCGCATCATCAACGACGGCTGCAACGGCCTCATCTGCATCATCCTGTGACGAAAAAATTGAAACGCCTCATCCGGCCCGGAAGCGCTTCTGGCGCTTCCGGGTTTTTCTGTCCGGCAAGGCAATGTCGAACGGCGGCGAAGCCGGGATAAAATTTGATTGTTTTTTATCAAACTTACAAAAATACCCGTTAAAAAAACTACTTTATTATCTAATATTTACAATCCCGGAAAAAAGTCTTATACTGATGCAAAACAAAGAAAGGGGTTCTTACAATGGAAAAGTATGTTGACGACCACTATGGGTTGTATGTAAACGGGAAATGGGTCGAGTCCGACGAAGGACAGACCTTTCAGGCGGTGAACCCCGCGAACGGAGAGATCCTTTCCACCTGCGAAGAGGCCAGCCGCACGGACGTTGACCGTGCGCTGGACGCGGCGTGGTCGGCGTGGAACGGCGGCTGGAAGGACACCACCGCGGCCCGGCGCGCCGAACTGCTGCTGAAAATCGCGGATGTCATCGACCGGAATAAAGAGCGCCTCGCCATGATCGAAACGCTTGACAACGGCAAGCCACTGCGCGAAACGCTGCTGGTCGACGTTCCGTTTGCGGCGGATCATTTCCGTTATTTCGCCGCCTGCATCCGCGCGGAAGAGGGCTCGGCCACCATGCTCGACAACCAGACGCTCAGCCTGATCCTACGGGAGCCAATCGGCGTGGTCGGGCAGATCGTGCCATGGAACTTCCCGTTCCTGATGGCCGCTTGGAAGCTTGCGCCGGCGCTTGCCGCGGGATGCTGCGTCGTCCTGAAGCCTTCCAGCCAGACCTCGCTCAGCGTGCTGGAGCTGGCGAAGCTGACAGACGGCATCCTTCCGCCCGGCGTTCTGAATATCATCACCGGCAAGGGTTCCAGGTCCGGCAATTACATGCTGGAAAACAAGCGCTTCCGCAAGCTGGCGTTCACGGGCTCCACGGAGGTCGGGCTTTCCGTCGCGCGCGCCGCCGCGGATAAGCTGATCCCCTCGACTCTTGAGCTCGGCGGCAAGTCCGCGAACATCTTCTTCTCAGACTGCAACTGGGAGATGGCGATGGATGGCGTCCAGATGGGCATCCTGTTCAACCAGGGGCAGGTCTGCTGCGCGGGATCACGCGTCTTTGTGCAGGAGGATATTTACGACCGTTTCGTAGCGGAGGCGTCGAAGGCCTTCAAAAAGGTGAAGGTCGGCCTTCCGTGGGAAAAGGACGTACAGCTCGGCTCCTTGGTCGACGCGGCCCAGATGAAGAAAGTGCTTTCTTATGTGGATATCGGCGTCAGGGAAGGGGCGACGGTCGCCTGCGGCGGCAAGCGAATCACGGAAAACGGGCTGGACAAAGGCTTCTTTATGGAGCCGACGCTTCTGACCGGCGTGCGCAACGACATGCGCGTCGCACAGGAAGAAATCTTCGGGCCGGTCGCCGTGGTGATTAAATTCAAGAAGGAAGAAGAGGTCGTGCGCATGGCGAACGACAGCGTCTACGGCCTTGGCGGCGCGGTCTGGACCCGCGACATTAACCGGGCGCTCCGCGTTTCCCGCGCCGTGCAGACCGGGCGCATGTGGGTGAATACATACAACTCCATCCCCGCGGGGGCGCCGTTCGGCGGCTACAAGATGTCCGGTATCGGCCGCGAGACGCATAAGGTGATTCTGGATCACTACACCCAGATGAAGAATATCATGATTAATCTGTCGGAAAAGCCCAGCGGGTTTTATCCGCAGCGTTGACTGGCGGCATACGTCGTTCCATCGGCGCGAAAAA
>JAEZCC010000012.1 GCA_023412715.1 Bacillota bacterium
CCCCCCCCCCCCCCCCGCCGGGGGGGGCGGCCGTTTCGTTGCGTGCGGCTCCGGCGGGCGCAGCGAAGAAAAAGGGGGGTACGGCATGCCGCGCGGCGCGATATTTTCATTGGGGGAACGGCTTTCCCTCTGCGCTTCCATGGTGCGGGAGGGCGGCCGCCTCGCAGACGTCGGCACGGACCATGCTTACCTTCCCGTCTGGCTCGCGCTGCAGGGGCGCATCAAGAGCGCGGTCGCGTCGGACGTGCGCCCCGGTCCGCTCCTGCGCGCGGAAGAAAACATCAGGCGGTACGGGGCCGGCGGCATCGTGACGGCGCGCCTTTCCGACGGCTTGGACGCCGTCATGCCGGAGGAGGCGGACGACGTCGTCTTCGCCGGGATGGGCGGCATGCTGGTGTCGCGCATCCTGCTTAGGACGCCGTGGCTCAAGGATCCGCACAAGCGGCTGATTCTGCAGCCGATGACTTCCGCCGAGGACCTCAGGCGGTGCCTTTCCGCAGAGGGCTTTGCCGTCCTGCGCGAGCGGGCGGCACAGGAAGACGGCCACGTCTACGCCGTCATGCTGTGCGCGTACGACCCGGCGAACCGGGCGGCGGACGAGCTTTACCCGTATATCGGCCGCGTTTCGGCCGATTCGCCGGCGGGCCGTCTGTATCTTGCGAAGCGGCTGGCCTCTCTGCGGAAGAAGGCCGGCGGGCTGCGCCACCGGGGCGGCCGGCAGGCGGCGGAAGAGCTGGACGGCGTCTGTGAAAAAATTGCAAGAATGCTGCAAAACGCGGAAAAATAAAGTAGAACGGGGGAATTTCTGTGACGACGGTGGGGGATATCTACGAACTGATCAACGGCTTTGCGCCGTTCCGCCTGGCGATGGATTTCGACAACGCCGGCCTGCTGGCCGGCGATAAGGGCACACCCGTAGAACGGGTGCTGCTGGCGCTCGACATCACGCCGGACGTCGTACGCGAGGCGGCGGAAAGCCGCGCGCAGCTCGTCGTCAGCCATCACCCCGTTATTTTTCATCCCCTGCGCTCCCTGCGGCCGCAGACCGCCCCTTATCTGCTCGCCCGGTATGGCATTGCGGCAATCTGCGCGCACACCAATCTCGACGTCGCTTCCGGCGGCGTCAACAGCTGCCTTGCCGCGCGGCTCGGGCTCCAGAACGTGCGCGCGCTGAAGGCGTACGGCGATTCCGGCCTCGCCGAAACCCTGATGGGGGAGACCGGCCGGGAATACGGGCCGGAGGAATTTGCCCGCGTGGTCGGGGAGGCGCTCGGCTGTGACGGGCTGTTTTACGCGGACGGCGGCAGGCCGGTCACGGCCGTCGGCCTTTGCGGCGGGGCGGGGTCGGACTATCTGTGCGACGCCGCCGAAAGGGGATGCCAGGCGTTCGTGACCGGCGAGGCCAAGCACCACGAGCTGATTGAAGCCGCGAACCTCGGCGTCACGCTTGTCGCCGCCGGGCATTACGACACGGAGGAGGTCGTCGTCCGGCCTTTGCTGGAGCGGCTGCGGAAGCGCTTTCCGGACGTGTCGTTCGCGCGCGCGGAAAGCTCGCGTCGGCCCGCAAAATATCTGCAGATTTCCGGGAGGAACACAAATGGCTCTTGACGGGGTTTTCCTGCACCATCTGAAAAAAGAAATCGAAGGCGTCGCCCTCGGCGCCCGCGTCGATAAAATTTACCAGCCGAACCGCGACGAGCTGATTCTTTCGCTTCGCTCGCGCGAAGCCGCGGGCAAGCTGCTGCTTTCCGCCCGCGCCAACAGCGCGCGCATCAACTTCACCCGCCTCGTTCCGGAAAATCCGAAAGAGCCGCCGATGCTCTGTATGCTGCTGCGCAAGCGGCTTTCCGGCGCAAGGCTCGCCGCCGTGCGCCAGCCGGAGCTCGAGCGGCTTCTCTGCCTCGATTTCAATGCGGTGGACGAGCTGGGCGACGAAGTCACGCTGACCCTTGCCGTCGAAATCATGGGCCGGTACAGCAACATCATTCTGGTGGACGGCGAGGGCAAAATCATCGACGCCCTCAAACGCGTCGACGCAGAGATGTCGTCGGAGCGGCTCGTGCTGCCCGGCCTTGCCTACCGTTTTCCGCCGGCGCAGAACAAGCTCTGCCTGCTGACGGCCGCGCGGGAAGAAATCGCCGCGCGCGTGCTGGCCGTGCCGGCCGGGACCGAGCTTTCAAAGGCGCTGCTTTCGAGCGTGCAGGGCGTTTCGCCCATTGTCTGCCGCGAGATCCAGCACCTGACCGGCCGCGGCGCCGACCTGAAAATCTGCGACATGACGCCGGAGCTGCGGGAACGGCTGCTGTTTTTCCTCGGCAGGCTGGCGGAAACCGTCAAAAACGCGGACGGCGTCCCTTACATGGCGGTGGCGCAGAATAAAAAGCCGCTGGATTTTTCTTTTTTGCCCATTCAGCAGTACGGTAGAGCCGCGGACCTGAAACGCTTCGGCAGCTTTTCCGAGCTTCTGGACGGGTTCTACGGGGAACGCGACCGCATCGAGCGGATGCGCGTCCGTTCGCAGGACCTGCTGCGGGTGTTGACCACCGCCTCCGACCGGCTGAGCAGGAAGATCAATGCGCAGCGCGGCGATCTCGAAAAATGCGCGAAGCGGGACGAATGGCGCGTCTGCGGGGATCTGCTGAGCGCCAATCTTTACCGCCTGCAAAAAGGGCAGGCCAGCGTCCAGCTGGAAGATTTTTACCGGGAGTCGCAGCCCGTGACGATCCGCCTCGACCCGATGCTGACGCCTTCGCAGAATGCGCAGAAGTATTACAAAGAGTACAGAAAGGCAAAAACGGCGGAAGAAATCCTAACGGTACAGATAAAGCAGGCGGAAGAGGACCTCGCCTACCTCGACACGGTGTTTGAAGAACTGAGCCGCGCCTCCAGCGAAAAGGATCTTTCCGAAATCCGCGCGGAGCTGGCGGAGCAGGGGTATATCCGGGCCAGAAAAGACATGAAGAGGCAGCAGGCGTCCATCGGCCCCATGCATTTCCGTTCGGACGACGGCTTTGCCATCTGGGTCGGCCGGAACAACAGGGAAAACGACTATCTCACCCTGAAGCAGGCCAGAAAGACGGATCTGTGGTTCCATACCAAGAATATCCCCGGCTCGCATGTCATCCTGTCGCTGCAGGGCCGCGAGCCCACCGCGGCGGCGGTCGCGCAGGCGGCCATGCTCGCCGCCTGCTACAGCCGCGGAAGGGGTTCTTCGAACGTCGCGGTGGACTACACGCTGGTGCGCCACGTCAGCAAGCCGCAGGGCGCGAAACCCGGCATGGTGATCTATGTCGGCAACAAGACGGTCTTCGCGGCGCCGGACCTGCAGGCCGCGGAGAAGATGAGGGTGCGGTGAGAGGAGCCGGGATTCCTTTGGCAAAGCGGAAAAATCGTGCTATAATAAACTCATTTGATTATTTGTCCAAATCGGAGGTCTGCCCATGACAGCGGAACGTCTTGCAGTGAGAAACTGCCTGAGGAATACCGTCCTTTTCGGCGCCGCGGGAGTGCTGCTGCTGGTTGCGCTTCTGCTGGCGGCGTTCGGCGGCTCTTATACGGAAGCGGCCGTGCGCACGCTCTTCGCGGCAAACATTGCGCTGAATGTCGCCGTCATCTGGGACGCCTGCGTCAACATCCGCCGCGATTTCGCGCTGCTTGTGTTCGTGGGGGCTTTCGATCTGCTGCTGCTGGGCCGGGTCTACGTGGCCTTTCTGAGCGATTACGCCAATCTTCTCTACGACGTGGAAGCGGACAACCTGCGGAACCTGTTTACCGCGCTTTTTGCCGTCACGCTGTCGCTTCTGTGCGTTTACACGGCGTACCGTCTTTCGGCGCCGCTGTTTATAAAGCGCGAAAGAGCTCTGCGCGAAAAGGGCTGGGGCGCCGTGCGGCAGAGCAGGCTGATCCCCGTGATCCGGCAGATCAGCGTGATTGTGCTGCTTTTAAGCTCCCTCGCGTTTTTTTACATGCTGGCCCACACGATTCTGGACGTTCTGCGCTACGGCTACCTCGGCTCTTTTACGCAGACGGAGGACAAGAACGTGCCTTCGGTCATCAGCCGCATGTCGATGTTTTTCACACCCTCTTTCGCGGTGTTCCTCGCGACGCTGCCGGACCGCAGGCAGATGAAGCTGCCCTTTACGGTGTACGGGGTCTACATGCTGGCCTCCCTGTTCACCGGACGGCGGAACACGTTCGTCTGCGAGGCGCTGATGATTGTGATCTATTTTGTGCTGCGCGACAGCCTGCGGGGGAAAGAGAAGCGCCTGCTGAAAAAACGGACGATTTTCTGGGCGGCGATCCTTCTTGTCGTCGCCATGTACCTTCTTGAAATGATCGCGGAGGTGCGCGCCGGCTGGGCGATCGGCAGCAAGGGCCTGTCCGCCTCCCTGGTTTCGTTCGTTTATTCGCAGGGGGCAAGCTTCCGCGTCGTGATTCAGACGGTCAACAACTGGGATCTGATCAACCACCAGGACGCCTACCGGTTCCTGTTCTACCCGTTCGAGATGTTTGTTCACAACAACGCCGTCACAAAGACGATTTTCGGCCTGACCCCGATTGTCGCGGTGCAGAATTCCGCCTTTGTGCAGACGACGTATAATTTTGCGCACTACATCACCTATCTGGTCGACCCGGTGCGCTACCTTTCCGGCGGAGGGTTCGGCACTTCCTATGTGGCGGAAGCCTATGTCGCCTACGGCCTGGGCGGCGTCGCGGCCGTCAGCGCGCTCGTTGGAGTCGCGTTCCGCTTTTTCAGCTCCATGCTGACGCACTCCTGGGTAATCGTCGCCTGCGGCCTGATTGCGCTGAAAGACTTTGTTTATATTCCCCGCAATTTTGCCTTTTCGTGGGTCACGGACGTGTTCAACCTGACCTACCTGTGCTTTTACATTGCCGTCTACCTTGCCGCCCTGCTGCTGGTCAGGCTCGGCGCGCATGTCCGGCCTGCCGGCGTCTCCGCGGCGCGGGGGCCCTCCGGGGAGGGTGCGCCGTGAGACTGCTTGTGCTGCTGACCGCCTCGTACCCGCTCGGTTCGGGGGAAGAATTCCTTTCGGCGGAGCTGGAGGAGGCTTCCGGCTTCGACCGGATTTTCGTCTGCCCGTGCAGCCCGAAGCCCGGCTCCGCCCGGACGCATGACCTTCCCGCCGGCGCGGAATGCCGCCCCGTGCAGAGGGGAAACGGCGGCGCGGCGGGCTATCTGCCCGCCCTGTTCCTGCCCGGCGTGCCCGCCGAGCTGCTGCGCCTGCTCGGCAGGGGAAAGCTCACGGCGGGCCGGGCGCATGAGCTGCTGTATTTTGCGAAGAATGCCCGCGAAATCTATCGCGGGCTGAAACGGATGGAAGCCGCCGCCGGGGCGGACGAAGCCGTCGTCTACAGCTACTGGTTTTACGACGCCGCGTTTGCCGGCGTGCTTTACGCACGCTGGCTGCGCGGAAAAGGGATCCGCGCCGTGTCCGTCTCCCGCGCGCATGGGTTCGACATCCACAGGGAGCGGGCGGAGTACGGCTATCTGCCCATGCGAAGCTTTCTGTTCGGCCATATCGACCGCATTTACCCCTGCTCGCAGGACGGCGCGCGGTGCCTTGCGGAAGAATCCCCGCGCCACGCCCACAAGCTTCGGGTCTCCTATCTCGGCACGCGCGACCGCGGCACCGCCGCTTGCCAAAGGGAACCGTTCCGCGCGGTGTCCTGCTCTTATCTGGTGCCGGTCAAGCGGATCCCGCTCATCATAGACGCGTTCAGAGAAGCGGATTTTCCGGTCCGGTGGACGCATATTGGCTCCGGGCCGCTGGAACAGGAGCTGAGGGAACGGGCGCGGGGCCTTCCGCCGCAGGTGCAGGCGGAGTTCGCGGGCCGGATGGAAAACGCGAAAATCCCGGAATACTACAAAGAGAACGGCGTTTCCGTTTTCCTGAACGTCAGCTCAAGCGAGGGGCTGCCCGTTTCCGTCATGGAGGCGTGCTCGTGCGGCGTGCCGGTCATTGCGACGGACGTCGGGGGCACGGGGGAGATTGTCAGGGACGGAGTCAACGGCTTTTTGCTGCCAAAGGATTTTTCCCCGCAGGAGCTTCTGGACAGGCTCCGCCTGCTGCGTTCGATGAGCGGGGAGGACTACGGCCGCCTGTGCCGGAACTCCCGCAGAATCTGGGAAGAAAAATTCAGCGCGCGTGAGAATTTCAGGCGCTTTTACGAGGTGATAGGCAAATGAAACTGCTGTACCTGACTTTTCAGGAAGACGCGCTTCTGTACGTCGGTGTTGTGCGCAAGATCGGCTGGCAGGCCGAGGCGTTCCGCAAGCTGGGGTACGAGGTGACGTATTCGCTCTGGAACGATCTCGATTACCGCTTCGTGACCGGCGGCGAGGCCGAATCGTACGCCGTTGCGCCCGGCAGCGGGCTGATGCACCGCTTTTCGCAGACGGCGGAAGCATATCTCGCGTCGCATTCCTTCGATGTTCTCTATATCCGCCTTGACCGGGTCAGCGCCGACACCGTCGCAATCTGTAAGACTGCGCGCGCGCACGGCGTCGGGACCATCATCATTGAGTTCCCCAATTACCCGTATCTCAGGGACTACGTTCACAGCGCCGACGGCGTGCGGCCCGTCTCCCGCCGGATTTTCACGCGGGCGAAGGTGCTTGCCGCGGCCGCCGCGGATCGGCTTGCCGCGCCGCGCCTCAAAGGCCTTGTGGACGCCGTCGCGCTGATTGGCAACCCGGCCGGCAGCTATTTCGGCATCAGGGCCGTCAACATCAGCAACGGCGTCGACGTGGACGCCCTGCAGCCTGTTCCTCCCAAGACGAACGAGGAAGAAATTGTGCTGGCCGGCGTTGCGGGAACGCTCTGGTGGCAGGCGTACGACCGCGTGCTGGAGGGCATGCACACTTATAAGCAGGCGCACCCGCAGGGGCCGCGCATCCGCTTTATTCTGGTGGGCGGCGACGCCAAAGAGATGCCGGGCTTTCTCGCTCTGGTGCATCGGCTTGGGCTTGACGGCGACGTCGAGTGCCCCGGTTTCAAAACGGGAGCGGAGCTGGACGCCGTCTACGCGCGGGCCGACCTCGGCGTTTCCACGCTGGGGTGCTACCGAAGGGGCCTGCAGTCCTGCTCTTCGCTCAAGACGCGGGAATACTGCGCCCGGGGCCTTCCGTTCCTTCATACCTGCGAAGATTCCATAAAAAACGAGAAAGTCGATTTTGCGCTGCGCATCCCCAACGACCCTTCGCCCGTCGATATGGAGGCGGTCGTGCGCTTTGTGCGGGACTGCCGGAAGAACGGCGGCCTCGCACGCGAGGAACGAGAGTTTGCCAGAAAGCATTACGACTGGAAAAATATTATGAAGCAGGTGCTTGTCTTTGCCGGCGCCGCTGTCAGCGATAAAAATTAAGGAGGCCGCCCGATGGAACTTTATGTCAGCTTTTCCGAAATTCTGCATTTTTTCAAAAGAAACCGCGTAAAATTTATCCTTGTTGTCCTGGCTTTCGGCATTGTGATGGGGCTTCTGCCGCTCAAGCTGGCTAAGCCGAGCTATTCCGCGAACACGACTTTTGTGATTTCGTGCGAAATTCCGGAGAACGCGGATACCGATTACCGCCTGCAGTACACCAGCATCCTGAACAGCCGAGTTCAGACCGTGATTGCCCTTGCCGGGTCGCACGATCTGCTGAAGCAGACGGCGGCGGCCGTGGGCGTCAGCCCGTCCGAAATCAAATCGATTGCGGCGGATCAGCTCAACGGCGCCCCCGTTATCAAGCTGACGGCCAGCACCCCGGACGCGGCGAAAGCCGCTCCGATTGCCGACGCCGCCGCGGGAATCCTCGCGCGCGACATGGAACAGCAGTTCCCCTCGCCGAAGCTGACCGTCGCCGTGCAGGACCCGGCGGTGCCGCAGGGCGCGCAGTCGACGAAATCGGCCATGGCCAAGGCCGGGCTGTTCGGAATGGCGCTCGGCTTCATTCTCTATATCTGCTACGGAATCATCGCAGTCCTCTGTGACAGAACGGTTCGCAACAGCCGATTTGTCGAGCAGGAGCTGCATGTCGGCCTGCTGGCCGAAGTCCCCCACGACGGCGGAGACCGTGCGAAAGACGACGCCTTCCGCAGAATGCGCGCGGCCGCGCTGCACCGGGCCAAAGAGGCGAAGACCTTCCTTGTCGCCGGGGTGTGCCCTTCCGACGCGGGCGCTGCGGCCGCCGCCGGCTTTGCGAAGGCCTTGGCGCAGACGGGCAGGAAAGTCCTTCTGGTGGACGCCGATTTTCGCGGCGCGCCTGCCGCACTGCCGGATTTAAAGATGGAGAAGACGCTGGCGGACGTCCTCGCGGGCGCCTGCGGCGCACAGGACGCGGCGGTTGCCGTTCCTTCGCATCCCGGACTGTATTTTCTCTCCGCCGGTAAGCTGGAGGGCGCGGACCCCGCGGACGCCTTTGCCGGCGCCGGCTTCGAACAGCTGATGGGGCAGGCTGCGTCCGGCTATGACTATGTAGTCGTTGCCGCCCCGGCGGAAGCGGCGTTCCCGGATGCCGACAACATTGCCCCCCGCGCGCAGGCCACAATTCTGGCGGTGCGCTACGGCTCCACGCCCTTTGCAAAGCTGAAGGAATCTCTGCTTGCGGTCGCCTCTGCGGGCGGCAGCGTGGCCGGCTTCGTCACCGCGGACGTTTGAGGCGGCATGCCGTCCGCGCACATAATCACCGGTTTTTTGCCCATACTAAAGCCCGGTGATGAAAATGGCAATTTCGTTTATCCGTACGCTGCTGCTGTACATAGTGGTGGTGGCAGCGGTCAGACTGATGGGAAAGCGCCAGATCAGCGAACTGCAGACAAGCGAGCTGGTCGTGACGCTGTTGATTTCAAACCTAGCCGCCGTGCCGATGCAGGACACGGGCCAGCCGCTTGTGAGCGGCCTGATCCCGATTGCGGCGCTCGTGATGTGCGAGATCTCGACCTCCGGGCTGATGCTGAAAAACGCGGTTTTCCGGCGCGCCATCTGCGGCAGACCCATCATCGTCATCTACAACGGCAAGATCCAGCAGGACGAGATGAAGCGCCTGCGCATGTCGACAGAGGACCTGTTCGAGGAGCTTCGCCAGAAGGACGTGTTCCATATTCAGGACATCGCCTACGCGATTGTGGAGACGAACGGCAAGCTCAGCGTAATAAAAAAGCCGGAACAGGAGCAGCCGACGGCCGGCGAGCTGGGCCTCACCCAGCCGGACCGCGGTATGGAGACCGTCGTCGTCAGCGACGGCGTCGTTTCCGACTTTTCCCTTTCGCTGTGCAAAAAGGACCGCACCTGGCTTGAAAGCGTGCTGAACAGCCAGAGCATTCTGCTGAAAGACGTCTTTCTCATGACCGCGAACACGGCGGGCGATTATTTCATCGTGAGAAAGGACGCGAGCCAATGAAACGCATGTGGGCCGCTCTTGTTCTGCTTGTTCTGCTTGTCGCCACCTGTGTGATCGGCATCGTTCATACCGATATTGTGACCGACCAGCTCGTGAAAACGGTGACCTCCGCCAAGCAGGCGCAGGAAAAGGGCGATGCGGATTCCGCTCTGCGGTTCAGCCGTCAGGCCCTGCAGGAATGGCGCGACATCGATTCCGGGCTGCATGTCTATATGCAGCACTCCAAGCTGGACGCCATCGACCAGGAGCTCGCCGCGCTGCCGGAGCTCTGCCGAAACGGGGCGAAGGACTCCTTCCTTTCGGAGTGCGACAAAAGCCTCGCGCTGTTCAGCTACCTGAATGAATCGGAAGTTCCGAACATCCGCAATATTTTCTGAAAGAAAGCCTCCGTTTTCCCAAGGACGGAGGCTTTCCTATTTTTCCGCGAATTTTTCCGCCTGAATGGATTCCGCGAACCTGCGGTAGTTGGTCCCGGCTGAGAAATCGGTCTGCCAGATCTCCCGCGCCGCACCGCGCATGGCGTCCCGCCGATCGGCGGGCAGGGCGCAGAATTCCCGGATTTTGGCCGCGAGCGTTTCCTCCGTCAGCCCGGCGGGCAGCAGAAAGCCGTTTTTCCCGTCCTTCACGATCTCGCCGGTCCCGCCGACGTCCGTCGCGAGGGCCGGGATGCCGAACGAACAGGCCTCCATGATGCTGACGGGAAGCCCTTCCGAGGTGCTGGTGTTCAGAAAGCAGTCCGCGGGGTTTTTGCGGTAGAATTCCATCAGGTCGGCGTTCTTCACCTCCCCGGGGAAGCTGCATTCCATAAAGCCCAGGTTTTCTTTCGCGTACTGCGCAAGCTCCGGCAGACCGGCGCCGCCGCCGAAATGCGTCCAGGAAAGCTTCAGCCCGCTGCCTTCAAGCAGCCGGAGCGCACGCGCCGGCAGGTCCACCCGCTTGAGCGGGACGATATGGCAGCAGCTCACCAGGCGGAACCGCCCCGGCGCGGGCTTTGGGCCGGGGCCGAAATCGCGCGTACCGAGATAAGCCGTCCGCACCTTGCCGGCCCATTGGGGATATTCCCGTTTCAGGTAATCCGCGCCGTTCTGCGAGCAGGGATAGACCGCGTCCAGATGTTCCAGCAGATAAGGCCGGAGCGGCAGGTATTGAAGGCGGTTGCGCGCGGGGTACAGGTCGTAGCCGTGCGCCCGGCTGACGCACGCCCGGGAAGGCGCCCGGCAGGCGTTTTTCAGTTCGAGGGCGGCGAGGGCGGTGTCGAAGAACCAGTAGCTGTAAAACGTCACGCGGCCGCAGCCGCCGAGGTCGGCTCCTTCGAGAATCGCGGCCGCCTCGCGGGCGATCCTGCGGCTTTTGGCGGCAAAATAGGCGAGAAACGCCCGCCTTGCAAAAGAGCGCCCTATCGCTCGGCGTTCCTGTACGCCGAGCCACTCTCTGCGCGGGAAGAGAAGGCTTTTCGCGGCGCCCGCGGGCACGGCCCTCCTGACCGCGGCGGCCGGGATGGAGCGGGCCTCCGTGTTGCCGGGGACCGGGCGGGTCTGCGGGGAATGTTCGGGAACGGACGTCGCAATCAGAATCACCTTATCGAACGCTTCCGCCAGAAAGGGAAGCTCGTTTTCAATAAATTCCTCGCCGGAACCGAACGGATATGTTTTTGTCAGCAGGACCAGGCAGCTTTTCATAACGGATCCATCCTTTCGCCTTCCCAGCATATCATAAGGCGCCGCGGAATTCAACCGGATCGGGCCTGCGCGCCCGCGCGCCGCGGAGGCGGCGGGCTTTTCCTTTGCCGAACTTGTAATTGGGCCGATACGATGGTATAATAAACCGAAAACCTTTGTGGGAAAATACCGCGGAAGATGCGGCGGCCTGCGCCGGGGATGCGCGCCGCCGTTCTGCGCTTTGAATTTTTGCGGAAACAGACGTTTTTCCGCTCGATAGATATCGTCGGCTTCTTCGGCGTACCCGATGTTCCGCGTCCTGCCGGCGGGCAGAGCACGGCTGTTTCTGTGACTGCCGCGCCTGCGGGGCGTCCGGGCCGGGCAGAACGGCGGGACGACCGGAAACGGAAGGGCCCGCCGCCGAAAGAACAGGAGGTTTCATTTTGCCTCAGATCAGCGTGATCGTTCCGGTTTATAACGTGGAGAAGTATCTGGAACGCTGCGTCAAGAGCATTCTGGCACAGAGCTTCACCGACTTTGAGCTGCTTCTCGTCAACGATGCTTCCACGGACGGTTCCCTTGCCGTCGCGCAGAAATTTCAGTTCGACCGCCGCGTCAAAGTGCTGGACAAGCCGCATGGCGGCCTGGGCGACACCAGAAATTACGGCGCGGGGTGCGCGGCGGGAAAATACCTGCTGTTTGTCGACTCCGACGACTGGGTGGAGGAAGACATGCTGCGGGACCTGTTTGCCCTCGCGGAAGCCTACCGCGCGGACATGGTCCTGTTTAATTTCATCCGGGAAGACTTAAAGAACATGGAGCACCGCGAATGCCGCCTGCCGGTATTCTACCCGGATTTCGGCAGGGAGATGCAGGAGCGCGTCCTCTCTGAGCTGATTGGCCCGGACAGCGCCGACAGCCCCTGGCACCGGGCCGAGATGCTCGGCTGCGCGTGGAGGCGCCTGTATCTTCGCAGCTGGTTCGTCAATGCCGGCATTGCCTACGGCGACGAAAGGAAAATCATGCTGGAGGATCTGCCCGCGTCCGTCCGCGCGCATATTTTTTCCCGGCGGCTGCTTGCGGTCGGCGGGTGCTACTACCATTACCGCTACAACCCGGATTCGCTCAGCACGCGTTACCGCCCGCATAAGATGGAGATGCTGACGGAATGCTTTCTGACCGTGCGGCGAACCCTCGAAGAAAACGGCCTGTACGAGCAGTACAGGCAGCGACATCTCGCGTGGTTCCTGCGTTCGGCGGCCCATTCCTCGCTTGTCAACTGCTTCAGCGCGGGCAACCCCGCCGGCTTCCGCGGCCGCTACCGCGAGGTGGCGGAGATCCTGAAAAGCCCCATCCTGAAAGAGGCCGCAAAGTCGGATTACCTCAAACGATCGTCGCGGGCCGACCGGGTCGTCCGCCTTGTGATCAGAACGCGTTTTACACCCGCCGTCTATCTGTTTTACCGCCTTTATTCCGCCATGCTCCGCAGGGACGGCGCGCGCAGGTAAAGAGCTGCCGGCGGGACCGCGCCGGCACGGAGGAGAATTTTGATGCCGCAGAAAAAAAAGATCCTGTTTATCAATTACAGCCTTCACAGCGGGGGAATCGAAAAGAGCCTTGTGACGGTCCTGTCGCTGTTTGATTATGAAAAATACGACGTCGACCTTCAGCTTTTTGCGAACGAGGGCCTGTTCCTGCAGCGCGTGCCGAAGCAGGTGAATCTGCTGGAGCCGCTTTTCCCGGCGGAATACCGGCTGAATATCCGCCGCGCGTTCCCCGCGCTTTTGAAAAAGGGCCGCCCTCTGCTCGCTTTGGGCCGGCTGCTCGTGTCTTTCGCGGGCCTTCGGGGCACGATGGGCGAGCGCCTTGCGAGAATGTGGAAGGCCGAGCGCCTGTTTGTGCGCCCCGCGAAAAAAGAGTACGACTGCGCCGTGGCCTTTATGGAAGGGCAGCCGATCTATTACAATGCAGAGAAAGTCAGAAGCGCCGTGAAAATCGGCTTCATCCACGGCGATTATGAGGCGATGGGCCTGCGGGCCGGCTTCGACCGCAGATATGTCGCAAAGCTGGACGCGCTCTGCACGGTTTCGGAATCGTGCCTTGCGTCGCTGCGGCGGGTTTTCCCGGAATTTGCGGACCGCTGCCATGTCGTTTACAACATCATCTCCGCCAGTTTCATGCGGACCCTGGCGGAAGAGGGGGAGGGCTTCGACGACGGCTTTTCCGGCCTCCGCGTCCTTTCCATCGCGCGCCTGTCGCACCAGAAGGGCCTCGATATCGCCATGCCGGCCGTCGCCGCCCTCGTGAAAAAGGGGCTGCCGTTCCGGTGGTATATCATCGGCGTCGGCCCGGAAGAAGCGGCGCTCAAAGCCATGGCTCAGGAGCTTGGCCTGACGGACAGCGTCGTGTTCCTGGGCGAGCGGGCCAACCCCTACCCGTACCTGAAGCAGTGCGACGTCTATCTGCAGCCGAGCCGTTTTGAGGGAAAATCCATCGCCGTGGACGAGGCCATGGTCATGTGCCGCCCGATTCTGCTGACTGATTTTTCCACCGCCGCCGACCAGATTGACTCCGGGGTCAACGGGAGCATCGTCCCCATGACGCCGGAAGGCGTGGAAGAAGGGCTTGAGGCCCTGCTTCTGCACGAAGACCGGCGCAGGGCGTTCACGGACGCCCTTTCGAAAGGGACTTACACGAACGAGGAAGAAATCAACAAGCTGTACGGCCTGATTGATTCCAGGGAAAAGTCGGCCCGGTGATTGGCCGGTGGCCGGTGGTTCTTTTCCGGGCGGTCTGCCGTTTATGATTTTTGAGGGGGTCATTCCATGCAGAAACACGCGTTTTTGATTATGGCGCACCACCAGCTTCCGCTGCTGAAAAAGCTGATTCATCAGCTCGACGACGAAAGAAACGACATCTACATCCATGTCGATAAAAAGACGGCGGATTTTGATTTTGAAGAACTGCGCGCGAGCGCGGAAAAATCACAAATCTATTTTACCGATCGCACGTCCGTCACGTGGGGCGGCTACAGCCAGATCCGTTGCGAGCTTGTTCTGCTGAAGGCGGCGGTGGGGCGGAATTACGCTTATTATCACCTGATTTCCGGGGCGGATCTGCCTCTTATTTCGCAGGATGAGTTTCACGCGTTCTTCGACCGGATTTCCGGGCAGGAAATTGTGGGGTTCGAATGCCCGCAGATAAGGCCGGAGTTTCTTCCGCGAATCCGGTATTATCACTTTTTTCAGGATGCAGTCGGCAGGAAGACCACCCTTCTGACCTATGCGGAAAGGGCCTTGATCAAGCTGCAGGCCGCCCTTAAAATCGACCGGACGAAAAAATGGAAAGCCCGGTATCATATCCGTGCCTTTCAGAAAGGCTCCAACTGGTTTGACATTACGGACGATCTGGCGAAGTATGTCGTCGGCAGGGAAGACGAGATCCGGCGCATGTATCGCCGCACGTTCTGCGCGGACGAGATTTTTCTGCAGACTCTGGTCGAGAACTCGCCTTTTAAAGAAAAGCTGTATTACCACGGGTTCGGAAGCTACCAGTCGACCTTTCGGTTCGTGGATTGGACGAGAGGAAACCCGTATACCTTCCGAAGCGGCGATTACGACG
Organism: Bacillota bacterium; assembly: GCA_023412715.1. Taxonomy (GTDB): domain Bacteria; phylum Bacillota; class Clostridia; order Oscillospirales; family Acutalibacteraceae; genus Thermocaproicibacter. The sequence continues at coordinate 14,683 of JAEZCC010000012.1, forward strand.
CCATAAAAAACTCCAGATGCTTTTTTGCGCGCAAGTTCGATATGGGCGTGGATCCCGAAATTGTCGAAAGGCTGTGCGGCGACTTGAAAAAGTAGCCGATATTTTCTAGTAGGAGAATTTTCAAAGTGAGTCTTAAAGTTATGGTAGCCATGAGCGGCGGCGTGGACAGCTCCGTCGCCGCCGCTCTGCTCATGGGGCAGGGCTTCGGCGTCTGCGGGGCGACGCTCCGCCTGTTCGGCAACGAAGAAGCCGGCATCAGCCGCAGCCGCACCTGCTGCTCCCTTGCGGATGTGGAAGACGCGCGCAGCGTTGCCCTGCGCCTCGGCATCGAGCATTATGTGTTCAATTTCGGCACGGAATTCCAGCGCGACGTCGTCGCAAAGTTTGCCGAAGAATACGCGAACGGCCGGACGCCGAATCCCTGCATCGACTGCAACCGTTTCATCAAGTTCGGCAAGCTGCTGGAGCGTGCTGAACTGCTGGGCATGGACCGTATCGCCACGGGCCATTACGCCCGCGCGGAGTACGACCCGGCGAGCGGGCGATGGCTCCTCGAAAAGGCGAGGGACGCTTCAAAAGACCAGACCTACGTGCTGTACGCCATGACGCAGGACGAGCTGGCGCATACGCTTTTTCCGCTCGGCGGGCTTCTGAAGAGCGAGGTTCGCGCTATCGCGCAGGAGCACGGCTTCGTCAACGCCCGCAAACCGGACAGCGAGGACATCTGCTTTGTGCCGGACGGGGACTACGCGGACTTCCTTGAGCGGGTGATGCATGTCGGCGCCGAGCCGGGCAATTTTGTGGACCGCGAGGGGCGCGTGCTCGGCAGGCACCGCGGCCTGATCCATTATACGATCGGGCAGCGGAAGGGCCTTGGCCTCAGCTTCCCCACGCCGCGTTACGTGGTGAGGAAGGACAGGCCAGGCAACGCTGTGGTCCTCGGTGAAAGCGGCGAGCTTTTCAGCGAAAGCATGACCGTCGGCAATGTGAACCTGATTGCTGCGGAGCGCCTGACGGGGCTGAAGCGGGTCGGCGTCAAAATCCGGTACAGCCAGACGGAAGCTCCGGCGGAGCTGCGCCCGCTGGCGGACGGCCGCGTCGCCGTCCGGTTTGATCAGCCGCAGCGCGCCGTCACGCCGGGGCAGGCCGCCGTGTTTTACGACGGCGACGTCGTTTTCGGCGGCGGGATCATCGAAGAGACCGGGGAGGGGAACGAACGTTGATTTATGCGGATCATGCGGCTACGGCAAAGCTTTCCCCGCGCGCGCTGGAAGCGATGATGCCGTTCCTGACCGAAGAGTACGGGAACGCGTCGTCCCTCTATGCCCCCGGCCGCAGGGCGCGCCGCGCGGTGGACAGGGCCCGCGAGGCCGTGGCGGCCTGCGTCGGCGCTCTCCCCGGGGAGATCTATTTCACGGCCTGCGGGACGGAGTCCGACAACTGGGCCATCCGCGCCACGGCGGAAGCGAACCCGGGGGACGCTCTGTTCGTCACGACGGCCGTGGAGCACCACGCCGTGCTGCGCACCTTCGAGGCGCTGCGGCGTGCGGGCAGGCGGACCGAAATTCTCGGCGTCGACGGACGCGGCAGGCTTTCCCCCGAAACGCTCCGCCGGGCCGTCGGGGGCAGGGCGGAGGCCGCCAGCCGGGCGGCTTTTGTCAGCGTGATGGCGGCGAACAACGAGGTCGGCACCCTCATGCCGCTTGCGGAGCTTGCGCAGGCTGCGCACGGCGCGGGCGCCCTTTTCCACACGGACGCCGTGCAGGCGCTGGGGCATGTCCCGGTCGACGTTTCGGCGCTCGGCGTGGACATGATGTCCTTTTCCGCCCACAAGTTCGGCGGGCCGAAGGGCGTCGGCGGGCTGTACGTGCGCAAAGGTGTCCCGCTTCCGCCCGGGCTTTACGGCGGCGGGCAGGAGCACGGCCTGCGCTCCGGAACCGAGAATGTCGCCGGAATCGTCGGAATGGCTGCGGCCCTGGAAGAATCCTGCGCAGGCATGCGGGAAGCCGCCGCGCGCGTGGCCGCTCTGCGCGATCGCCTGATTGCCGGCGTCCTGAAGCTGCCGGGCACCCGCCTGACAGGCGACCCCGCCGAACGCCTGCCCGGGAACGCGTCGTTCGTGTTCGGCGGCATAGAGGGCGAGGCGCTTGTCCTTCTGCTGGACCAGCGGGGCGTCTGTGCCTCGTCCGGATCGGCCTGTTCCGCCGGTGCGCTGGAGCCCTCGCACGTGCTGCTCGCCATGGGCTTTTCGCCCGACGAGGCCCGGGGCGCGCTGCGCCTGTCGCTCGGGCCGGATAATACGCGGGAAGAGATTGACGAAATTCTGCACATCCTGCCGGAAGTGCTCCGCAAGCTGAGAAACGCGGGGTAAACCGCGCAAAAAACGGCGGGAGTCGATGACTCCCGCCAAAGCAAGCTTCCATTTTTTCCGCGCCGGCCGCGGCCCGAAATTCCGCCTTGCCGCACGGCGCGGCCTGACACCGGGGACGTTCCGGTCAGTCCGCCGTGAACTGGTAGACCGTCGTGCTGTGGAACGTTTTCCCCGGCTTCAGATTCTTGTAAGGAAACTCCGGGTGATGGGGGGAATCCGGGAAATACTGTGTTTCCAGGCATACGGCGTGGTGCGCCTGCATCGGGATTCCGCCGTTGGCGGTTGCGCCGGGGGTGAAGCTGTTCGCCGTGTAGAGCTGCAGGCCGGGCAGGTCGGTAAAGACAATCATCCGGCGGCCGCTGGCGGCGTCGTACAGGCATGCGGCCTCCTTCGCGCCGGACGGACCGGAGAGGACAAAGTTGTGGTCGTAGCCGCCGCAGCGCCGCAGCGAAGGCTCTTCTGCGCCGATGTCCCGCCCGATTGCTTTCGGCCGGCGGAAATCGAACGGCGTGCCGTCGACCGCAAGGAATTCGCCTGTGGGGATCAGCGCCTCGTCCGCCACCGTGATTTTGTCCGCGAAAATCTGCATTTCCACGGAAAGAATGTCGTTGGCCAGGTTCCCCGTCAGGTTGAAATAGGCGTGGTTCGTCATGTTCAGCGGCGTTTCCGCGTCGGACTGGGCGGCGTATTCGAGGACCAGCGCATTGTCGGCGGTGAGCGTGTAGGTGACCTCCGCCTCGAGGTCCCCGGGGAAGCCGCATTCGCCCTCCGGGCTGTGATAAGCGAAGGTAACGGAGGGTTCGCCGCCGTCTTTGGTGCGGCGGACGCTCCAGACCCGGTCCTGGAATCCCCCGGGCGCGCTGTGCAGCGAGTTCTGCCCTTCGTTTTTGCGGAGCCGGTACGTTTTTCCGCCGACTTGGAATTCCGCGCCGGCGATACGGTTTGCGTAGCGGCCCACGACGGCGCCGTGCACGTCGTTTTCCGCTTCATATTCCGCCAGCGTGTCGTGGCCGAGGACTACGTTTTCCGTTTTTCCGGCGCGGTTTGGCACGCACAGCTTTGCGATGCGGCAGCCGTAGGTCAGCAGCTCGGCGGACATTCCGTTCGCGTTTTGCAGGCGGTACCGTTCGACGGGCCGGCCGTCGGCAAGCTTCCCGAACTCAGATGTTTCAATGCTCATTTCAATCTCTCTTTCCCGTTATGCGATTCATTCCCCGAGCAGGGCGGCCCCGACGATGCCCGCGTCGTTTCCGAGCAGCGCGCGGCAGATTTTGGTCTGCTTGGTCGAATATTTGGAGTAGGATTCCCGGTCGATGATTTCCCTGACGGGGGTGAGAAGGGCTTCGCCCTCGTTGCCGATTCCGCCGCCGACGCAGAGAATATCCGGCTGCAGGATGTTGATGCAGTTGAGCAGCCCGCAGGAAAGGTAAGATATGTATTGGTCCACGACCGTTTTGGCGGCCGCGTCGCCCGCCCGCATGGCCTGGAAAGCGGTGCGGCCGTCGACTTTGTTCAGATCCCCGCCGACGATCTGCCACATGGCGGAGGTATGGTCCAGGGCCATGGTCTGCAGCGTGGAGACGATCAGGCCCGTGGCGGAGGCGTAGGTCTCCCAGCAGCCGTAGCGCCCGCACGTGCAATGGCGCCCTCCGGCGACAATGACGGTATGTCCCATTTCGCCGCCCGCAAAGTTGCTGCCGGCGTAAATCTTCCCCTCTATGATAATGCCGCTGCCGACCCCGGTGCCCAGCGTGATGGCAAGCGCGTTGCGCGCGCCCTTGAGCGCGCCCGCCTTGTATTCGCCGTATGCCGCGGCGTTGGCGTCGTTTTCAAGGATCACCTTTTTGTGCAGCTTGTCTTCCAGCATGCTCTGCAGAGGGAAATGGTCGATATGCAGGTTGTTGGAAAATTCTATCGTTCCGGTTTCGCTGTTGACCGTTCCGGGGCTTCCGATGCCGATCCATGGGATATCTTCAAGGGACAGGCCCGCTTTTTTCAGCGTTTCCAGCGCGGCGGCGGCCAGCTGGCCGCACAGCTCATCGTTGGTGCAGGGGATTCTCGTTTTCCGGTTTGTTTTGATGGTCAGGTGATAATTCTGGTCGACAATGCCGGCCGCAATGTTGGTCCCGCCGAGATCTATGCCGAGAAAGTACATGAAATTGCTCCTTCTTTCCGATTCCATTTTATTCAGTATAACATTGAAAAAGCAAAATTGTAAATATACGGAGAAGCGAAAATAAAAATATTCTTCCGCTTAAACCCTGTGCTATAATGGTAAAATAAAAATAGATGCTTTTTGCGGGAGCAGGGCGGATTTTTCCCTCCGCGAGCCGTTTCGGTGCAGAAAACAATGAAAATGGTGAGAAACAAGTGGCCTATGATCAGCTGCCTGAAAAGATGAAAAACGAACACACTCTCCGTTACTGGCAGGATCTTGAGAAAAGGAAAGCCTCGCTTGCCGCGAAAAGGCTGTTTGACGTCGCGGCGTCCGCAGTGAGCCTGCTGATCCTGTCTCCGTTTCTGCTTCTGCTTGCGCTGGCCGTCAAGCTGGATTCGCCGGGGCCGGTGTTTTACCGGCAGGTGCGCGTAGGCCGCTACGGCGAAGATTTCAGAATCTTCAAATTCCGCACGATGGTGCAGGATGCGGACCGTATCGGCCCTCCTCTCACAATGGGGGAGGATCCGCGCGTGACGCGTGTCGGCAGGGTAATCCGCAAATGCAGGCTTGACGAATTCTCGCAACTGCTGAACGTCCTCGGCGGCAGCATGAGCCTGGTCGGCCCAAGACCGGAGGTGCGCCGCTACGTCGACGCCTACACGCCGGAGTATCTCGCGACGCTGCTGGTCCGGCCCGGCGTCACGGCCCCTTCCAGCATCGCTTTCAAGGACGAGGACAAAATCCTCAAAGCCGGCGGGGATCCCGAGAAGACTTATCTCGAGAAAATCCTGCCGCCCAAGATGAAGCTGAACCTGGAATATGTGAAGGAAATTTCTTTTTTCCGCGATATCAAGATCCTGTTTCAGACGGTGGCCGCGGTAATTTAAGCCCGGAAGCCATATTTTCCCTCGCCGGCTCATACTATTAACTGGAATTGCGGGGGATTTGGGATGGCGTGTCTTGTATTTCGGGCGAAAAAGGCGGCGGCGGCCGTGCTGCTTGCCGCCGTGCTGTTTTCGGCGGCGGCCGTGTCGTCCGGGCACCCGGTCTCGGTGCAGGCTTCTGCGCAGTCCGCAAACTCGGGCGGCGCGCCGTCGGGCACGGACAAGGGCTATATCAAATGGGTCGAGTTCAACGTGCCGTATCTCGCTCTGAAAAAGGCGCTCAATCTCGACGTGGAGTCCCACCGGAGCGGCGGCACCCTGAGCTGGATCGACCTGCTGGCCTGCCTCGCCGCGCGGTACGGCGGGAATTTCAGCCGGTATAAAAGCGCGGACATGGATTCTTACGCCCAGAAGATCCAGGCGCAGGGCGTGGAAGCGACAACGCAGGGGCTGAAGTATTTTCCGTACTATCAGGAAGCGTATACCGCCGTTCTCGGCGGGCTGGTGGGGAAATACCGCGTGGGCGGGGAAGAACAGTACGGCCTGATCGGCTATTCTCCGATTGCGAAGACGTTTCCATATTCGGACGGCGACGATTTCGGCGCGAAGCGGACCTACGGCTACACGCGCCCCCATCTCGGCCATGATATGATGGCGCAGACCGGCACGCCGGTGATCGCGGTCGAATCCGGCGTGGTCGAGGCGCTGGGCTGGAACCAGTACGGCGGCTGGCGCATCGGCATCCGCAGCTTCGACACGAAGCGGTATTACTACTATGCGCATCTGCGCCAGAACAGGCCGTATGCGGCCGGCCTCTCTCTGGGCAAAACCGTGAAGGCGGGGGACGTCATCGGCTATGTCGGCCGCACGGGCTACAGCTCGAAGGAAAACGTCAACAACATTCAGGTCAGCCATCTTCATTTCGGCCTTCAGCTGATTTTCGACGAAAGCCAGAAGGAAAGCACGAACGAAATCTGGGTCGACGTGTACCCGCTTACCCAGCTTTTGCGGCAGCATCAGTCCGAAGTGTCCCGCGATGCGCAGACCAAGGAGTATTCCCGCGTACAGGACATAGAAATCGAGTAATCGCGCCCGGTTGATTGATTTTGACGAACGGGTATGCTATGATAAAACCCGGCGGCGGTTCTTTTTGCCTTTGCCTTTTTTTGCTGAAGCCGCAGAGCCCGGGATCGTCAGAATTGCATTTGCCGCCATGGTGAAATTGGCAGACACAAGGGACTTAAAATCCCTCGGTAGCGATACCGTGCCGGTTCAAGTCCGGCTGGCGGCACCAAAATTGGGACTGGCCCGGCAGGGCCGGCCCCATTTTTTGCGAGGTCAGCCACAGGGCCTGAACCGCGGCGCAAGTCGGGAGCAGCACGCAGAACCCCTTTTTCTGAAAGAAGAACAAAGGGACTCGCGGAACGCGGCCCGGGACTGCACTGCCCAAGTCCGGCTGGCGGCACCGCCCAGAAACCTCCAAACCCAATGCTCATGTGGGTTTGGAGGTTTTTTATTTTTTAAACTTCAGACGGGGCTAAAACCTGAGTAACAGTTTTTCGCTGTTTTTTAGTCGGGTACCCGACGGGCCATTTTAGGGAAGAAAAATGAAAGCGGCTGCAGTTCAGCGGATCGGGGAGTTAGGCAGGAATCATGGCTGCCATGATATCAAAACATAAATAGATTTTGATCCCATTATAAACTGTTATTGTGGATTTGTCATAAGAAACGCCTGACAGCCGTAAAGTACTCACGCTTGAACCCGTATGGCTGGGATGTTATATTTAGATATAAGCAATTGCTTTCCATAGAATTTTATAAACAATGGAGGGTATTTTATGGCAGATGCACAAGCGGCTTTAAAGACTTCTCGAATCAAGGGAACCAAAGCGGGGGCCCAGAAGTTCGGCGGGTTTCTTGCCGGTATGGTTATGCCGAACATCGGCGCGTTCATTGCCTGGGGTCTGCTGACGGCTTTATTCATTCCGACAGGCTGGATTCCGAACAAAGCGCTCAACAATCTGGTCAGCCCGATGATTACTTACCTTCTGCCTCTTCTGATCGGTTATACGGGCGGCGGCATCGTTCACGGCAGGCGCGGATCCGTCGTGGGCGCAATCGCGACAATGGGCGTCATCGTCGGTTCATCCGTCACCATGTTTATCGGCGCTATGCTGATAGGTCCCTTTGCTGCCTGGCTGATTAAGAAATTCGATCAGGCGGTCGAGGGCAGGGTCAAGACCGGATTCGAAATGCTGGTCAATACATTCTCCGCGGGTATCCTTGGCGCAATCCTCGCCATTCTCGGTTACCTCATCATCGGCCCCGTTATCAGCACCGCGACCATTGCGCTCGGCAACGCGGCCCAGTGGTTTACGAACATGCACCTCGTGCCCCTGCTCGCGCTTCTGGTTGAACCCGGCAAGATTCTGTTTCTGAACAACGCGATCAACCACGGCGTTTTTGACCCGGTGGGTATTGCGCAGGTCAAGGAGTTCGGCAAGTCCATCTTCTTCCTGCTTGAAACCGATCCGGGCCCGGGCCTCGGCGTTCTGGCCGCCTATTGGATGTTTGGCAAGGGAAATGTGAAAGCCTCCGCTCCCGGAGCCATTATCATTCACTTCCTCGGCGGTATCCATGAAATCTATTTTCCGTACGTCATGATGCACCCGACGCTTCTGCTCTCCGTGATTTTCGGCGGCATGTCCGCGGATTTCATCTTCAGCATTACCGGCGCCGGCCTTGTGGCCTCTCCGTCGCCCGGAAGCATCTTCGCTGAAATCGCAATGAGCCCGAAGGGCGGGCTGCTGCCGGTCCTGTTCGGCATTGTGGTCGGCGCGGTCGTGTCGTTCCTGATTTCGGCCGTAATCCTGAAGCGCAGCAACGCGAGTGAGGAAGATGATTCTTCCTTTGAGACCGCGAAGCGGACGGTTAAGAGCATGAAGGCTGAAAGCAAAGGCCAGACCGCTGCCGCTGTTCCGGCCGCCGTTATCAAAGGTGAAATCCCGAGCCTCATCATTTTCGCATGCGACGCCGGTATGGGCTCCTCTGCAATGGGGGAATCGATCCTTAGGAAAAAGCTGAAGGAAGCCGGCCTGGATATCAAGGTCAGCCACGTGCCTATCAGCGAGCTCCCACAGGATGCAAAGACAGTGTTCACGCAGGAAAGCCTTGCCGAACGCGCAAGACGGGTTGTGCCGAATGCACAGATCATTACCGTCGACAATTTTCTCGACAGCACCCCTTACGACCGGTATATTTCCGCTTTGAAGAAAAAGCTGGTTTAGCGGCGTCAAGCGCATGAATATCCTGCGAAAAGGAGGGAGGAGCCATTGCAGCTGTCCGCAAGGCAGACATTAATGCTTCGCCTGCTGATGAAGTCCGACGAGATGGATATCGGCATGCTGTCCAGAGAAATGGAAGTCAGCGAGCGCACGATTTTCCGCGAAATTTCTTCTGTCAATCAAGCTTTGCAGACTGAGCGCATCCGGGTCTTCATCCGGAAGTCCGTTTTGACCATCGACGGCGAAGCACGGCATATCCAGAAGCTGAAACAGCTTTTGGACCAGGTACCGGGGCGGCGACTGCTGACGACCAATCAGAGAATCCTGTTTATTACGGCACAGCTGCTTTTGGCCGAAGGTGCGTGCAAATCCGCTTTTTTCAGTTATCAGCTTGGGCTTACTGAAAGCGCCGTCAGCCTTTACATGCATCAGATAGAACGCTGGCTTCAGGAAAAGGGCATGACGCTTACCCGCAGACGCGGATATGGAATCGCCGTTGAGGGTATCGAGTGGACAAAGCGAAACGCGCTCGTGACACTGATCTATGAGTACAAACCGGTCGACAGGCTGCTCTCCTGTCTGTATGGCGTGGAGCAGGATCCGGTTCTGCAGTACTTTTTCCGTTCCCAGTTCGGGAAGGAGACACTGCAAACGGCGCGGGAGATTCTGAACCTGATGTCGCAGGAACAGAGAGATGACATTTCGTATCTTACTTCTCTGCTGCATACCATGATCTCCGTTAAAAGGATGCTGGAAAAACAGCCCATCCTCCTTCCGGAAAGCTTTACGCAGGTAGCATTTTCTGCAAATTGTGATTCATTCAGCGACAAGCTGCGGGAATTTCTTGCCCGGCGGAATATTCCTGTTTATGAAAGCGAAATCGCGTACATTGCCATCCATCTGCCGGGCAAATATCTTTTTGAAGCCGAGCACAGGTTTCACGGCCTGAATGTGACGGTCGATAGCTTGGCCAGGGAGGTTCTGGACGAAGTTCAGAAGATACTCGGCACCGGCGTGAACTCCGACAGTCGTATCGTGGACGGCGTGTCCCACAACCTGGGGCTCGCTGTCTACCGCGCCGACATGGGGATCCATGTCGCCAACCCGCTGCTCAGTCAGGTAAAGGCGCATTACGCCGTGCTGTTCCGTGCGGTCGATCAGGCATGCAAACTGGTGTTTTCCAAATACAATCTCCAGTTTTCGCCTGACGAGGTCGGCTTCATCACCATGGAGATCGGCGGCGCGCTGGAAACGGAATCCTATCTCAAACGGAATCTTTCTATTCTGGTTCTCTGCCCCAACGGCATTTTCGCATCCCGCATTCTTTATAACAAGCTGAAAGGGATTGTCCGCGAGAGCGACCGGATAGAGGTCGCGTCTCTAAAAGAATGGACGGAAACCGGTCAGCAGTACGATCTGATCCTTTCCACAGTCCCAATCAGACCCGATGCGGAGGCCGACCGAAATATTCTGGTCGTTTCTCAGTTTTTGGGCGACGAAGATATCGCCCGGATTCACGAAGCCGTCGACAGAATCCGCAGCCAGGCGGTGAACGGAACAGGGCTGCCAAAGCCGCCGGTACCCAGCAAAACGGATGTGGACAGGGGCAGCCTGTTCGTCGGCCATATGCTGGATATGCTGCTCGTACAGTCAATCCCTGAGGAAGCATTTCCCAAAATGGTGGACCGCATCGCCTCGGGCCTGTTCGAAAGAGGCATCGTCTCGGAACAGAAGGAGATCGCGCGGCTGTTCCTGCAGAGGGAAAAAACCGGAAGCGTTGTGATCCCGGGCACCCGCGTTTCCCTGCTTCATTTCCGCTCGGATCTGGTAAACAGCGCGTTTATCGGGGTTTACCGGCTGCAGGGGGAAACAAGGATGGAAGGCATCGGGTTTGTCCGCGAGCCGGTGGACACCTTTTTGGTCCTTCTGGCCCGCAGAGACGAGAACCCCTTGGTCCTTGAAAAAATGGGGAACATCAGCGTCGCCCTGGTTGAGGATAAGGAACTCCCGGGAATGCTGAGGACCGACGATATCGGTGCGCTTCACACAAAATTCAGAAGAATTCTTGGTCAATCGACGGAAACCCGAAGGGAGTTTAAGTAACGATGGAACAAAAGATCTTGAAAGATGAGAACATCATTCTTAATCAAAAAAGCGAAAAAAAGGAAGATGCCATCAACCGCGTCGGAAAAATGCTGCTGAACAGCGGCTGCATCACCCCGAAATATGTCGAGGGGATGAGAAAGCGCGAGGAAGAGTTCACCACCTACATAGGCAACGGCATCGCAATTCCCCACGGCGTCAACGAATATAAAAACGAAATTCTCGAAACGGGCCTCACGATGGTCCAGTATCCGGACGGCGTGGAGTTCGGAGAAGGCAAAACGGCCTACATTGTCATCGGCATTGCTGGCAAAGGAGACGAACATCTCGAGTTGCTGACCAAGATTGCCCTGACGGTGCAGAATAGGGAAAATATAGAGCGTCTGCGGTATGCCAAAACGCCGCAGGAAATCCTCTCCATCATTGAAGAAGGCGGCAAATAGCAGCGCCGCCTGCGGAGAACGAATCTGCAAGCCGGGAAAGGATTCTGGAGACATGCTGAACAAAGAGTTTACGCTTCATAGTAAATACGGGTTCCATCTGCGGCCCGCTCAGGTCATGGCGGAAAAAATGGGCGCATTCGTCTCGGACGTCGCCGTGAAAAAGAGCGACGGCATCGAGGCGGATGCGAAAAGCCTGCTCGGCCTGATGAGCCTCGGGCTGAACAACGGGCAGACCGTCGAGGTGACCGTCGGCGGGGAAGACGAGCAAAGCGCCATGCAGGCGGTGGAGGAACTGTTCCGCACGAATTTCGGCGAATGAGCGCCCATTCCATAGAAAATGCCGATCGGAGGATAAGACGAAGATGAAAGAATTGATATTCCGGGGCATCGGCGTGTCGGATGGAATCCGCCGGGGGAAGGCGTTCATCTATCGCCACGCAACAAAGCCGGGCACAGGCGGCACGATTGCAGAAGAGCTGCTGGAGGCGGAAATCGGGCGGCTGGACGCCGCCGTCGAACAGGCATCCCGCGAAATCGACAGCCTGGTCGCCCGGGCTTCCCAAATTCTGCCGGAAAAGGAAGTTGCCGTCATCAAGGGCCAGAAAACCTTTTTGACCGACCCTGCCTACTGCCCCGCCATGCGGAAGCTGATGCGGGAGCGGCTGCTTACGCCCGAAAAGGCGGTGCAGGAGGTAACGGAACGATACGCCTCCATGCTTGAGAAGACGGAGAATCCTTACCTGAGGGAACGCGCTTCCGACGTGCGGGATGCGGGGAGCCGGCTGCTGCAGTATCTGGCCGGAAGAAATTCCGCGGATCTTGCCGAAATCGACAGCCCCGTCATTCTGCTGGCAGACGATCTTTCCCCTTCGGATACCGTCCGGCTCGACTGCGGCCACATCCTTGCGTTTGCGACGCAAAAAGGCGGAAAAACATCCCATACCTCTATTTTCGCAAAATCGCTCGGAATCCCCGCCGTCGTGGGGATCCCGGATCTTTTGGCGGCTGCGGAACCCGGCGTGGAGGTCATTCTGGACGGCGGGCAGGGTGTCTGCATTTTGGCCCCCGGCCCGGATACCGCGGCCGCCTATGACGCCGGAATGGAGACGGAGCGGACATGGCGGGAGCTGCTGGAGCGCTTTGCCGGCCGGGAGGCCAGGACCGCCGACGGCAGACGCATCGCGGCCTGCGCCAACATCGGCTCCGCCGCCGATGCGCAGAAATCCCTGAAAATGGGGGCCGAGGGCGCCGGCCTGTTTCGTACGGAACAGATGTATCTTTCAAGGAAAGATGCGCCGGACGAGGAATCGCAGTTTGCCGTGTATAAGCAGGTGGCGGAATGCTACGGGGGCAAAACGGTCGTTGTCCGCACCCTCGACATCGGGGGCGACAAGGAGATTCCGTATCTTGGCATCGGCCGGGAGGCCAATCCCTTTCTGGGCTTCCGCGCCATCCGCTACTGCCGCGGCAACAGCGAGATCTTCCTCACGCAGCTTCGGGCCATTCTGCGGGCCTCGGCGTACGGCGACCTCGCCGTCATGTTCCCGATGATCTCCGGCCTGCAGGAGCTTTTGGAAGCAAAAGCCATGCTGAGAACGGCCGGCGAACAGCTTGCCTCCCGCGGGATCCCTTTCAACCGCTCCATAAAAACCGGCATCATGGTCGAAATTCCCTCCGCGGCGGTCATGGCCGACATTCTCGCGGAAGAAGCCGACTTTTTCAGTATCGGGACCAACGACCTCGTCCAGTACACATTGGCGGTCGACCGCGGAAATGAAAAGGTCGCCTATCTTTACGATTATTTCGACCCGGCGGTCGTCCGTCTGATTCGCCGGGCCGCGGAAGCTGCCCGCCGGTCCAAAATCCCGGTGGGCCTGTGCGGCGCGATGGCCGGGGATCCGTTGGCCGTGCCGCTGCTCGTCGGCCTTGGGCTGGATGAGCTCAGCATGGCGGCCGGCGCGCTGCCGGAGGTTAAGTATATCATCAGCCAGCTGGCCTCCGGCGATTGCCGGAAGCTGGCGGATTCGGTCCGTACCTGCGGAACATCGCAGCAGATTCGCGCGGCCCTGCAGCAATTTTCCAGTGATAAGCTTAACATGGATGCGAAACCGGGGGACGGGGAGCGCGTTCCTCCGGCTAGCGGGCAGGCTGACCGCAGACGGGAACAAACGAATGATAAACGGGAGGAAGCAGCGCCGTGATCTATACTGTAACCGCGAATCCGGCTTTGGATAAAACCGTAGTGATTCCCGATTTCACTCCCGGCGGTGTCAACCGTGTGCAGCGTTTGCGCACCGACGCCGGCGGCAAAGGAATCAATGTATCGAAGTACATCGCCATGCTGGGAGGCGAAAGCGTGGCGCTCGCCCTGCTGGCCGGCGAGGTCGGCAAGGAAATACTCGCCTTTCTGGAGCGGCAGCCGGGAATAACGCCGAAGCCCGTCTGGAGTTCCGGAGAAACGCGCACCAACCTGAAGATCGTCGACTCCGCCCGGAGGATCAACACCGATATCAACGAACCGGGCCCCGCCGTCACCGCAGAAGACCTCGCCGGGCTGCTGGAACTGCTGCTCAGCGGGCTGAAGCCCGGCGACAGCGTGGTGCTGGCCGGCAGCCTGCCCGGCAATGCGCCGGCTTCGCTTTACCGGGACTGGGCGGACCGGTGCAGGCAGCGCGGCGCCTGCGTCTTTCTGGATGCGGACGGCGAAGCGCTGCGCCTGGGGCTGGAGGCGAAGCCGGACCTCATCAAGCCGAACCGGGATGAACTGTCGGCCCTCGTCGGCAGGCCCCTTGCGGACGAGCAGGATATTCTGAAAGCGGCGCGGGAAATCTCCGCCGGTGTCCGGCGTGTCGTAGTTTCTATGGGAGACGCAGGCGCGCTCTTTTTTTCTGGGAACGAGGTCCTGCGCGCGTATGCGGCACACGTACCGGTACGGAGTACGGTGGGAGCCGGAGACTCGATGGTGGCGGCCCTTGCCTACGGCGCGCAGCAGGGCATGAGCTGGAGGGAACAGGCGCGCCTTGCTATGGCGCTCAGCACTGCCAAGGTCACATGCGACGGCACGCAGGCCCCTCCGCTTGAAACAGTCAAAGCACTTTTGGATCGAATAGAGATATTGGAGGTATCGGAATGAAGACAAAAGCCGTGCGCCTGTATGGCGCAAATGATCTTCGTACGGAGGAATTCGAGCTGCCCGAAATCAAGGACGACGAAATTCTTGTCAGGGTGGTTTCGGACAGCATCTGCATGTCTACCTATAAATGCGCGACACTTGGCAAGGCACATAAGCGCGTCCCTCAGAATGTGGATACCCACCCCACCATCATGGGCCACGAATTCGCCGGTGATATCGTCAAGGCGGGCAAGCTGCACCAGGGGCAGTTCAAGCCCGGCATGCGCTTTGCGCAGCAGCCCGCGCTGAACTACAAGGGAACCATGTGGTCCCCCGGTTATTCGTATGAATTCTTCGGCGGCGACGCAACTTACTGCATCATTCCCCACGAGGTGATGGAGCTGGGCTGCCTGATCCCTTACAATGGCCGGGCCTACTACGAGGCCTCGCTGGCGGAGCCTATTTCGTGCTGCATCGGCGCGATTCACGCCTGCTTCCACACCGGAATGGGAGAATATACGCACAGCATGGGTACAAAAGAAAACGGCACCATGGCGCTGCTTGCCGCCGCGGGGCCCATGGGGATGGGAACCGTTGATTACGTGTTGCACAGCGGCCGCAATCCAAAGCTGCTGGTGGTGACCGATATCAGCAGGGAGCGTCTGGAGCGGGCGCAGCAGATGTTTCCCCAGGAGGAGGCCGGGCGGCTCGGAACACGGATCGTCTTCCTGAACACCGCAGATGTCGCGGATCCCGCTGCCCTTCTCAGGCAATATTCCCCCGGCGGCTACGACGACGTCTTTGCTTTCGCCCCGGTAAGCCAGGTGTGCGAGCTCGCCTCCGCGGTGCTCGGCAGGGACGGGTGCCTCAATTTCTTTGCGGGCCCGACGGATAAGAAGTTTTCCGCGCGGCTCAACTATTACGATGTCCATTACAATTCCGCGCACGTCATCGGTACCACCGGCGGCAATACCGACGATCTGAAGGAATCCCTGCGGCTTTCCGAGACGGGGAAAATCAACCCCGCCGTGATGGTCACCCATGTCGGCGGCCTGAATGTGGCGGCGGAAACCACGCTGCATCTTCCGCAGATTCCGGGCGGCAAAAAACTGATTTACACCCATATCGACATGCCGTTGGCGGCGATCTCGGATTTTGCTTTCCTGGGGAAAACCGACCCGCGTTTCGCGGCCCTTGCAGAAATCACGGGTGCGCATCGCGGGCTGTGGTGCCCGGAAGCGGAGGAGTATTTGCTGAAGAACTGGAACTGAAAACGCGCCGAGGGACGTAAGTTCAAAGATCCAGCAAATCAGGCCTGCCCCGAAAGGGTGGGCCTGATTTGCTGGAAACGAGCATATTCAAGCAGATATGGGTGCCCTCCTTGCGATACTGGTACCGATTCCGTTAGGATTACCATTTGCTTCGGGCAATTCGCGCCTGTAGCCTTATGCTACGGGCGCGCTGTGCTGCCCTCGCCGGGAACCGGTTCTTTATTTCATGAAAAGGCAAACGAGACAAACCTGTTTTTTGACTTAGTTAAAAATGGGCTTGTCCTTTTATGGCAATTCAAGGCGCTTTTCTGTGTTGAATTTTTTATAAAAAATATTTTTTCGTTTCTATTGACTTGGAGTCAACTCCAAGTGGTAGGCTTATAAACAGAACAGCAAAACATGGGTTACGTTTGTTCCCCTTCCGCTTCTTCGACATGGCTTTGCGGAGAAAGGAACCCGTCTCCAGGCAATTCGTTCCCGCCGACAGACATAAAAAAACCAAACGCAAAGGAGAAAACAGAATGAACAGCTTTATTTATGACATTCCTACCAAGGTCTATTTCGGAGAAAACCAGCTTCCCAGTCTCGGGCCGGAGCTTTCCCGCTTCGGCAAGCGCGTCCTGCTGACCTATGGCGGCGGCTCCATCAAAAGGACGGGTTTGTACGACAGAGTGGCTGCGGAAATAAAAGCGTCCGGCCTGGAGCTGTTTGAACTCAGCGGTATTGCCCCGAACCCGCATATCGATTCCGTGCGTGAGGGCGCGGAAATGTGCAAGAGAGAAAAGATCGACGTGCTGCTGGCGGTGGGCGGCGGTTCCACCATTGACGCGACAAAATTTATGGCGGCGGGAGCCTGCGTGGATTTTGACCCGTGGAAATTCCTGAGCGAAGGTGCCCCGATTGAAAAAGCACTGCCGGTCGTTACCATCCTTACGCTTGCGGCCACCGGATCGGAAATGGACTGCGGCGGCGTGATCAGCAATCCGGAAACTCACGATAAGATTGGCCGGCTGGCGCCTCCCATGCTCCCCAGGGTTTCTTTCCTCGACCCTGCCAACACCTACACGGTCAGCGCATATCAGACGGCCTGCGGCGCGGCGGACATGATGTCGCATATCATGGAAGTCTATTTCAACATGGATCAGGACCTGCAGATGCTGGACGGCGTCATGGAAGTACTGATGAGAACCATCATCCGATACGCTCCCGCCGCCATGCGGCAGCCCGACAATTATGAGGCCCGCGCCAACCTGATGTGGACGGGTTCCTGGGCGATCAACGGCTTTGTGAACGGCGGCAAGCGTCAGGCGTGGAGCTGCCATCCCATGGAGCATGAGCTTTCCGCCATCTACGATATCACCCACGGCCTCGGTCTCGCCATCCTTACCCCACGCTGGATGGAATATACGCTGGACGAAACCACGGTATCGAAATTCTGTCAGTTCGGCGTCAACGTTTTCGGTCTCGACGCCTCCCTGCCGCAGATGGATGTGGCGAGGAAGAGCATCAAGCTTTTGAGCGATTTCTTCTTCAAAACCCTCGGACTGAAAAGCAGCTTCCGCGAAATCGGCATCGACGACGAGAACTTTGCGGTCATGGCAAAGAAAGCGTGCGGCGGCAGTACGCTGCCCGGCTTTAAGCCGCTGGATCAGAAAGACATCGAAAATATTTTTAAAATGTGTTTATAAGGAGAAAGTATGAGTAAAAAGATTCTCGTGATTTCCGCCAGCCCCCCGCAGGGACGGCAACTCTGACACGCTTTGCGGCGAATTCATTCGCGGCGCACGGGAAGCCGGGAGCGAGGCGGAAAAAATTTTTCTGCGCAGCAAAAAAATCGGCTACTGCACCGGCTGCGGCGCCTGCAACAGCGCGGACAAATCGTTGCGCGCATTCGGGAACTGAACGACATTTTGACAAGGCTGGACTGGAAGCTGGACGGTTACGAAGAACGAATGCTCAAATGTGAAGAAAACCTGAAATAATGAACTTCTCCCCCGTTTGAGCATCAGGCTCCGCAGGCAAGACGTGTCCGCCGCTCCCAAGGAAGTGTTTCTCGCCCGTGCCTTTCTTGATCATGCTTCCCCAAAAGGGGTCCGCGGAACCCGGCCCGCCGCCCGATTCCAGCCGCCTCGGCCATGGAGAAGACCGCCGATTTTTGTCGGCGGCCTTCTCGTTTTGCCTGTACCATGCGGGCCTTGGGCATCAGGCTGTAAACTCACTGATAGTTGTGATGCGAGAGATCCAGCTTTCTGGGGACGGGCATCCGGATGAATTGAAAAATATTCTTTGACAGATGGTAAAGTTCATGATAATATATTGAATATAAATTCAATGAATGGAGATTCATCGTTGGGAATTCGTGAGGAGCAGCGGGAAAGGCGCAGAAACGAGATCCTGGCGGCCGGGCTTGACCTGTTTATCCGCAAGGGCTATGCCGCCACCAAAGTCAGCGACATCGCGCAGCGTGTCGGCATGAGCGCGGGACTTCTGTTTCATTACTTTCCATCAAAGGAGAAGCTGTATGAAGAGCTGGTTAAAATCGGCATTGCGGGCCCGATGAGCGTCATGACCCCCGCCGGCAGGGAGCCGCTGGCGTTCTTTGAGGACATTGCAAAGCTGATTTTTCAGTATATCCGATCCCGGCCGTTTGCCGCTAAGATGTTCGTATTGATGGGCCAGGCGTTTTACAATGAAGCGGCGCCGCAAAGCGTGAAAGATCTGCTTCAGAGCTTTGACATTTACACGCCGACCTCCCTGCTGATGAAAAAAGGCCAGGCCGACGGCACGATCCGGGAGGGCGACCCCTATGCGCTGGGAATCGCTTACTGGTGCGCCATTCAGGGCATTGCGGAACAGATGGCAAGGAATCCCGATCTGCCCTGTCCGGAAAGCAACTGGGTTATCGACATCATAAGGGGGCAATCATGACGGAAAAAGCAGTGATCATCGGAGCGGGCATCTCGGGCCTTACGGCAGGAATCTACGCCCTTCAGAGCGGATTCGACGCAACCATCTATGAAAGCCACTCCGTTCCGGGCGGCGCTTCCACAAGCTGGCGGAGAAAGGGCTACTTATTCGAGGGAGGAATGCACTGGCTGACCGGATCGTCGCCCAAAACGCCGCTGAACCGTTCCTGGCATGAGGTGGGCGCCTTGAACAGCCAGGTGCCGATCTACAACCGGGACCCGTTTCTGGCCTTTGATTACCAGGGGAGGACTGTTTATCTTTACCGGGACGTCGAAAAGCTCCGCCGGCATTTGCTGGAGCTTTCGCCGGAGGATGCAAAGGAAATTGACCGCCTGTGCCGGGATATCCGGAAATTTTCCCGAATGAGCATGCCGCTTATGGATATTAAGGGCGTGAAAGTAAAAAAGAAGTCGTCCCCGCCGCTGTCGGCGCTTTTTGACGTACTGCCCGCTTTGCCGCGTTTGTCCTTTTATTCCAATCAGACGGTAAAAGAATACGCGGGGAGGTTTCAAAGCGACGCGATTCGGCTGATGCTTGAAAATATTATCGGCCCCGATTACGTTGCCTCAGGAATGATATTCACCCTTGCAACGCTTGCCTCCGGCGACGGAGGATACCCGGAAGGCGGATCGCTGGGCATGGCAAAACGGATGGCGGAAAATTTTGAAAGACTTGGCGGCACCATTCAATACGGCAAAACCGTCGGCAAAATAGCGGTCCGCAATGGCGCTGCCCACGGCGTGATTGTAAATGGGGAAGTGGTTGAGGCGGACGCCGTTATCGTCACGCTGGACACCCTTGTCGCCATCGATACCCTGTTTGAGCCGCCCATCAGGGAACCCTGGGCGGAGAGAATGAGGCAAACCACCAAACCGATGCTTGGCACCTTTATCGGCGCAGGCGTGGAAGCCGATCTTTCCGGCCTGCCGGAACGAGTGGAATTCGTGCCGGAAAAGCCTCTTTTGTGCGGCGGCATTCCGCAGACGGTCGTTGGGATCAATCAGTATGCGGGGTACAAGGGATATGCGCCGGAGGGATGCACGGCGGTCACCTCGGTCATCATCGGGGACAGCTATGATTTCTGGAAGCGCTGTAAAGAGGACGGCACCTACAACGCCGAAAAGGAAAGGCTGGCACAGGCGTTCCTTGAGATCCTGGCGGAAAAATATCCGCAGACCGCCGGGAAGATCGCGGTTTGGGACGTGGCGACGCCGCTGACCTATGAGAGGTATTTGGGCTCTTATAAGGGCTCTTGGATGTCGATGATGAAACAGGGGAAAAACTCGGGATGTTATCCGTCTAAGCCGGAGAGCGTCCGGAACGTCTATTTCGCCGGCCAGCGCCTGAGAGAGCCCGGCGGGCTTCCCGTGGCGCTGGATTCCGGGAGGAAGGCGGTCCAGACCCTGTGCAGAGACGTCGACGCGGTGTTTCAGGGGCGCATCTAGCTCTCGCGTTTTCTCCGCATCTTTTATAAATGAGTAGGACCGGCCCAAAAGGGGGCCGGTCCTATCGTTCGATCCCGAGTTTCCGCACCGCGCCGAGAATTGCATTCCATTCCGCCGTAAGCTCGCGCAGCGCGGCTCGCCCGCTTTCGGTGATGTGGTAATATCTCCGCTGCGGCCCGCCCGATTCGCCGCTTCCCATGCGGGCCTCGGTGCTGCCGTCGGCGTTGAGACGCCGCAGAACGCCGTAGACGGTGCTGCGGTCCATGCCGGGGAAAACGCCGCCGATGGTGTTCAGAATCTCGTAGCCGTAGGTTTCTTTTTTCGCCACCTCGTGCAGGATGCACAGCTCGAGCACGCCTTTTTTCATCTGCCCGTCCATGCTCTTGCCCTCCGAACGGAAAAGATTTTCCGAATCACCAAGTCGATCCCCGCCGCCGCAAGGTTGGGCAGAACAGCCCACAGGAAGCACGACGCGACGACGGTTGCGCCGTTATAGGTGTTCGTATTGACGTGGGATAGAAGCGATGTAAAGTTCAAAAATACCGTCAGCAGCGCGGTGTCGAGGAACAGGAACCAATGCACCTTTGGATGGCCGCGCAGGGAGTACAGCATCAGCAGAACGACGGAGGCGAAGAGCAGAAGTTCGCTGGCGAGCGAGCCGTAATAGGCGCCGGTGGTCAGAAAATGCACGGGGCCGAAAGGACCTTCGCTCTCGAATCGTTTGGATTCCCACGGAACGGAGAAAGCAAACCAGACGAGCAGAATCAGGACCGCCGTGACCGGCACGGCCAAAATACGATTGACGCGCGCAAGCCAGTTCAGCGGCTTTTTCGGTGAAGCGCTTTGCGAAGCCCACAGGGCGAGGATCCCTTCCAGCGCCAGCGGGAGCAGCAGGGCGAGCCGGAAATCGACCGGCCCTTCCGGAAGAGCGCTCCAGCCGGAGGAAACATGAAGTTCTGGACCGAAAAACGGCCAGAGAACTGCAAGAATGAGGCCCGCGAGAAGCACACGGGAAAGAACGGTCCGGTTTACTTTGCGCCGCGGCGGTTCCGTCTTGTCTTCGCCTTTCAGTTCGATCGCCGCCTGTCCCGGCGGGCCGAATTCAGCGCAGAGTTCCGCCTCGCTTTTCCCTTCCGCCGCGCCCGAGGCGAAAAAATCCTCGTAATCCGCAAGGATATCCTTGACCTGCGGCTCCGCGTATTTTCCCCGAAGCGCCGTTTCCAACTGTTTCAAATAAGTGCTTTTGTCCATAAAGCCCGCCCCTTTGCCTGTAAGATTCCAGCCCTCTGCGTCCCCCGGTTGATTGATATCAGGGAACATACTATTGTGTAACGAACACTAATCACAGTATAGCATCTATTGTGTATTAGTCAATAGAGAGCTTCCCTCTTTCAGAAAATTTTTTGGGCATCCCTCTCTTGCAGACTTAAGGCTTACGCCTCCTGCCGCCGGCAGCAGGAGGCGGGGAAGCGGGCGTACCGCCGATATAATACCAACCATGTTCGGCGCCGATCTACGCTTTGGCGTTTCAAACGGGAAAACTGTATTTTATGCGTGTTTCCGGGCCCTTGTGAAACGGGGCGGCAGATCGGAAAAGGAAAAATAGACTTTTTCTTTGGAATATGGTATCGTACCATATAGTTATCCCGCCGGGCGGCGGGGTGAAATTTTGTCGGAAGGGACAGCCGGTGAAAATGAAGGATCCGCAGTTTGACGGCAGGGTCTATGCGCTCGTAGCAAAAATTCCGCTGGGGAAGGTGGCGACCTACGGGCAGCTCGCGCTTATGCTGGGGGCTCCGCGCAACGCGCGGCGGGTGGGGCGCGCGCTCCATTTTGCGCCGCCGGGGATTCCCTGTCACAGGGTTGTCAACCATGCCGGGCGGCTCGCGCCCGGCTTTGTGCGCCAGAGGGAGCTGCTCGAAGCCGAGGGCGTCGGGTTCACGGAGGCCGGCAACGTCGATTTGAAGAGGTTTATCTTCCGGGTCGATGTGGAATTGATATAAAATTAACCGGGAATCTTTCTCATTCTGCCGGAAAAGGTCTTGCAAATTCCGCCGTTATCTTTTATAATGCATATGCGAAGAGGGCAGGAGCTCTTCTTAGCATTGAATTTTTGACCGTCCCCGCGGCCGTGCGTGCCGGGGGATTCAAGGCCACACGGACAGCCGGGTCAAAAGCCGGAATTGGCAACTTTGTTGCCTTATTGATCGAGCCATTGGGTTCGGAATTTTATGGGTCGGCTGAACACCTTTCAGCCATGTGCAGTTGCTTGCGCAAACACTTGTGAACGGTCAATAAGAGTAGTAAAAGTAATTCTATGCTATATAGACTCTGAAACCCTGAACAGCGGAGTGGGCGCGTCGCGCGGTTCTGACAAAGACCGCGGTATGCGCCATGATGTGTGTGCGATTTTGATCGCCCGAGTGTATTGCTGCAGTGCAGGCGCAGCCTTACATCCGGGCGTTTTTTATACTCTTCTCCCGTTCCACGGGGAAAGAGTGTGATGTCCGGTTTCGAATTGCGGCGCAGGGAGGCCAGAAAATGGAGAACAAGCTGAAGCTCTACGGGTTCAACAATCTCACGAAATCCCTCAGCTTCAATATTTACGACATCTGTTATGCAAAGTCCGGGCGCGAGCAGAAGGATTACATCGCCTATGTGGACGAACAGTACAACTCCGACCGCCTGACCCGCATCATGAGGCATCTGGCGGACATGATCGGCGCGCGGGTGCTGAACGTCAGCAAGCAGGACTATGAGCCGCAGGGCGCGAGTGTGACCGTGATGCTGGCGGAAGAGCCGGCGCATGTGCCGCCGGAGGGGGACGCCATTATGGCGCACCTCGACAAGAGCCACGTCACGGTCCACACTTTCCCGGAATACCACCCCGAGACGAGCATTGCCACCTTCCGGGTGGATATCGACGTCGCCACCTGCGGGTACATCACGCCGCTGCAGACGCTCGATTACCTCATCGGCAGCTTCGACTCCGACATCATCACCATCGACTACCGCGTGCGCGGCTTCACCCGCAGCGTGGACGGCAGGAAGATCTTCCTCGACCATAAGATCGCGTCCATCCAGGACTATATCGACCCGCAGATCCTGCTGCGGTACGACGCCATCGACGTCAACGTCTACGAGGCGAACCTGTTCCATACCAAGATGATGCTCAAGGAGCTGGACTTGCAGAACTATCTGTTCAACACCGACGTGTACGAGCTGAATCCCCGCGCACGCCTTGCCATTCTGGAAAGCCTGCGCCGTGAGATGATAGAGATCTTCAGCGGCCGCAACGTATTTGAGGAGAACCGGACGAAGTAAAGGGAGCGGATCCATGGGACAAAAGCTCGATCAGAACGAGGCCCCGGTCATGGAGGCATTGCAGCGCTTCAAGGCCATGCGCGTGGTGCCGTTCGACGTGCCGGGCCACAAACGAGGGCGCGGCAACCCGGAGCTGAGGGACTTTCTCGGCAGGGACTGCCTCAGCGTGGACGTGAACTCCATGAAGCCGCTCGACAACCTCTGCCATCCGACGGGCGTCATCGCCCGGGCGGAGGAGCTGGCCGCCGCGGCGTTCGGCGCGGCCCGCGCGTTTTTCATGGTGGGGGGAACGACCTCAGGCGTGCAGAGCATGGTGCTCGCCTCGTGCAAGCGGGGCGACAGGCTCATTCTGCCGAGGAACGTGCACCGCAGCGTCATCAACGCGCTGATCCTGTGCGGCGCGGTGCCGGTCTACGTCAACCCGCAGATCGACGAGCACCTCGGCATTCCGCTTGGCATGCGCCTTGAAGACGTCGAGGACGCCGTGCGCCGGAACCCGGGCGCGAAGGCCATTTTCGTCAACAACCCCACCTACTACGGCGTGTGCTCGAACCTGCGGGCCATCGTGAAACTCGCGCACGAACACGGCATGCTGTGCCTTGCGGACGAGGCGCACGGCACGCATTTCTATTTCGGCAAGGACACGCCGGTCTCCGCCATGGCGGCGGGCGCGGACATGGCCGCCGTCAGCATGCACAAATCCGGCGGGTCGCTCACGCAGTCGAGCCTGCTGCTCTGCGGGCCCGCCGTCAACGCGGACTATCTGCGGCAGGTGGTCAACCTGACCCAGACCACGAGCGGCAGCTACCTGCTCATCTCGAGCCTCGACATCTCCCGCCGGAACCTCGCTTTGCGCGGGGACGAGATCTTCGCCCGGGTGCAGCAGCTGACCTCCTACGCGCGCGGGGAGATCAACCGCATCGGCGACTACTGCGCCTACGGGCGCGAGCTTGTGGACGGCGGCGCCGTGTTCGACTTCGACACGACGAAGCTCAGCGTGCACACGCTCGGCACGGGCCTCGCGGGCATCCAGGTCTACGACGTCCTGCGGGACGAGTACGACATTCAGGTCGAGTTCGGCGACCTCGCGAACATCCTCGCCTACGTTTCCGTCGGGGACCGCGAGCGGGATATCGAGCAACTTGTCGGCGCGCTCGCGGACATCCGCCGGCGCTACAAAAGGGGGGAGGCCGGCCTGATGCGCCAGGAGTACATCGCCCCGCAGGTGGAATCGTCGCCGCAGGAGGCGTTTTACGCCCCGAAGGAGAGCCTGCCCATTGAACGGACCGAGGGGCGTGTCTGCACGGAATTCGTCATGTGCTATCCGCCGGGCATCCCCGTTCTCGCGCCCGGCGAAAGAATTACCCGTGACATTCTGGACTACATCCGCTATGCGGGTGGGAAAGGATGCTCGCTGACCGGGCCGGAGGACCTGACCGTCCGAAGGCTGAACGTGATGCGGTAGCGCGGAAAGGAGAAAGCCATGCCTCATCTGACATTTACGGAGATGCACACGCCCCGGGTGGGTCTTTCCATCGAGGTGACGCGCCAGCTCTGCTGCGAGCAGAGCCGCTTCCAGCGCATCGAGATCTTCGAGAGCGAGGATTTCGGGCGCTTCCTCACGCTCGACGGCTACATGATGTGTACGGAGAAGGACGAATTCGTCTACCACGAGATGATGGTGCACGTGCCGATGGCGGTGAATCCCGCGGCGCGGCGCGTGCTGGTTGTGGGCGGCGGAGACGGGGGCGCGGTGCGTGAGCTGTGCCGCTACCCGTCGGTGCAGCACGTCGACCTCGTGGAGATCGACAGCCGCGTGGTGGACCTGTGCCGCGAGTACCTGCCGTCCATCGCGGGGAGCCTCGGCGACCCCCGTGTGGAGATGCATTTTGAGGACGGGATGCGCTTTGTGCGCGGCTGCGAGGACAGCTACGACCTGATCCTCGTCGATTCGACCGACCCGTTCGGGCCGGGCGAGGGGCTTTTCACACGCGAGTTTTACGGCCACTGCTACAAGGCGCTGCATGAAAACGGCATTCTTGTCAACCAGAACGAGAGCCCGTTCTACCCGGACGACGCGCGGGCCATGGTGCGGGCGCACCAGCGCATTGCCGCGACGTTCCCGGTCTGCCGCATGTACCAGGCGCACATCCCGTCCTACCCCTCCGGCCACTGGATGTTCGGCTTCGCCTCGAAGGGCCCGCACCCCATCCGCGACATCAAAGAGCGGGAGTGGGCGGCGCTGGGCCTGCGGACGAGATACTACAACCTCAACCTGCATCTGGCGTCGTTCGCGCTGCCGACTTTTGTGGAGGAGATGGTCAGAGATGTTGAATAGGGCCAACCCCGCTTTCCTGGGCTGCGAGGCGGAGTGGGAGAGGGCGGACACCGTGCTGTTCGGCGCGCCGTTCGACTCCACGGCGAGCTACCGCCCCGGCTCACGCTTCGGCAGCCGGGCCATGCGCGAGGAATCGTACGGCATCGAGACGTACAGCCCGTACCGGGACGCCGACCTTTCGGAGTGTTCCGTTTTCGATGCGGGCGACCCGGAGCTCTGCATCGGCGACGCGGCGCGCGCGCTCGGGCAGATCGAACAGATCAGCGCGGAAATCCTCGACGCGGGCAAGCTGCCGGTGATGCTCGGCGGGGAACACCTCGTGACCCTCGGCGCGGTGCGGCAGGCGGTGAAGCGATCCCCGGGCCTTTGCATCGTGCAGTTCGACGCGCACACCGATTTGCGGGACGAATACCTCGGCGCGTCCCTTTCTCACGCGGCGGTGCTGCGCCGCTGCTGGGATCTGCTCGGCGACGGGCGCATTTTCCAGTTCGGCATCCGCAGCGGCCTGCGGGAGGAATTCGAATGGGCGAAGACGCACACGGAGCTGCACCGCTTCGGCTTTGACGGCCTTGCGGAAACGGCGGAACGCCTGGCCGGCTCTCCGGTCTATTTCACGGTGGACCTCGACGTGCTGGACCCGTCGGTCTTTCCCGGCACGGGCACGCCGGAGCCGGGCGGCATCTCTTTTTTGCAGATGATGGACGCGATGACCCTCGTGGCGGAACGCTGCCGCGTCATCGGGTGCGACCTGGTCGAGCTGGCGCCGGCGCTCGACCCGAGCGGCGTCTCGACCGTCGTCGCGTGCAAGCTGCTGCGAGAATTGTTGCTTACCTTACATAAAAGCTCTTCTATCGCGAAAAAAATAGGCAAATAGGGTATTGAAGAACTGTCTGACGTCGAGAAATCGCGCAGAACAAGACGGCAAGCACAGCCAACGCAGGAAGCAAAATTGCTGTGCAATTTTGCGGTTGCGCGACTTTATCGACAGCCTGCCAAACAGAAAGGTGTGGGCGATATGGGGAAAATCATGGTCATCGGCTGCGGAGGCGTCGCAAGCGTCGCCATCCATAAAATCTGCCAGAACAAAGAAGCGTTCGGAGCGCTTTGCATCGCCAGCCGCACGAAATCGAAGTGCGACGCGCTGGCCGAAAAGCTCTCCGGCTCCGGCGTGAGGATTACCACTGCGCAGGTGGACGCCGACAACGTCGAAGAACTGACCGAGCTCATCCGGAAGGAAAAGCCGGACGTGGTCCTGAACCTCGCGCTGCCGTACCAGGACCTGCACATCATGGATGCGTGCCTCGCTGCGCGCGTCAGTTATGTGGACACGGCCAACTACGAGCCGGAGGACACCGCGCATTTCGAGTACAAGTGGCAGTGGGCCTACCGCGACCGCTTCCGCGAGGCGGGCATCACCGCGCTTCTCGGCAGCGGCTTCGACCCCGGCGTGACGGGCGTGTTCTCCGCCTACGCCCAGAAACATGAGTTCGACGAGATCCGCGAGATCGACATTCTCGACTGCAACGGCGGCGACCACGGCTATCCGTTCGCCACGAACTTCAACCCCGAAATCAACATCCGCGAGGTTTCCGCAAAGGGCAGCTACTGGGAAAACGGGCGCTGGGTCGAGACCGAGCCGATGGAGATCAAGCGCGAGTACGATTTCAAAGAGGTGGGCAAAAAGGACATGTACCTGCTGCACCACGAGGAGATCGAGAGCCTCGCGCTCAACATCCGCGGCATCCGGCGTATCCGGTTCTTCATGACGTTCGGGCAGAGCTACCTTACCCACCTGCGCTGCCTTCAGGACGTCGGCATGACAAGCATCGAGCCGATCGACTACAACGGGATGCAGATTGTGCCGCTGCAGTTTCTCAAAGCCGTGCTGCCCGACCCTGCCACGCTCGGGCCGCGCACGAAGGGCAAAACGAATATCGGCTGCGTCTTCCGCGGCGTAAAGGACGGCAAACCGAAAGATTATTATCTTTACAATATCTGCGACCACCAGGAGTGCTACCGCGAGGTCGGCAGCCAGGCCGTCAGCTACACCACGGGCGTGCCGGCCATGATCGGCGCCATGCTTGTGATGGACGGCCGCTGGTCGAGGCCGGGCGTCTGGAACATCGAGCAGTTCGACCCGGATCCGTTCATGGAAGCCCTGAACCGCTTCGGCCTGCCGTGGCAGGAGGACTTCCGCCCGGTGCTGGTGCCGTGAACGCGCCGGAAGCTCTGAACGAGGCGTTCGCCTCTCTGCCGACGCCCTGCTATGTGGTGGACGAAGCGCGCCTTGCGAATAACCTCGAAATCCTCGCGGAGGTCAAGCGCCGCTGCGGCGCGTCCATCCTGCTGGCACAGAAGGCGTTTTCCATGTTTCGGGTGTACCCGCAGCTTGCGGAAACGCTCGACGGCACGGCGGCGAGCGGCCTGTTCGAGGCGCGGCTCGGCCGTGAGGAATTCGGCGGCGAGACGCACGTGTTCAGCTCCGCCTACCGCGAGGACGAATTCGGCGAAATCCTGACCTATGCCGATCATGTCGTGTTCAACAGCTTCGCGCAGTGGAAGCGCTTCGGTCCGCGCGCGCTCGCTGCGGGCAGGGCCTGCGGCCTGCGCCTGAACCCTGAATGTTCCATGCAGAAGCACGCCGTCTACGACTCCTGCGCGCCGTTTTCCCGCCTCGGCGTGACGGCGGCGGCGTTCGAGCCGGAGTCGCTCGGGGGGCTGACCGGCTTTCACATGCACACCCTGTGCGAGCAGGGTGCGGACGCGCTCGACGCGACGGTCCGGGCGCTGGAGGAAAAATTCGGCCCGTATCTGGGGCGGATGCAGTGGCTGAACCTCGGCGGCGGGCACCACATCACCCGCAAAGGATACGATATCGGCCTGCTGTGCGGAATTGTGCTCCGCCTGCGGGACACGTACGGCGTGAAGGTGTATCTCGAGCCGGGCGAGGCCGTGGCGCTCGACGCGGGGTTCCTTGTTTCCACGGTGCTGGATGTCGTGCGCAACGGCATGGACGTCGCCGTGCTGGACGCCTCCGCCGCCTGCCATATGCCGGACGTGCTGGAGATGCCCTACCGCCCGCCGCTTTTCGGCGCGGGAAAGCCGGGCGAAAAACCCCATACCTTTCGGCTGGCCGGGCCGACCTGCCTCGCGGGCGACGTGGCCGGGGACTATTCGTTCGACCGGCCCCTCCGCCCCGGCAGCCGCGTGGTGTTCGGAGACATGGCCATTTACTCCATGGTCAAGAACAACACGTTCAACGGCATGCGCCTGCCGGATATTTTCCTGCGCCGCGCGGACGGTTCGTTCGAGCTGGTGCGCCGTTTCGGCTACGAAGACTTCAAAAGCCGCCTGTCCTGACCGGGCGGCGGCGCGAATCAAAAAGGCAGCCCTGAAAAAATCCCCTTACGTCACCCCTTGCTTGTTACGCTGCGTAATGCTGTAGAGTAGGGGCAGGGAGGTGAAGCTCTATGCCGCAATACACAACCGGAGAACTGGCCAAAGCATGCGGAGTCTCCGTTCGGACCGTACAGTTTTATGACGCGAAGGATCTGCTGAAGCCGTCGGAGTTAACGGAAGGCGGCAGACGTCTGTATTCCGAGGATGATCTCAATCGGCTGCGCATGATCTGCATGCTGAAAGCGCTTGGCCTCACGCTTGGATCGGTAAAAGGCATCCTGGAAAGCGATAACCCCGGAAAAGTGCTGCTGCTGCTGCTCGACGAGCAGGAAAAGCAGATCGACAGCGACATGAAAGACAAGCAAAAGCAGCTGGACGCAATTCAGATGATCAAAGAGAGCATCCGCAGCACAAACAGGATTCCGGTAAATTCAATCGGCGACGTAGAGCGCATGATGGACAGCAAAAAGAAACTGAGAAGAACACACGCCGCTATGCTTATCCTTGGCCTTATCATGGACGCCGTTCAAGCCGGGGCATTGATCCTTTGGATTGCAAAGGGCGTCTGGCAGCCTTTTGCAGTCGGAATGCCGTTCGTGATTCTGCTGGGG
Source organism: Bacillota bacterium (assembly GCA_023412715.1). GTDB lineage: Bacteria > Bacillota > Clostridia > Oscillospirales > Acutalibacteraceae > Thermocaproicibacter. Next base: position 44,393 of record JAEZCC010000012.1, read on the forward strand.
ATCCTGATGACCTGGATGTACTGCAGAAACACGGACTATATCTGCGCGGAATGCAACGCACAGTTTAAGCCGACCCTGCGTGAGTTCCTGTTTTCCGGGCACACGCCGAAAACACGCAGGTTAAAATGCCCCCGATGCGGGCATACCGGGTATTGTGTCGAGACCGCTTCTAAAAAGTAACGGGCCACTGTACGAGAGGCGCTCTGCGCCCGCAATGCGTCCCGGAATCGCACGCCCCAATCTCTTTTATATCAGGTGATTCGTGTGAATCGTAATATCATGTATATTGAATTGAAAACAGGATATCAGGATAATGGTCCCGCCTGGATTGGCAGGGTTAAATTCTCCAAATCGAAACGGACGGTTTATTTTGACAATAAAGCTTTCCAAAAAGGCAATTGTTATAATGGTGATTATATTACTATAGAAACGAGAGAATCCTATTGGATTTCTGGCGTCAAAAAAGACGGAGAAGACAGACATTGGGCAGGCTCGGGGAAAATAATGATAGATAAAAATGTTGTTGCCGAATACCTTGAATTAACCGGGCAGAATTCGTTGGACGAAAGCAAATATATAAAAGTGGATATCCAAAATCGGTATCCTGTTGAGCGAATCAATCAAATCAAAAACAAAAAGTAAGAGTCGATTCATTCCCGGGCTGCCGTCATGAAAAGCGGCTATTTACTTGGAAAGAGGTGTTGACGTTGAAAAACATGGCATTACTTATTGTAGATGTCCAAAGAGCACTGATCGATAGCCGCCCGTTCCATGAGGCGGAGTTGCTGAGAAACATAGAAAGATTGTTGGCGGCCGCCCGGCAAAACCATTTGGAAGTCGTTTATGTGCGGCATGACGGCGGTATCGGGGATGAACTTGAGCCGCATACGGGGGGATGGGAAATCGTCCGGCCCGTTGCACCGCAGGCCGCCGAAAGAATCTTTGATAAAAAATTTAACAGCGCATTTAAAGACACGGGGTTAAAGGGCTATCTGTCCGAGAAAAACATTGATACGATTGTTCTTGTAGGAATGCAGACGGAGTATTGTATCGACACGACCTGCAAGGTTGCGTTCGAGTACGGCTTTTCGATCCTCATCCCGGAGGGGGCGACTGCGACTTACGACAACGATTTCTTTTCGGGAGCCGTTATCGCCAGATACTATGAACAGAAAATCTGGAACAAGCGCTTTGCGGACGTCCTTTCCGTGGATGAAATCATCGGGAAAATGGCACCGTCAAGCGTGAAATAGGGATTTTCTTATTGCCATATCTTTTATGACCCTGCTTGCCGGCGGCGGGCCGCCGCTGACAAAACGCGCCCTTCACATTTGTGAAGGGCGCGTTGCTTTGTTCCGGTGTTTTGGCCGGCATCTTTGTCTGACCGCGCTGTGCTTTTGCAGGGAAAGCCGGGTGCGGCGAAAAACGCTATGTTGTCCTTGGGCAGGCTGTCAGAAAAAGCTGATTTGTTCGCACTCGGGTTCTTTCTTTCGCTCAAAGGCCGTTTCCGTCGAGAGAAAATCCGCGCGGAGATCGGCGAGAAAAGGAGACGGCGCAGGGGGAGCAAGAAGGATCAGCTCGTCCTGAGCCCGGGTCATGCCGACGTAGAAAAGGCGGCGTTCCTCGCCGAGGTCGCAGTCGCCGTTCCGGCCTTTCAGCGGGATCGTCCCGTCTTTTACGCCGCTGATAAATACCACGGGGAATTCAAGACCCTTGGCCGCGTGCAGGGTCATGAGCGAAACCGTGTCGGAGGTATAGTTTTTCCCGTCGCTGCGCACCACGTCGGCGTCGCGCCCGAGCAGCAGGTTCTGCAGGAGGGCGGGCATCCTTGCATGCAGAGCCGCCATGTCGGAAAACAGTTTCATGCTCTGCACCCCCTGAAGGTCATTGTCGCAGACCCAGGCGCCGATCAGCTTCTGCGGTTTTTCGCTGCGGACAAGAGGTTCGTATTTGCTGAGCAGCTCTGAAAATCTGCTCAGCTTTTCCGTCGCGGAAAAGCGCCCTGCAAGTTCCAGAAAGGCGGAAATGCTTTGCTTTGAGGCGGCATAATCCGTGAGGAGCCCCTGCAGCCGGCCGCCGGAGCAGACCTCCCATTCTTTCAGGCACAGCCGGAGAGAAATGAGGTCGGCCGGGTCGAGCAGAAAGCGGAAGAAGGCGACGGCTTTGCGGACCTCGCGGTCCGAGAGAAAGTCGCCCCGCCCGGCAACCCGGTACGGAATGCCTTCCTTCCGGAGGCAGTATTCCAGAAGCTCCGCCTGCCGGTTGGTCCGATACAGCACGGCAATTTCGGCAAAGCTCCTCGCAGGCCCGGAAATGCGCTTCTTTCCATCTGAAACCGATACGTCGAGCATGTCGATGCCGCCGATCATCCGGTTGATCTCTTTGGCGATAAAAATCGCCTCCTGAAAATCGCTGTCCCCCTCCAGCAGGCGTACTTTGGAGCCGCTTGCCTTCTGCGCCTCCAGGGCCGGCCCTTCGGCGTCGCCTTTTACGAGGGCAGAACAGGCGCACCCGATGATTTCCGGGGTCGAACGGTAATTCTGTGTCAGCCGGATTTTCCGCGCCCCCGCGAAGTCTTCGAAGAACCGTCCGAAGCAGCGGGGATCCGATCCCCGGAAGCCGTAAATGGACTGGTCGGGATCGCCAATCACGAAAATTCCCGCGCCGCCTTTTGACCATTCCCGAATCAGGCGGCATTGAACGGGGCTGATGTCCTGAAATTCGTCCACGAGAAGATGAGAAAAGGAGTTCCGGAGTTCCTGCTCTTGCCCGCGTTCCATCTTCCCGCTCCCGAACGCTTCCAGCGCATTCAGCAGAATGTCGTCGTAATCCATCACGCCGTACTGCGCAAGCTGCGCGCAGTATTGTCCGTAGACCTCGGGAGGAATCTCCGCCGTTTCCCCGGGCTGCCGCGCGCCGCTTTTGATCAGGGAAATCCCCCGCAGAACGTCCCGGGGAGAGGCCTTCACCCGCAGCCCCTTTAAAATATCCGCGACGATGGAGAGAGCGTCCTGCCCGTCTATCACCGTAAGGTTCGGCTTTCCGCTTTTCGGGGACAGAATCCGGAGGCAGACGGAATGGAACGTTCCAATCGTCATGGCCTTTAGAATTTTCTTATCCTTGAAATATGCGGCAAGCCGGGCTCGCATTTCGTCCGCCGCGCGGTTGGTGAAGGTGACGGCGGTGATCTGGGCGGGGGATACGCCGCGGTTCTGAACCAGGTACGCGATTCGGCTGACCAGCGTCTTTGTCTTCCCCGTTCCGGGCCCGGCGATGACCGCTACGGCTGCGTCCGGGGCGGAAGCGGCTTCCCGCTGCCGCGGGTTCAGCCCGGCGAGCGCGTCAGAAGGGGAACCGGTCCCGGCTGCCTCTCTTTTCAAGGCGCGGCCGGCCGCCGGGTCCAGCTGCGCGGATTTCACGCCGGCCGGCTTCTTTCCCGACCCGGCTTCCTTCGCCGCGGGGGCACTGCGCTTCTCCTGCCGGAAAAAGTACAGCTGGCCGGAGAGCCGGTCGATCTCGTCCCGCTCGAGGATTTCGACCTTTCCGTATTCCCCGTCATATCCTGGCCGGACCTCCACTTTCCCGGCCCGGAGCCTGCGGATGCCCTCGGCGACCAGCGGCCCCGCCGCAAGTTCGATGTCGCCGGGCTGCGCTTCCCGGAGGATGAAAAGCTCCGGCCCGAGTTCCCGGATCATGTGCTCGTAATCCGCCTGGACCCTCTTGCTCGCGGGGGCAAGGCCCGTGGACGCGGCAATGACCTCGCGAAGGGGGACCAGGCTTTCAAAGTGCTTTGCCGTCGGGGGCACAAACCCCTCGGCGCGGTCCGCAAGCGCTTCCACGCGGTGGAGCACGCCCACTGTGATTCTTCCGCCGCACACGGGGCAGACGCCCGAGACCGCCTCGGTCTCGGAGGGCTTCAGGCATACCTTGCAGTTCCGGTGCCCGTCGTAGTGGTATTTTCCCTCCTCGGGGAAAAACTCGACCGTGCCGAAGAATTCCTTCGTCTCGCGGTTCTGAAGCGCCCGCGAGATAGCGGGGTAGGAAAGCTCGGTGTCGAAAAGGTTCGCCTCTCTGGCAAGGTTCGCGGGCGAATGGGCGTCCGAATTCGAAACCAGCGTGAAGCGGTCCAGCGCCGAAAGGCGCCAGTTCATGGGAGGATCGGAAGAAAGTCCGGTTTCAAGCGCGTGGATGCACCCGGTCATGTCCCCGAAGCATTCCTCAATGGCGTCGAAGCCGGAATAGGCGCCGAACAGAGAAAAATGCGGGGTCCAGATATGCGCGGGAATGAAGATGGCGTCCTTGCACGCGTCGAGCGTGATTTCGAGCAGATCCCTGCTGTCAAGCCCCAGAATCGGCCTGCCGTCGGAGTGCAGGTTGCCGATGGCCTCCAGGCGGTGCGAGAGATCCTCCGCGGCCTCCAGGTTCGGGAGGAGAATCAGGTTGTGAACTTTTCGGACCTTCCCGTTCTTTTTGTAGATGGAGCTGATTTCCCCGGTCACGAGAAACCGGGGCTTCCGGTCGAAGCCCTCCGCTTCTTCGCGCCGGCGGAATTCGTCCCTGAGCGTGTAAAGCCCTTCCTCGGCCGGCACGAGCTTGTCCTTCAGCTCCTGACGCCAGGCCGGGTGGGTGAAGTCCCCCGTGCCGATGAGGTCGAGGCCTTTCCGGCGGGCCCACAGCTCGAGAAATTCGGGGACGCACTCCTTGCTGGTCGCCCTGCTGTATTTTGAGTGGATATGTAAATCTGCCAGAAACATCAAACACACCTGCGGTTCCCGATAAATTCAGATTTCTTACATTATAGCATGAATTTTCGGGCGGCGGTCCATTGCTTTGGCCGCGGGAATCTCTTTTCCGGGTCCGCGGCCAGCGCCTTTTATGCCCGGCTTTTCAAAGTAGGGAGCGGTCCGAGAAGCGGTTTTCGGCTTTCTTCTGTTCGTCCCGAAAAATAAATTTGGCCCCGCATTTATAACCGCGGCAGAAATTTCGATCCGAAGGCTGTACCGTCCAGCAATTGGGGCAGCAGATTCCGTCCTTCGGGCGTGTTCCGAACACAACGTCCGGCGGGGGAGCGACAGGTTCGTCGGCAAGCTCTAAAAGATGGTTCCGATACTCTTTTTCGGCGTTGTGGATTCTTTCCAGATATTTTTTCTTCCGGTTTTCCTTGTCGCGGAGAATCTGCCCGTGGATCAGATTTAGAGCGATCCCCGCAGCGACCAGCACCCCGCCCGTGAAGGTCGCTTCCGTGAATCCGCTCTTTGTCACTTGATCGATCGCGATTCCCGCAAACACCTGACCGACAAAAGCCAAAAGCGTCAGCCGGAATGCCGGCACCCTCGGGACCGTCAGATTGCCCAGCAATACGGTGACGACGCCCAGCGTCCCGCCGAAGTATATCCACAGGTCGGGCGAAAACGCATGCGCAAGGAAAAGAATGTTGCCTTTTTCAACCGAGACCGCAAGGGCGGCCGCAATCGGAAGCCCCACCACGTGATTGACAAAAGAGCTCTGCAGCTCCCCGATCCCGCGCGACAGCCTGGCGTTTACCGTGCGGGCGAGGACCACCGTGATTCCGGAGCAGAAAGAAAGCAGCACGGCGTACAGCGCCGCGTCCACGGAATGATCCAGCATGACCAGAATGCCGATAAACGAAAAAACAAGCCCGAAAACGGATGACTTCCTGAACGGATGCTTTTCCATGCCGAACAGTCCGAGACCGTCAATCAACAGGGAAGCCGTGGTTTGTCCGAAGAGTCCCAGAGCCACGATACTGGTCAGGCTGATTTTTCCGTATGCAAAGTTATTAAAGACCGTTGTCAGCACGCCGATTGCCCCGCCCGAATACAGCCAGAGTGGCTGGTTCTTCTTGGCGGCGATTTTTCTCTTTGCCGCCCTGCAAAGCAGGAATGCAAATACGACCCCCACGACATGGATAATTGCCGCTGCGGTAAAGATGCCATATATCTGTGAAAGCCTGCCGTTGAGCACGACCATTACGGCAATGACCAATCCTGTGAATAAGGACAGCAGCTGATACATATCATCGCCTCCATAAAGCAATTATAGAATATAAGTTGACATTGCAATAGGACATATGTCATACTGGTTGCAATTTCATATGCGGTATCATTGGCGGGGAGATAAATGCAGAAAGATCCTTTGAGAAAAGAGTACCTTAATAAATTGGCCGAATACGGCATCGGCAATATGGCCCTGGACGCCTGCGTATGTTTGAAATACGAAGCGGGCGAAACCGTTCTGCAGGAGGGCATGCCGATTCCTTACCTTCTGATCGTCGCGGCAGGGAAGGCCAAAGTCTGTTCCGTTGCGAAAAACGGAAGGGATCTGGTTTTGTGCTACTATGTTTCCGAAGGCATTCTGGGCGATATCGAACTGATGATGGGCACCTGCGTCTCGACGACCGGCGTGATAGCCGTGACGGACTTTGAATGCATCGGACTGCCTTTTCAAAAATACGCAGCGGATTTAAAAAACGATCTCGCCTTTTTAAACAGGCTTGGGCAGGAGCTTTCCGCCAAGCTGCTGCGAAGCTCGAAAAATTACGTGTCCGCCGCCCTGTATTCAGGCGAAGAGCGCCTGTGTGCATACATTTTGCAGACGTCGCATCATGGCGTTTTCCGCGATGCGCTGACCGATGTGTCCCGCTCGACAGGGATGAGCTACAGGCATCTGTTTCGCCTGCTCAATCGGCTCTGCGTCGACGGCCTGCTGGAAAAAAGGAACGATGGGTATCTCATTGTCAACCGCGGCGAATTGGTTCGCAGAGCGGCCGAGCTTTTTTGAAGGCGCTGCCTGATGCCGAGAAACCTTTCAAAAGCGGACAAAAGGGCCTGAACCATTATGGTTCAGGCCCTTTTGCTTTCAGCCCGGTTTGACAGGCGTCCGTTTCGTCCGCGGCCGCGAACGGGCGCGTTTGTTCCCGCCTAGCCTATCCAACCCACAATTTCACATAATTTTCCGGATTTGTTCCCACAAGCTTCCTTTATACTGAATAAGGATTTTAAAGACGCGCGATGAAAAGTTCTTTCCCGATTCATGCGGAAAGGGTGAAACATGGAGGTGGGCCAGTGAAAAAGCGGTTGCTTTTCCTGATGATGGCGGGTTTGTGCGCGGTGTTTCTGCTGCTGCCCGGCTGCGGTGACAACTCAAAGAAGTCGAAGGATCTGGCGGCGCCCGGCAGCGGAACGGCCTCATCCCAGAGCGCCGCGTCCGGCAGCAGTTCCGAAGATCTGAACGGCAATGCGCAGGAGATTGAAAAGATGCTGCAGGGGATCCAGGACGACAGCGCGCAGATTTCGATCCCCCAGAGCGGGGACGGCGCCGTCGATTCGCTCACGAGCCAGATCAACGGCTACCTGAACGATTCAAACGACCAGATTGGTTCCCTCAACCAATAATCCTGTGAGGAGAATGAATATGAAGCTGAAAAAGATTGGTCTTTCCCTTTGCCTGACGGCAATGGCGAGCGTTGTTTTCAACATCGGGGCGGCGGCGTGCACGGTGCCGGCGGCTTCGGGTACCGGGGCGTCCGTCCGGCAGGGGACCCAAAACTCTTACACCCAGCGGCAGGTGCAGTTCCCCTACGCCGTGGGAGTCGGGGCGGCCCAGAAGCAGCAGTCCAAAGGCTCCGCTTACAAGGTGCCCGCTCAGCAGCCGAAAAGTCCGGCTTTTTGGGCACCCTCCCCGAAGCAGCGGCCGAAAAGCCCTGCCTCGAAGGCGCCTTCCCAGAAGCAGCAGCCCAAATCTCCCACTGCGGAAGAGCTTGCCAAGGTGCAGGCCCAGCGGCAGCAGATCAACACCCTCAACGCCCAGGTCCTCAAGCTGAAGGCCCAGGCCCGTCAGGACATCGGCAAAATCTGCGCGGATCTTGTCAGAGTGGCCTTCGACCCCGCCGTGCGGCAGAGCGACGATTATAAAGCCATCGTCAATGCGCTGAACAAGGTGAAAATTGAGCTCGCCGCGGCCGAGAAGATCAATTACTGCTCAAAACTCGCTTCCGTGAAGGGCAAAAACGACGCCTCCACGCTCAGCGGCGTCATCACTCAGCTGAACACGAAGATAAGCGGCCTGACCGCAGTGGTGGACGAACTGGGCGGCGTCCTGACGAAAGCGGACGCCCTCGTCAAGCAGGAGTTGGCCGGCCAGCAGTCGAGCCAGCCGACATCGAGCCAGCCTGCGGATCAGCAGGCCGCGCAGCAGGCTTGGCAGCAGTTCGCGGCCCAGGCCGACGCAAAGAAGAAGACAATTGACGGCAATACGCAGAAGATTGCGTCCGTCAACAAGAGCTGCCAGGACGTTGTCAACAAAATCGTCGCAACGGCGGCGGCGAATAAGGACGTCCTCGCAAACCAGGGCAGCGGGATGGCCGACATCGTGGTCCAGCTCGGCACCGTCAGGACGAACCTCGCGGCCGAATCCAACGGCAAGATAAGCGAAGCGCTCAAGGCCTATGCCGAGGCTCTCAAGAAAAAGGACTATGACGGCGCTCTTGCCCAGCTTGACGCAATCATCGGCATCCAGAACAGCCGGATCAGCGCCGTACAGTCCGCGCTTTCACAGCTCCAGTCCGCGCTCAGTTCCCTTCAAAACCTCGTGGCTACCGCAGCGGCTTCTTCCGACTCTTCGGCTGTTTCAAGCCAGGCTGCGTGATGGCTTTTTAACACCCATCCCTGCGACAGACAGCTCCTTTCGGCCCGCGCCTGAAGGGGCTGTTTGCTTTGTCGGTGAATTTTGGTATAATAATGGAAATCGACAACAGGGACGGCCTGTGCTTTTGGCAAAGAGAGAGGGGGAAGTACCGTGGAACACAGCGTCTATCTTGTGGAAGATAACCTGGAATTGGGCGAGCTTTTGACCTCTTACCTCTCGCGCGAAGGGTGGAAGGTGAGGTATTTCGACAGGGGCATGCCCGCGGCCGAGGCGATTGCCGAGCGGCCGAGCATCTGGGTGCTTGACATCATGCTGCCCGACGTGGACGGCTTTTATCTGATTACCAAGGGAGCTCGTGATTCGGGTGAAAAAGCTGCTCGCGCGGGTTTACGGGCCGGTCTCGGGCGGAACGGGCAAGGTGTTTTTGTTTGACGATTACCGCATCGACGTGGAAAAGCGCAGCGTTGCGGAAGGGGGAAAAGAGATTCCCCTTACCTCAAGGGAAGTGGACCTCGTGCTCACTCTGGCCCAGAATGCCGGCCGGCCCTTTTCGCGGGACGAGCTGCTTTCGCTTATCTGGGATGACAACTACTTCGGCAGCGACCGCGTGGTGGACGACCTGGTGCGCCGGGTGCGCAAAAAGCTGCCGAAGTTCAATATTGAAACGGTCTACGGGCAGGGGTACCGCTTTGTCATCTGAGGCGGCCGCCAAAGGGAGGGCAAGAGGATGAAGATCAAAAGGATCCGCGATTTCCCGCTCGCCATCAAGCTGTGGGCGGTCTTCACCTGCATCATCATCCCCTGCATCATTCTGCTGAGCGTTGCGTTCAAATTCGTGCTCGACTACACGCAGGACGAGACCATCTATTCAAGCATCCAGAAGGCCCGGCAGCTGCTGAAAGAGAACGAGACGCAGGGCCCTTCCGGGGGGAGCGCCGGCATTGTCCCGCCGGATTACGACGCCATTCGGCATCGTCGACCGGCAGGTCAGGTATATGACTTTCCCCGCCTCAAAATTCACCGGTCTCTCCACACGGTTTCTCGACATCATGTGCACGAGCTATTCCGGGCAGACCGCGGCGATAAAAAAGTACAAGGTCGAGACGACCGGATACAACCTGTATTACGTGATTGCAAAAAGCGAGGGCGAGGGCGTGATTTCGTTCCGGGTCGACTCCGCGAACGAGGGCATATACAACCGGGCCACGCGGATTATAGCGGTTTTTTCGGGCGCTGCCGTGCTGGCCGCCCTGCTCATTGCCTTTCTTTTCTCGCGCAGCGTGGTCAAGCCCCTCAAAAAGCTCGAGACGGCGGCCGCGCGGATGGCCGCGGGAGATTTTCTCACCCCGGTTGCGGTCGACCGCAGCGACGAGGTTGGCAGGCTTTCGGCGGCGATAGACAAAGCGCGCGAAGAACTCAAGCAGCGCGATTTTTTGAGGCAGTCCGCCATTCAGTATGTCTCTCACGAGCTGAAAACGCCGGTGATGACCATCGGCAGCTACGCGCAGTCGATTTTGGACAAAATCTACCCGCGGGGCAACCTTGAGAGCAGCGTGAAGGTCATTGCCTCGCAGGCTGCCAGGCTGCAGGGAATTATCCTGAAGCTTCTGACCATCACCCGGCTCGACTATCTCGAAGACCGCCCCAAGGCGCCGCAGCGGCTCGATCTCGCCGAGATTGTGGAAGAGGTCTCTTCCCGCGTTTTGATTTTCCGCCCGGAGATTGACGTGCGGTTCGACCTGAACAACGCCCTGATCGACGGCACGCAGGAGTCGATTGAGGTCATGGTGGAAAATCTGCTCGAAAACGCCATGCGGTACGCGGCTTCGGTGATCCGGGTGTCGGTGGAGCAGAAGGACGGCCAGACGGTGCTTTCCGTCTTCAACGACGGCGGGCCGATCGACGAAGCGCTGCTCCCGGCCCTCTTCGACCCGTTCAAAAAGGGCAAACGGGGCGTGACGGGCCTGGGGCTCTCCATCGTCAAGCGCACGGCCGATTCCTGCGGCGCGCAGATCTTCGTCGAGAATGCCGCCGACGGCGTTACGTTCACCGTCATTTTCAAGGCGCACGGCTCTGCCTCTTCTATCATCTGACAGGGCGCGAATTGCCTCATGCCGCTTTCCGTTTGTATACGCGCATCGCAAAGATATAAGCCACAAGCATGATCCCGACGCACCACGCGAGCGCAATCCAGATGTCATTGCCGACAGGCTGAGAGGACAGCAACGCCCGAATAGAGTTTACGATTGAGGTCACAGGCTGATTCTCCGCGAAAGCGCGGACAGCGGCGGGCATTGTTTCAGTAGGAACAAACGCCGAGCTGATAAACGGCAGGAAGATAAGCGGATAGGAAAAGGCGCTCGCGCCGTCCACCGATGTTGCGGATAATCCGGCGATCACCGCGATCCAGGTCAGGGCCAGCGTGAACAGCACGAGGATCCCGGCCACGGCAAGCCATGACAATACTCCCGCCGACGAGCGGAAGCCCATGATCAGCGCCACGAAAAGGATGACGACGACCGAAATCGCGTTGGATACCAGCGAGGTCAGCACGTGCCCCCACAGCGCGGCGGAACGCGCGATCGGCATGGAGTGGAACCGCTCGAAGATGCCGCTCTGCATATCGGTGAACAGACGGAAAGACGTATAGGCGATGCCGCTCGCAATCGCGATCAGCAGGATGCCGGGCAGAAGATAATTCACATAGTTGTCCGTTCCGGTCTGAATAGCGCCGCCCAGCACGTAGACGAACAGCAGCATCATCACAATCGGCGTAATGCAGACCGTGATAATGGTATCCATGCTGCGGGTAATATGGCGCATGGAACGCCCGAGCATGACGCCCATATCGCTGAAAAAGTGTCTGTTCATCGTTATTTTTCCTCCTTCTTCTCACCCCGGGCGGCAGGCCGCGCAGGGCCTCCGGTGCCGACGACTGCGAGGAAAATCTCCTCGAGCGTCGGCTGCTTTTCAATATACTCCACTTTGGCGGGCGGGAACAGCCTTTTCAGCTCCTCGAGCGTGCCGCTCACGATAATCCTGCCCTCGTGCAGAATGGCGATTTGGTCTGCGAGCTGCTCGGCTTCCTCCAGATACTGCGTGGTCAGGAATACCGTCGTGCCGCTCTCGGCAAGCTCTTTGACCGCCTTCCAGACCTCAATGCGCGCCTCGGGGTCAAGCCCGGTGGTCGGCTCGTCGAGGAAGATAAGCTGAGGATTCCCGATCAGGCTCATGGCGATGTCGAGCCTGCGGCGCATCCCGCCCGAATAGGCGGAAACCCTGCGGTCGACGGCCTCGGCCAGGCCGAAGCGTTTCAGTAAATCATCGGCAATTTGACGCGGATTGTCAAGATGCCGCAGCTTTGCGATCATGACGAGGTTTTCCCTCCCGGTCAGAATCTCGTCCACGGCGGCGAACTGCCCGGTCAGGCTGATCGACTGCCGCACCCTGTCGGGCTCCGATACCACATCGAAGCCGTTTACGGCGGCGGTCCCTCCGTCCGGCTTGAGCAGCGTGGTAAGGATCCTGACGATTGTCGTCTTGCCCGCGCCGTTGGAGCCGAGCAGGGCGAAAATACTGCCTTTTTCCACCTCGAAATCCACGCCCTTCAGGACGTGAAGCTGCTTGTAGGACTTTTGCAGCCCTTTCACCTCAATCGCCTTTTCCATCCCGATCTCCCCCCTTTTTATCCGTAACCTTTTTCATGGCCCTGTCGACTTCCTTGTCAACGGATTTCTGACAGACGTCGGCGTAAGTTTTCGAACCTCTGATCAGATCGTCGCAGAAGGCCGCCACGTCGCTGCCCGTCACTTCGAGCACGCCTTTCCCCTGGGCAGCGCCTTCTTCAAAAAGATCGACGATCCCCGAGAGCAAACCGATTCCGTCGGTCAGCTCGACAGGGCCGACCTTAAAGAGATATTTTTGAATCTCTTTATAAACAATCTGATAATCCTGCGGGAGCGCTTTGACGCGCGCCATGTGCGCCCGCCACTCTTTTTTGCCTTCGATGATCTCCTGTATGCTCATGGTATCCTCCTATTTGCCTAATTTTTTAGCGATACTCTTGTTGAGCTGCCCGCGCCACTTGTCGCGAAAAGACTTTGCCCCTTCTTCGCCGGCCAGCGCGGAGCAGAAGCCTTTGATGTCGTCGCCCAAGACCTCATGGGCGCTCTGGCCGTCCGCCGCCGCCTCTTCGAGCAGGCCGAGCACGCCGTCGAGAATCGGCATGAGGTTGCGGCCGGTGAAATCTGAATGCGGCCAGAGATTGGCCTTGATTTTTTCCCATGCCGCCTGATAATCCGCCGGCAGCTTTTCGGCCCGCGATTCAAAGGCTTTCATTTCTTTCGTCATATCGCTGCCGGTGATTTTTTCCCCGAAATTCATGGCTTCTTCTCCTTTAACTCATTGATTTTTGACGCGACAAAATCCCATTTTTCCCAGAACCTCCGCAGCTCTTCGCGCCCCGCGTCGTTGAGCGCGAAAAATTTTCGCGGCGGCCCCATGTCGGAGGGCTTTTTGGTGACCTCCACCAGCTTGCTTCTTTCAAGCCGGATCAGGATGGTGTAGACCGTTCCCTCCACAACGTCCGTAAAGCCGAGGGCATTCAGCTGCCGCGTGATTTCGTAACCGTAGGTTTCTTTGCGGCTTATAATTTCAAGGACGCAGCCCTCGAGCACGCCTTTGAGCATTTCCGTCAGGTTTTCCAGCACAATCCCTTCTTCACTATTTTTTATGACTGATATGCAGCATTGCTTACTACTGCTATATAGTATAACATAATAGTCGGTTTGTCAACGGCAACTGTTTCGTCAATGCATTTCAGCGAAAACGCAGGATACGGAACGGCAAACCAGGGCGGCCGTGGCCGCGGCTGTGCATTTTTAGTTTTTTGCCCTGCGGCCGGAACACAAAAAACGGGCCGTGCCGGGGCGGCTTGCCCCGGCATGGCCCGAAGGAACCGCCGCCGCAAAAAAGACGTTCCGGCAGCCCTTCGTTTTGATCGCCGTTTATTTCAGCAGCCCCAGCTCCCTGGAGATCTCCAGATTGACCTTCAGCACGTTGACGGTGTCTTCCCCGAAGATCCCGAGAAGCTTGCCCTGCGTATTTTCCCGGACGATTTTTTTGAGCGTATCCTCCGACAGCCCGGTCGCTTTCGCCAGGGCCGGAATCTGGACCGCGGCGGAAGCGGGGCTGATGTCCGGGTCAAGCCCGGAGCCCGACGCCGTCAGCAAATCCGTGGGGATATCCTCTTTTTTCACGGTGGGGTTCGCTTTCAGAAACGCCGCAATGTCGTCTTCCGCGCGCTTTTTCAGCTCCGGGTTTGTCGGCGCGTAGTTTTTGGAGCCGGAACCGATGCCGGGGTAAGTGCCGTCCGCTTTTTCTTTCTGCGTATAGGTGTTGTAATTTACGGCGGAAGGGCGGCATTTCATAAACCGGGCGTCCGTAAAATCCTGGCCGACCAGCGCGGATCCGACGGTTTTGCCGTTTTCCGTCAGCAGGCTGCCGTTGGCCTGGTCCGGGAAAAACAGCTGGCTGATTCCCGTAAGCAGCAGGGGATACGCCAGCCCGCAGATCACAAGCAGCGCCAGCGTGATCAGAAGCGGTTTTTTGATTCCCTTCAAGACTGAACTCATTTCGATAGCCTCCCTATTTTCTCCTGCCGGCGGCGCGGCTGTGATGAAACCGGTTATCCACGGTATTTGCAAGAGATGTATCCATACTGTCCGGTTCTGTCGGCGGGCGTCTGTGCTCGTCGTACAGCTCTTCGCCCACCGCCCGGTTCACAGACCGCAGAAAGGCCCGATAGCCTCCGTCTTTGTCCGTCCTGTGGGGAATGGCCCGCGACAGGATTTTCTCCACATCCTGTTCCTTGAATTCAGGGCAGTTCTCAAGGGCGGCTCTGACTTCTTCATCGGGCGCACCGCGGGCGAATTTCCCGGCCGCCAGGTAGACCTTTCCGTTTTCGTGCAGGCCCGACCATTTCAAGTCATAGTAATCCTTTATTTTTTTGTAACCGTAAGCAATAATAAAGAAAATTGCAAGTAAGCCGAAATCTTTCAAAAAGTTTTCCATAGAACCTTCCTCCCGGCAATCCCCGGCGGCTTTTTGTCACATTCCCCCAAGAGCCAGCAGCGGGGCGATGAGCAGATCGATTAGCTTGATGCCCACGAAGGGCACGGCGACGCCGCCCAGTCCGTAAACCAGCATATTGTGGGAAAGCATCTTCTCGGAGCGCTGCGGTCTGTACTTTACGCCCCGCATGGCGAGAGGAATCAGGCAGGGGATAATGACGGCGTTGAAAATCAGGGCGGAGAGAATCGCGCTGTGCGGCGTGGCCAGCCCCATAATGTTGAGAATCTGCATCTTTGGGATGACCGCCATGAACATGGCGGGGATGATTGCGAAATATTTGGCCACGTCGTTGGCAATGCTGAACGTGGTCAGCGACCCGCGCGTGATGAGGAGCTGCTTGCCGATTTCCACCACGTCCAGAATCTTCGTGGGGTCGGAATCAAGATCAACCATATTCGCCGCCTCTTTGGCGGCCGAGGTCCCGCTGTTCATGGCGATGCCCACGTTCGCCTGCGCCAGGGCGGGTGCGTCGTTGGTGCCGTCGCCCGTCATGGCGACGGTCTTGCCCTCGGCCTGCTCGGCCTTGATCGCTTTGATTTTGTCCTCCGGCTTGCATTCCGCAATGAAGCTGTCAACGCCGGCCTCCTGCGCGATGGTCGCCGCCGTCAGCGGGTTGTCGCCGGTGCACATGATGGTTTTGATGCCGATGGCCCGCAGGCGCGCAAAGCGCTCCACAAGCCCTTCCTTGATGGTGTCTTTCAGGTAGATAATCCCCAGAATCCGGTTCCCGGCGCAGACCGTCAGCGGCGTGCCGCCCAGCTTGGAAACCTCGTTCACGCGGCTTTCCAGATCCTCCGGGACGGAGCCTCCCAGCCCCAGCACATATTTCTGGATTGCGTCGGAAGCGCCCTTGCGTATTTTCGTGCCGTCCGGCAGATTGACGCCGCTCATGCGCGTCTGCGCGGTAAATTCCAGAAATTCCATGCCGGGAACGGCGTCCATATGCTTTCCGCTCAGCTGTTCGCCGAGCTTTACGACCGATTTTCCCTCCGGGGTGTCGTCTTTCAGCGAGCTGAGCACGGCGTAATGAATCAACTCTTCTTCGCCGGAACCTGCAACGGGGACGAATTTCGCCGCCATGCGGTTGCCGTAGGTGATGGTGCCGGTTTTGTCGAGAATCATGGTGTCCACGTCGCCGCAGGCTTCAACAGCTTTCCCGGACATGGCGATGACGTTGAAGCGCGTCACGCGGTCCATGCCGGCGATGCCGATGGCGGAAAGCAGCCCCCCGATGGTCGTCGGAATCAGGCAGACGTTCAGGGCAATCAGGGTGGAGATCTGCAGGCGTACCCCGCTGTACACCGCAATGGGGTACAGGCTGACGATCACAAGCAGGAAGATCAGCGTCAGGCTGACCAGCAGGGTGTTCAGCGCGATCTCATTCGGCGTCTTCTTGCGGGAGGCGCCCTCCACCAGCGCGATCATTTTATCGAGAAAGGATTCGCCCGGGCTGGACGTGATGCGGATCTTCAGCCAGTCGCTCACGACGGTCGTCCCGCCCGTGACCGACGCGAAATCGCCGCCGCTTTCCTTTAAGACCGGCGCTGATTCCCCCGTAATGGCGGATTCGTCCACCGAAGCGACGCCCTCAACCACCTCGCCGTCGTTGGGGATCAGCTCCCCGGCTTTGACCAGGACCACGTCGCCCTTTTTGAGCACGTTGGCGTTGACGACGGCCTCTTTGCCGCCGTCGCACAGAACGCGGGCCTGCATGTCCTTCTGCGCTTTTTTCAGGCTCTGCGCCTGCGCCTTGCCCCGGCCTTCGGCCACCGCTTCCGCAAAATTTGCGAACAGCACGGTGACGAACAGGATGACCGACACAACGATGTTGTAAAGCCGCAGGCGGGCCCCCGTATCTCCGAACAGGTCCGGGAAGAAGCAGAGCGCCAGCGTGACGACGAACCCGATTTCCACCACGAACATGACGGGGTTTCTCATCATGGTGCGGGGGTTCAATTTGACGAACGCCCCCCGGACGGAGGAGCCCAGGATATCCTTTGTAATAAATTTCGTTTTTTTCTGTGTTTTCTCACTCATGAAAATGCCCCTTCCTCAGCTCCACAGCGCCAGATGCTCCGCGATTGGTCCAAGGGCCAGAACCGGGAAGAAAATCAAGGCGGAGATGATGATGCAGACCATAAACAGCGACACGGCGAAAGTTCTCGTGTCCGTTTTCAGCGTGCCGAGGGACTCGTTCACCGGCTGCTTCTGCATCAGCGACCGCGCGATGGCAAGCCCGATGATGATGGGCAGGTAGCGGCCGAAGAACATGACGACGCCCGCGGTGATGTTCCAGAAATACGTGTTGTCGGCGAGACCCTCAAAGCCGGACCCGTTGTTCGCGGAGGAGGAGGCATACTGGTACAGCACCTGCGTCAGCCCGTGGTGGCCGGGGTTGCTGATGCCCGCAAGGCCCGCCGGCACCGCGACGGCCAGCGCCGAGAAGGCCAGAATCAGCAGCGGGTGGACAATGATGCCCAGCGCCGTGAGTTTGACCTCCGTTCCTTCTATCTTTTTAGAGAGGTATTCCGGCGTGCGGCCCACCATCAGCCCGCAGACAAACACGGTGAAAATCACGTACAGCATCATGTTCATCATGCCGACGCCCTTGCCGCCGAAGACGAAGTTTAGCATCATGTTGATGAGCGGGACCATCCCGCCCAGAGGGGTCAGGGTGTCGTGCATGTTGTCGACGCTGCCTGTCGTGAAAGCGGTCGTCACCGTGGTGAACAGCGAGGACTGGGCAATGCCGAACCGGACCTCCTTGCCCTCCATGTTGCCCATGCTCTGGTTCAGGCCGGCCTGCGCCAGAGCCGGGTTGCCGGCTTTTTCCGCCGAGTAGCAGACGGCGATGCCGATGACGAGAAGGACGAACATCACGGCGAAAATCGGCTTTGCCTCGCCGCCCATCCAGACTTTTTTCCTGCGCCCTTTTTCCGATTCCGTATCTGTGCGGCGCTGGACCATATGGCCGAACGCCACGACACAGGCGCCGGGCAGAAGCATCATAGACAGCATTTCGACCATATTGGTGAGGACGTTGGGATTTTCCTGCGGAGTCGCCGAGTTGCCGCCGAGGAACCCGCCGCCGTTCGTGCCTATGTGTTTGATCGATTCCAGCGCGGCGATGGGTCCCACCGCGATGTCCTGAAGCTTCCCTTCCATGGTATGGACTGTCACGGTCCCGCCCAGCGTCTGGGGGACCCCCTGAGAGACGAGGAACAGCCCCACAACAATGGAAAGGGGGAGCAGGACGCGCGTCGTGACGCGGATGAGGTCCACATAAAAGTTCCCCAGGCCCTGCGTCCGGCCGGCAAGGCCGCGGGCAAACGCCAGAAAGCACGCGAACCCCGTGGCTGCGGAGGTGAACATCATGAAGATGATGACCGCTATCTGGCTCAGATAGGTAAGCCCGGATTCACCGGAATAATCCTGGAGATTTGTATTAGTCATGAAGCTGATGACCGTGTTGAACGAAAGAGACGGCTCCATGGCGCCGACGCCGTTGGGGTTGAAAAATAGGAGTCCCTGAAGCCGCAGAATCAGGTACCCGACCAGAATCATGATGCCGTTGGTCAGAAGCATGGCCGGAATGTACTGCTTCAGGCTCATCTCTTTTTTGTCGATGCCGCATACCCGGTAAATCGCGCCGTCAAACCGGTCGAAAACCGGGTCGGCGAACGTATGCCCGCCGACTCCCACATGGTACAGATATTTTCCGGTCGGGAGAATCAGCGCAACAAAAACCGCAAGAACCAGAACGATTTGTATCATACCGCGTTTTTGCCCTCCTGCTAAAATTTCTCGGGGTTAATCAGGGCGTATACCAGATATCCCCCGACGGCCGCAATCAGAACGCCGAGCAAAATCATTTGGACCACCCCTCTTACTTCTTTTCCACTTCGTGCACGCACCATTCGGTAAAGCATTTGACCAGCAAAAAACTGATGGCCAGCGCGGCAAGCATCAAAACGTCCATCATCGTGGATTCCTCCTTCATCACCCGGGTTTGAGATTCAGTGTAGCATTTTTTCTATAAGGAGGGGGTTAGAGTTTCCACGGGCAAATTAAGGTTATATAAAGACGGCCCTTTCCCCGCATGCGGCAGGGCTTTCTTTTCCTATCCCCCGGGTTAAGCAAGGGCACCGCTTATTATTCGCAGGGGAAACACGGTTTATTTCGGACGTGAAAAATTGAAAGGGAAACCTTGAGCTGTTTTTGCTGCCGGCCGTATGAATCCGGGCAGGCGAGGCTGAAAATCCAGTTTTTGGGAGATAATAAAAAAGCCCGCCGGGCCGAGCGGCCTTTTCGGCGGCGGGAGCTGCGGGGATTCCTTGCCTGATTTTCCGCGGGCTTTTTATAGGATCTTAACGTCCTGCGGAAAGTCATAACACTATGGTAATTTTTTTTGTGCTATACTTCACTTTAAGAAAGGAGGCGTGCCGAGTGGCAATCCATCAGACCGATTCCGGATCTCTGCTGGAACAGCTCTCCGCGATGCCGGCGGGGGAAAGGCGCGGCCGGCTGAAGATATATTTCGGCTACGCGGCCGGCGTCGGCAAGACCTACGCCATGCTGAGCGACGCCCGGGAAGTGAAAAAAAACGGAGCCGACGTGGTCGCCGGCTATATTGAGCCGCATGCCCGGCCGGAAACGATGGCCCTCCTGGAAGGGATGGAGTCCCTGTCTCCGCTTGAACTCTCTTATAAAGGCGTCTCTTTGAAGGAATTCGATCTGGACGGCGCCCTCCGGAGGAAGCCGGAGCTGATTCTTGTCGACGAGCTCGCCCACACGAACGCCGAAGGCTGCCGCCACAAAAAAAGATATCAGGATGTGGAAGAGCTGCTGCGCGCGGGGATCGACGTGTACACGACGGTCAACGTGCAGCATATCGAAAGCCTGAACGACGTAGTCGCGTCCATTACGGGCATTACGGTGCACGAACGCATCCCCGACAGCATAATCGACGGCGCCGACCGGATCGAGCTTGTGGATCTCGAGCCGGACGAGCTGATCGACCGCCTGCACCAGGGGAAAATCTACAGCGGGGATCAGGCCCAGAGGGCGCTTACCCATTTTTTCACCAAAGAAAAGCTGGTCGCCCTGCGCGAGATCGCCCTGCGCCGCACGGCGGACAAGGTCGATCAGGCCGCGATGCAGAACGGCGGGCAGCCGGCAGGCGGCGGCTCCTATGCCAACGAGCATATTCTTGTATGCCTGTCGTCCGCTCCCTCCAACGCCAGGGTGATTCGCACGGCGGCGAGAATGGCGGAGGCCTTCCACGGCGCGTTTACGGCGCTGTTTGTGGAAACGCCGGGCACAAAGGAGCTGGAGGATGAAAACAGGGCGGCCCTGAGAAAAAACCTGCGTCTGGCCGAGCAGCTCGGCGCGCAGATTGCGACCGTGTACGGTGAGGACGTCCCCGCGCAGATTGCGGACTACGCGAAGGTGAGCCGCGTCTCCAAAATTGTGATGGGGCGCTCCGCCCACAGGGGAAAACGGCTGACGAAGTCCAGCTTTGTGGATAAGCTGACCTCGCTTGCGCCCAATCTCGACATCTACATCATCCCCGACACCCAGCCGTCCTTCCGCCTGCGCTTCCCGAAAATAGCGAAGCCGCCCAGGCTTTCTCTGGCGGACGCCGCCAAGTCCCTCGGGATTCTGGTGGGCTGCACCGTAATTGGCGTCTGGTTTTACTCGCTCGATTTCGGCATCGCCAATATCATCATGGTGTATATTCTCGGGGTGCTGCTGAACGCCATTGTCACGGAGGGCCGCGTCTACAGCGCCGTGTCCTCCATTCTGAGCGTGATCATTTTCAATTACTTTTTTACCGAACCCCGCTTCTCTCTGCGGGCGACGGATCCGGGCTACCCGGTGACTTTTCTGGTGATGCTTTCGGCGGCCCTCATCACCACCACCCTGACCAAGCGGATCAAGGAGCAGGCCCGCCAGTCGGCACAGAAGGCCTACCGTACGGAAGTGCTTCTGGAAACGAGCCGCAAGCTGCAGCAGGCGGCGGGCCAGCCGGAAATCCTGAGCGAAACGGCGCGGCAGATGGTCAAGCTGCTGGACCGGACCGTGATTTTCTATCCTGCGCAGCAGGGCGCGCTTGCCGAGCCCTTGGTCTTTGCCAAAGAGGGCCGGAAGGACGACCCGCAGGCCTGCCTTGGCGCGGACGAACGCGCGGTGGCCGAGTGGGTCTACAAAAACAACAAGCGGGCGGGCGCCACGACGAACACGCTTTCCGCCGCCGGATGCCTGTACCTTGCGGTGCGCGCAAAGGACAAGGTGCTTGCCGTCGCGGGGGTCGTCATGGAGAAAGAGGCGCCCCTGGGGGCGTTTGAAAAAAACCTGATGATCGCCATGCTGGGGGAGTGCGCGCTGGCGCTTGAGAAGGAGAAGCTGAACGAAACCCAGAAGCAGATTTCCATGCAGATGCAGCAGGAACAGCTCCGCGCCAATCTGCTCCGGGCAATCTCCCACGATCTGCGCACGCCTCTGACCAGCATTTCCGGCAACGCCGGCATCCTGATCGAAAGCTCCCAGAGGCTGAGCGAGCCGCAGAAAAAAGAGCTTTACGACAGCATCTACGACGATTCCATGTGGCTGTTCAACCTGGTGGAAAATCTGCTCTCCATTACGCGGATCGACAACGGCACGCTGAATCTGGACCTGCAGCCCGAGCTTCTGGACGAAGTGATTACGGAGGCGCTGCGCCACGTCAGCAAAAAGAGTGCCGGGCACAGCATCGAGACCCGGCTGGACGACGAATTCCTGATGGCCAAAATGGATTCGCGGCTCATCATCCAGGTCCTGATCAACATTGTGAACAATGCCATTCAGTACACGCCGCCCGGTTCCCATATCGTCATTTCAGCGCGGCATGAAAAGAAGATGGTGCTGGTGGAGATTTCCGACGACGGCCCCGGCGTCTCTGACGGGGCGAAGGCCAGGCTGTTCGACATGTTCTACACGGCCGACAATACGCGCGGCGACGGGCGGCGCGGCCTGGGGCTGGGGCTTTCCCTGTGCAAATCCATCGTCGAGGCACACGGTGGGAAAATCGATGTGGAAGACAACGTCCCGCACGGTACGGTGTTCCGCTTTACCCTGCAGGCGCAGGAGGTGAACCTTCATGAATAGCCCTCTGATCCTCGTGGTGGAGGACGACACGGCAATCCGCAAGCTGATTGCCACGACGCTGGAAACGCAGGGGTACCACTACCGTACGGCGGAAACGGGAGAAGCCTCGATCCTGGAGGCCGCCTCCAAACAGCCGGACATCATGATTCTGGATCTGGGCCTGCCGGACATGGACGGCGTGGACATCATTAAAAAAGTCCGGACATGGTCGAACATGCCCATTATTGTGGTCAGCGCCCGCAGCGAAGACCGCGATAAAATCGACGCGCTGGACGCCGGGGCCGACGACTACCTGACAAAACCGTTCAGCGTGGAGGAATTGCTGGCGCGCCTGCGGGTCGGCCTGCGCAGGGTCCGTTACGACAGCGAAAAGCTGCAGAAGGACGCGTCCGTCTTTCTCAACGGCAATCTGAAAATCGACTACGCCGCGGGCTGTGTGTGGCTGGACGGGGAAGAAGTCCACCTGACCCCCGTCGAATACAAACTCCTGTGCCTGCTGGCCAAAAACGTGGGGAAGGTGCTGACGCACAATTTCATCCTTCATGAAATCTGGGGCAATTATTCCACCAACGTACCCGCCCTGCGCGTTTTCATGGCGACCCTGCGCAAGAAGATAGAAAAAACGCCTTCCCAGCCGAAGTATATCCAGACGCACATCGGCGTCGGCTACCGGATGCTTCGGGTGGGGGAAGACGATAGGCCCGGTTAAACGGCCGGGCGGCGGCCCGGCAGACAGAACGGCAGCGGCGGGGGAACCCGCCGGTTTTCACCCGGGGGGTTCCCGCCC
>JAEZCC010000021.1 GCA_023412715.1 Bacillota bacterium
AAAGAGCGGTACACCTCCGCCAAAAAATCCATGTGGCCGGGCGTATCCACAATGTTGACTTTACATCTGTGCCACTGGAAGGAAGTGACTGCCGCTTGAATGGTAATCCCACGCTGCCGCTCCAAAAACATGGTGTCCGTCCTCGTTGTCCCTTTTTCGACGCTCCCCGGTTCTGAAATGGCTCCGCTGGCATATAGCAGGCTCTCCGTCAAGGTCGTCTTTCCAGCGTCTACATGGGCAAGAATTCCAATATTGATTATTTTCATGTGATTGTCCTCCCTTTACTGCCCCGAAGGGCATAAAAATCCCCAGCAGTAAAATACTTTTACCACTGGGGATGATAATTTGCGGACATACACATATACAGCATACACCTGTTTGTGATTGCTGTTTTTGGGGATATGTCAAAATTGATAAGGCAAAAGTATTCTTAAATTGGGTACAAAAAACTAAGCCCCTACAAAAGGAGCTATCATAATCCTTTGTTCCCACTATTTGATTATAGTTTTATTTAAGAATACCTTGCCGCATATTTTTTACTCCTTTTCTGGATTAAATCATTGTATCACATCAGTTTTAGGAAAGCAAGTACCTAAAAGAAATTTTTCTTCCCCTTATATGTAACAATCATACCGGCTTCCTAGCGTTCAGAATGTTTTCTGCTGTCTGCTGTGGTGTTTGGTTGGAATTGTCCAACCAAAAGCCGATCCGTGGTGTTGTCTGCATTTTACTAAATACAAATTCAATGTATACAGAAAGATATAAGGAGTGGGAGGGATTCCGCCGTAGTTGGCATTGTAGGAAAATCCAAAAGTTTAGATTTTCCCACAATGCTTATCTTTTGGTCTTTGGTTCGGAATAGTGTAGTGCTGGCGGTCTATCTCTTGTTTTCGGTTGCTTGCTTCCTTACCGTACATGAGCATTCGCTCCCGGATTGTCGTTGCCGTAACCTTCAAGAAGGTTGATCGCGCCCCAAATGGCAAGGCCCGCGCCGAGGGCGATTACAAGGGTCTGGAGAACGCCGATTGCGGAATGAAAGAAACTCATAATATTACCTCCGTTTTTTAAGTCGTATTTATGAAAAAGCCGCTATTCTGCGGCTTTCGGGTCCCAGGAGAGGTCAACGGAATACGTGTTGAACACATCGTCCGGTTTCGGCTTTAATTTGGTGGACAGAAACTTCTCGATATGGAAAGCGTTGCGGGGATCATAGTCGGACAGGTATTTGTAGTTCGGGTGCTTTGTGATGTCGTACTTGTCCGAAAGGAAAGGCCGGACACCGCGAAGTTGGAGGATACATTTGCCGCCGTCAAGGACAGACAATTCATCGACCGAAGCTAAGTCCTTCCCCAATTTCTGATAATTGAGGCTGTGAGAAACCTCGCGGCCCCGGCTTTCGCCGGTGTTATAGGTATCTATCGTCTCCTTCCCCAAAGATTCCGTCAGCTCTTTCAAGGTCGTGCGTTCCTTGCCGCCGAGGAAAATGGCGCTGTCGCAGTTGCCGATGATCGTATCGGCATTGTCTTTGTACAGCGCCTTGAGCTGGCTCTGCGCCTGCAAAACAAGGCAGGCCGAAATCTCGCGGCTGCGTATGGTGGCAATCAGCTTTTCAAATTTGGGGATTTGCCCGATGTTGGCAAACTCGTCAAGCAGGCACCGGACGTGAACGGGCAAGCGCCCGCCGTACACGTCATCCGCCTTTTCGCACAGCAGGTTGAAAAGCTGCGTGTAGGCCATCGAAACTAAAAAATTAAACGTGTCGTCAGTATCGGAAATAATGATGAACAGGGCGGTCTTGCGGTCGCCCAGCGTGTCCAATTCCAATTCATCGTAGGCTGTCAGGTCACGAAGCTCCTGAATGTCGAACGGGGCCATTCTTGCGCCACAGGAAATAAGGATCGACTTTGCTGTCTTGCCCGCCGCCAATTTATATTTCTTATACTGCCGGACGGCGAAGTGGTTCGGATTTTCCTTTTCCAACGCCTCGAACATGAGATCTACGGGATTTTTGAATTCCTCATCATCCTCTCGAACTTCCGAAGCGTTGATGAATTCGATCAGTGTGGCGAAATTCTGTTCCTCGACTGGGGCCTCATAGTGGATGTAGCCGATAAGCGCCGTATAAAGGAGAGTCTCGGCCTTTACCCAAAAATCATCTCCTTCCTTGCCCTCGCCCTTGGTATTGGTAATAAGCGCCGTGACCAGCTTCAAAATGTCCTTTTCGGAATGGATGTACGCGAATGGATTATAGCGCATCGATTTTTTGAAGTTGATGGTGTTGAGAATTTTGATGCGGTAGCCCCTGCGCCGCAGGAGATTTCCGCACTCCACGACGATACTGCCCTTCGGGTCCGTGACAACGAAGCTCGTCGGATAGTCTTTGGAATCGCACTGCATCAGGTTCGGCTTGATGAAAAATCGCGTTTTGCCGGAACCGGAGCCGCCGACGACCAGCACGTTTTTGTTCCGGGATGTCTTGGGGTCTTTCGGTCGGCTGTTCATGGTGAGCCGTTCCGTCTGCGTGAGAATGACGTTGTTTTCAAAAACCGGGTCAATGTACGGCCTGATGTCCTCGGCTTTTCCCCAGCGGGCGGAGCCGTACTCCACATTTTTGCGAAATTTCTTGGCGTTCCGGCCTTTGATGGAAACCGCCAGCCGGAGGGCAGCGGCGAGAAGAACGCCCACAGCCAAATCAGTCAGATAAAAGCTCGGCAGCGGAGAGGAA
>JAEZCC010000036.1 GCA_023412715.1 Bacillota bacterium
GACTTATACGCTTTCGATCTACATCCTTATTAGTCCTAAATAATTTTTCATCTTCATCTGGATAACCAAATGCAATTATTGAATATGGCTGTTCTAAATTTACGTTTTTTGACTCTTCGTTTTTTTCTTCTGATTCTACTATCGTATCATTTTTTTCTTCATCTGAGTCTTTTAGTTGTACAAATTCTAAAATATCTTCTCTTTTTATATTACATTCTAACCAACATGTAGCTAGTCCTAAAGTAGTTAGTTTTAAAACTACCTCCTCCATAGCAAATCCGATATTCTGTAAATAATCATTTCCTTTATTAGATGTTACTATTATATAATGAGGTGCTTTTACCTTGCATTTTTTCCCCATTAAAAAATGTACTAAATGGCCTCTATCTACAACATGTGCTTTTATATCTAATTCTTTATTTAAATAGGTAATTTGTGAACATGCATTTTTAACTTCTTCTAATAAACCCTCTTTTACCTTTTTATTAGAGTATTTTCT
This sequence comes from Bacillota bacterium, assembly GCA_023412715.1. GTDB lineage: Bacteria > Bacillota > Clostridia > Oscillospirales > Acutalibacteraceae > Thermocaproicibacter. The sequence continues at coordinate 500 of JAEZCC010000036.1, forward strand.
AGTTGATTTTCTATAAAAAATGGCATCATATAGCTCCATTTACTTCCTCCTAATTAAATCTCTTTATGTGTCTACATTATATTATAAATTCTTTTTTTATTTTTTGTATATGTTTTATGATAAAATATGCTATTTTGCAACATTTTAATATTTATCAATACATTTTATTTATTTTTTATTATATTAGTTTAATAACTCTATATTTTATTATTATTATATTTATTCAATTTAATTAGTCTATGAATGTATAGAGTATTATTACAAAAATAACCATTTATTTTTATTTATTAAGTATTTTTATAACTTATATGTATTAAAATATAATTAGATTTAAAAATGATTAAAAATTCAATATCAAGGAGGTTAAATTATGTCATTTGAAAAAAATCTAGATAAATATGCAAAATTAGCAGTAAAAGTTGGCGTAAATATACAAAACGGACAAACTTTACTTGTTAGATCTCCAATAGAGTGCGCTCCTTTTGTTAGAAAAGTTGTAAAGCATGCTTACGATGCTGGTGCTAAAAATGTACATATAGAATGGTCTGATGAAGAATGTACTTTATTAAAATATTTAAATGCTCCAGATGAAATATTTAATGAATTTCCTAAATGGACAGCTGACCAATATGTAGATATAGCAAAAGAAGGAGGAGCATTCCTAACAATTTATGCTCAAAACCCTGATTTACTTAAAAACGTCGATCCTCAAAGAGTTGCAAATTTCCAAAAAGCTTCTGGAATAGCTTTAAAAGAATGGCGTTCTTATACTTTATCAGATAAATGTAAATGGAGTATAGTTTCAATTCCAACTAAAGCATGGGCTACTAAAGTATTCCCTAACGTGTCTACTGAGGAAGCTGTAAATAAACTTTGGGATGCTATATTTAAATGTACTAGAGTAGATAATGAAGATCCTGTAGATGCTTGGAGAAAGCATAATGCTGATTTAAAATTAAGAATGGACTTCTTAAATGATAAGAACTTCAAAACTTTAAAATTTAAATCTTCTAAAACTGATTTAACTATGGAATTACCTGAAGGTCATATATGGTTAAGTGGTGCTTCTAAGGACCCTAACGGTGTTGATTTTAATGCAAATATGCCAACTGAAGAGGTCTTCTCTATGCCTCATAAATTTAAAGTTAATGGTATAGTTCATAGTACTAAGCCTTTAGTATACGGCGGTAATGTGATAGATAACTTCGCTTTAACATTTAAAGATGGTAAAATAGTTGATTTTACAGCTGAAAAAGGTGTTGAAACACTAGGAAAGCTTATTGATACAGATGAAGGTTCTCACTACTTAGGTGAGGTTGCTTTAGTTCCATTTAAATCTCCTATATCAGATACAAATATAGTCTTCTTTAATACTTTATTTGATGAAAATGCATCTTGCCACTTTGCTATAGGCTCTGCTTACAAAACTTGTATAAAAAATGGCGATGATATAAAAGATGAAGAATTAGATAAATATGGAGTAAACAATAGTTTAACTCACGTTGACTTCATGATAGGTTCTAATGATATGAATATAGTGGGTATAACTCATCAAGGTGAAGAAGTTCAAGTATTTAAGGATGGAAACTGGGCATTTTAAAAGAAAAAAAGACTGAAAGTATATACTTTCAGTCTTTTTAATGTTGACGACAAATTTTAATTTATATGAATTAACCTATTTCAGATTAATCTATAGCATGATTATATTATACATAATTTCTTCAATATAGTAAATTTTTATTTATTATATTTTACTTCTGTCCAGTCTATTTTGTCCATATATTCTTTAACTAATTCATGAGACATGTCTGGATGTATTGTTTCTTCTGTAGATATAGTTATTGTTGACATAGATATTGCATATTTTACAGTTTCTACTATATTTTTATTATTCATATATCCATTAGCTATACCCGCAACAAAAGAATCTCCTGCACCCGTAACATTAACTACAGATACATTGTTAGCTTTTATTTTTCCTTCTTCTATACCGTTGTTATAGTATATTCCATCTTCATCTAGTGTTATAAATACATTTTCTATTCCTAAATCTATGAAGTATTTACCTGCTTTTCTTAAATCTTCATCATTTTTAATTTTAAATCCACACATTATTTCAGCTTCATATCTATTTGGCTTTATAGTATGGAAATATTTAATTAAATGTGTTATATTTTTAGCTTTAGCAGCTGATACTGGATCTAGTATAAATTTAGTATCTCCACTAAATGTCTTTATTATATATTCAACTATATCAGGTCTATCTGAATCTAGTATCATATATTCTGAATTTTTTATTATTTTTGCTTTTGAATCTATAAAATCTGTAGTAAACATATCAATTATCTTCATATCAACTACAGCAGATACCATCTCACCTTGCTCATCTAAAATAGCCATATAAGTAGGTGTGTGCCCACCCTTAACTATTAAAGATTCACTCATATCATAATTCATTATTTTAGAATGTTCCATCATTCTATTTCCAGTTTCATCATCACCTAGAATAGATATAAATTTAGTATTAACACCTACTCTTGCCATACATTCAGCGATATTTCTACAAACGCCTCCAAAAGAAGTCTTTACTTTACCAGGATTAGAATCATTGCATCTATAATTTCTATCTGTAAAACCACAAATATCAAAAACTGATACTCCAAAAACTAATGCATAAGGCTGTCTATTTTCAGTCATCGTTGTCTACCCTCCCTAAGAATCACCTTCCTATTTTATCACATTCTTATTAGTTTTTTCTATATATTTTATACATTAATATTATTTATACAGATTTTTACAGAAAATTTACTTTTTTCATATATCAACGATGCATATTTGCTACCGCTACGTGTATGTTCGTTACAAAAAAATAGGGAAAATTCTCTATTTTTTAATTAAAATTCAATTTTGCTATTTCTACTGCTGATTTTGCATCTTTTGAATAATAATCAGCACCAATAGCTTTTGCATATTCTTCAGTAAGTACAGCTCCTCCTACAAATATTTTTGTATTTAATCCTGCTTTTCTTAATGCATCTATAGTTTCTTTCATACTATGAACTGTTGTAGTCATTAATGCACTCAATCCTACTAGATTTATATTATTCTTTTTTGAATGATTTACAACTTCTTCTATAGGTACATCTTTACCTAAATCAATTACTTCGTATCCATAGTTTTCTAACATTATCTTTACTATATTTTTACCTATGTCGTGAATATCTCCTTTTACAGTTGCTACTATTATTTTTCCTTTTGATACTGTATTAGTATTATTCTTTGCTAAACTATCTTTTAT
>JAEZCC010000014.1 GCA_023412715.1 Bacillota bacterium
GTTTTCACCGGAGGGATTCCCGCCGCTGCCGGCTGATGTCGAATGGAAGACCGGCGCACCCGCAGGGCAGTCACAGCTTGGAGATCCCGTTTGTCGCAAGCCCTATAATCAGCTCGGCAAGCTCGCCGGCAGGCTTCTGCATGCCGTCCTTCAGCCATTTCTGAATCAGGCCGATGCTGCCGCTTGCGAAAAACAGAAAAATCGATTCCGAATCGTCCCGGTTGCTCCCCAGATCGGAAAAATGCTGCTGGCCGATGACCTGCACAACCTCCTGCTGGAAGTGCATATCTCCGCTGGTGTTCAGCAGAATATGAAAGATCTTTGCGTTTTCCCGGATGAACATCAGGATCTTCTCCAGCATTTCGACCGATGCGTTCGGCTGGCCCGTGAAATCGTAGCTGCTGAGATAATGAATGATGCCGTCGGTCAGCTCCGTTTCGATGTGCCCGAGCAGGTCGTACGGATCGTTGAAATGCGCGTAGAAGGTCGCGCGGTTGATGTCGGCCTCCTCGCAGATTTCCTTGACGGTTATTTTGGAAATCGGTTTTCGCTCCAGAAGCTTTACAAAGCTCTCTCTTATGACCATCAGGGTGTATTTCACCCGCCTGTCCGTCTTCTTTTCCATTCAGTCCCGCTCCCCGCCGCTGTTGTTTGCGCAACATATCGGTGCAATCTGTCGCACAAACGGCAATTTCAAATAATGTGCCTGTTGAGATTTCGGCACGGCATCATTATACTGTAATCAAGATACTTAATCAACACTCTGCTTACTATTTCACACACGTGGGGGCAACAGATGGCATTCATCGATTTCAAAGACGTAAAAAAGGAGTACCGGATGGGCGACGTGCGCATTCCCGCCGTTCAGGACTGCTCCTTTTCCATTGAGCGCGGGGAACTGGCCGTTATCCTCGGCCCGTCCGGCGCCGGCAAAACGACCGTTCTGAACCTGCTTGGGGGCATGGACCGCGTAAGCGGCGGCACCATCACGGTTGACCGGCACGCGCTGCACGACTACAGCAGGAGGGATCTGGTCAATTACAGGCGCAACGATATCGGGTTCGTCTTCCAGTTCTATAACCTGATTGAAAACCTGACGGCGCTGGAAAATGTGGAGCTTGCCTGCCAGCTCTGCCACGATTCCCTCGACCCGAGGTCCACGCTGGAGCAGGTCGGCCTGTCAGAGCGCATGAACAATTTTCCCGCGCAGCTTTCCGGCGGAGAACAGCAGCGCGTCGCCATTGCGAGGGCCGTTGCCAAAAATCCAAAGCTGCTGCTCTGCGACGAACCGACCGGCGCGCTGGACAGCGTGACCGGGCGGCGCATCATCGCGCTGCTGCAGCGCACCTGCCGCGAAATGGGCACGACGACCGTGCTTATCACGCACAACGCCGTCATTGCCGGCATTGCGGACAAAGTCATCCACATCCGCAACGGCACGGTCGAAGATGTCCGGCAGAACGAACACCCGCGGCCTGCGGACGAGATTGCGTGGTGAACCGCTTGCTGCTGAAAAACACATTAATCAAGATACGCAAATCCCTCGGGCGGTACCTGTCGCTGTTCGGGATCGTGCTGGTGGGCATCGGCTTTCTCGCGGGCCTGCGGCAAAGTTCGCCGGATATCCTCGCGACTGCCGGCGCATATGCCGCGGACCATCGCCTGGCGGATTTTAAAATCGTGAGCACCATGGGGCTCACGGACGACGACGCGGCCGCGCTGCGCGCGCTCGGCCACGCCGATGCCGTCGTTCCCACCTACTCGCTCGACGTTCTGAGCGGCGGGAAGGCCGTGCGCCTTCAGGCCATTGAGCCGTCCGTCAACACCGTCAGCCTGACCGCCGGGCGGATGCCCCGGACGGACACGGAGTGCGTCGCGGACCGCACGGCCTACAAACTCGGCGACCGGGTGGACATCGCCGGCGACGTCGGGGGCAAGCTTAAAAACAAGTCGTTCACGGTCGTCGGGCTGGCCGGATCGCCCCTTTACTGGTGGAAGGACTACGGAAGCACCACCGTCGGCGACGGCAGGCTTTCGGCTTTCCTTTATATTGACCGGGACAATTTTACGCTCGACGCGTATACAGAAATCGACGTGCTCACCGCAGGTGCTTCCGACGCCGTCCTGTTTTCGAAAGCGTACGACAGCGCCGAACAGCAGATGCGGAACGAGCTGAACGGCATTGCGGCAAAACGGGAGGATGCGCGTTACCGGCAGATCCATGACGCCGCGGCGCAGAAAATCGCCGACAGCCGGGCGGAGCTGGACCGGCAGGAGGCGGACGGCCAGAAGCAGCTCGACAGCGCAAAAGCGAAGCTCGACGACAGCGCGGCCCAGCTGAAAGCCGCCGAAAGCACGCTTGCCAAAAAAGAGAGCGAACTGCAGAAAACCGTCGCCGCCCAGAACGCGCAGTTCTCGAGCGCAGAAAAGCAAATCGCAGGCGGCCGCAGCCAAATCGACGCCGCGCTGCGGAGCAGCGGCATCGCCGAAAGGCAGCTTGACGCCAAAATCAGCGGGCTGAACGCATCCATCCAGGCCATGAAGACGCAGCAGAGCCAACTGCCCGCAGACAGCGCGGCGTACGCCCAGATCGGCGGCCAGCTCGCACAGGCCACGGCGGCCTGCCGGCAGCTCGTCCAGCTGCAGACAAGCGTCCGCCGGCTGGACGAACAGGAAGCGCAGCTCGACCGGGGCATCGACACATTCAACGCGCAGATTGCCGGCGCGAAAAAACAAATTGCGGCGGGCAGGGCTACCCTGGCGGAGAATAAAAAGAAACTGAACGACGGATATGCCGCGTACCGCACCAATCTGGGCGATTTTCAGTCCCGCATTTCCGACGCGCAGAAGCAGCTCGACGACGCATCCGCCAAGCTGTCCGACATTGAAACGCCCAAATGGACCGTCCTCGACCGGGCGAACGCGGTCGGGGGCTACAGCGTCCTGAAATCCGCCGTCCACACCATTTCGTCCATCTCGATGATCTTTCCCGTCTTCTTCATCCTGATTGTCATCCTGATGACCTCCAATACGATGGCGCGGATGATTTCGGAAGAGAGGGGAGAACTGGGCGCGCTTGTTTCGCTCGGCGTCGGCGGCGGCAGAATCGTCCTTTCTTATCTGTTCTATGTGCTCTCGGCGACGATCCTCGGCACGGCGGCCGGTTACATGACAGGTTGCACCGTCATTCCGAAAATCATCTATGCGTGCTTTCCCTACTACCTGCCCCCGCTGCGGATTCAATACGACGTCCCGGGGTTTCTGCTGGTCGTGGCAGCAGCCGCGCTGCTGATGAGCGCGGTCACGGTGTTCTTCTGCCGCCGGGAACTGGTGCAGCAGCCCGCCGCCCTGCTGCGTCCGGTGCCGCCCAAAAGCGGGAAGACCATCCTGCTCGAGCGCATCGGCTTCCTCTGGAAGCGCCTTTCCTTTACCTGGAAGGTGACCGCCCGCAACCTGTTCCGCTACAAACAGCGGAGCTTCATGACCATTATCGGCATTGCGGGGTGCACGGCGCTGCTGCTGGCAGGTTTCGGCCTGATGGACAGTATGAACGGCGTCGCGCAGAAACAATACGGCTCCATCCTGACCTACCGCGATATTCTGGTGCTGAAGAATGAGACCCAGAAGCTCGACGGGGATCTGCAGGACGTTTTGGCCGGCGGGAATGTCAGGGATCCGCTGCTCCTGCGCCAGACGGCTTTCACCTGCGTCTTCGGCGAGCAGACTGCGGACGCCTACCTGGTCGTTCCGGCAGACGAGTCGCTGTTCCCCCGTTATTTTCATCTGACCGACGCGGCCACGGGCGCCCCTGTGCCCCTGGGCGACGGCGGGGCCGTTATCTCTCAGCGGCTTGCCTCGCTTTACGGGCTGGGCGCGGGGGGCAGGCTGACCGTGCGGGACGGCGACCAGAACTCCTATACGCTTACGGTATCGGGCGTGGTGGAAAACCACATGGAAAATTATATTTACGTCACGAAAAGCCTGTACGCCCGCGTGTTCGGGAAATCCGCCGCTTACAATATGATTGTGTCGGATTACAGCGGAAGCAAATCCGAGGTGGCGAAGCACTTTCTGAACAGCGACCGGATTGTCGGCGTGACGTTTGCGGACGACATCCGGAACCAGGCGGAAGACAACAGCAAAAGCCTGAACAGCGTCGTCCTGCTGCTGGTGTTCATCGCGTCGGCCCTTGCGCTCATCGTCCTTTACAACCTGACTTCCATCAACATCAGCGAGCGAAAGCGGCAGATTGCCACGCTGAAGGTGCTGGGCTTCCATGACCGGGAGACCAGCGCGTACATCTACCGGGAGGCCCTGATTCTTACACTTCTCAGCACGGGGATCGGGCTTCTTCTGGGCGTCTGGCTTCTCCGCGTTGTCATCGGTATGGTTGAGAACGATACCATCTCGTTTTTTAACCGGGTTTATCCTCTCAGCTACCTCTGGGCGTCCCTCATCACCATGGGGATTTCCGCCGTCATGCAGGTGGTCACGCATTTTCAACTCCGCAGGATTAAGATGGTGGAGTCCTTGAAGTCGGCGGAATAAGGCGGGCCCGAAGAGAAAAACGCCTTTTTTGCCGCATCGGTGTCATACGGAAATTACCGTGAAATCCGGTGAATTTCCGTAATTCATTCATTTTTCGCTGTCTACGAAACCGGGAAGCGCTCATATACTGGAATGGACAGTAAAATACTGTCCCTCATAACAAATTGATGGGAGAATAGTTATGTCAGTAAAAGCAGTGCTAAATGTAGCTGCAACAGTTACTGCACCAAGCACAACCGTTGCCAATATAACGCCTTCCCCTGTTCCGGCATCCCTGATTGGTTCGCCGACGTGCGTTACGTTCGGACTTGTGACCGACCTTGCAAATTCAAGGATGCAGTTCAGCTATATGGTCTATCAGACCTATAATGCCGCAAGCGGAGCCACCGGTATGGCGCAGGCCTCCGGAACCTCGGCCTGGGTCCCGATTCCGGGCGTGTCGCACGATTTTCCCGACGTCAGCGTCAGCGTAACGCCGACGAGCGAAATTTCGGGAAACAGCATCGTGTTCACGCTGGCCGGCAGCACAAGCTATACGCAGACGTCGCCCGGTATTTATACCGTGGTAACGGAGTAAGCGGAGCATCAGCCGCAGATTTTAAAGCGGTCCGCAGTCTTGCGCCGGAAGCCGTCCCATACCGAAACATATCCCCGCCGGTTGTTTGCCGGCGGGGATATATTCGTTCTGCGGTCCGATATATTGGTTTAATCTGTACCTAAATAATCGCTTAAAGTCGTGAAATCGTCGCCCTTTTTGCTAGAGCCGTTTTGCGGCGGCGCACTCCAGAACGCCGCGATTTTATCGCCGTCGTAAAGGCCCGTCAGAGTCACCGTGTCGGCTCCGCCTGCGATTTCGGTCAATTTCTTTTCCCCGGGCTGCCTTTTTTCGCCGGCGCAGGAGTAAACGGTGATCGTTTTGCCCAGACAGCCTGAAAAATCCAGCCCGTTCTGCCTTGATAAGGCGTTGCGGGCCTCCAGAAACTTCCCAATTTCAAATCCGTCCTTCATTTCGGAAAAACTTTCCGGCAGGCGTACCGTACCGGCAATGGAGCTGTTCGCAAGCGTCTTGAAGCCGCGGCCGTGGACATAGCTTAAAAAGTTTTCAAGTCCGGCTGCGGATGGTGTGTTTGCCGGCGGAGAGGAGGAATCGGGACCGCTTTTCCCATCCGGGCCGGAATCATCGGCGGCTGAAACGTTGGCCGAAACATTTGCGGAAGTTCGCCCCGTCCCTTCGGGCGCGGAAGAGCCGGAGTTCCTTCCGCAGCTTACCAGAAATGTCAGAGCTGTGGCTGCGGCGACGGTACAAAGAAGCGAAATGGAAAGAATTGCCGTCCAACTGCTTTTCTTTTTCGCCTTTGTCAGCGTTTCCAGCCTTTCCTGCAGGTTGCGCTTGTCTTCGCTCATGGTCGCGGACAGCGTAAACGGCTTTTGACCGGCTTTGGACGCCGTCGTCAGCAGAGTCCGGCCGTAGCGGATGCGTTCCTCCCTGGAATAACCGGCGGTCACGGTTTCGTCGCAGGACAGCTCGCACTGCCGTCCCGATTCTCTCGCGGCGAGGTAAGCCATTGGATTAAACCAGTTGACGCCCACCGCAAGGACCGCGATCCATTTCAGCAGATTGTCGTGCCTGCGGTAGTGCACAAGCTCGTGCGTGAGAGCATGACGCAGCTGGTCCGGCGTGAAGCTCCTGTCCGGCAAAACAATTGCGCATCTGACAATGCCGGCAAGCATGGGCGTGTCGGTGCAGGGGCTGACATAGACCGGCAGAAGCCGCGGAAGCTTCAGCGCCGCGCCGCAGCTTTTCAGCAGGACCGTGATTTCCGCATTGTCGACAGGCCTGCGCGAGGTTTTGATTCGCCGCGCGTATCTGAGGTAACCGGCCAGATTCATGCCGAGTACGGCGGTTAGGCCGAGCAGCCAGAGGGCGAAAAGTAAAGGGCTCCAGCCGCCCACGAAAGGACCGCCGCCGAGAGCAGATGGGGCAGAGCCGGGAGCCTGCTGCCGGCCGACCGCGCCGAGGGGGGAGGCGGAAGAAATGATGGCGGAAAGATCCCCTTGTGAAGCGGGATCGGCCGATGCCTGCACGGATCCGCTTTGCATCAGGGAAATCAGATCCCCAAGAAAAAATCCGCCGAATGAAACGGGCAGAAGCATCCGCAGCAAGGCCGGATACCAGCTGAAATACTGGCTCCTGTGCGAAGCCCGGTTCTTGACAAAGGGTTTCGCAAGGAACAGCAATGCCGCAATCACGTCTCCCGAGACCGCCGAAACGAGAAGCCCTTCCAGAAATTCAGCCATTTCGGTCCGCCTCCCGTTCGAGGTAATCCTGCAGCTTCTCAATATCTTCTTTGCTCAGGCTGTCCGCTCTGCAGAGTGCGGAGATCAGGTTCTTTACGCTGCCGTCATAGATCCTGTCAATGAAGGTGCGGGTCTGGTATTTTTGGTACTCTTCTTCGCTGACAAGGGGAGTGTAATAAAAATAATCTTTATAATCTTTTTTTTCACAGGCGACAAACCCTTTTTCCACAAGCCTGCGCAGCAGCGTCAGTATGGTGGACCGCGACCATTCGATCCTGTTTTCAAGCGCTTTGAGGATTTCAGGGGACGTGACCGGTCTGCCGTTCCTTTTCCAGAGAACCTTCATGATTTCCGCTTCCGAGTTCCCCATGCGCTCCAGATGATTCATCCATTCATCCCCTCTCATGCTGTTTACGCCAGTAAACTTTCTGCCCAAGAGTTTACAACTGTAAACTCGGATTGTCAATAGAATTTTAAAAGCTTACTCCGGAAATTTTAAACCGCGGGCAGGTGAAACAAAAATACGCGAACCCGCGTAGGGAGCGACAAGGACTATATCCGTCAGGCTATGGCTCTTGCCGAATTTCAATCCACGCTTCCGCACAGGGAGCGACGTAAAAATAAATAAGTATGCTTTAAACAATTAAGCAAATATTGGTAAACTTTGTATCGCTATTTCATTACAACCGGGTTGGCTTTCCTTACATTGCTTTAGAGACAGATATTTCATCTCGATTTTAGGTACGAAGGCGGCTGAGAAAAGATGTGTGCAAGAGGTCTGCACCGTTCTGATAAAGGATAATCGGCGGCTTCCGGCGAGCGGGCGCCCCGGCTTTTCTTTCGTTGGCCGTATCCGCCCGCCCCGAATACGGCCGCGAACTGTTCCGCCAGTTCCGCAGTCCCGTTCAAATGCTCCACGACGGTCTGTTTTCTTCCGTCCTCGTTGACATGGGCCGTTTCCGTCATGATTTTCTCCGTCCTCATGGTCCGGCCATGTTTACGGCTTTGAAATTTCACAGCTTTTCAGACAACAGCCGTTCATACTGTCCGGTCTGTCCGGCGCTTAAATTTCTTTTTCTCATTATACGTTCAATTTCCAGAATCCAGAATATTCAATAATACGGCAATATTTTCCGCCCGGCCGCGCGGTCAGCGCGCGAACGTCCCGCAGATCAGGAAGACGTTCAGGCCGGTCAGGATAAGCGCGATGGCCCATGCCAGATATTTGACCCAAGCCGGGTTGACAAATTTGCCCATGATCTTTCCGCTGCTTGTAAAAATGGTCAGCGGAACAATGGCGAAGGGAAGCTGGATGCTCAGAAATACCTGCGTGTACAGCAGGAGCTGCTCGACCGCGTTCTCCTGGTTTCTGTAAACAATCACGCAGACCAGGACCGGTATGATGGAGATCAGCCGGGTGACGAGGCGGCGCATCCACAGCGGCATTTTCAGATGGATAAACCCTTCCATCACAATCTGGCCGGAGAGGGTGCCCGTGATGGTGGAATTCTGGCCGGAAGCCAGCAGGGCGACGGCGAACAGCGTGCTTAAAACCGGGCTGGCTATGGCGCCGACAATCCGCGGGTCGCCGAGGGCGTTGTACAGATCGGCAAAACGCCCGAGATTGCTTGCGTGGCCGTAGAACATAGAGGCGCCGAGGACCAGCAGCAGACAGTTCACGACGAAAGCGACGCTGAGCTGAAGGTTCGAGTCGATGGTGGCGAACCGGATCGCTTCCCGTTTGCCCTCGTCCGTCCGCTCATATCTGCGCGCCTGAACGATGGAGGAATGCAGGTACAGGTTGTGCGGCATGACGGTCGCCCCCACGATTCCCAGCGCGAGGAACAGCTCGCTCTTGTCCGCCGCAATCTGCGCGTTCGGAAGGAAGCCGGAAAGGATCGCCCCGGCCGAAGCGCCGCCGAGCACGACTTCGTACAGGAAAACGGCGAGAATCGTCGTGATCAGCGTTGCCACGATGGCTTCCACCTTCCGGAAGCCGACCAGCGACAGAAGCAGCAGAAGAAGGACGTCCGCAACCGTGATGACCACCCCGAGCAGCAGGGGAATTTTGAACAGCAGCTCCAGCGCCACCGCGCCGCCGATTACCTCCGCAATGTCGGTCGCCATGATGGCCAGCTCCGTCAGAATCCACAGGAGGAACGCGACGGGCCTGTTCGTGGCCGCGCGCGTGGCCTGCGCAAGATCCATGCCGGTCACGATGCCCAGCCTTGCGGACATGCTCTGCATCAGCATGGCAATCAGGCTGGAAAGCAGAATCACGCACAGAAGCGAATAAGAATACTGCGCGCCGCCCTGAATGGAGGTGATCCAGTTCCCCGGATCCATGTAGCCGACGGCAACAAGGCAGCCCGGGCCGCTGTAGGCGAGCAGCTTCTTCCAGAAGCCCGCCCGGCTGGGAAGGGCGACCGTGTTGTTGATTTCTTCGAGGCTCGGGCCGTTTGCATAGTGCAGAAGGCTTTTTTTATTTTCGTTTTTCCCGGCCTTCGAGACCGGCCTGCCGGGCAGCATCACGCCGCCGACGGATGACTCACCGGATAAACCCATTGGATGAAACCCCCTTGAAGATCAAATCAAAGACCGGCAAGAAGCCTGCCGCGGCGCGGCGCTTCCGCCGCGTTTGCGGAATGCCGCTGCCGCCGTGCGAGGCCCTTTTCGGTCGGTAAAGATTCCGAGCCGCAAGAACATGTTTTGCCCGCGTGACGGAAAATTTCCTTAAGTCAATATATGGTGCTTAAACTGAAAGCGTTACGAATATACTTTTTATGAATATCGTTAAAGGACTTGATGCTATGAAGCAAGGGGCCGGCTCGGAATTCCGCACCGTCCGGGGGTACCAGCAGCTCAGCCGGGAAGGCGGGCAGCTGACGCCGGCGCTGGAAGATTACCTTGAGATGGTTTACCGCAGCTGCGGGGTCAGCCACTATACCCGCGTGGGGAAAATCGCGGAGCTGCTGAACGTCACGCCTTCCTCCGCATCCAAGATGATCTTCAAGCTGGCGAATCTCGGTTTCCTCGAATACGAGCAGCGCGAGATTATCTTTCTGACGGACAAGGGGCGCGAGATCGGCGCGTTCCTGCTGGACCGGCACAATGTGGTGGACCGGTTCCTGCAGATGATCGGCGTCGCCGACAGCCTGGAAGAGACAGAACTGATTGAACACACGCTGACGGCCTCCACGGTGGGCCGGCTCAAGCTTCTGGTCGACTTTTTCCGTGCGAATCCGGCCGCGCAGAAGGAATTCGGCGAGTTCCGGGAACGCACGGAAAAGCCGCCGGACATAAAAAATCCCCATGCGGGTTAGAATCTGCATGGGGATTTCTGCGCGGCCGGAAAGCCGCCTGCGGTTCGCCGGCGCGGAGCGGGACAAGCCTTCCGCCGGTGGGCGCGGGGGGCCGGCGGCCCTGCCGCCCCGCCATACGACAGATTGTCCAGTTTATCGCGCGGATTTCCCGCAAAAATGGAGGAATCCTTCTCTTGACGGAGAGAAGAAAAATGAATATAATGTTGCATATAAAACTGTATTCTATCAAACAGTTTAACGCGGCTTCGCAGGAAAGGAAGTGCGGTATGGAGAACAAGGGCATCTGGCTGGAAATTCACTCTCTCAATCATCTGGTCAGGCGGTATCTCGTTTTCTCAGGCCACAAGGGTGAAATCGCCACCGCCACCGGCAACAACGAATGGATTATCGGCTATCTTTCGAAAAACGCCGATCGCGACATTTACCAGAAAGACCTGGAAAACCATTTCACAATCGCCCGCTCCACCGTATCGAAGGTGCTCAGGCTGATGGAGCAGAAAGAGCTGATCCGCAGGGAATCCGTTCCCTGCGACGCGCGGCTGAAAAAAATTATCCTCACCGAGAAGGCGAAAGAAATCAATGAGCTGATGAAAGAGGATACGGAACGGGCGGAACAGACCCTCACCGCCGGCTTTACGAAGCAAGAGATTGAAACGCTTTCTTCTTACCTGAACAGGATGAAAGAAAATATATCCGGCGATATGCGCGGCATTTCATGAGGCCCGGGTTCTTAAAGGAGCTGTTTTATGATTAAAAGACTGTTGGCCAGCGTGAGGGAATACAAAAAAGACACCATCCTCACCCCGGTGTACGTAATATTTGAATCCTTTTGCGAAATCGTCATTCCAACGCTGATGGCCTACCTGATTGATTACGGCATCAGCAAGAAGAACATGTCCAATGTCTTATGGATAGGGCTTGCCCTTGTCGTCACGGCGATGATTTCGCTGCTGGTCGGCACGCTCGCGGGCCGCAGCGCGGCCGTCGCTTCTTCCGGTTTTGCCAAAAATCTGCGCCACGACATGTTCTATAACGTGCAGAAATTTTCTTTTTCGAATATCGACAAATTTTCGACCGGCAGCATCATCACGCGCCTCACGACGGATGTCACCAACGTGCAGATGGCTTACCAGATGCTGATCCGCCTTGGAATACGCGCCCCGATGATGATTGTGTTTTCCCTGATCTTTTCCTTCCGCATCGACGTCCATCTGTCCCTGATTTTTCTTGCGATCATCCCGGTGCTCGGCGTCGGCCTGTGGCTGATCATGTCGCATGTCCACCCGATTTTCGTGCGGGTGTTCAACACCTACGACCGTCTGAACAACGTCGTGCAGGAAAATCTTATGGGCATCCGGGTGGTCAAATCGTACATCCGGGAAGATCATGAAGAGAAGAAATTCGCGGGGATTTCCCAGACGATCTTTCAGGATTTCACCAAGGCGGAAAAAAGGCTGGCGTACAATATGCCGCTGATGCAGTTCTGCCTCTACGCAAGCATGATTCTGCTCTCCTGGTTCGGCGCGAAAGAGATCGTCGCAAGCGGCAACAACCCGGCTTACGGGCTGTCGGCCGGCGACCTTACGGGCCTTATCACCTACGCGATGCAGATTCTCATGAGCCTGATGATGCTTTCGATGGTATTCGTCATGATCCTTATTTCGCACGCGTCGGCGGAGCGCATCGCGGCGGTCCTGGACGAGGAAAGCGACCTGAAAAACGGCGAAGACCCGGTGACCGAGGTAAAAGACGGCTCCATCGCGTTTGAAAACGTCACCTTCACTTATGCCAGAAAGGCCGACAAGCCCGTCCTCGACGGGGTCAGCCTCTCCATCGCGTCCGGAGAAACGGTCGGCATTCTCGGCGGGACCGGCTCCTCGAAGTCGAGCCTTGTTCAGCTCATCCCCCGCCTTTACGATGCCGTGAGCGGAAGAGTGACGGTCGGCGGCGTCGACGTGCGGGAGTACGACCTCGAATCGCTCCGCAATCAGGTGGCGATGGTGCTGCAGAAGAACGTGCTGTTTTCCGGCACAATCAGGGAGAACCTCCGCTGGGGCAGCGAGAACGCAACAGAGGAAGAAATGGTCCATGCCTGCGAGCTCGCACAGGCCGACGGTTTTATCCGGGAATTTCCGGACGGGTACGACACCTATATCGAGCAGGGCGGCACCAATGTTTCCGGCGGGCAGAAACAGCGCCTCTGCATTGCGCGGGCGCTGCTGAAGCACCCGAAAATCCTGATTCTGGACGATTCCACCAGCGCGGTGGACACCAAGACCGACGGGCTGATCCGTCAGGCGTTTCAGAAGGACATTCCGAATACGACGAAGATCATCATCGCCCAGCGCGTCGCCTCCGTGCAGGACGCCGACAAAATCGTTGTGCTCGACGACGGAAAAATCAACGCGATCGGCACGCACGACGAACTGCTCAAAACCTGTGGAATTTACCGGGAGGTTTATGAATCGCAGAACAAGGGAGGGATCCTCCATGTCTAAGACGTCGTCTGCACAGGCCCAGAAGGAGAGGGGCGGGGCGCGGGCCCGGCGCTTCAAACCGGGCACGATCAAACGGCTGTTCTCCTATATGGCCGCCTATAAAGTCCAGCTGATTTTCGTTGTCGTCTGCATCCTTGTCAGCGCGGCCGCAAGCGCGGCGTCCGCTTTGTTCCTCCAGACCCTGATCGACAAGTACATCGTTCCCCTGCTGGGGCAGACGCACCCCGTCTTCACGGGGCTGTTCCGGGCGATTCTTCTGATAGGGATCGTCTATGTCGCCGGCGTGCTTGCCACCTTGTTCTACAACAGGGTCATGGTCGTCATCGAGCAGGGTACGCTCAAAAAAATCCGCGACGAGATGTTCACGCATATGCAGACCCTGCCGATCCGGTATTTCGACACGCATACCCACGGCGACGTGATGAGCCGGTACACCAACGACACCGACACGCTGCGCCAGGCGATTTCCCAGAGCCTGCCGCAGATGTTTTCGTCGCTTGTCACCGTGACGGCTTCTTTCTTCGCCATGCTTTACCTCAGCGTCGGCCTTACCGCTTTCGTCGTTCTGTTCACCTTCGCTCTGCTGAAGGTGATGCAGGTTCTGGTAGGCAGAAGCGGCATTTTCTTCGTAAAGCAGCAACAGTCCCTGGGCGATGTGGACGGCTATATCGAAGAAATGGTCGACGGCCAGAAGGTCATAAAGGTCTTCTGCCGAGAGGAACAGGTCGAGAAAGAGTTCGATGAAAAAAACGACGAGCTCTGCTACTGCATGACCGAAGCAAACAAATACGGCAATATCACGATGCCGGTGGTGGGCAACATGGGCTACATGCTTTATGTGCTTCTTGCCATCCTCGGAGGCGCCGCCGGCATAGCGGGCGTCCCGAACCTGGGCCTTACTGGGGTCAACGCCCTCACCATCGGCATAATCGTATCCTTCCTGACCCTGTCCCGCAGCTTCATCAACCCGATCGGCCAGATTTCCATGCAGTTCAACATGGTGGTGATGGCGCTCGCCGGCGCCTCCAGAATCTTCGAGCTGATGGATGAAAAGAGCGAGCAGGACGACGGGTATGTCACGCTTGTCAACGCGAAAGAAGAAAACGGAGAAATTGCGGAATGCAGCGAGCGCACGGACATGTGGGCCTGGAAGCACCCGCACAGCGAGGGAACGGTGACGTATACGCCGCTCAGGGGCGATATCCGGTTTTTCGACGTGGATTTCGGCTACGAGCCGGACAAAACGATTCTGCACGACATCACGCTTTACGCAGAACCCGGCCAGAAGGTGGCGCTTGTCGGCGCGACCGGCGCGGGGAAAACGACGATTACCAACCTGATCAACCGTTTCTACGATATTGCCGACGGGAAGATCCGGTATGACGGCATCAACATCAACAAAATCAGGAAGGCCGACCTCCGCCGTTCCCTCGGCATCGTTCTGCAGGACGTGAACCTGTTCACGGGGACGGTCATGGACAACATCCGGTACGGCAAACTGGACGCGACGGACGAAGACTGCATCGCGGCCGCGAAGCTCGCGAACGCCGACGGGTTCATCCGCATGCTTCCGCAGGGGTACCATACCGTGCTGGAAGGCGACGGCAGCGGCCTTTCGCAGGGGCAGCGCCAGCTGATTTCCATCGCCAGGGCGGCGGTGGCCGACCCGCCCGTCATGATTCTGGACGAGGCGACGTCGTCCATCGACACCAGGACGGAAGCCATTGTGCAGAAGGGCATGGACGCGCTGATGAAGGGCAGGACGGTCTTTGTCATTGCCCACCGGCTTTCAACCGTGCAGGACGCCGACGTCATCATGGTGCTTGAACACGGCCGCATCATCGAGCGCGGCAGCCATGACCAGCTGATTGCCCAGAAGGGCAAATACTACCAGCTCTATACGGGTGCGTTCGAGCTGGAATAGCGGGCCGCCGGGCGGCGTTTTGCGGTATGATAGCGGCAGACGCCGGCGCTGCCGGATTTACGGGAGGCAACATAAAAAATGAGAGACGAGACCAAATGTATCCATTCGGGGTACGAGCCGAAAAATTCCGAGCCCAAAATGCTCCCCATCGTTCAGAGCACGACCTATGTTTTCGATTCCACGCAGGAGGTCGGCGACGTCTTTGACGAGCCGACCAAGGCGCTGATCTATTCCCGCTTCGCCAACCCGACGGTCATGGCGGTGGAGAAAAAGATCGCCGACCTCGAGGGCGGCATCGGCGCCATGTGCACTGCGTCCGGGCAGGCGGCGACGCTGCTTTCGGTGCTGAACCTCTGCAAGGCCGGCGACAGCCTGATCAGCACTTCGCAGATCTACGGCGGGACGCTGAACCTTTTTGCCGTGACCCTTAAAAATCTGGGCATCGAGTGCATCTTTGTCGACAGCGACGCCGACGAAGAAACCGTCGACGCCGCCGTCAGGGAAAACACCAAGCTCATTTTCGGGGAAACAATCGCGAACCCGGCGCTGAATGTCCTCGATATTGAGAAATTCGCAAGGGTCGCCCACCGCCACGGCATCCCCCTGATTGTAGACAATACGTTTGCGACGCCGATTCTCTGCAAGCCGTTCGAGTTCGGCGCAGATATCGTCGTGCACTCGACCTCGAAATATATGGACGGCCACGCGGTGCAGGTCGGCGGCGTCATCGTCGACAGCGGAAAATTCGACTGGGCGAACGGCAAATTCCCGGGCATGACGGAACCGGACGAATCCTACCACGGGATCACCTATGTCGGCCGGTACGGCAAAGCCGCCTACATCACCAAGGCTCGGATGCAGCTGATGCGCGACTACGGCGTGTATCCGGCCGCGAACTCGGCGTTCCTGCTGAACCTGGGCCTTGAGACCCTCGCGGTCAGGATGGAGCGCTACTGCGAGAACGCGCTGCAGGTGGCAAAGTATTTCGAGGCCTCGGACAAAATCGAGAAAGTGTCTTACCCCGGCCTTGAGAGCGACCGGTACTATCCGCTTGCGAAAAAGTACCTCAAAGGGGCGAGCGGGGTCATTTCTTTCATCATAAAAGGCGGCAAGAAAAACGCCGTGCAATTTATGGACGGCCTGAAGCTGGCGTCCATTGAGGTGCATGTCGCCGACATCCGTACCTGCGTGCTTCACCCGGCAAGCGCCACCCACCGCCAGCTGACGGAAGAGCAGCTTCTGGCGGCGGGCGTCAATCCCGGCCTGATCCGTTTTTCCGTCGGGCTTGAAAACGTCGCGGATATCCTCGAGGACGTCGAGCAGAGCCTTCGCAACGTGCAGGTCTGAAAAAAGCGCGCTCCCGCCTGCGAGCCATGCGGGAAGGGAGCCTTTCGGCGGGCGGAATGCCGCGGGATGAATCGCATCATCCGCGGCGTTCCGTCCGCTTTTTGCGTCTGTTTTGCGGCGGGGCCGGGGCGCCCGGCCGCGCAGGCGCGGCAAAATCCATAAAAAAAGGACCGCCCTGCGGCAGGCGGTCCAAAAGAAGAGAAATGGAAGGGGATTGTATGAAAAAGCATAACAAGCTCTTGCAGTCCATTTTCGGCGTGCGCCGGATTGAAAGCGGAAAACCGCTTCACTGGCAATAGCATAACGGACGGATATGTCCGCAAGATGACAGAAAAATGAAAGAAAGCTGAAAAATGCAAAGCGTTTTTAAAAAGAATAAAAAAGCGGCTCCGGCCGATGGCCGGAACCGCATCGGCGGACTTATTTGTTGCAGTTTCCCAGATACTGAAGCAGCAACTGAAACAGCTCCTGACAAGTCATTGCAGTAACCTCCCCGTATGTATTTCCCCGTTTGGGATGATTTGATTGTAACACTTTTGTAACCTGCTTTCAAATGTAAGTTCTGGAAGCCAATTTTCCAGCGGCCGCGGCGCTCCGCCTCAGAAAAGAAAGTCCGCCGGCCCGGGGCGGATGCGGGCGGTTTGCCCGTCGGAAACAGAGAAACCGCCGGGCGCCGGATTTTTGATCGGACGGCGGCGGGGCCGTTGCATACGGACAGAAATCAGTGTAATATGTAGAGGAAATCATTGTTGGAGGTAGTAACTGTGACTATAGAGGACGTGAAAAAAATCGACAAACGAATACGACAAATTCAGGATCCGTTCGGCACAGGCTTTCCAACGCTGCGCAGCATCGGGGAGGAGTGGTCGAGAGAAAACGGGCTGCCCATCTACGAGCTTGTTCAGCAATACGTAGCGTGGAAGTGGAAAAAATAAAGCGAAGCCGCCCGGGGGAAAGCCGGACGGCTTTTATTTTGCGGTACGCCCGCCGACTTTGCCGGAGACGGGGCGGCGCTTGCCGGCCTTTTCCATGGCGGGGAAACGCCTTTACGGGGTCGGCCCGCCCGCTTCGGGAAGCGAAGGTTCCGAAAGCTGTTCAAGCTCATGCACAATGCCGGTAAACTCCGGGTTCCCCGCCAGAAACGCGAACCGCGGGTTTTCTTTCACCATAAGACAGATGCAGCGTTTTAAATAGGCCTTTGACATCCCGGAGGAGTGAATTTCAATTCTGTCGAAGAACGGGCTCGATTTCAGGGCGTCCGCGGAATCGGGCATCTGTGCGCATGCCGCAAACCCGTGCAGCGCGTCCAGCGTTTTCTGCGCATTTCCCCGCTTTGCATGACATTGGGCAATCATCAGGTAATGGTTCAAGTCATGGCCGCAGAGCTTATCCCTGTCAAACATCCGGGAAAGCCGGAGGTTCAGCTCCTCCATCCGCAGGGCGAGGGAATCGTTTTTCTCTTTCTGCGCGATATTTGCGAGCGTCGCGAGCGCAATGTCGCAGGCGCCCAGATGCGAGGCCAGCAGGTACTGCGCCGCCTGTTTGGACTTTTCGAGATCCCCCATCGCCAGATAGACGGAAACCTTCATTGCCACAGGGTCCGAAACCGGCTGGTGAATCTGCTCCAGCGTCTGCAGCGCGTCCTCGTAGCGCTCTTTCATCATCAACAGGGCGCAGAGGTTCTGCCATGCGGTCTCGCGGATTGTCGTGTCGTCGCTGTCCGACGCTTCCCGCATCAGGGCCGCCGCCCGGTCCGTCAGCCGGCCGGCGGCTTCTTCCGTTTCGGCGCAGGGTGTGTGCATCATAAAGACGCTGCCGAGCCGCAGCTTCAGAAGAGGGCTGTTGGGGTATTCTTTCAGGTATTTTTCTCCCAGCGCCTCCGCGCTTTCGCAGGAGACGTTTTCGAACGCTTCGGCGCATTCTTCGCAGATCTCCATGACCTGCTCTGCCGACAACTGCGGCTCAAACCCCAGCAGATCGTCGACCGTGCTGCCCAACAGGCGCGCCAGAGGAGAAAGCAGCGTAATATCCGGGTATGCGCCGCCTGTTTCCCATTTCGACACCGCAGCGATCGAAACGCCCAGGGCGCCGGCAAGCTGCTCTTGCGTAAAGCCCATCGCTTTCCGCTTGCCTTGAATCTTTTTGCCGATCGATAACGCCATATCGCTTCCTCACTTTCCTGAATGAGGGATCTTCTGCATTCCAGTATAGCCGCTTCGGCCGGCGGCCGCAATGGAAGCGTATTTGAGTTTCGTCCGCCTGATTTCAACCGCAGGTTGAATTTCTCGACTTTGCCGGGGCGCGGCAAATCAATGCGGGGGCGGGGTTTCCCTGCGCCCCGAGCAGCGCGAAATGGTGGGCGTGAAAGCGCAGAACGCCCTCTTTCTGCATCCGCGAAAGCTCCGCCGACATGGCGCTGCGGTCCACGCAGAGGTAATCGGCAAGATCCTGGCGGGTGAAGGGGACGTCGAACTCGTCGGAGCTGTGTTTCACCGCCTGGTCGGAGAGATAAGAAAGCAGCTTTTCCCGGGTCGTGCGCTTCGAGATATGCTCGATCTTCTGATTCAGCAGAAGGTTTTTGGACGCAAGCTCCGCCAGCATGTTTTCGATCAGGCGGGCGTGGAACGGGCAGGCGGCGGAGCAGACGGACGCCACCCGCCGGATGTCGACCCACAGCACTTCGCTTTCCGTTACGCTGACCGCCGTGACGGGAATGCGGCTGATATGGGCGCAGGCGAACGCTTCGGCAAAAAGGTTCCCCGGTCCCGCCTCCGTCAGGATGGTCCGGTTCCCGGCAAAATCTTCCTTTACGATGCGCACCCGGCCCGTCAGAACAATCCCCGCAGAGGATACCGGCTGTCCCGCCAGCAGCAGGATGTCCTCTTTCCGGTAGGCGCTCGTCCTTGCGTTCAGGCATTTGAGCATCCCCTCGAGGTCTTCCTCCCGGATTCCTGCAAACAGCGGCGAACGCTTCAGCAGCGGAAAATAATTTTTCATGTTTTCTCCCTCACGTTGTAAATACAACAGACTTGTTGGAAACAGTATAGTACACTTTTCTCAGAAACACAAGGGCACAAGCGTTGCGGGAGGGAAAACATGATCCGGAAAGTGATTAAAATCGATGAAGAAAAATGCAGCGGCTGCGGTCTGTGCGCGGCCGCCTGCCAGGAAGGCGCCATCGCCATGGTAAACGGCAAGGCCAGACTGGTGCGGGAGGATACCTGCGACGGGTTGGGGAACTGTCTGCCCGTGTGCCCGGAGGGCGCCATCACCTTTGAGGAGCGGGAAGCCCCGGCTTTTGCCGGGCCGGAGGCCCGGCCCGCGGAAACGGAACGGCAGCCGGTTCCCCACGCCTGCCCGGGGAGCATGGCGAAGATGCTGAAACGGCGGGCGGTCCCGGCCGCCGGCTTTACGGAGGACGCTCCTGCCGGGAGCGAGCTGATGCAGTGGCCGGTGCAGATCAAGCTGGCGCCGGTCAACGCCCCTTATTTCGACGGCGCGAACCTGCTGATTGCGGCGGACTGCACCGCCTACGCTTACGCCGGTTTCCACCGCAGGTTCATGAAAAACCGCATCACACTCATCGGGTGCCCGAAGCTTGACCAGGGCAGCTATGCCGAAAAGCTTACGGAAATCCTCAGGCGCAACGACATCCGCAGCGTGAAGGTCGTCCGCATGGAGGTGCCCTGCTGCTGCGGCATCGAGCAGGCGGTCCGGCAGGCGCTTGCGGACAGCGGGAAGCTGATCCCGTGGCAGGTGGTGGTGCTCTCGACCGACGGCCGAATTCTGGAAGAATAGAAAGGAGAAGGTCTTATGTCGAATCCGCTGATGAAAAACATCCCGAGAGAAACCGCTTTTCACCTGACGGAGCAGGCGCAGGTCCTGCCGGGGCAGGTCGTCAGCAAAACGCTGGCGCAGAACTCCGCCCTGAGCGTCACGCTGTTCGCCTTTGCCAAGGGGGAAGAAATCGGGACCCACGATTCCGACGGCGACGCGCTGGTCACGGTGCTGGAGGGAACGGGGCGCTTTACCGTGGACGGAACGGAATACACGATGTCTGCGGGGGAGTCCCTTCTGATGCCGGCGAAAAAGCCGCACGCGGTCTTTGCCCCCGAGGCGTTCAAAATGCTGCTGCTGGTGGTATTCCCGCGGAATGAAGCTGCAAAGGAGGAAAAGTGACATGAAAGCGACGATTGACCGTTCCGGATGCATCGGCTGTGGCTTGTGCGAGCAGACCTGCCCGGAGGTGTTCCGCATGAACGAGGACGGCAGGGCCGAGGTTTACGCCCAGCCGACGCCGGAGAATTTTGATTCCGCGAAAGAGGCGGAGGAAAACTGCCCGGCATCCGTGATTCGTGTGGAGAGGGATTAATAGAAAAGGAGAAGAAAACCATGGAACAGATGTTTTGTTTTCAGTGCGAGCAGACTGCCGGCTGCCGCGGGTGCACCGGCGTGCAGGGAGTCTGCGGCAAGCCGCGGGAAACGGCGCTTCTGCAGGATGAGATGACCGGCGCGCTGATTGGCCTGGCCCTTACCCTGAACGGCCGCGAGGCTCCGCCCGCCGCCGAACGCGTGATGCTGGAGGGGATGTTCGCCGCCATCACGAATGTGGACTTCGACAGCGCGGACGTCCGCCGCCATATCGACGCAATCCATGCGGAAACGGCCAAACTGGGTCTTCCCGCCGCCCCGGATTACGACATGAAGCGGCTGTGGAGCGCGCAGGAGGACATCCGCTCGCTGAAGTCGCTGATTCTGTTCGGTCTGCGCGGAATGGCCGCCTATGCGTATCATGCGCTGGCGCTGGGCTATACCGATGAAGAGGTCAACCGCTTTTTCTGGCGAGGCCTTTCCGCCATCGGCCGGGACCTCGGCGCGGAGGTGCTGCTGCCGCTGGTGATGGAAACCGGGAAAGTCAATTTGAAGTGCATGGAGCTTCTTGACAAAGCCAACACTGCGTCCTACGGCACGCCGGTCCCCACCGAGGTGCCGCTGACGGTGGAAAAGGGCCCGTTCATCGTGATTTCTGGCCACGACCTGCACGATCTGTACCTGCTGCTGGAGCAGACCAGAGGGAAGGGCGTCAACGTCTATACCCACGGCGAGATGCTCCCCGCCCACGCCTACCCGAAACTGAAGGCGTACCCGCAGCTGAAGGGCAACTTCGGCACGGCATGGCAGAACCAGCAGAAAGAGTTCGACGGGCTCCCGGCCCCTGTGCTGTTCACCACAAACTGCCTGATGCCGGTAAAAGACGGCTACCGGGACCGCGTGTTCACCACGGGCGTGGTGGCCTACCCCGGCATGGTCCATATCGGGGCGGAAAAGGATTTTACGCCCGTCATTGAAAAGGCGCTGGCGCTGGGCGGATACCCGGAGGAACACCCCATGGCGGGCATCAACGGCGGGACGAAAGTCACCACCGGCTTCGGCCACGGAACGGTGCTGTCTGTGGCGGACGAAGTTGTGAAAGCGGTAAAGGATGGGCAAATCAGCCATTTCTTCCTTGTGGGCGGCTGCGACGGGGCGAAGCCCGGGCGCAATTACTACACCGAGCTGGTCCGGCGGACGCCGAAGGACAGCATCGTGCTGACGCTGGCCTGCGGCAAATACCGCTTCAACGACCTGGACCTCGGCACCGTAGCCGGGCTGCCGCGCCTGATGGACATGGGCCAGTGCAACGACGCTTACAGCGCCGTGCTGGTGGCGTCGGCCCTGGCGGAGGCCTTCGGCTGCGGGGTCAACGATCTGCCGCTGCACATCGTGCTTTCGTGGTACGAGCAGAAGGCGGTGTGTGTGTTGCTTTCCCTGCTGGCGCTGGGCATTCGGAATATCTACCTCGGCCCGACGCTGCCGGCTTTTGTGTCGCCGGGCGTGCTGGATTACCTCGTGAAGAACTTCGGCGTTTCGCCCATCGGCACGCCGGAGCAGGATCTCGCGAAGATGCTGGGGAAGGCGTAAGGCCTCCTCTGGCATCGCAGAAAACGAAAACCGGGAAGC
>JAEZCC010000029.1 GCA_023412715.1 Bacillota bacterium
ATAAAAGAACGCGGAGGGTTGCTTGGCTGCCGTCCGCTGATGCAATTACGTGAATAGAATTTTTATATATCGGGGTACTGGCCCTTCAGGGTTGGAAAATCCATACCCTGCCCTTGCCCGCCTTCACCGCTTCCGCACAAAGGGGCAAAGGACGCATGCGGCCGCCGGATCACTCAAAGACGACAACGGCCTGTTTCCGTTTCAGGCGCGGCAGGACCGTTTCCAGCACGCGGAAGCTGTGATTGAGGTCCTTTTGCTCCAGATAGGCGGCCGCCATATCCTGCCCGATCACAAGATCCATATTTTTCTCGTCGGAAGCGGCCAGCACCGCCTTCCCCTGACCCAAGACCCGCGCCTGATAGACATGCCCGTCCACCAGCCTGGCCACCCGATCGATCTCCAGCAGGCCGGTGCCCGGCTGCAGCCGCTGCATCTGCATGTAGAGATCGGGGCTTACCGCGAGGGCGTAGTCGCCGTAGAAGCCTTGTTCCGTCAGGCAGGCGATTCCGGAGGCGATATCGGCGAAAGCCTCCTCGCCGGCGCTCCAATCCTTCTTGGATATTTTTTTCGCGCCCGGGGCCGTCAGCAGGCCGTCGTATCCCAGCTCTTTACTGCCGAAAAAGATCAGCCTGTCTTCTTTGAGAGCACACGCCTCGGCCGCCTTCTCCGCCTTGGACAGATCCGCGGGGAAGCCGGATTTCCCGGCGCTTTCCAGATCCCTGGCCAGCAGGGTGAAATCGGCGAAAGCCGTTGGGATCTGCACAAATCTCCGGCCGCTCGTCGTGATCAGGCCGTCCTTTTCCACTTCTTCCAGCGCGTCGGCGTCGTCGGCCGCGACGGCTTCGACGCCCACCCCAAGGGGCCCGAAAACATGCAGAAAACGCCTGCCGACCAGCACCCTGCGCGCCGCCTTGACAACGGCGGCGTCAATCTGCCCCCAAAGCTCGTCGGGCAGAGAAGAGGATTCTCTGGAGAGATAACTCATGACTAAAACCTCCTTTTATTCCGATATCATGTCTTGTCGATCAGGCTGCCCACTGTCGCGGGTCCGGAGGCGCTGGCGGAAGGCGCTTCATCCGGAACGCTCATTCCCAGTTCCGCCAGCATCTCCCGGACCTCCGCCTCGCCCGACGCGAACAGCTCGGCCTCTTTGGGGTCGAGAGTGCGCAACAGCGTCATCAGCTCGCCGACATGGGCCTTTTCCTCGTCGCGGATATCCGCAAGAACTTTTTGGGCGATCTCCTCGTCCGTTGCCTGCACATGGGCGTCATAGAGGTAAATCGCTTCCAGCTCGCCCGCAATGTCCAGACGGACAGCCTGTACGAGCTCCTCTTTGGTGAGTTTACGGTCGACGTTTCCCTGAAAGGGATTTGCAAAAGCCGGCATACGAATCATCCTCCTGTATTGGAATATATTTAATGATGGGATTGATGCCTTTCCAGCAATTTTTACAGCGCCGTGGTGGGCCTGTCTTTTCCCGACATGTTTGTTTCCTCCTATTCAGATGATTTATTTATCTTCTCCCCGTTTGCATTCGGGGCAGACACCTTGGAACGTGATGCTGTGCTTTTCAATCATGAAACCGGTCTTCTGCTCGATCTGCCGGTCGATATTTTCCATACCGTCCGGTTCCAGGTTGAAAATCCGGCCGCAGCGCACGCAGCGCACATGATTGTGCGGGCGGGTCTCCACGTCGAAGCGATCCGGCGATCCGGGGAAGAACAGCCGGTCCACCACGCCGTCTTCCTCCAGCAGATTCAGGTTGCGGTACACCGTCCCCTTGCTGATCCGCGGGTATTCCCTTTGAATTTCATCCAGAACCTCCTGCGCCGTGGGATGATCAAGCCGGCTTAACGCCTCCAGAATCGCCTGCTTCTGGATGCTGTAACGTCTGTTCACGAAATCACCTGTATCAAGCGTTATAAAAACGATATCAAGACCTAATCCTATTTAATATCCAAGTTTATTTTATCACCTGATTTTTCCATTGTCAATCGTTATCTAAAATTAATATCCCCCGGCAAAGCCGGTTGTTTCTATGCAGGCAAAGCCCTGTTTTACCGGCAGCACCTTAAGGCGCTTGAAGCTTTCTTCCGCTTGCGGCGGCGTTTCTCACTCCCCGCCCCTCCCGCACACAGAGGAGCAACAATCCGGTGCGGAAGAGGGAACGAGCCGGGGCGCCCTACAATAAAAAGGGAGACCGTTGTAAACGGCCCCCTTGTATTGAAGCAGCCGATTATTCAGCCGTTCGCTGCGGAATCAAAACAATCCGACCTGCCTGACAGCGCTGCCGGAAGGTTTGGCATTTTTCTTCACCGTTACCTTAACGGATGCGTGAGACAGGAACTTGTCATTCTTGTCGTAGATGTCGAACATGATATAGACGACACCGTATGCCCTGCCTGTTACGCCATAATTTCCGTTCTTCAGTTTCGATACGGTCGCCACCTTGTCATTCGTCGAGTGGATCTTGACGGATGCGGCTTTCTTGCCGGTCAGCTTCAGGCCGATCTGGTAATGGCCGCCCGACGGCATCGTGTAATTCAGGGTGTCCAGCGTCAGAGAATCTCCGGTCCCGCCTATCACGTAATAGCTGAAATGATCGGTTTCAAACACCAGACAGCCGCTTTCGACCGTTGCGTGCAAATCAAGAAACGTATTGGAACCCGCTTCGTAGCGGAAGACGCGCGGTGTTCCGCGGAGGCCGGACGGCATCGGCACTCTTACCTTAACCTTTCCGGAGAAGGAAGTGATCTGGTTTCCGTTCTGGTCAAGAAGCTTTAAATTATAGATGACCGGTGTACCGATGATGCTGAGATCTTTGTCGGACAGGGCAGACCGGGCGACATTTGCAACCTGCCTGTCGCTTTGATCCGAAGGGCTCTTCTTTTCCGCGCTGAAAGATACGGACGTAACGCCGGAAGGAAGTGTCGCGCCGGTCAGGTCCGCCGTCGCGTTGGAGCCGCCGTCCGACACGGCGGACGGGATGGAAGGCGACGAGGGGGCGGGCGACGGCGCAGGAACGGGAGCCGCAGCGTTATTAACGAGGAGGACTCCCGAATATGCCGGGATCGTCACGGTGACCGAACCGTTGTTCTTAGTCACCGCCGCATTCGTAATCAGATTGGTCAAAGTATTGCTCTTTACTGCGGAAGCATCCAAGCTGACCGTTACTGCCGCGGCGCTGTTGTTCGTCGCAACTAAAAGCTGGTTGCTGCTGTCCGCGCGCACATAAGAGAGCACGGCGTTGTCGCCTGTCGGCAGCATCGAAATACTGCCGGTGCGAAGGGCGCTGTAATTTTTACGCAGGGAAATCAGTTTTGCATACCAGTTGAACAGATCCTGATTGCTGCCGCTCCAATCCATTGTGCGGCGGTCGTCCGGGTCGTCTGCGCCGGCCATGCCGACTTCATCCCCGTAGTAGATGGTCGGTGCGCCCGGGTAGGTCAGCTGAAGCAGAGCGGCCATGTACTGCTTTTGCTTTGCGGCGTCGGATGTCGTTGCGTAAGTCGGGAATGCATGCGCGGCATCCTTTTGACCGCGGTCGTCGTCGACGCCGTCAAGATAGGAAAGAAGACGGGTGGTATCGTGAGAATCCAGAAGGTTCATCATTGCGTAAAACGCTTCGGACGGATATCTTTCGCGGAGTTTTTCCAGCGTTTGAACGGAGTCGGCCGAATCGCCGCCCCTTGCGTAAGCGAGGATCGCATTGCGGAACTGGTAGTTCATGCAGGAGTCATACATGTCGCCCAGCAGGTACTTTGCGGCGTCGTCCCAGATTTCGCCGATAATAACGTTATCATCGCCGAGCGATTTTACGGAAGCGCGGAATTTCTGCCAGGTTTCGTCGGAAACCTCGTTCGCGCAGTCCAGCCGCCAGCCGTCCGAGCCTTTTTCGATCCAGTACTTGGCGGCCGAATTGTCACCGTCGATCAAATCCTGAGCCCAGCCCGGAGTGCGGTACTCGGAGCCGTCCGTAGCCTTGATGACCGGCATGGAGTCGTAGCCCCACCAGCCTTCATAGCCGTAAACATTCTTGCCCGCCCGCTCTCCGAGCGTATCCTGAACGGCCTGCCGGGTGTCCTGATCCAGCAGAGGATCTTTGTTGACTGTAAACCATTGGGTATAGGTAAAGTCGGTTACGCCGCGTCCCACAAAGTACGCTTTGGCAGCGGCCTCGGCGGCGGTCTGCGTGGCGTCCGGGTGGTCGGACATATAGTCGTAAACATAAGCCCAGTACGGGTAAGCGCCCACTTTTCCGTCCTGCCCCACAAACTTGTAGTAGCGGTCGAAATAGACGGAATCGTCTGAAACATGATTGAAAACGCCGTCCAGGATGATGTGCATGCCATTGGCCCCGGCAGCTCTGCAGAGCTCCGTAAAGTCGCCCTCGGTGCCGAGAATCGGGTCGATTTTCGTGTAGTCCGAGGTGTCGTACCGGTGACTGGAAACGGAGCTGAACACCGGATTGATGTAGATCACATTTGCCCCGAGTTTTTTGATGTAGCTTATTTTTTCGGTAATGCCTTTCAAGTCGCCGCCGTAAATCTCGTTGGACCAGATGCCGTCCCCCCGGTACGCCTGGCTCGGGTATTCGTCCGGGTGGAGCGTCTCCTGTTCCGGATTCTCGGGGTACTCTCCCCAGTCACCGACGAACTCGTATTCCGTCGCGCCGCGCGCGGTCTTCTGGGCCTGATCATTCGAGGAATCGCCATTATAGAAGCGGTCGGGGAAAATCTGATAGATCACGGCGTTTTTCATCCAGTCTGGCGTCTGATACCCGGCCTTATAAACAATCAGATCGTAGGGCAGAACGCTGTTCAGGTCGGTAAGCTTTCCGGCCCCGTAATAGCCGTCGTCGTCACAGTAAACCTTGACATCCGACGCGCTGGCCAAACCGAAATAGTACGTGTATTGGCCAATGGACGCAAAGCTCTGCGTGGTGCTCCAAAGGGCCTCCCCGTCCGCCGCGGAGGCTTTCGCCATGCTGATGCGTTTGTTTTCGGGGCCTTTGACGAACAGATAGGCCTGCGTTACGTCATCGCCGGTCTGGATCGAGAAGGTGACCGGCTTGTTCTGCTCAATTGCCCCATAAACGCTTTTGTATTTGCTGTCCTGCGTGTTGTAACAGACGTTCGTGCCGTCGATTTTCCTATCGGAAGCATCGGAATAAAACAACTCCGTCGAAGGGTCAAAGTAAAACGTAACGTCCCTTGCGCCGGAAAGCGTAAATGGAAGCACGTTGTAGGTCGCCGCGCCGCCGGATTTGTCGTTCCAGACGATTCCGATATCATGATAGGAGCCTGCCGGAAGCGTGACGGCCGCTGTATAAATTCCGGTCAATCCGCTGTCCGTCAGCTTGGTATCAACCGGGATGGAAGCGCCCGTAAGGCCGACATCCGCAAACGTATAATTCAAAGACGTAACGGACAGATGGGTGATATCGCTGTAATAGACCGTAACGTCCTGGGTCCCGTAAACAGAAAGATTGATATTGTCCCCGCTGGGATTCCCATACATGCCGTAGTTTTCGTCCCAGCTTCCGCCGACTGCGATTTTATACTGGTAATTGGCTGGCGGCACATTCCGGAAGGTGCAGGCGTAAAGTCCGCTGCCCAGATACGTCATCTGGTTGGAGCCGGCATCCCATGATACGCCCGGCAGCGTTCCGGGCACATAAACGCTTCTTCCGCTGAAAGCCTCGCGGGTGTAGCCGGAATAGTCCTGCCCGTTGACGGAAACCGTTTCGGCGCTCGGGTCAAGCGCCCTTGTTCCATTGACCGTGTAATAGTAAATACAGTCCAGCGCGCCGTCGCCGAAATAAAGATCGCCGCTTGTGAAGGCACCGCTGAATTTTCCATAACCGTCTTTTTCAGCGGAAAGAGCGGCCGTTTTGGTTCGATCGGGGGCGTCATGCGGCGCATATGTAAGAGTGATCTGATCGGCCGCTTCCCCGGGGATCAGGAACTCCGTCGTTCCGTTGGCATGATTGACCACTTTCGGCTGCGCCGCCGCGGATTGATATCCCAGCAAAGCGGCGATCGAGTTATAATTGTTGACCGTATCGTAAAGGCTCTGCGACTCCGCGTCGTACAGAAAAACGACGTTGGTATTGTCATTGTCGATCGCAACCGTTCTATTGCCGGTTTTATCGTACCAGGTTTTTCCGTCAAATACGACTTTATATTGATAGGAGCCCTGGTCGAACGTCTTGCTGAACGCGTAGAGGGTTTTGGTGATCTGTGAGAAGCTCCAGCCGTCCGCTCCGATATCCCAGTCGCCGTCGCCGCCGCGAACCGTCCCGATGAGCGACACGGTTGTCGTGAAAGCGGGCTTGGAAATATTGCCGACACTCGGGTCGCTCTGGTAAATGTCAATGGCCGGCTGGCTGACGGAATCGGTGCAGACGCCCTGCAGATAATCCGCAAAAACCGTGAAGGACGTAGAGCCCGCCGGAACTTTCATCTCGACATTGCCGCCGACTTCGCCATTCGACCAGCTGTGGTTGTAGGCCACCTTATATTCGATATCGACCTCGCTTTGGGTCTGAGAAAACGTAAAGGTTTTTGAATAGCGCCCGCCGCCCAGATAGGCCAGGTCGCCGTCCGGATCGGATGGGTCCCACGCGCCGATGCCGAGCTCCGTGCCGATTGTGCCCAGGTTGCCCGTTATGGTCCCCGACGTCTTAAAATGGCTGGGATTGTTGATTGAATCGACCGTGTTATTCTGTACCGCGGGATCGGAAGAGCCATGCGCATAATAACGTATGTAGACGGTTTCGTCGGCCGGTACATCCACCGGAACGTTTTCGGCTTTTGCACTCCCGTTGACTGCTACACGGTAGGTGTGCTCTCCGGCACCCAGACGGACGCCCGATTCATATACGCCGTCGGCATACAGAATCATTCCGCTGTCCGCGGCGGCGCCATCCACAAGAAGCGACACCTGGTCGTTTGCCTTTGCCTGCGCATCCGCTGCCGACGCTTTGGACGGAATGCCGGCGAAAGCCGAAATTCCAATCAGCAAAGCGAGCAATAAGCTCAGGTATTGTTTGCTTACCCTTTTCAACATAAAAGTTTTCCTCCCACTTTTATTTATTAGAAAACAGGCCTCTAAGGCCTTGATTTTTTAATCATCAAGGAGGACTTAAAACCGCTGAATTCCATGCTCCGGCATTTCTTTCCTGCCGGAAGCGGTCTGCTGCGTTGAAGAGAGGGGCGTATCGATATGATCCATGCACGATTTCATGGATCTGCAATATTTTTTCGAAATAAATTTAAAAATATGTCGAAATGATTCGACTGTATTTAATTATCTACTGATGAATATTACCACTTATATTTCATGATTTCAATAGTATTTTCTGATTATTTTAGATAATAATATTATATTTAACCTTATTATTCCCGGTACAACTTGCTTAATTTCGAAAAAATAATCTTTTATATCGATATATTCTGCTGCATGGAATATGAAAAGCTCCGCCCGCCGGGTCGGTGGAAAATGAAAAAGCCGGTCGTATGATTATGAAGAGAGCGGCCGGCAGGCGATTCAAAACAGCAGCGGGAAAGCAGGCGGCCATGTGAAGCCGCCATAACGAAAGGGACACGATGTGATTCTGAAGACACTCTGCTATATTTTCACAGCAATAATCGGACTTCATCCATCCATAATAAAACGGGTGGAAGTGAAAAGATGAAGAAATTTATATCGGTCTTATTGGTCCTTTGCTTGTCCATGATGCTGACGTCCTGCGGTCACAATTCCGCCGGCGACGACAGTTCTGCCGCATCATCGGGGAATCAGTCCTCCGCAGTAACCGCAAATGCGGATAAAAACGCCGTCTCTCAGGCGAAAAAGCAGAACGTGAGTTCCTCCGCGCCCCCGACAGCCCTGGAAAATCTCGACAACACCAAACAGGGCTGGGGACAGGGAACCCAAGTTGATCAGGACAATCGCCCGATATCATGCGCGCAGTTCCAAAACAAATACGGAAAATACGACGCCGTCTTTATCAAGGACAATACGAAAAAAATATATCTGACTTTCGACGAGGGATATGAAAACGGATATACTTCAAAAATACTGGATTCATTAAAAGAAAAGAAAGTGCCCGCCGTGTTCTTCGTCACTTATGATTATGCGAAAAGGAACAGCGCTCTCGTTCAGAGAATGATCGGGGAAGGGCATGTGGTCGGAAATCACAGCTATACCCATCCCTCCATGCCTACCCTAAGCCTTTCAAAGGCATCCGGTGAAATTACGAATCTGCATGACTATATCAAGGAGAATTTCAATTACACCATGACATTGTTTCGGCCGCCGATGGGCGAATTTTCTGAAAGGACGCTTGCTTTGGCGCAAAGCCTGAAGTATAAATCGGTCTTCTGGAGTTTTGCCTACGTCGATTGGGATCCGAAAAAGCAGATGGGACAGGACAAAGCATATAAGAAAGTCGTAAGCGGCCTGCATAACGGCGCAGTCTATCTTCTTCATGCCGTTTCAAAAGATAATGCGGAAATTTTAGGCTCGTTTATTGACGAAGCAAAGAAGCAAGGCTATGAGTTTGCAAAGTTGTCCTGAAAGCTTACTAAGCCGGTATATCAATATTCTCCTAAAAAACGAGCCTCCCGCCATATGGCGGGAGGCTCAAAACCTTTTCACGGCATATTTATTCTCCGCATTGCCGGCGGCCGACGATATCGTTCACAAATGAAATCTGCGCTGGATTTCAGCCAGAAGGGCTTTCCCCTCAAAAAACAACAAAGCGGCCAGAAAAATAACGGTGGAGGCAAAACAGATGGCCGACGGGATGATGATCCGAATTTTACCCATTACCAGCAACGTGAAGGACAAAAGCCCGAACACGCAGTCGATAACCAGATACAGGATGTAATTCTGTATGTTGAGTTTTCTGACTCTTGCAATCACGGCCATCGCAATCATGGAACCGGTGCAGAGAGAGGGAAATACATAGTCCAGCGACCAGCCGCGGAACCCGGTCAGCAGGTCCCAGACGAAGGCCAGTACGGAAAGGAGGCCCACCTGCCATAAAATGGTTTTGGGGATGTTCCTTCTCTTTTTCAGCACCAGCGCGAGGGAGAGCCAGATGCTTCCGACTCCTCCCAGCACGAACAGAAACCACCAGCCCCCGGACGGCAGAATCAGATTGACCGCCGTGCTGACGGCCGCCGCGGCGACCGAGCCGAACGCCAGCCAGACCAGAAGAGCCCGTCCGGTTTCCCTGCGCGGCGGAATCACCGGGAACACGTTCCCGGCTTCGTCCGGGGTTCCTGTCAGCTCGCCTTTGCACAGGGGGCAGCGGCCGTAGGCCCCCTGCAAACGGATTCCGCAGTTTTTACAGTACAGCATCGGTCTCTTCCTCCGGCAGCTCCAGATTGGAGTTGATTTCGATCCCGACTCCCAGATCCGCCAGCCGCCGGAAAAAGCGCCGAGGGATATCGGTGCTTTCCAGCTGCGCGGAATAGCTGACGGTCAGCATGTCCCCAAACGAGCAAAGGCAGATCTGCGGGCGCCGGGTGCTGACCATCACGCTGAAAAGCCGGATATGGGCGGCCATCCCGGGCGGCATCGCGATTTTGCCGAGATTGGAAACCGCGGCCGTGTCCTCGCTCTCCGCATGCCGCCCCGCCAGCCTCAGACAGGGGATTTTTATTTCCAAAGGAATCGCCTTGA
Organism: Bacillota bacterium; assembly: GCA_023412715.1. Lineage (GTDB taxonomy): Bacteria > Bacillota > Clostridia > Oscillospirales > Acutalibacteraceae > Thermocaproicibacter. The sequence goes on from JAEZCC010000029.1 coordinate 9,697, forward strand.
TCAGAACATTATTTTCAAGCGAAGAATACCGGTTTATGATTTCCAGCATGGTTTCGGAGTTCAGCCGTTCCTGGAACGATCGGCGGACATGCTCCAGCACCTCGGGAAAAGAATCCCCGTCCGTCTTAAAACGATGGCTGACATGGATGATCCCGAAAAAATTGCGCGCCGTCTGCGTTTTGAAATAGTTTCTCAGATCGACCGGAACGGTGATCACCACAGGGCGCGCACAGTCCCTGACGGTCATCCCGTCATGAACGGAGCAGATCAGCAGCGCCGTCAGGAACTCCGTCAAAGAAGCGCGGTATCCATGGGCAATGGCCAGTACGGATTTCACCGACAGGACGCCTTCTATCACGCCGGGGCGGTTTTCCGGCAGGCGGGGGCCCCGGACGCGGTAAGCCCGTTCCGCCTTCCGGCTCCGGACGTTTTTATCCTTATCGTAATACTTCTCGAACGCATCCTGCCGAATCTGTTCCGGGGAGGAGGCGCCGTCGTCGGGAGAAATGCCCTCCCCCGCGGCATCCGGGTACTTTTCCGCCAGATAGAACGCGACAAGGGTCCGCAGAAAATGAACGGCTCCCATGCCGTCCGCCAAAGCGTGGAAGACCTCCAGATTGATCCTCTTTCTGTAACAGCACACCCGGAACAGCAGGCCCGGCCGGTCCGCGCTGTAGATCGGCGCGCAGGGCTGCCGGTCTTCCTCCGTTACGGCCGGACGCAGCGTGCTTTCTTCAAAATAATACCAGAACAGGCCCTTTTTGAGGATGAAACTGTAGAACGGAAACCGCGCGACCGTCCGGTCCAGGGCGTGCTGAAGAATCTGCGCGTCCACCGCTTCGTACAGCTCGCAGGCAAAACGGAAGACCTTGGGATCCCGTCCTGAACTGGTTGGCGGGAAAATCTTAGCGGCATTGTCCAGTCTGGTCCATTTTTTGATCACTCTCATGGCGTGACGCCCCTTCAGCCAAAAAATGATTGATGACCCGATACGCCCGCTTCACATGAACAAAGCGGGGAGGCAGCATCAGAAACGCATGCAGCGCGCCCTTCATCCGGTAAATTTCGACGTCGTTGCCGGCATCCCGCAGCTTTTTCCCGTAGAATTCCCCCTCGTCCCGCAACGGGCAGAACTCGGCCGTGATGACCAGCGTGCGGGGCTGATTCGACAGATCGTCGGCCAGCAAAGGGGCAAAATACGGATTGCGGAAATCTTTTTCCGAGCTGCTGTACAGCCTCATAAAGCTCTGGATGCGTTTGGAGGTCAGCAGATATTCCGTTCCGTTTTCCCTGACCGAGGGGAACGGGGACCTGCCGCTGTAATCGTTAAAGGTGGCGGGATACAGCAAAATCTGGCGTCTGGGAAGGAACTCCCCCCTGTCCCGCGCCATCAGGGAAACGACGGCCGCGAGGTTCCCCCCGGCGCTGTCGCCGATCAACGTGATCTTCTCCGGATCGACGGGAAGAATGTGTCCCGTAAAAAATTCCTTTGCGGCGGCGTAGCAGTCCTCCGGCGCGGCGGGGAAACGGAATTCCGGCGCCAGCCGGTAATCCACGGCGGCCACCACGTGCCCCGTCGCTTTTGCAAGATCGGCGCATACGCCGGTGTAGTTTTCGATTCCGCCGGTCACCCATCCGCCTCCATGGAAAAACAGAAGCAGGGGGAAAGGCCCGCCGCCGGACGGCTGAAAGATACGGACGGGGACATGATGATCCCCGCACGTGATTTTCCTGTCCCACATTTGGTAATCCGTGGGCCTTCCCCGCAGCCTGGCCATGAGAAGCTCGACCCTGCGCTCGGCCCTATAGCTTTTTTCCACATCGGGATTCAAAGCCGTCATCGCTTTCAAGGCCGCCCGCATCGCCCTGTTGATTGCCAATTCAGCACCCCCTGATTAAGATGACACAACCGCCGCGTTTCCCGGGAGGGTACCGGCAGGTTTTCCGAAAAGAATAAAATCGATTCGCCGCCCCATAAGTGTACTGCGCATTTATGAACCCGACGTTTTGTGATATTCTAATAATATAATATGTTGGATAAGTTGAGAAAAAATGAGGAATAAGAAATATGCTGTTCAGCGAAATGAATTTGCTGCCTGAAATTCTGCGGGCGGTGGAAGAGATCGGGTACACCGAGGCGACGGACATCCAGGCGGGGGCCATTCCCCTGGTTCTGGAAGGAAAAGATATGATCGGGCGCTCCAGCACCGGTACCGGAAAGACCGCCGCGTTCGGCATCCCCGCCGTTCAGACGGTCGCCCAGAGCGGCCGGGAAAGAGGGCAGGTCCTGATCCTGAGCCCCACGCGGGAGCTCGCCATGCAGACCTGCGAAGAGGTGCGCAGGCTCTCAAAATATCTGCAGAACGTCAAAGCCGTCATCGTCTGCGGCGGAGAGTCCATGACGCTGCAGATCCGGCAGCTGCGCACGGCGCAGATCATCATCGGGACCCCGGGCCGCATCATGGATCATATGCGCCGCAGCACCCTGTCGCTGGAAAACCTGAAAACGGTCGTTCTGGACGAAGCGGACGAAATGCTGAACATGGGTTTTCTGGAGGATATCCAGACCATCCTGAAAGAAGCGCCCGAAAGCAGGCAGACCGTTTTGTTCAGCGCGACCATGCCCCCCGCCATCATGAAGATCACGAAAGAATTCCAGACCGACCCACAGCTTGTCGCCGTGGACAAAGGGCAGAAAACCGTCGACAGCATCTCTCAGTTTTACTACAGCGTCCCCCGCGACGACAAAACGAACGCGCTCAAGCTTCTGCTGGAATATCACAGGCCCAAACGGGCGCTGATTTTCTGCAATACGAAAAGGACGGTCGATCAGCTCTGTGAGCAGCTGAACGGCGACGGATTCCAGACAGCCGGCCTGCATGGGGATTTAAAGCAGAACCAGCGGAACCAGGTGATGAGCGACTTCAAGAGCGGCCGCGTCGGAATCCTTATTGCAACCGACGTGGCGGCGCGCGGTATCGACGTCGACGACATCGACGCCGTGTTTAATTATGATATTCCCGATGAGGACGAATATTATATCCACCGCATCGGCCGCACGGGCCGCGCGGGCAAGGCCGGAACGTCGTATACGCTTGCGGCAAGCCGGGGGCAGCTGCAAAGGGTCCGTTCCCTGGAACGGTTCATGGACCTGAAAATCAAAGAGGCGCCCGTTCCGGACGTCGAGGACATCCAGGCACGCCACCTCAAAAAATTCCAGAAGACCGTCAGCGAGGCTGTCGATGAAAATAATGCCCCCGAATGGACCGCGTTTGTCGGGGAGCTGGAACAGAATGGGTACGAAGCGAGAAAAATCGCGGCGGCTCTCTGCAAGATCCTCTTCGACAAAAACAAACGGCTCGGCACTCTGAAAAATGTCCGGCAGGCTGAGCAGATCTCTCCTGAAAACGGGAAAGTCCGGCTGCGAATCGACATCGGCGCAGACAGCAGAATCAATGCGGATTTTATCATCGGGACGATTGTGGAAACGACGGGCCTCCCCGTCGGCGCAGTCGGAAAAATTGAGATTTTCAGGGACTATTCCACCGCTGAGATGAAACCCGCCGACGCGGAACTGGTCCTGCAAAAAATGAACGGATACCGGATGAAACAGCGCACGGCGCACGTCACAATCTCAAAAGCGGATCGGGGCCGCCGTTCCCCAACGGAAAAAGCCGGAGCGCATCCGTTTGGCCAAAAACGGCACGGCAGCGGTAAAAAGCACTATTACGGGCCGGATTCCGGGCAAAAGCACCGCTACGGCGGCAGAAACTCATAATGAGATCGGCGGCCCCGGCATCTCTTTTGCCCATCGGCAAAAGAGATGCCGGATTGATCTTCTTCGGCGCGTATGGAAGGGGCGGCCGCAAAATCATCTTGACACCCGGGAAGTACTATGCTATAGTTAACATGTATTCTGAATGTACGAATTGTCTCACATTTTTTGTAAGTCATTCACATCGTGAAGATTTACAAAAAATGTGAGTTTTTTACGCTAGGATACAAATAAATTTATGGAGGTACCTGTTTATGAATAACGGTACAGTAAAATGGTTTAACGAGACAAAAGGCTTCGGTTTCATTTCCAACGACGACGGCAGCGGAGACGTGTTCGTTCATTTCTCAGCGATCCAGTCGGATGGATACAAATCCCTTCAGGAGGGTCAGAAGGTTACGTATGACACCGAGACCGATCCGAAGAACAGCAGCAAATTGCGCGCCATCAATGTGCGCATCGTGTAAGTCCCCGGTTCACCCGGCCGCCCGCATGGGCGGCTTTTTTATACTCGCCTGACGGTCGCCGGGTGCATCTGACTGCCGGTTCGCCGTTTTGCTTTCCCGGAGGATTGCAGCCATTCATATCTGGTACACATCTTTGCTGTATTATGTAAACAAAATAAAGATGATGGAGGTCCATATGAGCCAAAATACAAAAGCAGTCCTGAAAAGTAAGCTCGCCGTATATACGGTTTGTTACCAGGAGGCCAAAAAAGTGAAAGATCTGAAACGGATGGCTCTGATTGGGCCTATCATCACCGACCTGCAGGACGAGCTTGAATTGCTTGTTGAAGAATAATCCCTGTCTTTCAACGCCAATACGACGGCGCGGATCTCTTGCATAGGAGCGGCGGCTCTTTTATTGAACAGAATTAGTCCTCACCCTTCCGTAACGGTTCGCGTTGTGTCCCTCATTCTCTCGCAGCTGAAGAAGCTGCCGCGTCTGAGGTTGTCACATTTTGGATACATTGAAAGTATTTCCCTCAGTTGTTGACGGCGGCCGATAAAAATCACAGTGACGTTTCTTGTTTTCATAAAGGGCGCTTCAATGGAAGCAGTGCAAACTCCGTGCAGAGCAAATAACAAGGGGACCGTAGAAATACGGCCCTCTTGTTTTATGCCTTCCGATCGGAACATCAGACTTTCGCCGTCTGCAAAACATCGGCGGGATCTCACTCATAATGCCCCGGCTGCTGATGATCTCATCGGAAACCGCCGTGCAGGCAGCGCACAAAAGCCGCCGCAATGACTTCATAGCGTATTCCAACGCTATTTCAGCTGCAGGCCATTTGTCCCTCTCAATGCAGAGGATCAAGATTAGAATAAAATTAAAATACGGCAGCTTTTTATAGCGATGTCCGTTTATGCCCATGGTCAGATTCTGCGTCCCGAAGCCGATGGGCTCAACGAGTATTTCCGGACGTCATCTCAGCCCATGATATTCAGAATGTGCTTCTCCTCATCAAAAAGCAAAATTCTCTTATTGTCCCTCAAATATCTTTTATATACCGATAAAGTAGTATTATATTCTTCTATCTATTGAAAGTGTGAACCAATTGTGATATGCTGTCCCTGTTATTGAGAAGGAGCCGTGATGCAGAATGAACGACGATATCTTGAATCTCGAACAGGCTTCAGAGGTCTTGGGAGTCAGCGAAAAGACGCTGATCAAGCTGCTGCGGGAAGAACATCTCCCCGCCAGAAAGATCGGCAGGGAATGGCGCTTCAGCCGGGACGCCCTGATCCGCTGGCTCGCCGGCGGAGATTCCCTGGATTACATCAATCAGAACGAACGGTATATGGTTTCAAAGGATACGTCCGGGGATACGGCCGGGCTGTTTCGAGCCATGCGGGAAACCCTTTCCACCATAAGCGGAAACGGCAACAACGTCCGGGCAGTGCTAAACGATCTCGACCGGGACATTCTGATCCCGAAAAACGCCACGCTCCGCGTCAGCTATAAACAGCAGCGGGAAGTCGAAAAGCTCGAGTTCAAGATATACTGGGGCCTGCGCGAGGAAATGCGGCTGGAAGCGAATCAAAAAGCCGAGCTTTCTGACCAGAATTGAACGGGGGTACCGGAACATGAAGCGGATTTCAAGAAGCTTCGGCCTGATCCTGATGATTGGCTGCTGCGGGGCCCTCGCCATTTTCAGCTCCACCATTTCCAAATCGCCGATCCTGCCCATCTTTGCGAAAAGCCTGGGAGCCAACGACGCGCAGACCGGCTGGATCGCTTCGGCCTCCACCGTCCCGGGCATCCTGGTCAGCTATATCGCCGGGGATCTGGCCGACCGCCTGGGGTACCGGAAAATTCTGATCGGGTCGCTGCTTATCTTTGCCAGCGCCCCGTTTCTGTACCTGTTGGTGCAAAACCCTCTGGGGCTTGCCGCCGTCCGGTTCTACCACGGCTTTGCGACCGCCGCCTTCGGCCCGGTGGCCATGGCTGCCGTCGCCGCTTTCAGCAGCCATAATAACATGGGGCAGAATCTGTCCCTCTATTCTTCCGCCACTTTGATCGGCCGCGCCCTCGCGCCGACCGCAGGCGGCAGTCTGTATCAGTTTTGGGGGACCGGCAGCGTCTACCTGGTTGCCGGTGCCGCCGGCATCCTGGCGCTGGCGGCGGCCGCCTGGTTCTTTCACAGGCCGGGAAAAAACGACGCGGCACCTGCGGCTCCAAAGGAGGAGCCTCCAAAGGTGCCCTTTCTGCAAAAGCTGTGGAGCGTGATCCGCTACCGTCCACTCCTGCTGGTAGGGCTGCTCGACGCCTGCGCCTACTTTGCTTACGGCGCGTTCGAGATGATCTTCCCGCTTTACGCAAAACAGCTTGGGATGCCGCCTTCCGAGATCGGCCTGCTGCTGGGGATCGAGCTGGTCGGCATGATCCTGTTCAAGCCTCTGTTCGGGCGGGCTTCGGATCGGTTGGGGCGCCTTCCAATGGTGGTGACCGGCCTGCTGACCTGCGTTCTTTCCTTTTCTCTTCTGGCCGTGCTGAAATCGACGCTCGCCATGATTCCCCTGATTCTGATCTACGGGCTTGGGTTTGCGCTGATCACGGCGAGCACCAGCGCGCTGGCTGCGGACGTCGCCCGGGAAGGGCAGCTTGGCGCTTCGCTTGGCATCCTCAGCACCCTGATGGACGTCGGCCAGACCTTCGGCCCTCCGGCGGTCGGCGCAATCAGCGACGCGGCCGGCTATGGCATGGGGATCGGCTCATTGGGTATCCTGTTCACGCTGGCGGCGGTGGGATGTGTGATTGCGCTGGCAGGACAGCGTCGAAGGGCGAGGCTCTCATAGCTGCTTTTCTAAGCGGGAACAGCCGGCGGCCCGATGCAATGGGCTGCCGGCCGCTTCTTTTTGCCAATGTACTTTTGAGATGCCGGATCATGCCCGGCGGCTTGCCAGTCTGTCAATCACAAAACTGAAGGCTCTTTCCAGAAGCATGCTGACAAGAGCCAGACACGCGATAAATGGTAATGTCTGCGGAGGAAGAACTGCAAGCTGGAGAATCGGACGGAACAAAAAGGCCGCCGCGAAAAATCCAGCCGTCATCGTTCCGCACAGAAAGATGCGTAATTTATTGAAAGGTAAGCACGACTTGTAAACGGCGAGGATCTCAGTAAACCCGACTAAAACATAAAGGACGGTATGGAGAACTGTATTTGGGAATGAAATTCCAACGGCGGGAGCAAGAAAAAGCACGAGGAAAAAGTCCGCCAAAATGGCCAGGGCGTTCGGAAAAGCTCTTCGCAAAGCAGAGTGCAGAAACGTTTCCGTTATTTTATGGTTATCCGGTTCAAACGACATGAAAAAGGAGGGGTATCCCTCGATAATCATATCGATCAAAGTGATCTGGAGCGGGATAAATGGAAAGGGAATGTTCAGAAGCATGCAGGCAATGGACATCAGGACGGAATAAACGGTTTTGACAAAGAATACTCCGGCAACCCGTGTCACGTTGTTGACCGCACGCCGGCCTTCGGCCAGCACATTCGGCAAAAAAGTAAAATCCGAATTCAACAGAACCAGCTGGGAAACCTGCCGTGTGGCGTCGCTGCCCTCCGACATTGCAATACTGCAGTCTGCCTCCCGCAGAGCCAAAACGTCGTTCACGCCGTCGCCTGTCATCGCAACGGTTTTCCCCTGCTTCTTAAAGGACTGGATCAGTTTTCTTTTCTGATAGGGAGAGACTCGGCCAAAAACGCTGTAATTTTTTGCCGCCTTATCAATTTGTTCATCCGTTTCACAAGGGGACATATCGACAACTGAATCGTACCCTTTCAGGCCCGCAGATTTTGCAATTGCTGAAACGGTAACCGGGTTGTCCCCGGAAATGATTTTAATGTCGACGCCTTCCCTTTCAAAGAAATCCAGGGTTTTCGCCGCATCCTTTCTGATCGGATCTGAAATGGTCAGAAAAGCCACGGGAGAAAGGGCCGGAAGCTGATCACTTGCGATTGTTTCTTTCGTAAAGGCCGCCATTAAAATGCGTGCTCCGGAATTTTCTTGCTCTGAAACCTTTGGCGGCAGCGGCCGGCGAGTCAGCCGATCAGGAGCGCCGATTACAAGAGTGCCGACATCCTGAAAAGTCATGGCGCTCCATTTTCTCTGGGAAGAAAACGGGACTTTGCAGATGGGGTGAAAGTAGCCGTTTCTGCTGAAATATCTATTCAATGCCTGAAAGGTCGCATTGTTGTCATCCGAATTTTTCAGAAAAGACCCTATCAAATCTTCAAATGGGACCGGAAGGGACGCTTCATCAACCGGATCGACGCTTTGTACAGACATTTTTCCCTCGGTAAGGGTTCCTGTTTTGTCCAGGCACAAGACGTCTACATAGGCAAGCGATTCGAGTGAAAACAGATTCTGCACCAGAACTTGTTCCTTCGAGAGCTTGATAACGCCTGTGGCAAGCGTAATGCTGATCAGTAAAACCAGCCCCTTGGGAAGCATTCCCAAAAGCCCGGCGGATGTGGAAACCACGGCCGGCGCCAGAGCGTCAAAGCGGAAAAAATATGCTTCAACGAACAGCAGAAGCCCGAGCGGTACGATGAAAAAGCCCGTAAACCGGGTCACCTTCTGCATGGAGCGCAGCAGCCTTGAATTGACGGCTTTATATTTTTTGACGTCGTGAGCAATTTTTGACGCATAATTCTCCAGGCCCACATGTTCGACCTGCGCGTAGCATCTTCCGCTCACAACAAAGCTTCCGGACAGAAGATGGTCGTCCGCGTGCTTCAGAACCGGATCCGACTCCCCGGTCAGCAAGGATTCGTTTACTTCCGCTTCACCATGCAGCACGATAGAATCGACGCAAATTTGTTTTCCCATGTCAAACACGACGACATCGTCCTGAACCAGTTCCTCAATGGCACAGGCCGCCTCTTTGCCGTCGCGGATCACTGCTGCTTTCGGCATGGTGACGAGCGAAAGCTTCTCAACCAGATTCTTGGCGTGGATCTCTTGTACGATGCCAATGCAGATGTTCAGAATAATGATGGAGAGAAAAGCAATGTTGGAATATGAATGAACTGCGGCAAGGCAGATTGCGATGATAAAGTTGAATAAATTGAAGAGGGTCAGCACATTGCCGCGGATGATCTGGCCGTTCGACTGGGTGATTTTTTCAGGTGTTGAATTTCTCAGCCCGGCCTTTTGCTGAGACATGACCTCCGTTGCCGACAGACCGGTTTCCCAAGAGGGTGAAAACCTTTTGCCAGCGTTTATCCCTCTTCCTTCGGACCGGTTTTCTGCGTGGGGTTTCTTCCCCGGATTCTTATAATTCATGGATTTGCTCCTTTTAGCACATAAAGAAATGGTCTGCAAGTACGGCGCCGGCCCGAGGTTGGTTCGCGCCCGCTTCTGTCAGCGCCTGACGCAGTACAGAGCGATAATAAAGGCGCCGAAGGCAAAACGGTAAACGGTAAAAAGAAGCAGGCTCCGCTTTTTCAGAAAGTCGAGTAAAAACCGGATGCTTAAGATCCCCACAACCGCGGCGGTCACAACCGCCGTGACGAACGGAAGCATGTCGATCCGCACGCTGGCGAGATCCTTCGCATGGAACAGGGCGTCGCCGAGAATAATCGGCGTCGAGAGCAGAAACGTAAATTTCGCGATGCTTTCCCGGTCGACGCCGGCCGCCCGCCCGGCAGACATCGTGATGCCGGAGCGGGAGATTCCGGGCACAATGGCCAGCACCTGCGCAACGCCGACCAGGACGCCTCGTCTGAACCCGATTCTTTCCAGAGAGACATTGCTTTGTCCGACTTTATCGCATACATACAAAACGATGCCCATGCCAATGAGAAGGATTCCGATGAGAAGCGGATTTGTAAACAGCGCCATGTACCGGTCCAGGGCGACCCCCGCCAGAGCGCCGGGGATGGTCGCGATCACAAGGATCCGGAACAGCCTGCCGTCCTGTGTCCGGGGTTCTTTGAAGCCCGCCGTCACCAACCGGACCCAGTCGTGGAAAAAGAATGCGATGACGGCGACAGCCGTGCCGAAATGCAGCGCCACGTCGAAGACGTTCCCCGGGTTCTGCCAGCCGAAAATCCACGGCAGAAGCGTCAGATGCGCCGTGCTGGAAACCGGTAGAAATTCGGTAATCCCCTGAACAATCCCATAAATCAACGCTTGAAAAAGATTCATTTGAAGCTCCCCGCAAGTTTTTGAAACAGCAATGATGTAGATTATGATAAACAGTGAAGATTAAAATCCCATTAGACCGAGGAATGGGTTCTCACCTGATTCCGGTTCCATGGAAAAAGAATGATATTTATAAAAATCCGCAGGGAGAATCCATGCGGATCCTCCCTGTGGATTGTTCAGGCGGTTCAGGCGTATCTGTCTAAAATGCTGGAAGTGGTGCTCTTTGCCTCTCTGGCTTTTTCCGCGGAGCTTTCACTTGCTTCTTCACTGGCGCTGCTCTTTGCACGGACATTCTGGTAAGGATTTACTTGAGGATGGTACTGAAGCACGCTTGCACGGCCAATTGCATTCATCGTTTTCACCTCCTTTGCACCACGTCTTGCAATTTTATTCGTCGAAAATTAAGATCCCATTAGAAAAAATTGCCTCAGCCGGTCGAATCCGTTCCCGGTTTCCCGCCGGGGGTTGTCCGATACGTGCGTTGACGGATTCCGCTGTTATGAACGACCGGCCGGTCGATCCAGAGAAGCTTTTCAAAGGGATTGGGCCGCGACCAAAACCCAGGCGGTCCGGAGGCGGGCGGAATATGCCGGAAACGGGTGCGGCCGGATCACAGAGGATCCGGCCGCTTTTATCCTGTCATTCAGTTTTTTATGGTTACGATCCCCTGCACCCATTTTTGGCGTAAAGATAGCTGTACAGAATTCCATGCCGGATTTCATCGGTGATGATCTCGGTGAGAACATTGATATGGATACGGAGCTGCATGGCATACAGAATTCTGCGGTATTTCTGCACTGCGTTCTGCTCCCCCAGCAGAGCGCGGGCCAGCCCTTCGCAGTAATGGGCGGGCGGTGTGAACGGTTCGCCCTGAACCTGCGGAGGCACCTTTCCGGTCAGTTCGTAATAGAGCTGCCGGAAAAGAGCATAGTGGCCGATCTCATTGTCGCGGATGCCGGAAATGATCTGCTGGTCCTCTTTCGAAGGCGCCCGCTCCATCAGCCACGTATAGAACATCCTGTCCTCGGCTTCACCGGAAAGCGCCTGCTCGATCAGGGCAAGCGCCCCCTGCAGGTTTTCCGGATATGCGAAGATATTGCCTGTCTGCTGCGCCGTTCCCGCGGGCGTGGCCGCCGTCTTCCTATAAGGGACGACCTGATCATAAGTGAGATTATCACCGTTGCCGTTGTAATTCATGATTTCATCTCCAGAGCATTTTTCTTTATTATATGAATTTTCCGCCAAGCCGGTGTTGAGCGCTGCGGATTTCGTATTGATAAATTTATGGGCCGACAGAAAATTTTTTCCCGGAATGCACTTGACAGGCCAGGTTTGTATATGATACGATACGCATATCTCTTTGCACTGCGTAAACAGCTACAGTACAAACTGAGCAGGCGATGAACTGCGGGGGTTCCGGAATTCCCGGGGTTTGTGGGGCTGGGCCGTCAACGGCAACAGGTTTTCGTTTACAACCTGTGGGACAGTAATCTGTCCCACAGGTATTTTTATACCCGTTTTTAGGGACATCGGCTGATTGCTGCAATGCCATAGAGCTATCGTACAAACGCCTGAAAATGGCGGATGGGTGCTGCAACCCAGGGAGGTAACTCGCTATGACAGAACAGAAAAACACACCGTCGTTTTCCGGCCTTACGTCCGGGCAGGCAAAAGAACTGCAGGCGGAATTCGGAAAAAACGAGCTGGCGCCGCAGAAAAAATCAAGCGTTTTCCGCGAGATCCTGAAGGCCCTTGCCGAACCGATGTTTCTGCTGCTGCTCGTCGCGGCGGTCATCTATTTTCTTTTGGGCGAACCGCGCGACGGCGCCGTCATGCTGGTCTTTGTGCTCGGCGTCATCGGCATCGACGTGATGCAGGAGTGGCGGACGGACAAAACGCTCGAGGCCCTGAAAGACCTTTCCGCGCCGCATGTCCGGGTGATACGGGACGGCGAAGAAAAGACAATCAACAGCGCGGATCTGGTGCCGGGCGACCTGATGCTGCTGTTCGAGGGCGTCAAGATTCCGGCCGACGGGAAAGTCGTGCGGGCAAACGACCTTTGCGTCGACGAATCCTCCCTGACCGGCGAGGCCGAAGGCGTCTGGAAATCCGCCGCCGGCTCCGCGGGGCCGGAAGAACAGGACCTGTGGCGGCGCGACACCTGTTATGCCGGCACGATGGTTTTGGAGGGCAGCGCGGCGGTCCGCGTCGAAAGAATCGGACCGGCGACCGAATACGGCAAAATCGGCGCGAACGTGGCGAACGCGCCGGAAAACCCAACGCCGCTGCAGAGGCAGACCGGCAAACTGGTCCGGCTCTGCGCGATCATTGCCGCCGTGCTGTTCGTGCTGGTCGGCTGTGCGACCTGGCTGAACATCCCCGACCATTCTTTCCGGGACCGGCTGATCGAGAGCATCCTCTCCGGCGTCACGCTGGCCATGGCGATGATTCCGGAGGAGTTCCCGGTCATCCTCACGGTGTTCCTTTCCATGGGTGCCTGGCGGCTTGCCAGAAAGCAGTCTCTGGTGCGGAAGCTCCCCGCGGTGGAAACGCTCGGCGCGGTTTCCGTCCTTTGCGTGGATAAGACCGGCACAATCACAAAGAACAAAATGACCGTCCGCGAGACATGGGCGGCGGACGGCGACGAACGCCGGCTTTGCGCGGTCATGGGCATGGCGTGTGAAACCGAGGCCTACGACCCGATGGAAAAGGCGATGCTTGCCCATTGCGAGAGCCTCGGAATCACGCGCGGGCAGCTGTTCTCCGGCGAGCTTGTCACGGAATACCCGTTCACCAACGAGGCCAAAATGATGGGCCATGTCTGGGAAAGGGAAAGCGTCGTTCTTGTCGCGGCGAAGGGCTCGCCGGAAAAGATCCTGCGCCTCTGCACGCTGACGGACGAGGAAAAGGACGCCGTACAGACGCGCCTCGACGAAATGTCCCGGAAAGGCCTGCGGGTGATTGCCGTAGGCCGGATGGATCTGGCGCCCGGCATCGGCATCCCGAAGACGCTGCCGGACTGCGAATTGCGGCTGTGCGGCCTGGTCGGCCTTGCCGATCCCCCGAGGGAATCGGTCAAGGAGGACATCCGGCGCTGCACGCGCGCCGGCGTCCGCGTCGTGATGATTACGGGCGACAGCGGCACGACCGCGAGCTCCATCGCGGGGCTGGTCGGCATCCCGGACTGCGACAAAATCATCACCGGCGACGAGCTGGATCGGATGACCGACGGGGAGCTCCGCGAAAAGGTGCGGGGCGTCAGCATCTTTTCCCGCGTGGTGCCGGAGCATAAGATGCGGATCGTCAAAGCCTTCCGGGAAAACGGCGAGGTCGTCGCCATGACGGGCGACGGAGTCAACGACGCGCCCGCGCTCAAATACGCCGACATCGGCATCGCCATGGGCAAGCGCGGCTCTGAGGTTTCGCGCGAAGCCGCGGACCTGATTCTTTTGGACGACAATTTTTCGACCATTGTGGAGACCATCCGCGACGGCAGGCGGATTTATGACAACATCAGAAGGGCCGTGGGGTACGTCTTCACCATCCACATCCCGATTGCGTTCGCGTCCCTGCTGGCCCCCCTGCTCAAAATCAGCCCGGCCAGCCTGATGCTCCTGCCGCTCCACGTGGTACTGCTGGAGCTCATCATAGACCCGACCTGCTCGATTGTCCTGGAGCGCCAGCCGGCGGAGCGCGACATCATGGCGCGTGCGCCGCGCGACCCCAACGGAAAAATCATCGACGCCCCGGGCCTTGTCAAAAGCCTGCTGCAGGGCTTTGTCATCTTCGCGGCCTCTTTCGGCACCTATTTTGCCGCTTTGCAGGGGAATCCCCAAAGCGGCGCGCCGGCCGCGCGCGCAATGGGCCTTGCCGTCATCTTCCTCTGCAACCTTCTGCTGGTGCAGGTCAACGGCTCGGACACCGATTTCGCCTTTCAGTCGCTGAAACGCCTGATGAAGGACCGGGTCCTGCGGGCCATCGCGGCCGGGACGATCCTGGGCCTTCTTCTGATTTTGTATACGCCTCTCTCCGGATTTTTAAAGCTCGCGCCCTTGAGCGGCGTACAGCTTTTGATTGTGACCGGCGTCTCTCTTGCGGCCGTCCTGTGGTATGAGCTTGTCAAGCTTGCGAGGAAGCTGCCGATCGCACGAAAAAAATCACGGCGTTAAAACATTTCATTCTAAGATCGGTTCGTTTGGAAAAGCCTGTCTCATGTTCCGCTCATTCTGAGGCGTATGGGCAGACGGAAAGTGATCGGCTGCCTAGCTGAATCCGGCCGCGGGTATGGGATCTTCACGATCCCGAGCGCCAGGATCATCCAGGGCAAAGCGATCGCTTCCAGCATCGGCGGGCATACGCTCGAAACGGTCAGCAAGCGAAAAATTTCTGAAAATCCTTCTAATATCGATCTGCCGCCTATTGCTATGGGCTCTCTGCCTGCAAACCTCGGGCAATGCCCGGAAGGCCGACCTGAAAAACAGGCCGGCTTTTTGCTTTTTGATCTTGTAACCAGTATTACTATATGATATATTCTCTATGTAACCGGTATTACATCAGGGGATGATTTTTATGGATCGGAACGACTGGGTCGTTATCAACTATACGCTGCCGCGAGAGCCTTCAAGGGCCCGCGTCTCTTTATGGCGCAGGCTGAAAAAAATAGGCGCGATCAATATGCAGCAGTCGATGTGGATCCTGCCCTTTACGGAAGAGAACTTCGGCCTGCTGAACAGCGTGAAAAGCGAGGTCGTTCAAAACAACGGCGAGGCGTTCGTCATGAAATCGACTGTGGATGAAGACGGACAAAAAAATATCATCGAGCGGTTCAACTCGGCGAGAAACGAGGAATATGGGGAACTTCTTGAGCAGTGTGAGGATTTTTTCAAGGAGCTCGAAAAGGAGACCTCCCGAAAAAATTTCACGTTTGCAGAAATCGAAGAGAACGAAGAAGAGCTTGATAAATTAAAGCAATGGTACGCGAAAATAGAGACAAGGGATACTTTCGGGGCGTCTTTACGGGAAACTTCGAAGGCGACGCTTTCAAAATGTGCCGGGGCGCTTGAAAAATTCTGCGATACGGTATACGAGTTTACCGACAGAGCGCAGAGGGATAAAACGTGAAAAAGAAAGTGATCCTGTCCAATATCGTCTTGCTCGGGCTGGTCAGTCTTTTCGTCGATATGAGCACCGAAATGGTTTATCCTCTGCTCCCTCTCTTTCTGACAGCCACGCTTGGGGCGTCGCCCGCCATTGTGGGAATCATAGAGGGAATTGCCGAGAGCATCGCTTCGCTTCTCAAGGTGTTCAGCGGCTACATCGGCGATGTATACCACAATAAAAAGCGCCTCGCCTTTGCAGGCTATTCCGCGTCGGTGCTTTACAAGCTGTTTCTACTCCTGGCAACCTCCTGGCCCGGCGTTTTGGCCGCAAGAGTAATCGACCGCACGGGAAAGGGCCTCCGCACCGCCCCGCGTGACGCGCTTGTAGCGCAGTCGAGCGAACGGGAAAAGCTCGGCGGGTCGTTCGGCCTGCATAAAATGCTGGATATGGCCGGCTCCTCGCTTGGCGCGCTGTCTGCTTATATTTTCATTGCGACCAGCTTCGGGTTCCACAAGGCATTCCTGTTTTCTACAATTCCCGCGGTCATTGGAATTCTGATTCTTGGTTTTGTCAGGGAAGACAAAACCAGGGACACCGCATCTGAAAAGCTTACGCTGAAAGGACTGAAGCTGGACGGAAAGCTGAAGCTGTATCTCGCCGTCATCTTTGTCTTCTGCCTGGGGAATTCATCGAACACGTTTTTACTCCTGAAAGCGCAGGAAAGAGGTTTTTCGGCCTCGCAGGTCATGCTGCTGTATCTGATTTTCAATATCGCCGCATCCGTCCTGGCCATTCCGTCAGGCAGGCTTTCCGACCGATTCGGAAGAAGCAGGATCCTTGTGCCGGGATACCTGCTCTACGGTCTTGTCTATTTTGGATTTGCGCTTTTGTCCGCGAAGCCGGCCGTCCCGCTCCTGTTCTTCGCATATGGCGCATACACCGCGTTCATCAGCGGCGCGGAAAGGGCATTTATCGCGGAGAACGCGCCCGCAGGATTGAAAGGGACCGTGCTCGGAATTTACGGCATGCTGCAAGGGATTGGGCTGCTGCTGTCGTCCATCATCGCCGGATTCCTGTGGAATAAAATCAACTCCGACGCCCCGTTCCTGTTCGGCGGCGTTCTGGGGATTGCTTCGGCTATCATGATTGCAGTAATTCTTGGCGGTGGGACGGGAAAGAAAAGGCCGTTATATGATATGGAAATAACGATTCGGGCCAAAGCCAAGGAATTGAAAAATAAAGTATCCGCCTTATTCCTTGCATATAAGCGCAAAGACACACCGCTCGGGGCGAAGATTGTAGCAGCGATGGCCGCCGGCTATGCCTTATCGCCGATTGATCTCATCCCGGATTTTATCCCAGTTCTCGGCTATCTTGACGATATGCTTATTCTTCCTCTTTTCATTGCTTTGGCGATTAAGCTCATTCCAGACAATATTATGGAGGAGTGTCTTGAACAGGCAAAAGACATGCGGTCGGACGGCAGGCCCCGCAAATGGCGTCATGCGATACCGATCATCTGCTTATGGATACTTGTCGTAATAATCATTGTATATCACATCATTCATTAGTTGCTGCGTGGGAGCTGTCATGGGAGCATGCCCGTCGGGACAATGGAACGGCATTCCGGGAATCGCTTCGGCCGCCATGATAAGAACCATACTGATGGGGAACCATAGCGCCAAAGGTTCAAAAACAACATCGGGGCGACGGGAATGAGGCCTAAGAGGGTTCTGAAAATCATTGTACTTGCATTGTTTCTTTGCCTTGCGGCAAGCGCGGGCCTCTTTCTGTATAACTCCTGTCACGCTTACAGGATCAACGCCGGCCTTACCTCGCTCCCGCTCAACTATAACCCGGACGATTCTTCCTCTTCCTATTCCTGGAACGGAGTCGATGTCACCGCATACGGCGGCTTTGTAAAAGGGATACAAAGTGACAGCGGCGGGAACCGGCTCGTAATAAGGGCCCTGTCCCCCCTGCCTGCCGTTGAGGTAAAAGCGGCGGATGCACCGGCCCGGCATGTGAGGATTTCCATTGAAAATATCAATCCGGGCTTCTATTCCTCAAGCATTGATAAAAGTTTCAGGCCCGCCAGAATCACGGTCAACACATTGGAGTTTTCAATGGATTTAAAGGCGGGAGAGACAAGGCGGATCGCTCCTGTTCAGCCAGGCAAAACTGCGGACGACAACTACGTCATCCTCGGCGACAGCAGGGACGGCTATGAAACCTTTGGGAAGATCATCGAGCAGGTAAATGCGCTGAATCCTGTTTTTGTGATCGACAACGGCGATCTTGTTTTCAGCGGAAAGCCCAGTCAATACAAAATTTTTAATGAGATGACGTCGGAGCTCTCAACGGCTCTGTGCACGATGCTGGGAAACCACGATATCCGCGGGGACGGACGCCAGACCTATCGGAAGCTCTATGGACCGGAGTATTACTCCTTTGATTTCGGCGGCAATCATTTCGCGTTCCTCGACAGCTCGCGCGGCTATGCCGAAAAACAGGCGATCCCGGATGCACAATACGCCTGGCTCGAAAGGGATCTTCAAAAAGCGCAGGGGAAACGGATTTACGTCATATCCCACGTGCCGCCGACAGATCCGAGAAACGGTGTGAAGCCGAATGAAGTTCAGGCTTATACCGATCAGGTCAAAATGGAGGGCGGCTTCGTCGAGCAGAAGCTGGAAGCCTACAGCGAAGACGAAAGCATCGACCACGGGTTTCAGACCAAGCAGGAAGCCGAACGGTTTGAAAACCTCATGACGAAATACAAGGTCAATACCATTTATCTGTCCCATATCCACAGTTATTACGATTACACGAAAAACGGCGTCCGCTACGTCATCAGCGGGGGCGCCGGCGCGGAACTGATGACGCAGAACAGTTATTACCATTACCTGATCGCCAAAGCCGGGACGGCGGATACGCTGACGCTGATCCGGCTGCCTTCTCCGCCGAACCTTATCCTGCAAAGGTATGCGGCAACGGTCTCTCTTTTCGCAAAGGCCATGTATCGGGAAAATCGGGCGGCGGTGGTTTTATTTCTTGTGGGACTCGGGATGCTTGTGCTTTTTCTGCTCACTCTGCTGTTTTTAAGGCTGAGAAGCCGTCTTGCCGTTCTCTGGATCCTGATGAAAGATACCGGCAGATATATGGCGAAACGGCATAAAGAACTGCAGGCGAATAAGGACTGAATCGGTTTCTTTACCGGATGACGGGAATAAGGCTCCCGCATGTTTCCGCACCACGTTTTGTTCGCTCGGCGGAGCGCGGTCAGGCCTTTCGCAATGATATGTTAATTTTTCGCTGAACAGCGGCCTGATGGTCTACTTCCCCGGCTATGGCTTAAAAGCGTCAAAAATCCGAACCTTTTTCCGACTGAAAAAGGTTCGGATTTTTTGTGTCTGGCGCCGGACGGAATTCGGCCGTCAATATTAACGACGCAGAATTTGCTGTCGTGCAAAGCAAAGCCGTCGGTTTTCCATTGCTTATGGTATTTCCAACACTGTTTTACAGCGGGTTGGAAATCATGTTGACATTTTGGCGCCCGGTGACTATATTGATGATATTGAATATAATCAGTATGATGTTTCATGCTTATGCCAAGGTGACTGATATTTGCGGATTATCATTACCAATACGTCCGGAAAACCGATTTATGAGCAGATAGAAGAACAGATCAAAGAGGCGATCCTCAGCGATGAGGTCAAAGAGGGGGATGCGCTGCCGTCTATCCGTCAGCTTGCAAGAGAGTTGAAAATCAGCGTCATTACCACGACGAGGGCATATACGGATTTAGAAAAAGAGGGCTTTATCGTGATTCAGCAAGGGAAAGGCTGCTTTGTCCTGCCCAGAAACAGCGCGCTTGTGCGGGAACAGCTGCTTTGCAGGATTGAAGAAGGCTTTGGGGCGGCGGTAAATGCCGGCCGGCTCGCGAAGTTGTCCCGGCGGGAATTGATGGATATGCTTAAATTTATCCTGGAGGAAAATCATTATGAATAATGCGCTGGAAGTGCACGGCCTGCGTAAGGAATTCAAGGATTTTACTTTAAACGATATCTCTTTTTCCCTGCCCGTGGGGTACGTCATGGGCTTCGTCGGGCCGGAACGGCGCCGGTAAGACAACCACGATTCGTCTGATTCTCAATATGCTCGGCAGGGACGGCGGCGAGGTGAAGATGTTCGGCCTCGACAACATTCTGGACGAACAAGAAGTCAAGCAGGACATCGCCGCCGTGTTTGATGAAACCTTTTTTGTCGACAGCTGGAAGGTGCGGGAGGTCGAAGCCGCCCTCAAAAGCTTTTACAGCGGTTGGAACAGCGATTTGTACAGTCGGTATGTAAAAAGTTTTAACCTGCCCATGAACAAACAGGTGAAAGAATTGTCCCGCGGCATGAAAATGAAGCTGATGCTGGCGGTTGCGATGTCTCATGAAGCAAAGCTGCTGATTCTTGACGAACCGACGAGCGGCCTGGACCCGGTCGCCCGTGAGGAACTGCTGGAGATATTGGGGGCGTATATCGAGGACGGGCAGAAGAGCATCCTTTTCTCGACCCATATCACCTCGGATTTGGAGAGGATCGCCGACTATATCACCCTGATCGATCAGGGAAATATTTTTTATACCGGAACGAAGGACGATTTGCTGGAAAGCTTCCGCATCGTCAAAGGCGGCCCGGACGACCTGACGGATGAACTCCGGAAGAGAATCATCGGCCTGTCGGGGACCAGCACCGGATTTTCCAGGCTGACGCGGGTCCTGGAAAAAGAGCCCCTGCCAAGGGAGATCGTCACCGAACAGCCGACGATCGACGGGATTTTACTTCCAACCCCGTCATAGCGGCATTCGGGCCGTGCCTGGGGTTCCTCCTGCTGGCTTTTTCCTGCCTGCTGTCCTGTGCTCTTGTTGAGGGAAACCGTGCGGCGGGCCTGCCGGCGGAAGAGCCCGGAAAGCGTCTGTACTTCGCCGACAATCTGCGCACAGGGATGGTAATCCTCGTCGTGCTGCAGCACATTGCCCTCCTCTACAACACGCTGTATCTGTTTATGATGCTGAACTCGGCGTATTTCATGGGCCTGCTTTTCCTGCTCTCGGGGTATTTCACGCCCGGGTCGTTCGAACGCAAGGGGTCCGGAACCTTCCTGAAGGACAGGCTGCTGCGGCTCGGCATCCCCACGCTCGTTTACGTCTTTCTGCTCAACCCCTTAACGGCCTGGGTGCAGAGCATAAGGAAGTCCTCGTCCCCGGGAAACAACCTGTTTGATCTGGGGCCGATGTGGTTCGCCGTGATGCTGCTCGTTTTCGACCTGGGCTACCTTGGATGGCGGGCAATGATGAAGAACAGGCCGCCGCGCCCGGAAGCAGAAAAAAAGCATCCTCATTGACTTTCCCTGCCGCGGGCGCCTTTATGCTGGCGCTGGCGGCGGTCACCTGCCTGCTTCGAATCGCAGTTCCGTATGGTTTGCCTGCACTCGATTTCCCGTCACCCGGCTATCTCCCGCAGTACCTGAGCTTTTTCCTGATCGGGATATTCGCCTCCCGGCGTGATTGGCTCCAGACTGTTTCCGGGTGGCTTGGGAAACTGGGCTTCGTTTTGGCCGTGCTTGCGTCTGTCATATTGCTCCCTGCGGCGCTTTTCGGCCTGAACAGCGCGTTCATCGGCTACGGCAGCTGGCAGTCGGCCGTCTTCGCGCTGTGGGACTCGATCTTCGCCGTGGGGATGGGCCTTGCGCTCATTACATTCTTCCGCCGATTCCTCAACGGTGGGAAGAAGCTCGGCCGGTTCCTCTCACAGCATTCCTTCACCGTATACATCGTTCATGTGCCGGTTATCGCTTTTCTGGTGCTGGCGCTGTCCGGCCTGCAGGCGCAGCTGCTGCTGAAGTTCTGCCTGACGGCGGCCGCGGGCTTACCGCTCTGCTTCGGATAGCCTGGCTGATACGGAAGATACCGTACGCGAAGAAAATATTATGAAGGGGCCGACGAGAAAGAAAATGCCGCCACAGAAAAATAAGCCTCTGATCTTTTTATATAACGAACCTTCCCTGCATTTTGCAATCTGTTGAAAATCCGGTCCCTCCGTGCAGGCTTGAAAGATGCGCCATTTCATGGGCAGGCATCTGATCCGATATGTTTTCAAACGCCAGATCCAGTTGTTTTCCTGCGTCCCGGGCGTATTGATCCGCGCCATAAAATGTTCGGCTGCGAATGCTTAATGAAAAGTCACCCTGAAAAAGCAGGCCGGCTTTTGTTTTCCTCTTAAGCTATAACGCGAAAAGCCGGGGCGGCCAGCCCTTTTCCTTTGGGGAAGCCGCTCCGACTTTTTGCAGGCCGTTGCAGCCCTTTTGAGGGTGCGCCTACAGGGCGGCGACCCTCCTGCCGACGACGTATCCCTCGGTGTAGTTGTGACCGAGGTTCAACCCGAATACCGTCAGCGGGTAGTCGATTCCGCCATAGAAGTTGCCCGCGCAGTTGCCGATGGCGTAAAGCCCTTCGATGGGCTTGCCGGCGGTGTCGAGGCACTGAAGATCGCCGTTCACCTCGACGCCGGAGCAGGCCATGGTCAGGCGGATGTGGCGGTGGATGCCGTAGTACGGCGGGGTGTCGATGGCCTTGAGATACCTGGCCGGCACGCCGAACTCGGTGTCCCTGCCGGAGGCGGCCGCCTCGTTGTACTTCCTGACGGTCGCGACGAACGCCGCGGCGTCGGTGATTCCCAGCTTCCCCGCCAGTTCCTCCAGCGTGTCGGCTTTGAACGTGTTGATGAGCGCTTTGAATACGCCGGTGTGCTTGACCTTCTCTTCGGGCATGAAGTTTTTCATTTCCTCGGGATCGGTCAAGGCGCCCGGCCAGTCGGCCGCCTTGCTCATGTAGGCCGAGTCGAAGATCTGGCAATAGTGGCCCCGGTCCTCCCCGCCGAGCAGATAGCAGTTCATGAGCGCCATCTCGGCGGTCTCGTCGCAGAAGCGCCTGCCGTTCAGCTTCACGCGAAGGAAAGGCATGTCGCACATGGCGGCCGGGCCCGAATCGAAGTCATGGCACATCTTGGTGTGGCCGATGTTCTCGATTTTTCCTCCGGCCCACACGATCATCTTGTGCCCGTCGCCGGTCCTGCCTGCCTTTTTGAGCTCCAGGTTCGCCACGTCCGGCATATAGTAGCGGAGCATTTCCGCGTCGTTCTGGTAGTCGCCGGTGCCCACCACGACGGCTTTTCCGGCATTGAACCGCACGTACCCGCCGTCGTGTTCGGCGATGACACCGGTCACTCTTCCGTTCTCAACAACCAGCTGACGGGCGGGCATGCTGAAGAATACGTCCACGCCCTCTTGGATAGCCTGCCCGCACAGGGCCTTCATACCTCCGCCGGCGCCGTACGGTTTGGGGCCGAAGAACGAAGTGACAAAGCCGATGCGATAGCCCGTCTTCGCGAGGAGGGCCGCATGCGGATTGTTTCCCAGGTCGGCAACCTTGGCGCCGGCGGCCTTCGATTTCTCGATAACCCATTTCACGGCCTCGCCGGAGCTCTGCGCCCACAAGTCCAGCAGCTCGCGTTTGGGCCGGTGCGCGGAATCGGCCATCAGCCGGGAGACCAGGCTCTCGACGTCGGCGGGATCACTGGCGGCGAGGTCGATGCCCGCGCCGGCATTACCGCACGCCGAGGTGCTTGATTCCTTTTGCAGCAGGGCCACCCTGGCGCCCGCCTCGCGGGCCGCGAGAGCGCAGGGAACGCCGGGAGACCCGGCGCCGATGACGACGACATCGTAATCCTTCGTCTCCCGGATGTCAGTGATGGGGGCGGGCTTTTCCAGGAACGCCGGCACGCCCAGGCGGGCATGGCCGGCCGCGGCAGTTTCGTTCTCCGAAATAATTTTTTCCAACATATAAAATCACCTCCAATACAAATTATACCATCATATGACGACACTGCAAGCGTCAGGCCTTTGACTGACGTTAGCTTACCTGTGACGGCGTATCTTGACAAGTCCGCATAAAAGGAGTATCTTTTACTGGTTGGAAACTAAATATACGATTATAGTTTATTCGGTATTGGAGGCTTTCCCGTGTTCCGGCAATCAAAAGCAAAAAACATGATGCTTCCTGTGGTGATGATCAGCCTGGCGCTGGCGCTGCGGCAGATGTCCATGACCATTGTGACGCCGTTCCTGTCCACCTATTGCAAATCCCTCTCCGGGTACACCCCTTTGCTTGCGGGGCTGGCCGTGGGCGCGTTCGGGCTGATGCAGGCAATTTTTCAGATCCCGTTCGGGATGCTCAGCGACCGGTACGGCAACAAGCGCGTGCTGCTTGCCGGCCTTGCGCTGGTCGTCGCCGGTTTTCTTTTCGGCTTTTTCGCCCAAAGCATCTGGACGCTGATTCTGGCGCGCGCGCTGCAGGGCAGCGGCGCGGTCATCGGGGTCGGTTATTCCTGGGTAGCGGGGCTTGCCGACAATCAGAGCCGCACAAAAGCCATGAGCATTCTCGGGGCGTTCATCTCCGGGGCGGCGGCTCTTGCGTTCGCAGTCGGCCCGCTGCTGCGCGGCGTGATGTCGGTCAGCCGGATGTTCATGGGAGGCGCGGTCCTTCTTACCATGAACTCTCTCTATATCCTGTTTTTCCTGAAAGATGCCGGAAGCGGCAAAAAGGCGTCCGCGCCGCAGCGCGGCGAGATTGCCGCCTTGCTGAAAAACCATTCTTTTGTTATGATGAACATGGCGGCGTTCCTGAACAATTTCATGATGATGTCCGTTTTTTACGCTGTACCGATTTATATGGACCGGGTAACCGGGCAGGACGGTATGTGGAAGATTTTTGTGCCGGCGTTCGTCGCCGCCCTTTTGTTCATGAAAGCCGCTGTCAGGTGGGTGGATAAAGGGTATGCCAGCCTGGTGATCCTGATCGCTTTTGCCGTTTCTTTTCTGAGCATCCTGTTTTATTTCCATCCGTCCTCTTTTCTTTTCCTTCTCGCGGGAACTACGCTTTTCCTGTGCGGATACATCACGATTGCGACCGTCGCGGCCACCTGCGCAAACGAGGCGGCGGAGGACAGCCTGCGAGGAACAGGCAACGGGATTTTTAATTCGTTTCAGTACATCGGGAATTTCGGCGGCGCACTGGTAACGGGGGCCGTATGGGGAACCTCCCAGCAGGCGGCCTGGCTGATCGTCATCGCCGCGGGGATTGCCGGCTGCCTGCTGATTGCGTTCGGCAGGCCTTCCAATACATCAGAACCGAAAAGGGGGAATCCAGCAGATGAAAGATAAAATTCTGGATGTGGTGGCGCGGCTGATTGCACAGTACGGTCTGAAAAAATTCACAGTGGACGAAGTGGCCGCGGAGCTGCATATCAGCAAAAAAACGCTCTATCAGTATTTCAACGGCAAAGACGGGATGATCCGGGAGTATTTTGAAGAAAACATGACGAGCGACCGGCAAAGCGTTCTGGAGGCCATGGACAGCGGACGGGATTTTCGCGAAAAGATCCACGCCATCGTCCATTCGAGTCATCGATATAGGATGCCCGTGCCGGTATTGAATGAAGCGGAGCAATTTTACCCGGATGAATGGGCGAAGATAGAACAGCTGAAACAGTTCAAGCTGGACGCTCTGCGAAAGCTGCTGAAGCAGGCGGCTGACGAAGGGATTCTGCGCCCCGACGTCCATTTCGGCATCCTGTCTTCCATGCTGGAGAGGGTCAGCGATATGTTTATCGACACGGATTTTCTTCTTGAAAATGGATTGAAGGCCACACAGGCTATCGACGAAGCGCTCAACATCATCATCTATGGTATTGTAAAAAAATGACGGGCGAAGTATCACGGAAGCACTGCATGTTACGGACGGCGCCATTCAGGGAATAAGAGAGAATGGAAGCCATGCAAATAGCCGGAATGAGCTATAGGCCATTGGTCAACAGTGTCTATTTCAGAGATCAAGCGCCGTATGAATGAAAAACTTCATTTCCGCAACTCACTTTTTATAGGAAAAAATAGCGGTAATCGCCGACCGACTGCCTGAAATGATTCTTTATCAGATAACATGCGTATCGTTTCAAGTAATTATCTTCCTCTATTACGGAACCAAATGCTTCAATCAAGTGAGCGCCTCCTTCTGGGTCAACCGCATATCGCGCTTGAGAAGCAGCGTTTTCCCCGATTGTCATTGCTCAGAGGCAGCTTGCTGCAGGAATGCCCGTATGTCTTTCCGGACGGCGTCGCCGTGCCCTGTGATCAAATGCCCCCCTGTCTTGAAGATCGCAGTCTGCGGGTGCACGCGGGCAATAAATGTCTGCATGTCGGAGAATTTCACCATAGGGTCGTCTTCCGCGCTCACGACCAGAATGGGCGCCGTGATTTTTTCCACCGGGTAATCGTCATAATAAACCAGCATATCCGGGTTCGTGACCTTGCCGTCGTTTACGACCCCGGCGCTGCGGGGCGATGCGGGCAGCATCGTCTCGTAAAAATCCGGGCTGATGTCGGAACCCATCATCGAGCGGAACGCAAAGCCAAAATAGCGCACGGAAAACCACATGACAAAATTGTTCACCAGCGGAGCCGGCGGCCCTAAATAACCGGCCTGCTCGCGGGTTTTCTTCCCCGACGGCACACCGGAGGACAGCAGAATCAGCCCGCTGATACGATCGGGATAATCGATGGCGAACCGGATGCCCGGTGCCCCGCCGGCCGAAGTTGTCAGGATAAAGGTCTTTGGGATGCCGAGATGATTAAGCAGTTCCAAAAATGCCTCAGCCTGATTCTCCGGCGTCGGATTCTCGGGAAGATCTGAGCCGGGGTATCCAAAACGGGAGGGAGCAATCTTGCGATAGCCCTCGCCCACGGCGCCGCTGAGGCTGGCAAGCCCCTGGTCGTAGCCTCCAAAAATTCCATGCGAGATCAGGACGGCCGGACCGGCACCTTCTTCCACATAGCTCATTCTTCCAAACGCAGTGGAAATCGCCTGAACCGGATATTGCTTCAGGCGCTCATACGCGCGGCGATTGTCGGCGGAAAATTGTACAGAAAGCAGGATGCCGATGGCTGCGAGCACGGCGGCGATCATCATCCACACACGGATTCTCCTTTTTCTTTTGATCATGGTGATTCTCCTATTGACCCACGTTTGTCGGTTCCGCTTCGAGCATTCCAATTAAAAAATCCGCGCTTTCGAGCATTCTGCCGACGATTTGTCTGCTTTCTTCTTTTGTCTGGCACTGGGCAAACTGCATACTGAGCGAAAGCTGTCCATTATTGAAAAGATGAGCAATCAGGACCTTATTGCAGGGCCGGATACGGCCTTTTCGGATCATCAATGCCAGAACCTCGCTGTAGTACCGCGCACTATTTTCCACGAATTGCCCGACAAAAATGCGCCGGACGTTCTCATGATGAAACTGCTCGGAAAATACGATCTTCGCCATCTGCGCGATCTGCGGGTTGATACTGCCTCCATATGATCGGATAAATGACTGGAAAACTTCCCTTGGTTTCATGTTGGACAGCATTTCTTCGACCTGAGAAAGCGGCGGGTGTGCAAAGGCGAGCGATTGGGCAAATCGGGAGCAGATTTCATCGATGATTGCTTGTTTGCCCGCGTAATGGTTATAAATCGAGCTCTCTTTGATTCCCACCGCCTTAGCGATCTCTCTGATTGAGACGCCATTAAATCCTTTTTTGGAGAACAATGCCATGGCACAGTCCAAGATCCGCTGCTTTGTATCCATTATCGTCTTCCTAACTAACGTTTGTTAGCATTATCGCATGATTTCATTTCTTTGTCAAGGCGGTAAAATAATGAGTACTTATTGCATCATGTGATTATATCATAGCAAATTTTCTCTTCATAACAAGTAAAAGCCCGCAGGATGGGCTTTTAAAGCACCACCCTGCGGGTCTTTTATTAGGTCTTAACTTTTTCGGCCGGATTTTTTGCCAAGGGGCTTGATATCGGGCATATAGCCTTGACTTACTTCTCTCTGCCCCTGTTCGACGGCTTCGTCATAACCGCCCATGCAAGGCGTTACAGTCTCGATTTCCGCGACATCCCCACCGATTTTCTTTGGGATTAAAGCATCGGCTAAGCTAAACCGTCACGGTAAAGTGACGGTTCCTCCCAGATAAGAAAAGACGGCTTCGAAGCTTTGGGCCGGGGCTCATGAAGAAAACGGTCATGAAAAGAACGATCAGTGTTTCCTGAATTTTGCCAGCAAGTCGGCCTTCTTTTCCACTTTATTTGCAATCCTTCGGATGGAATCACGATGAAGAAAAAATATAAGCGCAACACCAGCCAAAGCGACGAGACCTGCCTCAAGCCCGAAATCCAGAAAAACCGGAATCAGAAATAGGGTAGGAATCGACAAAGCGCCAAACGCCAGATATCCCGTCAAGACAACGATGAAGAGCCCGGCCAGATTGGCAAGCAGTCCCCACCCGGGGGAAAACAGCACGATATACGTACAGATGACAGCGACGCTTCTGCCGCCCTGAAATCTGTGCCAAAATGGAAATGCGTGGCCGAGGGCGGCGCCTAAGCCCGCATAAAGGATTGCCGATGGACCCAGTGATTTGAACAGGAGATATCGGCAGAGGAGGCACGGCAATACTGTTTTAAGGACATCTCCGAGCAGCGTGGCAGCAGCCCACTTCACCCCAAATTGCTCCAAAATATTGGCCATGCCTGGATTTCCCGTACCGATTGCAAAGGCGCTTTTACCCGTTTTATGGCGGGCGACGGCGTCGGCTGTCAGAAAACAGCCGCACAGATATCCGATGACGATACATAAAAATCGCATATCCACTCGATGTCCTCCTAAAAAAGAGTCACCCCTCTTATTTTATTCCCTTGCACTTCACGCGCAACAGCACCTCAAATCGTTATGATAAGAAATCTTCCCGTGCTGTTTCACGAGATTTTGCTTTCCTTACCCGCCTTGCATCCGGCGCAGTGCCCGGAGCATTCCCACAGGTTATCCGCCACGGGCGCCCAGCGCCCGGCGGGCGTTTCGCATTTTGCGGAAAGGCCGCGCACTTCCTCGGGACTTTCCAGATCGGTGGAATACGCGCCGGAGGTCTCCACCATCGACGTCAGCCGACCCGGATTATCGAGCAGCGGGCAGGGGCGCAGATGGTTTTCATTGAACGGCTGGCCCTTCCGGTACGCCATGAACAGCGGGGAGCGCAGGGCCTCCAGCAGCGTCTTTTCGCGGATGTTGGAGTCCGAGTAGTGGATGAACGCGCAGGGCTCGATGTCCCCGCCCGCGTTGACGTGGAAGTACCGCCTGCCGCCCGCGATGCAGCCTTCCACATACTCTCCGTCGTTCCAGAAATCCAGGGTAAAGATCGGCTTGGTCTCCCGGAATCTGCGGATCTGCCGGTACATGAACGCCCGCTGTTCGGCGCTGACCATCAGTTCCGGCACGGCCGCATTGCCGACCGGCATGTAGGTAAAGAACCAGCAGAATTTGGCGCCCCAATCGATCATCTGGTCGAAGTATTCCTCCGAGCCGATCGTGTCGCAGTTCTTGCTCGTGTAGCAGCAGGAGATGCCGAACGGAAGATGTTTGGCCTTTAAAACCGCCATGGCCTTCTCCACCTTTCTGAAGGTTCCTTCCCCGCGGCGAAAATCGGTGTCCTTCTCGAACCCCTCGACGCTGATGGCGGGGATAAAGTTTTTCACCCGCAGCATCTCGTCCGCAAAGGCTTCGTCGATCAGCGTGCCGTTGGTGAAGGCGGTAAACTGGCAGTCCGGATGCGCCTCGCACAGACGGATGATGTCCGCCTTCCGCACCAGAGGTTCCCCGCCCGAGTACAGATAGAAATAAGTGCCCAGCTCCGTGCCCTGCCGGATGATGCCGTCCAGTTCCTCATAGGACATGTTCAGCCTGTTGCCGTATTCGGCCGCCCAGCATCCGGTGCAGTGCAGATTGCAGGCGGAGGTCGGGTCCATCAGGATCGCCCATGGGATATTGCAGCCGTACTCTTCCGAAAGGGCCTGCTGCTTCGGGAAACCGAACAGAGCGGCGTTCAGCACAAAATTGCGGAACGCGGTCTTCAGAACGTCGTTGTCGATGTCCCTCCAGAGCCTCATGATATACTGACGCCAGACGTTCTCCGGATCGTCCACGATTTTATGGATCGTCTCTTTCGGGCCGTGCGGGCCGGAAAAATCTTTTCCCCATCCGATGCGGTCGACCCACGCCAGAAGCTTCGGCAGGTTCTTTTCAGGGTCTCCCGAGATGTAGTTCACGGCCCGTTCCAAAGCAAATGCCTGGGTTTTTTCTTTTATGCCCATTGTCGATTCTCCCTTGCGTTTTTTGTCCGGTCCCTGTCTACAGCCTTTTCTTACTTTGCCAGCAGAGCATGGGCTTTCTCGCACACCTCGTACATTTCGTCGTATTTCCGATCAATCAGCGGCGCGACTTTGTCGGTCCTCTTCCTGCGGATGCTCAGAAAGCAGAAGTATGGCAGAATCCAGCCGACGAAGGCGGGAATCGCCAGAAGGATGCTGAGCGGCAGCATGCCGGCGAGATAGGCGAAAACGGAGCCTGCCATAAAGGCGGTCCCGGCAAGGCCGATGCTGAACGCAGCAATCATGGCCCCGCTGGTCTTGGACTTTTCCAGGCTCTCGATCTGGCCGGCGCAGGATTCAAACTGGCGCTGCAGCCTGCCCAACTCCGCTTTGTTGCGGATCTTGCGGTCGCGTTTGAACTTCATGGTGATGGGACCTACGCTCTGCATGGGTGTGGAAGTGTCCTCAAGAGTCCAACTGAAATTGGCATAGCCGTCCGCATACACCGGCTCCATGCTGCGGTTTACCGTGATTTCCTTATACTCATAGCCGATAAAATTGTTCTCGTTCCTCGTGATTTCAGCCATCATCAACAGCTCCTTTTTGATCATAATTTCCGGATGATTTTCATCCGTTTTGATGTGCCTATTGTAGAGGCAAAGTATTTATGAAATGCTTACGAAATGTTTGAGAAATATTAAAATAAAAAAACAGCCTTCCGAAAACGGAAAGCTGTTCTCTGCCTTTCTATGTGATTTAAACCTTTAATCTGACTGTAAACGCAGTCCCTTCACCGGGCTCGCTTTGAACAGATAAAGAGCCGCCCGCAAGCTCAATGACCCGCAGCGACAGGGCTAAACCGAGGCCGTTGCCCTCCCCGGAGTGGGAGGTATCGCCCTGATAGAATTTGTCGAAGATGTGGTTCATGGTTTCTTCGCTCATGCCGCAGCCGGTGTCGGAAATCGTTACGGTCACCGTATCCTCGTCCGAGGTCTGGGTCAATGTGACCGTCCCGCCCGGATCGGTGAACTTCAGCGCATTGGAAAGCAGATTATTCCAAACGATCTCCAGCATGCTTTCATCCGCGCGGATCCCGGCGCGGTCTTCGATGTCCGTCACGAATTCGATATTCTTTTGTTCCCACAGATCCTCAAAAGCGAGCGCGCACTCGCTGAGCTGCCGGCACAAGTCAAAGAGTTCGGCGGAAGGGGTGATCTGCTGGTTTTCCAGTTTGTTGAGCTTCAGAATATTGGTAACCAGCGATGTGAGTTTCCGGGAGGCCGAAAGAATCGTGTCGGTATATTCTTTGCGCTGTTCAGCCGATAGGTTTTCTTTTTGGAGCGCCATGGCGTAACTCTGGATCACCGACAGCGGCGTTTTGATCTCATGGGAGACATTGCCGATAAAATCATTTTTCAGCGTTTCGATGCTGCCCAGTTCCTCCACCATCTTGTTAAAGTCCTCAAACATCACATCGATATAGTCCTGTCTGTCGGCCCGGTGCATCGGCTCCAGATAAACCGAAAAATCGCCCCCGGCGACTTCTTTGGCGGCTTCGCTGAGCTTTTGCATCGGCCTGTCGAATGCCCGAACCTTTTGCCGGGCGGTGACAAGGCAGAAAACGGCGGTCACGATCGCCCAGTATCCGAGCATCCCCCAGATAAATTCCGGCGGCATGCTGCCGTAGTCTACGTACTCGTTATAAATCATCCACTGTCCGGCGGACAGGGTCAGCAGCACAAAATAGGTCAGCGCATATTCCTTCCATGTGAAATGCTTCTTTTTGACCCGGCCGTCCTTTTCCGCTTCGTTTCCCTTCAAGATAACACCGCCTTGTATCCCAGCCCGTGCACCGTGACGATTTTGAAATCCTCGCATGAAGAAAACTTATCCCGCAGCTTCGTGATATATACGTCCACGGCCCGCAGGCTGGTGTCGCTGTCGACACCCCAGAACTCGCCCATCAGCTGCGCACGGGAAAAGGTGTGCTTGGGATAGGAAAGCATCTTATAAAGAATATTGAACTCCCGGGCCGTCACGGGAATCTCTGCCCCGTCCACCGTGGCGGTCCTTGCATCCGCATCCATCGCGAGGCTTCCGACCATCAGTTTTTTTTCATTGGCGATATGCGCGCGGCGAAGCAGGGCGCCGACCCGCAGTACAAGCTCGTCCACGTTAATGGGTTTGACCATATAATCGTCAATGCCCGCCCCAAATCCCTTTTGCTTTGAGGAAATGTCATCCCTGGCGGTCATGAAGAGAATGGGAACCGTTTTGTCGATATTCCTTACCGCTTCGGCAAATTCAAAGCCGTCGATTTCCGGCATCATGATGTCGGAAATGATAAGGTCGTACGGATTGTTATACATGAGGTCATAAGCCTCCCTTGGGTTCAGGCAGCCCTTGGCGGCGTAACCGCTGTCGTTCAGATATGTGCATACGATTTGATTGAGTTTACTGTCGTCTTCTACGACAAGGATATTCACCATAGGAAGACCTCCCTTGCTATGTGAATCATAACAGACAAATGTTTGAGAATTGTTTAAGTTTATTATTTATGAAAAATTTCTGCCTCTGATATAACTTATTTTCGCCCTATATCTGTTGTTTCATCACAGAATGAAGCTCTGCGGGGAAGAAATGTCAACCCAAAATCAAAGTATAAAAGTATCGATATCTTTGACGGGCGGCTTATAAGGCGCACTTTTTCGCGAAAGATGGGGCAGCGCCGCAGAGGGGGCGCATCTTTCCGCGATATGGGTTCAAAAAAGAAAAAGCCGCCCATTAAGGCGGCGTGACTTTCATATAAATTTAAAATGCGGGGAAGCCCAGTAATACTTGGCTTCCCCGCACGTCAACATTGTATCAATATTGACGTCTTGCTATGGTGGACGTTATAGGACTCGAACCTATGACCTTTCGCACGTCAAGCGAACGCTCTAGCCAGCTGAGCTAAACATCCGAATAGAAAGCGCTTGTTTATTATATCGCATGGGCATTGAAAAATCAAGAGAAAAATTTAAAGAAATCATATTTGCCCGTTCGTCTTGTTTTTGCCCGCTTTTCAACATATAATATAGAAAAATGACTGTTGGGAGGATTTTCATATGTCCACGGGGCTGGTGCTGGAAGGCGGCGGAATGCGCGGCTGGTATACGACGGGAGTTCTGGTTGCCCTGGCTGAAAACGGAATCACTTTCCCGACCGTTTACGGCGTGTCCGCCGGCGCGCTCAACGCGCTGACGTTCATTTCGGGCCAATGCACGCAGGCACGCGCCGACACCTACCTGAAGTATCTGGTCGACAAGCGGTACGTCAGCGTGGAAAATCTGAACCGGACCGGCTCTATTTTCAATTTCGATTTTCTGTTCGGGGAAGTGTTCCACTCCCTGCTGCCGTTCGACTACGACGCTTTTTTCCAGTCGCCCACGGAACTGAAAACGGGCGTGACCGACCTGCAAAGCGGGCAGGCGGTCTTCGTCGGGAAAAAAGACCTGGACGAGAATTTCACCGCCGTACGCGCCTCATGCTCCCTGCCGATGGTTTCCAACATCGTCTCTTTCGAGGGCGGCGCCTACCTGGACGGCGGATGCTCCGTGCCGATCCCGATTGAGCGCTCCATTTTCGACGGGAACGAAAAAAACGTGATTGTGCTGACGCAGGACGCGGCGTACCGCAAAAGCAGCAAGCCGGAATTCCCCCGTTCGGTGCTGAACGTAAAATACGGCGAGTACCCGAATTTTGTGGAAACGATGATGAAGCGCCACGAAACCTACAACGGCGAGCTGCTGGTCTGCTCGCGCCTGGAAAGCTCGGGAAAAGCGCTCATCCTGCGCCCGGGGAAGCCCGTCGTCACCAGCCGATACGAAAAAGACCTGGAAAAGCTGAAGGCGATCTACGAAGCCGGCCGCCAGGACTGCGAAGCAAAAATTCCGGCAATCCGCAGCTTTCTGGGCGAGGGATAAAATCCGCTTACCCCAGGCTGTTCCTGCGCTCCATCAGCACCATGTCGCGCCAGTTGCCGAACGGATCTTTCGCTATTTTTTCGCGGTACCCCACATTCCGAAAACCGCATTTCAGGTGCAACGCAAGGCTCGGCTCGTTGTTTCGCATAATCTGCGACTGCAAAGTCCAGATTCCGTGCCGCTCAGAGCTTTCAATCAGCTCCTGCATCAGGCGCGTCCCGACACCCGTATGTTTGCACTCGTTTGAAATATAGATGCTGACTTGCGCAACGCCGGCGAAACAGTTCCTGCCCGAAAACGGGGTAAGGGCCGTCCAGCCGGCGATTTTGCCTTCGTCCTCACAGACCAGCCTTCCGAAGGGAAGATGCGCTTTGTCCCAGACGTCGTAGGGAGGAATATCTTTTTCAAACGTCGCAAGATTGGTCTCCATCCCCTGACGGTAAATGCGGCAGACCTCCGGCCAGTCTCTCTTTTCCATTTCTCTGATAAGTATCATTGATGAATCCGATCCTTTATGCAAAGCGTTCAGGCTGTTTTTTCACAGGCCTTATTGTAGCATAACGGCCGGGCCACTGGAAGAGGCAATTCGCTTAAAAAAAATATTTTTTGCGGCAGCCGTTTAGGCATAAAAGCCGCCTTTTCCGAGCTCTTTCTACGCCCCGGAAAGGATCAGTTTTTCCGTTCCGGGCGCCAGCACGGACTGGCGCTCGACCATGCGGACGCCGATGACCGTATTCTCGGCCTGCGTGCCACTGTGCGAAATCTGGTACCGCAGGCGGGAAACCGCCCGCTTCCCCAGCAGTTCCTTGTCCACGTGGACCGTCGTCAGCTTCGGGTTCACCTTCTCGCACATTTCAATATTGTCGAACCCGACGAGGGAAATGTCCTGCGGCACATTCATGTTCAGAATCTGCAGCGCCGCCAGCAGGAGGATTGCCGCGCGGTCGTTGGAGCAGACAAACGCCTGCGGCACATTGCGCGTCATCTTGAGCAGCCGTACGATTTTCTGCGTGTCGTTCCGGAGGACGGCGTCCTCAATATCCGACAAAATAGAATATTTTCGGATATAGTCGTCGGTATTTTCAATCCGCAGCGCCCCACTTTCCCGCTCAAGCGCCTCGCGGAAGCCGAAAAAACGCTCTTTGATGCTGAGGGAATACTGCAGGTCGCCGAAATAGCCGATTCTCCGGAAACCTCGGTCCAGCAGATACTTTGTCTCAATAAATCCGCCGAGCTTATTGTCCGTCAGGATGCTGTCGACCGCGTGCATCAGGGACGCATGATCCACCAACACGAGCGGAAGATGATAGTCCCGGAGCCTGCCGATATTCCCGTCGCTGATTTTCCCGATCACCGCAATTCCGGCGACGCGGTGTTTCTCCGCGCAGGCCGGCACCGACATGGCGCTGTTGTCGAAAAACTGGATGATGGTGTCGTACCCGCTTTTTTTCGCCTCTTCCACGAAGGAATAAAGGACCTTCCCGTAAAAGTTCATGTCGTCGGAGTAGAGCTTCTGCATCATAATGCAGAGGTTGGTGCTGGTAAACGTATGCACGTACCGGTTCCTTTTTTCAAGGTACCCTGTTTTTTCCGCCATGTGAAGGATCCTTGCGCGGGTTTCCTCGCTGACGCCGGGCCTGTTGTTCAGCGCGAGGGATACTGCGTTAATGGAAAGGTCCAGCCTGTCCGCAATATCCTTCATGGTAACGTCCATAAACTCCCACCCTGTTTCTCTCTGGTCGTTTCCGTTCCTTTTAAGCAGATTAAAGCACACCGAGATGTGCGTATAAATCTTCAATGGCAATATCCGCGCGACAAATTTTATCGTCCGCCGCACCGTAATAAACGGTCGCCACGCCGTTCTCAAAAATACAGCCACAGGTAAAAACCACATTGCCGAAAAAGCCCTCCGTCTCGTAGGGCGACTCCGGCTGCAGAAGCGGTGACCGCGACTTTGCAAGGACCTTCATGGGGTCTTCGGCGTCGAGCAGGAACGCGCCCAGACAGTACCGCTGGCTGCGGTCCGCGGCATGATAGATTTTAATCCAGCCCTTTTCCGTGCGGAACGGCGGAGCCCCGCCTCCGACGCGGCCGCTGTCCCATCCCCGCTGCGAAACGCCGTGAAAGTGGCGGTGCCCGCCCCAGTGCAGCAGATCCTCCGATTCGGAAAGCCAAATGTCCGGCGTACCGATGGACCGCGGAACCGGGCGGCTGAACGCATAATATTTTCCGCCGATTTTCTCCGGGAAAATCACAACGTCCTTGTTTTCCGGAAGAAACACAAGCCCATGCCGCCGGAAGGTTCTGAAATCCTCGGTAGAGACCAGCGCGGTGGCCGCGCCGTCCGGCGAGACCGCGGTGTAATTGATGTAATAGGTGCCGCCGATGCGGGTGACGCGGGGATCTTCCATGCCCCAGCTCTCCGTCACCGCGTCCGGTTCGAGCATGGGGTGGTCTTCGACGGTAAAATGGTATCCGTCCTGCGAACGGGCCAGGCGGAAATGGGAAAACGAAGTGAGGCACGCCACCCTATGGCCGCCTCCCCTGTACAGAACCGTTCTTGGGTCGGTGAAATCGAGCTCCGGATGGCGGACTTTTTCCAGCGTTACGATTTCGAGGGTGCTGCACCCGCCGCGGCGGACAACGGCGGGGACCGCCACAGTTCCCTCTTTCACATTTCTCACAGATTCTGCGACGCGGCAGACGAGGAGATATTCTCCGTTGTATCTGGCCGCCCCGCAGTTGAAGATTCCGTCCACCTTCAGATTTTCGTGCGAAGGCCTGACATCCGCCGCCGTCAGCAGCGGGTTGCACGCGGCCCGCACGAGCGCGGGTACCGTCTGTTTTATTTCATTCATTGCCATTTCCCCTACTTCAGCATAAAGTTGATTCCTTCTTTAAAATACTTGGAAAAACACAGGAACAGGATGATAATCGGCAGAGTCAGCAGAATCGACGCCGCATACATGGGACCCGGCAGAGTCGAGTTCTGGTTGAACTGAGTCGAGATGAGCACGTTCAGGGTCTGGACCTTCACGTTCGGTGAAATCAGCATATCCCACATCAGCTCGTTCCAGCGTGTCATGAAGACGGAAAGGAACACGATAATGCTGATGGATTTGGTGGACGGAAGCGCAATGGACCGGAGGATTCTCCAGTCGGAGGCGCCGTCGATCTTCGCCGCTTCGAACACGGATTTCGGCACGGTCTTGAAATAGTTGATGTACATGAAAATGCCCCACACGGAAATGACCAGCGGCAGGATCATGCCGGAATAATGGTTGGCCAGGGGCTTTACGATCATGTAGCGCGGCACCAGAAGGATAATAACCGGGAAAAACATCTGGAACAGCAGCGACGATTCGACAAGCTGCTTGCCCTTGTACCGCATGTTGGTGCTTGCATAACCGGTCATCAGCCCGACCGCCACGGAAATCACGGCGGTGGGCGTCGACACAATGAAGGAATTCAGCAGCGCGCGGACCCACATCAGCGCGTCGGCTGCGCCGGAAGTGTTGATCAGATAGGAATAGCTTTTGAGCGAAAGCCCCTGTACGGCCATCGACTTGTCAACCTGCTCCCATGGAAGAAACGACTGCAGCAGCATGTAGTAGTACGGAAACAGGGAAATCAACAGCAGCAGCACCGCAAGGGCAAGGCAGACCACCGTGCCGGCGCCGATCTTTTTTCGAGTCATCTTCTTTTTCCCCCTTACCAGCCGAACCGTCTGTTGACCCGGTTCATCACAATGGTGATGATCTGGATGGTGACGAAAATCTGAACGGCGTTCGCAATGGCCATGGCCGCCCCGTACCCGGCGTTCAGGCTGACGAAGGAAGTCTTGTAGATTTCAAGCTGCCACGTGGTGGTGGTCATGTCGGGCCCGCCGCCGGTCAGCAGGAACGGCTCGGAGAAAATCTGGAAGGACAGGCCTGCGGCCAGGACGATGACGGAAGTCAGCGTGGGCGTGATCATGGGCAGCGTAATGCGGAAAAATTTCTTAAACCCGGTGCAGCCGTCCAGCAGGGCCGCCTCGTACACGTCGTCCGGCACGGACTCGATGGCGGAAAGCACGAACAGCGCGTAGTAGCCGCCCATTTTCCAGACGATCATCGCAATCAGGATCCAGAACGCCGCGCCGCTCTGCAGCCAGTTGACGTCCATGCCGTACCGGTCGCGAAGAAAGACGTTCAGCGCGGAATTATAGCTGAACACGTATTTCACCATGACCGAGGTCGCCACCCCGGAGGTAAGATAAGGGATGAAAAACAGCGTGGCGGCAACACCCTTGATTTTGTCCGGCAGCTTTGAAGTCAGAAGAGCAATGCCGACGCCGGCCGCAAAACAGAGGATGACGATGGGCACAAGGTACCGGAACGAGTTCCAGAACGCGGCCTGCACGTTTTCGTCGGTAAACAGCTGCTTGAAATTGTCCAGCCCGAGCATGTGATAGGTCGGCGTCATCAGGTTCCAGTCGGTCAGCGACAGCCACACCGCCCAGACCAGAGGAAGCAGAAGGAAAACGGCGGTATACAGTACATAGGGAGTGTTGAACAGCCACGCCGTGCGGCTTTCATGGCCGGCGTACCTGAAAATTTTCTTGGTCAGAACCGCTTCCCCGTTATTTGGCATGAAGAAAGCTCCTTTCTTGGCTGCAGACAGCAGGAAGCGTTCCCGCCCTGCGGCCGTTCCGGCTGTAAAGACGGGAACACTTTTCGGTGCGGATGCGTTACTGAAGCTTGCCGGCGGTCTTCATTCCGGCAATGGCGGAATCAACGTAAGAGGAGGAATCCGGCGCCTGGCCGATCTGCGCCTTGGCGACCTTGCCCGTTATGTACGGGGTGAGCCCTTTGGAAGCAAGCGCCGTCAGGATGTCGGACATCTTCTCGTTGGCCATGCAGGGGATCCCGTTGGAAACATAGGCGCTGATGGCCTTCATGGCCGGGTTTTCGTCAAAATAGCCGGTGAGCGCAGAATCGGTGCCGAGGTCGCCGCGGACCGGCAGCATGGTGGTCGCCTTGAGCCAGTCGAGGTCGAACGAATCCTTGCCGGCGCCGGTGAAGCAGTATTTCAGAAATTCCACCGCGCCCTGGTGCTGCTCGTCGGAGACGTTCTGGTTTTTGTACAGGACAATACCTTTGGAATCCGCAAAGGTGTACGTTTTGTCGCCGGAATTCTGGACCAGCATGGGGCCGAAGACGTAGTCGCCGTCAAGGCCGTATTTTTTGCCCGCCGCCGTGTTGGTGGAAACATCCCACGGAAGACCCATGCCCACGACGACCGGAACCGTCTTCTGCTGCCAGATGTTCTGGATCTGCCCGGTCAGCAGCGAACTGCCCATTTTGCCGTAAAGGTCGAACACCTTCTTGGCGGAATCCTTGTCGATGACCAGCTTGTCACCGTCCACCATGCCTCTGCCCTGAGAGAACGCATTGTACTGCGCCTCAAAGTCGAACCATCTCTCCCACCAGTCGTCCGGGCGGGTCAGTTCGTACCGGTACATGAAGTGGGTGACGCCGCTGACCTTGAGCGTGCTTTGCTTGCTCTCGTAGGCTTCCAGCAGGGCGCTGAACTCGTCGGCGGTCTCGGGCACCTTGGTGACGCCCAGCGTCTTAAGGGCCTTGCTGTTGTAAGCGTAGCTGATGGGGTTCACGTACAGCGGGATCACATACTGCGCGCCGTCCACGGCCCAGTTGGGCATGACGCTGTCGAGCTTTCTTTCCGAAACGATGCTCTGGTACCAGTCTTCCTTGCTCAGGTCGTAGACCGCCTGAGCCTTTGCGAGGGTCGCACCGAAGCTGCGGTTGATGTTCTCGGAAGCGGCCGGAATGGAGCCGGTCGTGATGGCGTTCTGGATCCCCGCCTCGGAAGACGGCTGGGCCGGCATCTGCTGCACGGTGACCTTCACCGTTTTGCCGTTGACTTTCTCGGCTGCCGCGTTGAACTTTTCGGCGTATTTGCTCCAGAAGTCAAGGTTGTATTTTTCCGGCGCGCTCCAGAAGCTGACGGCGATCTCTCCGCCGCTCTGCTGAGCGCCCGCCGCGGACGCCGCCGAGCTGCTGCCCGTGCCTCCGCTGCCTGCGCAGCCCGCAATGGAAGAAAAGATCATCGCTCCCGACAAAAGCAATGCCGTCATTCGAATGCTTTTCATGACACAAACCTCCCAAGTGTTTTTATTGTCTTTATTATCCTATCGCATCTGCTTGAATTTCAATATAAAGTTACTTTAATTTTAGAATATTGAGTTATTATGATTAATTATCGGTTCTGAATCATGATAAAAGCATCGATTATACCGATTATAAAAACCATCGTCAAGTAAAATAAAGCTCCGCGGCGATGTCCGCACCGGAGGAATTGGCGGTCAACTGCCGGTATCACTTCTCAGTAACCGTGAGATAAAAACGGCGGCAGGGAAAATCTGCCGCCGTTTTTTGTCAGCAATAAAATATCCCCGCCTTACTGCAAAATAGCTGCAATAAAGCAGGGAAACAAGTACCCAGCCGCCATGGCTTTTGCGAAAACCAGGTATCTATGCGCTTCACGCTGTCTTCATGTGAAGCCTGAGCCTGTCGGAAATCATGGCGATAAATTCGCTGTTCGTCGGTTTGCCGCGGGTGTTGTGAATGGTGTAGCCGAAATAGGAATTGAGAATGTCCACGTCGCCGCGGTCCCAGGCGACTTCAATCGCGTGGCGGATGGCGCGCTCCACCCGCGAGGCCGTCGTGTTGTAGCGCCGGGCCACGCCGGGATAAAGCTGCTTTGTCACCGCGTTGATGATGTCCGGGTTTTCAATCGCCATGATAATGGAATCGCGCAGGTAATGGTACCCTTTGATATGGGCCGGCACGCCGATCTGGTGAAGGATCTCGGTGACCTGAATTTCCAGCGACGGCTCTGCCGAGCCTTTCGCCTGCACGGGTGAATTCTGAACTTTCAGCCCGCTGATGGAGCAGAGCTGGAGGATGCGGTCCGCGAGGTCCGCGGCGTCGAACGGCGCCACGGCAAAATACGCCGCGCCCGACATCATCACTTCCCGCTCCAGAGTGGGGCTCGTGAAATTGGACACGATAACAAAAAGCGGATGACTTCCAGGCGACTTGGCGTGAAAGGCTTTCATGACGCCGATTCCGTCAAGACGCGGCATGAACAGATTGGTCAGGACGACATCCGGCGAAGTCTCCTGTATTTTTTCCAGAAGTTTCACGCCGTCTTTCGGTACATAGCTGACTTCCATGCCCGAATTTTCAAAAATCCGACCATAACTGCCGTGAAATTCCGGACTGTCGTTTGCAATCAGCAATTTGACGCGCTTTTCCATCATAGTGTCCCCCTAATAATTGATTTATTATAGCGATATAATACCATATATTGGAAAAAATGGCAATAGTTTGGCAAAATATTTTTTTCTTTTTAGGGGAATATCATAGTGGGCAGCGAGTCAGGACGCTTCCTTGTTGTACTGCGCGGCAACAGCGCGTGACTGCTGCAGCATACATTCTGCGAAAATGCCGTACCCGCGGGTCGGGTCGTTCACAAATACATGGGTCACGGCGCCGACCATCATCCCGTTCTGGACGACGGGGCTTCCGCTCATGCCCTGCACAATGCCGCCGGTCTGGGACAAAAGAGCGCTGTCGGTGATGTGCAGAACAAAATTCTTGCTTTGTACGTTCCCGCGGTAATCTATTTTTTCAATTTCAGCATCGTAATATTTCGGGGTATTCCCGTTGATGGTGGTGAGGATTTTTACCGGCCCGGTCTTGATGTCCTGTTTCATGGCGATCTTAAGCGTCTTCCCCTGCACCGGGCTGCTCATGGGGCCGTAAACGCCGCTCGGCGAGTTGGCCCACAGGGTGCCGATGGAATTGGAATCTGCGAAATATCCCCTGAGTTCGCCGGGCGCGCCTTTCTGCCCTTTGGTGACGCCGTTGATGGTAACCGGGACAATGTCGCCGCTCAGGAGCGGCATCAGCTGCCCGGTGTCGGAATCACAGATGCCGTGGCCGAGGCCGGCAAAGGAGCCGGTGCCCGGGTCGTAATAAGTCAGCGTGCCGATGCCCGCCGTGCTGTCACGCACCCAAAGCCCGACCTTGTACTGGCTGTCCGCCAGGGCGAGGGCCGGCCGTACCTGGATGGAAAGCTTCTGGTCGTCCCGCCGGATAGTAAAATTCAGCGGTTCGCCGTCGCAGTCTTCCACCGTTTTTTCCACGTCGGAATTGGTGTCGACGCCCGTGCCGTTTATGGCCGAAATGACGTCGCCGACCTTGATGCCGGCTTCCGACGCGGGGTTTACCGTACCGGTGCCGGTTTCAATATCCGCCAGGCCGACAACGACGACGCCGTTCGTAAACATCTTGATGCCGAACGGCGTCCCGCAAAGAACTACGCTGGTATTGTCCACTACATTCACCTGAACGGATTTGACGGGGACCATGTTGCAGAGCATCAGCCTGCCGGAATAGGATTTAGGGTAAGCGGCCCCCGTGCTGACGGAAACGCCTTCCGCATCTTCACGGACGACGGAAAACACCCCGGACATCCACCGGAGGCTTCCGCCTTCCGAGACGGTATAGGAATCGGGAGTGCAAAGATCCGCCGTGCCCACAACGGCTGCGAGAGCCAGGCCCAGCGTGGCGGCGGATGCGGTCAGAATTTTCAGGAATTTTTTCAAAATTTCACCTCCCTGCACCGCGTTATTACTTTGCCGCGCGGGAGGTTTTTTATGTTGTCAATTCTGTTTTTTTCTGGAACAAATTAGCAGGAACAGCCGGTTTTCGGAAGTTGCGCCCAGCCGTTCCGGATATTGCATCGCCCGGCCTGCTTCGGCGGAAAAACGCCGTCC
Organism: Bacillota bacterium; assembly: GCA_023412715.1. GTDB lineage: Bacteria > Bacillota > Clostridia > Oscillospirales > Acutalibacteraceae > Thermocaproicibacter. Next base: position 52,329 of record JAEZCC010000029.1, read on the forward strand.
GTCGTTTTTTTCTCATTTTTTTCATTCTTACACGCTGTTTCTATTCTTCCCGCTTTCCGCCGTTTTATTTGCGGATCCGCTTTTATTTTTGCGGATTCCGGCAAAAAATAACGAAGCCCCCCGCATTCCGCGGAGGGCCGTTCAAAAAATTTTTTATTGAAGCTCGCGCCGCCGTTTCAGCTTTTTGTAAACGACGATGCCCACATAGACCAGCACAAAGCCGACGAGAACCGCAATGAGCGTCGCGGTCTGCCCGGGCCCGCCCATTTTGACCTGGGCCCACAGCGTGTCCACCAGCAGGCTGGTGTCCTCGGGCAGGCTGACGTACGTTTCGGAATTCTTCAAAATGGATTCGGACGGGTAGATAATCGGGTTGTCCTGCGTCTCTTTCGGAAGAAGCTTTCTGGCTTCCGTCTCCGGCGTGGAGTAACCCACGTATTCCATATTGGCCGCGGCGGCCTCCGGCTCGCAGAGAAAATTGATGTACGCCTCCGCCTCTTTTTTGTGGCGCGCTCCCGTGGGGATGCACATGGCGTCCACAAAGAAGTTGGTACCTTCCTTGGTGGGAATCGCAAAGCCGATATTGGGGTTCTCGTCGACGAGCGTCGCCGCGTCGCCCGCGTAATACGGGGCCAGCCACGCTTCGCCGCTCGACATCTTATCGAAAATCTGGTCCATGACGTACGCCTGCACCAGCGGCTTCTGCTCTTCCAGCAGCTTTGCGGCGGCGCCCCACTGGTCGGAATCCGTCGTGTTGTAAGAGTACCCCAGAATCTTCTGGGCAATACCGAACGCGTCGCGCGGATTGTCGAACATCAGGATCTTGCCCGCGTATTTCTTGTCCCACAGAATCTTCCAGCTGTCGACCGTCTCCCTGACATATTTCTTGTTGTAGAAAATGCCGACCACGCCCCAGGTGTAAGGCACGGAATACGCATTGGTCGGGTCGTAGACCTGGTTGCGGTACTCTTTGTCGATATATCTGAAATTCGGGATATTGCTGAAATCCAGCTTCTGAACCATCTTCTCCTGAATCATCTTGGAGATCATATAGTCCGAGGGGAAAATCACGTCGTAGCTCGCGCCGCCCCCCGCCAGCTTGGAGTAAAGCGATTCGTTGTCCTCAAAGGTGGTGTAATTCACCTTGATGCCGGTGCGTTTGGTGAACTCGGCGCTGACGTTCATGGAGCCGTCCTCGCCGCCCGAGATGTACTCGCCCCAGTTGTAGACGTTGATGGTCACGCCAGTCGGCGCGGCAGGGGCCGTGCCGGCGCCGGCTTGCTGCCCCGTTTCCGCGGCGGCGGCGGGCGCGCAGGAAAAGAGCAGCGCCGCGGTCATAAAAGCCGCAATCCATCCTCTCAACGGTTCAGGCCCCCCTTTCCGGTTCCTGCTTCGCCGCGGTCTTCGCGTCCTTCTTCGTGCGCGAATTGATGACGAGCAGCAGAAGGAGGATAAAGCTGAACAGCAGCGTGGAAAGCGCGTTGATCTCCGGGCTGACGCGCTTGCGCGTCATGGAATAGATAAAGATCGGCAGCGTCTGCGTCGTTCCGCTGGTAAAGTAGCTGATGACGAAATCGTCGATGGAAAGCGTGAACGCCATGATAAGGCCCGTCACGACGCCGGGCATAATCTCGGGCAGGACGACCTTGAAGAACGATGGCACCGGCGCGCAGCCGAGGTCCTGCGCGGCTTCGTAGAGGTTGGGGTCCATCTGCCGCAGCTTCGGCATCACCGAGAGAATCACGTACGGCAGGCAGAACGTGATGTGCGCCAGCAGGAGCGAGACCATGCCGAGCGACGCGTTGCCCATCAGCTTCGCCGCGGCCACGAACAGCAGCATCAGCGAAACGCCCGTCACGATGTCGGGGTTCACCATCGGAAAATTGGTGATGTTCATGACGAAGCGCCTCGGCAGCTTTTTCATGCCGTTGATGCCGACGGCCGCGGCCGTTCCGAGCACCGTGGAGACCAGCGAGGCGACCACCGCAATCGCCAGCGTGTTCCGCAGGGCGTCAAGCAGCATCTGGTCCCCGAAAAGCTGGCCGTACCAGCGGAGCGAAAAGCCCGACCAGACCGAGCGGCTCATGACGTTGGAATCGTTGAAGGAAAACACAATCAGCACCAGAATGGGCGCGTACAGAAACAGGTAGATCAGGAATTCGTAGAACCGGTAAACGGTTTTCAAACCATGACCCCTCCTTCCGTGGCGCCCTCTTCGTCAAACTGGTTCATGATGCCCATGCAGACCAGGATGAGCACCATCAGCACAAGGGAGATGGCCGAGCCGAGGTTCGGGTTGTACGCGCTGCCGAGGAACTGCATGTCGATCAGGTCGCCGACGAGCAGGTTGCTGCCGCCGCCCAGCATCTTCGAAATGATGAAGGTAGAGACGGCCGGCACGAACACCATGGTCACGCCGGAGATGACCCCCGGCATGCTCATGGGGACCGTCACGCGCCAGAAGACGGTCTTCCCGTCGGCGCCGAGGTCCTGCGCCGCCTCGATGACGCTGCGGTCTATCTTCGTCAGCACCGAGTAAAGCGGCAGAATCATATAGGGGATGTAGTTGTAGACCATGCCCAGCACGACGGCGCCCGGGGTGTTGATCATGTGCGCGGCCGGCAGGTGCAGGAAGGCCAGCGCGCGGTTGATGAGGCCGCTGTCTTCCAGAAGGGTCATCCAGGCGTAGGTGCGCAGCAGAAAGTTCATCCACATCGGCAGCATGACGAGCATGATCATCACGCTCTGCCGGCGCGCGCCGGACTTGGAGATGGAATAGGCAAGCGGATAGCCCAGCACGAGGCTGACGGCCGTCGAAACCGCGCCCATCCAGATGGAGCGCAGAAAAATGTCGGAATACTGCCCCACGCCCATGAGGTTGGCGAGCGTGAGATGCCCGCTGCGGTCGGTGAACGCGAACACCAGGACCAGCGCCGTTGGGATGACGATGAAAATCACCATCCAGACGAGGTAAGGGGCGGAAACAAGCCTGGCTTTCATCAAAGGTCCGCCCCCTCCGTTTCAGGCTGCGCCTGAAAATCGTCGTCCATTTCGTCGCTGAAGGTGCTGTAGTCGCCGAACATGCCGGAATACTCCGACTTATGCATCACATGGATCTCGTCCGGCTGGATGGAAATACCGATTTTCGCTCCGGTCCGCTCGAAATCCGTCGTCTGTATCATCCACTTGAAGCCCTGCACGTCCACGATGATCTCGTAGAAGACGCCCTTGAAGTTGACGGTCTGCACCACGCCGCTCAGGTGTTCGCCGTCCGGCGGGATGATGTCCACGTCCTCCGGGCGGATGACCACGTCCACCGGTTCGTTCGGAGCGAAGCCCTTGTCGACACACTGGAATCCGCGGCCGGAAAACTCCACGAGATAATCTTCGCGCATCACGCCGTCGATGATGTTGCTCTCGCCGATGAAGTCGGCCACAAAGGCGTTTTTCGGCTCGTTGTAGATGTCGAGCGGCGTGCCGATCTGCTGAATGGAGCCTTTGTCCATCACGACCACCTGGTCGGACATGGAGAGCGCCTCCTCCTGGTCGTGCGTGACGAACAGGAAGGTGATGCCGGTCTGCTGCTGGATTTTTTTCAGCTCGGCCTGCATGTCTTTGCGCAGCTTCAGGTCGAGCGCGCCGAGCGGCTCGTCGAGCAGAAGCACCTTCGGGTCGTTCGCCAGCGCCCGCGCGATGGCGACGCGCTGCTGCTGCCCGCCGGAAAGCAGGTTCACGTTCCGGTGGGCAAAGCCGTCGAGATTGACCATGCGGAGCATCTCGCCCACGCGGCTTCGGATCTCTTTTTCGCTTTTGCCGTGCACGCGCATGCCGAACGCCACGTTGTCGTAAACGTTCAGATGCGGGAACAGCGCGTATTTCTGGAAAATGGTGTTGACCTGCCGCTTATGCGGCGGAAGGTCGTTGATTTTGACGCCGTTGAAAAGCACGTCGCCCGCGTCCGGCCGGACAAAGCCGCCGATGATGCGCAGGGTCGTCGTCTTTCCGCACCCGGAAGGGCCAAGCAGCGTGACGAATTCGCCCCCCGCAATGTCGAGGCTGAAATTCTGCAGTACGGTTTCGCCGTCGAACGACTTTTCAATGTTCTGCAGCGAAATAATAGATGTTTTTCCCAAACTTCGCATCCCCTTCTGCGGGCAGGCTGCGCCTGCACACAAGTTTACACACAGTCAATCGGGTGCGTTCCCGGGGCAGGGTGTAAGAAGCCGCCCGCCTGAAAGCCGTCGTTGCGGCCCGCCGGGGCAAGCCTCATTTTTTCCGCCGTGCCGGACGGCGGGGCCCGGCCGCGGCGGCACGCCGCAAACGCAACATATCAAATAATAATTGCACATCCCTTATTTGTCAATATTTTTTCTGATATTTCTGCTGTATTTCATAAAATTTTGAATTTATGTACAGAATTATTCTGAATTTCTTTATTTTCCTTCGATATGCTTTGTTTTTCACCGGGTATTACGACGGTTTTCTGCCGGTATTTACCGGCCCGGCCGACTTGTAAAAACAGCCTTCCCGCGCAAAATAAATGCGGAGGCGATGAAACAGATGTTCACTTATCCGGGGGACTATTTCCCTGCGGCTCCTCTGTTCGACCCGGAAGGCGATGCCACGGACCGTGAATTTCTCTCCCTCCCGGAAGAAACGCAGCAGCTTCTTCTGAAAAAAGGTTCGGATTCGCCCGAAGAGATGGCCAAACAGATTGAAATGCTGAAAATGAAAGAATAACGCAGGTTCCCGCCGCCCAAACGCGGCGGGAACTCTTTTTGCGGGGACGCATAGGCTGTAACCAGAAACATTCCGGTCCGGGCGCAAAGGGAGGGTCTTCATGCTGCTGAGCCTGTGCATGATTGTGAGAGACGAAGAGGAAAACCTGCCCCGCTGCCTTCAAAGCGTAAAAGGGCTGGCCGACGAAATCATCGTCGCGGACACCGGCTCGAAAGACCGGACGGCCGAGATCGCGTCCCGGTTCGGCGCAAAAATTTTTCACATTCCCTGGAATGACAGCTTCGCGGACGCTCGCAACGAGTCCATCGCCAAAGCGAACGGGGAATGGATTCTGCTGATGGACGCCGACGACCGTCTGGAGGACGGGGGCGCGGAAAAAATACTCCGCATGCTGCGCGCCAGCCGGAACGACTGCGACATCTTCTGCTGCCGGACGGTCTGCTTTGTGGGGGAATCGGCGGACGGCAGCGCATGCTCCGTGAACCAGAGCATCAGGCTCATCCGCAACGGGCGCGGCTACCGGTTCCGCGGCCGCATCCACGAGCAGGTCGTCCAGGGCGAAAAAAGCCTGCCGGTCCAGGCGTTCCGGCAGGCCGACGTCACTTTTTACCATTACGGGTATCTCGACCGGCAGATCCGGCAGAAAAACAAGCACGCAAGAAACCTGCGGCTGATCCGGATGGAGCTGAACGAAAACCCGCTGGACGCGTTCATGCTGTTCTGCATGGGGAACGAATTTCTCGCGATGTCGCAGCCCTACAAGGCGCTGTGCTGCTTTCGGCGGAGCCACCTGCTCGCGGACCTGCGGGACAGCTACACGCCCGTCCTGCTGCTGCGCATGATTGTCTGCTGCGACAGGCTCAAGCTGGACCGGGAGCTTTCCACCCTCGTGACGGAGGGGCTGAACCGCTTTCCGCTTCAGGCGCCGGACTTTCTGTACCTGAAAGCGTGCGCGCTCCACCGCTGCGGAGATCCGCGCGCCGCCCTGCGGTATTTCAGGAAGTGCGTCAGCGCGGGGAAATCCCCGTTTCTGTGCTGCAGCATTCCCGGCTCGGCGTCTTACCAGGCGGAATATTCGCAGGCGGTCGTCCTCGCAAAGCTCGGCGAGACCGAAAAAGCGATCCGCCGCTGCCTGAAAGCCGCCCGGGCGTGGCCCGCTTTCCGCCCGGCATACCAGAAAGCGGTGGACCTGATGGCCGAAGCCGGGTACCCGGCGCAGAAAATCGCCGAAAGAATGTCGCGCTCCGCGCCGCACGGCAGCGGGCCGGCATGGATCCTCGCGGAGATTTTTTTCGGGCGCCGCATGTACCGCCAGGCTCTTTCCGCCTGCCTGCGCGCCGAGCGCGGGGCCTCCGGCGGCGCCCGCGGACTCTTCCTGAAAGGCGCCTGCAGCTTTTATCTCTGCCGGTTCCGGAGCGCGGCAAAAATCCTTGCGCGCATCCCGGAGGAGGAAAAAAGCCATGAGGCCGCCTGGCTGCTGCTGCTCTGCTCTCTGTTCGGCAGCGGCAGGCTCCCCACGAAAGACAGGCGAACGCTTCTGACGGAACCGGAGCTGCGGACGGCGGAGGGCTGGCTGCGCACCATGAACGGCGAGCTCTGCGGGCCGTTCGGGTTCGGCTCCCCGGAACCGGACGGCTGTCCGTACGCCGACCCGATCTTCGCAATTCTGGAAAGCTTGCTGGCCTGCGGCCAGGTCCTTCTGTTCGAAGAATCCCTCCCCCTGCTGGATCTGCTGGACTGCCGCGGCAAATTCCTGCGTCTCGGGAAGCTGTACTATCAGTACGGCTTCCCCGCGATGGCGTGGGAGCAGATTCTGCTTTCCATCCAGCTCACCGGGGAGATCGACGCGCAGGGGCTGGACATTCTGCGTGCCTGCTGCCCGCCCGGCCGGCACGGCGGCGGATAAGGCCGCCCGGCTCCGGAGCGGAGGGCCCGGCGGATTTTACGCCCGGCCCTCCGCCTTTTTCTCCGTGTCGGCGTCGAGCATGGCGCGGAGGCGTTTCAGGATTTCATCCTCCTCGAAATATTCTTTCCCGTATTCGAGATTGAACGCATAATCGAAATCCGGCGGGTTTTTGCCCTGGTTGTGCTGAAGGATGGTCTCTGCCTTGTCGAGCGCCTTGACCAGTCTGGCTTCCGGCGTCGAATTGCGGCTGTACTCTTCCCACAGCCCCAGAAGATAAGCGGCCTGCGGCTCCGGAAGAAGGGCGAAAACGGAACGAGCGGCCCTGTACTCCGTCTCGTGCTTCGCTTCTTTGTCGGGGCGGAGCGCCGCGGAAACGTCGCCGTCGTAAATTTCGCCGATGTCGTGGATCAGGCACATCATCAAAACCTTGGCCGGATCCGTCCCGGGGAAATCCTCCGCCAGCACGCCCGCGAGAAGCGCGAGCCGCCAGGAATGCTCGGCTGTGCTCTCCCTGCGGCCGGCGCCCGTCCACGCCGTGCGGACGATCGATTTCAGCTTCTCGGCTTCCTCAATGAAGTCCTTGGTTTTCCGAAGCTCCGTTTCCATGCTCATGTCCTTCCGTAGGGCCTCCTTTACAGAAATCTGGCCTGTTCCGTTACCCGGAACAGCTTCGCATGCCCTCCACCAAAGGGTGTCCGCGCTCCGTTCCAATGTGAATCCGCAGCGCCGCAGGACTCTCTGCGAGGCGAGGTTGCCGATCCCGGTTTCCGCAACGACGGACGTGACCCCCTCCTGCGCCAAAGCCCAGCCGAGCATGGCGCTTACCGCCTCCGTCATATAGCCGCGGTGCTCGAACGGCTTTCCCAGGCCGTAGCCGATTTCCACTTCGCCGCCAGGGCCCGGCATGTTCTTGAAGTCCGCCGACCCGATCACGGCGCGATCCTGTTTGCGGATCAGCAGCCAGAAGCTGTGCCACGGATAATGTTCGGGGTCCCGCTCCGTCTTTTCAATCTGCCCGCTTACAATCTCCAGGAAAGAGCCTTCCAGCGGCTCCGCCCTGTAAACGGAAGAAAGCTCTTTTTCAAGCGCGGAAAGGTTCTCCGCCCACAGCCTCAGCTGCCGGGCCGGCAGGGGGACAAGCTCCAGCCGCTGCGTTTCAAGCATCATGCTTTTTCCCTCCGTTTCAGACATCCCTATTATAGCCGTTTCCGCCCTTGCCTACAAGCGGCGGAGCAAACGGGCGCCGCCTCAAAAAATTACATGGAATTAACGTGTTTTACACAGATTTCCTACGTCCGTATTCTACAATTGCACTGAATGGGAACACGGCGCAGCGCTTTGCTGCGATGCATTCGGAAAGGGGAACCGCTTTATGCCGGCCTGTGCGGCGCATTATCTGTTCGGGCAGGACGTTCTGGGCCGTTTGGACGCGGACCTGAGGGCGTGCGCGCTCGCTTACAAAAAGGAATACAATCTGGGGCTGCAGGGGCCGGATATTTTTTTCTTCCATAAGCCCTACCGCAAGACGGAGATTTCTCAGTACGGCATGACGCGCCATGAGGAACCGGGCCTGCGGATGTTCGGCCCGATTCTGGCGGAGAAACGCGAGAAAGCCGCCCTGTCTTACCTGATTGGGCTTATCTGCCACTACACGCTCGACGCGTGCTGCCACCCCTACGTCAACGGGCACAACCGCAGCAGCGCGGACCACGGGCGCATGGAATCCGCCTACGACCGGCAGCTCATGCTGCGGCGCGGCCTGGAAGAGCCGCGGTATCTTTTCATCCCCGTTTCCGGGCCGGACTTCCGCGCGATGGCCTCGCTGTGGCCCGGCATGGGAGCGGACACCGTCCGGGGCTGCGTGAGGTCCATGCGGTTCTACATCCGGCTGCTGGACCGGAAAGAAGTTCTGCGGATACTGGAAGGCGCGCTGGGGAAACGCGGAGCGTTCTCTTCGCTCGTGCTGCCCGGCTCCGTTCCGCCGGAGCAGCGGGAGCACATGCGGCGCCTGGACGCGCTGTACGCCGGGGCGCTCGAAAAAGCCCCCGCGCGGATCCGCGCGGCCTGCGGCGCGATGGGGACCGCGCAGCCGTGTCCGGCGGGATTCGGGACCAATTATGAAGGAGAAAATGCAGATGAACAAGCTGGAGAAAAGCTGGATTCTCTATGACGTGGGCAACTCGGCGTTCACCCTGATGGTGTCCACCGTCATCCCAATCTATTTCAAGAACCTCGCGTCGTCCGAAGGAATCACGAACGCCCAGTCCACCGCATATCTGGGGTATGCCACCAGCCTTGCGACCATCATCGTCGCGATCCTCGGGCCGATTCTCGGCTCGGTCGGCGACCTGCGCGGGTTCAAGAAGCCGCTGTTCGTGGGATTTCTGGCCGTCGGCGCGGCGGGCTGCCTAGGGCTTTCCCTGCCGGTCGGCTGGCTCGTCTTTCTGGCGATTTTCGTGATTGCGAAGTCCGGCTATTCCGGCAGCCTGATCTTTTACGACGCCATGCTGCCCGACGTCGCCATCGAGGAACGCGTGGACCGGGTCAGCGCGCACGGCTACGCGTGGGGCTACATCGGCAGCTGCATCCCGTTTTCGGTCTCGCTGGTGCTGATTCTCACCGCCGAAAAAACCGGGCTGGGGTCGAAAAACGCGACCATTCTGTCTTTTGTCATCACCGCCGCGTGGTGGCTGCTCTGCACCGTCCCGCTGCTGGGCAGGTACCGCCAGGTGTACGCCCTTGAAAACGCCGGCCGCCCCGTGCGCGACAGCGTGTCCCGCCTGTGGCACACAATCACGCACATCCGCGAGTATAAGGACGTCTTCACCTTTCTGCTCGCGTTTTTTCTCTACATAGACGGCGTCTACACAATCATCGACATGGCGACCTCCTACGGCAAGGACGTAGGCATCTCCGACAGCAACCTGCTGCTGGCGCTGCTGCTTACGCAGGTGGTGGCTTTCCCCTGCTCCATCCTGTTCGCGCGCCTGACGAAGACGATGAAGACGACGAAGCTGATTTCCCTGTCGATTCTGGGGTACTTCGGCATCGCGCTGTTTGCCCTGCAGCTCGATAAAGCATGGGAATTCTGGTTTCTCGCCGTCTGCGTCGCCGTCTTCCAGGGAGGCATTCAGGCGCTTTCCCGCTCGTATTTCTCGCGCCTCATCCCGAAGGAAAACGCGAACGAGTTCTTCGGGCTGCTCGACATTTTCGGCAAGGGAGCCGCTTTCTTCGGCACGCTGCTGATGAGCGTCCTGACCCAGCTGACCGGCCATTCCCGTTACGGCGTGCTGGGCATCGCCGTGATGTTCGCAGCGGGCTTCTTCGCTTTCCGCTTCCATGTGAAATCCTCGGGCGGCACGCGGGCAAACGCCGCGCAGGAATAGCCGCGCGTTTTCGTCGGATAAAAAGACGCCGCCTGCGGGGAAATCCCGTTTCAGGCGGCGTCCTCTTTTGAAAATTGTTTTACGGCCGGGCCCTCCGTCCCCTTCAGCATGGCTTCTGCTCCCGCGCCGACTGTTTTGCCCGTTTGGCCCGGTACATGTCCTGATCGGCGCCGCGAATCAGCTCCTCGGCCGTCATCGGGGATGCTTCCATGGTCTTCAGGCCGAAAGAGATGGAAAGACGAACGGTCCCCGATGAAAAATCCACCGGTATTTTTTCAATCTCGTCCCGGATGCGCTCCGCGATGGCGGCCGCCTGCTCTTTGCCGGTACGGTTGAAGCAGAGAAGAAACTCGTCCCCGCCGTACCGGGCCGCCCAGTCGTGACCTGAGCGGAGATTGTCCATAATCGTATGACCGGCGGCCCTGATCGCCGAATCCCCCGCGCCGTGGCCGTAAAGATCGTTAATCGATTTGAAATCGTCCAGATCGAGGAAGCAGACGGACAGCGGAAAACCCTTCAGCGCCGCGTTTACGACATCGGCAGGCAGGCGTTCGTTTACAAAACGGCGGTTGTAAAGAGAGGTCAGGGGATCTTTGACGATCATATCGCTTATTTCCTGGGCATAGCGGCGAAAGACTTCCCCTTCGTTATAGTCCCCCGAACCCACCAGCAGCGTGCCGGTGGTGTCCTTCAGCAGCTCGAGCACCGCCGGCCTTCCGGCATTCTCAATCGGAATCGCCGTCACCAGAAAAACCTCGTCTTTGCTTTTTTCCAATTTGATGAAGCTTCTGTTTCCCTGATAGGCCCGGATCGACACGCAGTTGTCGCAGATCTTGCCGTTTCCCCAATAGGCGTGGCACGTTTCCTGCGTTCCCGCCAGCGAGGAGGCCCGATACTCCAGCACCTTTTTGCGCTCGGGGTCGACCAGCCGCGCCGTGTCGTACATTTTGCAGAAAAAATCCAGTTTGTCTTTGATATCGTTCAGCGTCATAAACTCCATTTTCTCACCCAATCGGACGATTTTGGTCCGCCCAAACCTTTTATCCTTCCGACCCAATCCCCCGGCCGGCAGCGTCAGCCAGGCCTTCCGGGTTTTCCCACGCCATGGAATGGCCGGCCCGTTTCACGATCTCTATCCGAATCCCGTGCTCCGCAAGGATCTGCGCATCCGGGTCAGGCAAAGAGTTCTCACCGAAGAGAAAGGTCCTGGGGCATTTCAGCGAGTATAACAGGCCGCGCCACGACGGGCTGCCGCCTGCCGCCGCCGATTCGGACAGCAGATACGCCGCTTGCGGAAGCCATGCGGACAAAGACGCCGCCCAGATTTCGTTCCCGCCTTCGCGGCTGTCCTTTATCAGCCCGCCGAACCCGTAGTCAATAAAGTCCCGCATAAACGCAAATCCCGATGATCCCTCCGAGCGTGTTGCCGAGCACGTCGGTGATGTCGGCTCTGCCGATTGCGAAAACGAATTGCGTTATCTCAAAAGCCAGAGTTAACCCGACAATTACAAAAGCTTTTCCCGCAAAAGGCCGCCTGCTTTTCAGCATACAAAGATAGATTCCCAAAGGGATAAAAGCGAGAATGTTAACTCTGATTTCGCTGAAGCGAATGACGCCGTTGCCATCGAAAGATCCCAGAAGCGGAATCAGATTAGCAACGCGTCCTTCTTCCGCTGCCGGGACAGAAAATTGCAGCTTGAAGAGAATCAGCCAAGCCAAGGCCAGTAAATAAATGATGAATAACACGAGCGTAAGCGTGCTTTGCTTTTTCGTCTTCGCATCTGCAATATCACATACGCCCCTTTACGGTTACTTTTACGGCATTGTTATCTCAATAAGCGCCAGTGCGGTCTCCAGTGCTTTTACTCGCCTGTCGTTTCAGGCTTTCTGAGAGGGCTGCAGTTTTGCGCCTTCTTAGACGGAGAGTGAAAGCAAGGGCGGTCATTGCCTCGTATGGTTATCCCCGTTCATGATTTTCGGTAATCTTTCCGGATGAACGGTTCCTCAATGCTTTCGGAAACGAGCAGTTTGTATTTATGAGGATGGCGGTATGCGTTGCCGTGCACTTCATGGCTTCTGTATTTTCTGATTTCATCAATAGGAAAGTCAGCCATATAAATGCCCTCACGTTCACCGACTTCCACAACAAGCGTATCTCTGGAACCGGACTCGGACGGCCTGTACGCGATCCCGTCGAACGCGGTGGAATGGCCGTTGCATTCGGGCTTGCCTCTCGGGTAGTTCACAGTCGCGATGCCGACCATATTTTCATACGCCCGCGCCCGCAGCTGGGAGATGCGGTTGATCTCCATCGGGCAGGCGTTCGGCACCAGAATGATCTCGGCGCCCTTCAGCATCAGAACCCTTGCGCTTTCTGGAAACTCGCGGTCATAGCAGATCATCGCGCCGACTTTTACGCTTCCCTGCGCTGTATCGAGATCCGCGACGTAAAAGTCATCGCCCGCCGTCAGCCGGCATTCGTCGCCGAAATCGCAGGTATGTACTTTCGCATAGGTAAGCGCTCTGTTGCCCAAATGATCAAATAGGCATAGCGTGTTCCTCGGCAGCGGCCTGAACTCCTCCAGAAACGTGATGCCGATCGCCATATCGAGTTCTTTCGCGAGTCTGCCGAACGAACCGACAAACCCGCCGTCGGCCGATACAGCGCTTGTATTCAATTCGTCGATGTTTTCCGGGATATTGTAGCCAACGCTCCACATTTCGGGAAACAGCGCGAGATCCGCACCCATTTCCTTTGCTTTTATGCAAGATTGCAGTCCTTTTTGCAGGTTGCCGTCCAGAGTGTTTTCCGGCAGAAGCTGCAATAAGGCGATTTTCAGATTCTCCATGGCAAAATTCCTTTTCAGTTCATAGGCTGGTCAGCATGTCATATAAATTGCGAACGCTTTTCCAGTTTCGCACCGTAGCCGTATGAAACGTCCTGGACATGCGAACCGCCAGCTTTGATTTCCGTATGCTCTGACGGCAAAGAAGATATAGTCCCCTTTTTCCGGCGCTCAGCCGATCGGGGCCGTCATAGCCTTTGCAAATGAGGTGAACCCGCTCCTGCCGCGACGGTTCGTCCAGAAAATATGCATATAAGTGTTCCACTTGAGGGTCGGCCGTTTCGGCCGCCGCAATCTCCTCCGGCATAAACGGAAGCTGCGCGATAAGGTCCCGCATCTCGTCGATATTTCGCAGGATTACACTGCTTCCAAATCCAAATTGCTTCATAAAACCACCATGAATCTTATTCTGTAAAGTGGTTTCGTCAAGGCCGGACTCAAAAACCGCATTGCCGCTTTGAACATAGGTTTTGACGTCTTTCAATCCCAGATCAAGCAAACACTGTTTCAGGTCGTTCATTTTAACAGCATTTTTACCGCCCGCATTGATTCCCCGAAACAGCGCCGCATATTTCATCTGCTTCACCTTTTCATCTCAGCGTAGACTGTTTCCACACACATGCCCAAAGGCCCAAAACATCTATCCTGTACGCTCGCGCCTGGCATCCGTCCCGATGGACTTATTCCCGGGAACGGATAACATTCCGCTTTGAGAGAACAGCCTGAAAATCACAAAATCACAGAAACGGCTTATTTACCGGGCTTTCCGTACATTCATTCTTTCACCCCCGACATCAATGCCACGCACTCGACATGCCTTGAAGCTATGAAAAGCATGCCGCATCTCACTGGTATTCCCCTGGCGGCTCTTTCTATATTTTAAAAATGACTTGACAAGGCTAATGATAAGTTATATATTTATAACATTAAGTGATATTTATATAACTTTTGGGAGGGCATATCCATGAAAAATAAACTTGGTTATCTCGGATTTTTAGGCTTGCTCGGCATTCTGAGCTTTATCTCGCACAACTGGAATTTCCTGTGGTTTTTCTGCTTCTTCATTTTCTTCAGATTCTCCCGGATAATCCCAGACGAACTGTTCCGGGAAAACATCAAAAAATCGGCGACCCCTGCATTTTTTACGGGAATGGTAATAGACATCATCACGGCGGCAACAAGGGCATTCCCTATCAGTATGAACATCTATCTAATAGGGCTTGTTATCGGATTTGCATCGTCTATCCTTGTCTTTGCTATTCTGCTGGCAATCTATTCATATCGCGAAAGCCGGGGCTAAGAAAGTATGACAATCAAAACGAAAATCAAGCAGTATAGAGCGATACGCGACATGAAGCAGGAAGAACTCGCCTCCCTTGTAGGGGTTCGCCGCGAGACGATTGTCCATTTGGAGAACGGAAAATACAATCCATCCCTGAAGCTGGCATTTGACATCGCAAAGGTCTTCGGCACGACGGTCGAAGAGATATTCGAAATCACAGGCGATTGAATGTCTCACTGAATCCTTTATTTATAACGCTTTGCACACTCTCAAGCAAGCAACAACACTCAACGTGCGCCGTGCGGGGGAACATGTCGACGGGCGTGACCTCCATCGTTTTAAACCCGTACTGGGCGAACAGCTTGAGGTCGCGCGCCAGCGTCGCGGGATCGCAAGAGACGTAAACCACGCGCGCGGGCACCATCTGGGCCACGGTGCCGATCAGCGCCGGGTCGCAACCCTTGCGCGGGGGATCCAGTACGACCACGTCCGGCCGGACGCCGCGATCCTTCAGCAGATCCGCCGCCTTCGCTGCGTCGGCGCAAAGGAATTCCGCATTTCCAATCCCGTTTTCCGCCGCGTTTTTCTTCGCGTCCTCGACCGCCTGCTCCACAATCTCGACGCCGATGACCCGCCCGGCGTTTTTCGCCATGGAAAGGCCGATAGTCCCCGTCCCGCAGTAAAGGTCGAGGACGGTTTCCCGGCCGGTCAGGCCCGCATACTGCCCCGCAAGGCCGTACAGGCGTTCCGCCTGCTTCGGGTTGACCTGGTAGAAGGACAGCGGGGAGATGCGGAAGGAAAGGCCGCACAGCCGATCCGTGATAAAGTCGCTCCCCCAGACGGTGCGGCATTTTCTGCCGAGGATAACGTTTGTCTTTTCGCGGTTGCTGTTGACGACGACGCTTGCGAGGCCGGGCACTTTCTGTTTCAGCAGGGCGGCAAGCTCCGGCTCGTTGTGGACGCCGTTGCCGTTGACCACCACGCAGGCCATGACCTCGCCCGTCGCCTCCGCCTTGCGCAGAAAAAAGTGCCGCAAGGCGCCCCTGCCGGTCGATTCGCTGTAAACGCTGTCGCGCGTGGAGCGCTCCCATTCCTGAAAAGCGGACACGGCGAGCGCGAATTCCTCCGGCTGAAGCAGGCACTCCGTGCAGTCGATGATGCGGTGGCTCCGCGCGGCGTAAAACCCCATGCGGATTTTCCCGTCCGGGCCGTCGCCGACGGGCAGCTGTGCCTTGTTGCGGTACCGGTCCGGGTTCTGGGCGCCCACAATGGGCTTCAGGACCGCGAAGCGGAACCCGGCGATGCGCTCCAGCGCGTCCTGCACGCGCTGCTGCTTCGCGCGCAGTTCGGCCTCATAGGAGATGTGGCGGAAGACGCAGCCTCCGCAGCGGGAAAACTGCGGGCAGTCGACGGGGATGCGATCCTCCGACGGGGAAACGATGCGTTCTATTTTGCCGTAGGCAAAGCTTTTGGCCGTTTTCAGTATCTTTGTTTCAATCCGATCGCCGGCCGCGGCCTGGGGGACGAACACGGCGATTCCGTTATAGTGGCCCACGCCGCTTCCGTCGGCGGTATATCCTGTGATTTCAAGAGGGACGACCTGGTTTTTCTGAAGCTCCATATTTCCTCCCGCGCGATCTTTTTCTTTCAGTTTACCATCGGGGCGGCCCAAATACAAGAAACACTTTGATCCGTGCGCAAAAGCGGGGATTTTCCGGCGAAACCTGACAGAAAATAAAACATACCGAAAATATTCATCGGGGCAGGAACGTTTTATACAAATAGTAGAATCTTGCCCTGATCCTCTCAAAAGCGTTGACAGCCGGATGCACCGGCAATATAATAAAGCCAGGCTAAGGGATGCCGCAAGGCGGCACGGCCCGTGAAAAAAGCTCAATTCCGATTATAAGTCCTGTGGCTGGAGAGCCACGCCTTTTCAATACAACTCCTCCCCAAAAACGCAGAAACCGGTCATATGACCGGTTTCTGCGTTTTTGGAAAATATCGGCTTCGTAAAATGAATCCGTTTGCGCAGGAGATTCGTTATTTCCTGCAAAAGCCTCGCGGTAAGGGCAAAATCGGGTCGGATGTATGCAAATTTTACAGAGTTTTCCGTAAAATTATTCAAAACATTATGCTGAAAGCAATTGACAAGTGAAATTTTATCGGTTATAATAGCTTTAAAATTTTAACCGGGTACCCACAAAACCACATATTCTGAAACAAAGGTGTGCAAGTCAATCAAGGGGATTGCTTTGCGCACTTTTTATTTATCATCAAGAAGGAGGATCTATTATGAACCGAAAGATATTGGCGGCTGTTCTGAGCGCAGCCATGGCGTTCCCGCTCGCGGGGTGCCAGGGCGGCAGTTCCACCACAGCGACAAGCGGGACCGCAAACACCACCGCCTCCGGCGGCACCATTAAAATCGGCGTCGTCACGCCGCTGACCGGCCAGACCTCCACATTCGGCCAGTCTGCGCAGAAGGGTCTTCAGCTTCTTCAGGAAGAAACCAACAACGGCAGCGGCATTCTCGGGAAAAAGATCGAGTTTATCTTCTCCGACGATGAAGGCAAAGCGGCCACGGCCGTCACGGTCGGCCAGAAGCTCATCAACAGCGACAAGGTCGTGGGCATCGTAGGGCCTCTGACAAGCACCTGCGCCAACTCCCTCGCGCCGATCTGCCAGCAGGATCAGATCCCGATGGTGACCGGCACCGGCACCAACACCAAGATCACCCAGGCCGGCGACTATATTTTCCGCACCTGCTTCATCGACCCGTTCCAGGGGCAGGCGGTCGCGACCTTCGCAGCCGATGACCTGAAGGCGAAAACGGCCGCGATTGTCTACAACAACGGCGACGACTATTCAAAAGGTCTGGCGGACGCTTTTAAGGAATACTTCACCAAAAAGGGCGGAACGATTGTCGATTCCGAAACGTACAACACCGGTGACAAGGACTTCAACGCACAGCTGACAAAGGTCGCCCCGAAGAACCCGGACGTCATGTTCCTGCCCGACTATTACAACACGGTTGCCGTCATTGCAAAAGAGGCCCGCGCGGCCGGCATCAAGGCCACGTTCCTCGGCGGCGACGGCTGGGATTCCTCCGAGCTGTTCTCCATCGGCGGCGACGCGGTCGACGGCTCCTATTTCTCCAACCACTATTCCCCGGACGACACCTCGGCGGAAGTGGTCAACTTCATCAAGGCCTACAAGGCGAAATATAACAACGAGGTCCCGGACGCCATGGCGGCGCTGAACTACGACGCCGGCAAGGTGCTGCTGCAGTCCATCACCAAAGCCGGCAGCACGGACGCCGCGAAAATCAGGGACGCCCTGAAAGCCTATGACGGAACGGTCGTTTCCGGCCACATCAAGTTCAACGAAAACCGCGACGCCGTGAAGGCGGCCGTCATCATCAAGACCGAAGGCGGCAAAGAGAAATTCTTTAAGAAAGTAGAACCCGACGCGTAACCGTTCATACGGCGACGGCAGGCTCCGGAGATGCGCGCCCCCCCACGGGGGCGCGGTGCCGGGTTGAGGCCGC